>JBBQWG010000016.1:0-119781 GCA_038210825.1 Verrucomicrobiales bacterium
CGCGCCATGGTTGATGCGGGAAATCGATGCCCGGGTGATCCGCGATTTCCACCAAACGGTGACCGCTCAGGGCGTGCAGCGGGGAATTTACGTGACGCCGGGCGTTTTTCGGGAGGATGCCCGGGCGTTTGTCCGTATGAAAGCTTTGGAATTGGTGGATGGCACCGACCTGCTCCGCACCCTGCAGCGCCTGTCGGAGGAGGAACGGTCCTATTTTCTCCACCGGACCACCGCAGGCCCCTTGCCTTTTGAGGCTCCGACTTGCCCCTCCTGCCTGAGCCCGATGGATTTGGTCAATGATTCTGCGGCGGAGCAGGGGCAACGGGAGTGTGATCTGGTCTACAAGAACAAAACCCGGCAGATCGAAGGGCTGGAGATTGACAGCCGGAGCCTCACCCTGAAAAAACGCACCGAAGTGGTCTTTCTGAAGAATGTCACCACCCGGGCCATGAGTGTGCAGGGGAAAGCGATTGGCAATTTTGTGGTCAACGGCTGCCTGCACATCGCCGCCGGCGGTTGTGTCAGTGGACTCGTCACCGCCCGGGCCATTCAGTTGGACCCGGGCGGCACCATGGAAGCAGAGGCCCGCATCGTCAATGAATCCGAACTGGCTCATCTCCGGCCCCTGCCCATCCAGCGGATCTGGCGTTGTTCCAATTCCCCTGTCTGCCGGGCCGTGCTCCCCGTGCGGCCGGACCCGGTGGCCCGCGGAACCGGTTGAATGTGAAGGCAAAATGGCCATGGCCGCCGGGGCGGACGACAAGTCAGCGCTCCTGAATTGCCCATCCTTGCGCCAATCCTCCTTCCAACCCATGCCCCTGACCGCTGACCGCCACCCTCTGACCGCTGACCGCTGACCTCTGACCTCTAACCGCCGACCTCTGACCTCTGACCCCTGCCCACTGACCTCTGCCCCCTGCCCCCTGACCGCTTCGCACTGCCTAATAAATTGCCGCCACCGACGCGGTGTAGCCGTGCAGAAAATTGACCCCGGCGACCGGACCAAACTCCCCGTTGCCGAAGAAACCGGCGACGGGAACGGCCCCAAAGGTATCCTCCAGAATGCCGGCATCGTGATTGGGCACCCCAAAGAGGCCTTGTCCCCGGCCTCCGCAGCTGAAACACAGCATCGCCAACGGCACACCTTCGCGGACCCGGAGGGCTTCGCTGCGCACCCTCAAGTCTTCATCAGCGGCATCTTTTTCCCGGAGTTGGAACTGGATGGTTTGTCCCACCCGGGCGAGGGCCCCGATTTTGAGGGCTCCGGTCTTGGGGTCGCCTCCGATGATATTTCTCACCAGAAAGTCCCCGCGTTGGAAATCCTCCCGGTATTCATCCGCAGCAAGACCGGCCATGATATTGCCGCGCGCGACCTTCTGGTCGTTTTCCGGGAGATTTTCAAAAGTTTCCACCAGCACATCATAAGCCCGCCGCCCGCCCACACCCAGCACGAGTTCCTGATCGACCTGGGTAATGGTATAGGGTTCGCCGATGGGCTGGCAGCCCTGACTGACAATCCCCTGCATCACAATCCCAGGCAGATGCACTGCCACTCCGGCCGAATCAATCAACCCGGCGGCATGCTGGAAAGTGAACAGCGCCTCCGCATCCCAACCACCGGTGGCCAGTCCCCCGTAGACGGGCACACCCGGATAAATCCGGTTCATGTCCTCGAGTAGCGCCTGTGCATTCAGCCGCAGGGGATTCCCGATGATCAGCCACCCACCCGTCGCGGGCCGCTCGCGGGGAATTTGGAAATGCTCATCAATCACCCACGTCCCGATCTCCGATTCCGGCAGGTTCAGGAACATCACGGAAAACCCGCTCACGGCCTCGTCTTCCTGCCCTGTGCCAATAAAACCGTCCGCCGAACATCCCACCACCTGTTTGGCATGGCCATCGACTTGGAGGATTTCGATGAACTCCTTCAAATGCGGCCGCCAGTCCGGCGACACAAACGCCAAGGCCAGGGTCGCCCCGCCGGTCTCCGCCCTGAGTTGGCGCGCCGTTTCCGCCACGACCGATTCATCCCACTGGGTCAGTCGGACGCGGGAGGCCGCGCGGCGGGAAGCGGGGGGGGCAGTCATGGCGTAGCCAGTCGGGGGAAGGGATAATTAAAAGATACCAGGAACAGGACTCGAACCTGCACGGATTGCTCCACCAGATCCTAAGTCTGGCGCGTCTACCAATTTCGCCATCCTGGCCTGCAACAATTGCACAGCTTTACTGTAAATCCTGCCGGGCCGCCCGCGCAAGCCTTTCCTCGGACTCCGCACCAAATTCCCCGCGATCATCCCGCAGGCGGCACGACCGTCGCCACCGGCATCAGCACCAAGCCCAAGGGTATGAATGGTTCAAAATCCCTCAAATTCCGTGTCGCCAAGGCGGCTCCGCCCAGCATCGCCGCCGCCGCAATCATACAATCCGGATGCGAACCCCGCTTCCGCCCCGTGGCATGAAACAAACGCGAGGCCTGCTCGCCCATTTGCCAGGAAAAATCTGTCACCCGCTGTTCCAGCACGGCGAAAACCGCGTCCTTTTGCTGACGACTGTGCGGTCCATTGCAAAACTCGCTCCACGCCATGGCGGAGGCCGCGAATTTTTCCCCGGACCGCAGCCACTGCCACACCGGGCCCAGATGCGGACAGCCGACCGTCACCAGATCGATCAGGATATTGGTGTCCAAATGGATCATGCTTCCTCCCACCAATAGCGCTTGGCCTGCCTTTCAGCCTGAACCTCCTCGCGGAAGGCATCAGCTTCCTGCAATGTCAACCCTCCCCCGTTCTGTAGCCAGGCAAGCGCGGTCAGAGCCTCCGGCAGGGCAGCGCGGCGGTCGGCTTCTTCTTTGTAGTGTTTGATGGCACGGCGCATGACTTCAGCTTTGGAAATAGACCACCTGGCAGCCAGCTCAGCCACGGACTGGAGGGTGCGTTGGTCCAGAGCCATGCTGGTGCGGGTGAGTGCATAAGACATGTGGTAACATGACACATCACGCTTCTTTGGCAACCCTGTTCTCCTTCACCCATAAATACGCAGCTTGGCACGTCCCTTCATCCCACGCCTTTGACAAACCCTTTACCGAACAAATCTAGCCAATCCAGCGCCCGCATGGTATCATTCATCCTGCCTTCCCGCCCTTTTCGCCCCAGCTTTCGTTTTGGTCTTTCACCTTTGGTCTTTAGCCTTTTCCCACCATGTCCCCGCTCCGTTCTGTCATGCTCCTCAGCCTCGCCCTCACCTGCCTCCCTGTCCATCTGCGGGCCACCGCCCCCGTCGGTTTTGAGGAAAAATTCGCCCTCGCCGCCGACCGCACGCTCGTCCTGAAGGACCTCGTCTCCGGCACCCCCGAGTTTTATTTTTACTCGGCCCTGCATGCCCAGAACTCCGGAAATGCGCCGGAAACCACCCGACTCCTGAAAGAGTGGGCCCACCGATTTCCGGACGAAAACGACCAGCGCACCCTCCTCGAATCCCGCCAGCGTTTGCTTGATTACTCCACCCATCCCGACGCCACCCTGGCGTGGTTGAGGGAAACCATGGGGCTTAATTTCGACCATGCCCGTGAAACCGCCGGAACTCCGCCGGAAATCCCCACGGTCCTTGATCCCGCTCTGATCACCTGGGATGCCTTTTATGCCCATGCCACGGCGCAGGATCCCAACCTCGGCACCCTGACGGATTCCGGGCTTCGGGCCCTCTTCCAGCGCGGCCTTGCCAGGGATCTTTCCCCCGAAGTCCGCCGTGCCATCCTTCCCCGCCTAACCCGGCCGGATCTCCCGGGTCTGATTGAATTTATCCTCGCCGACCTAACAACAAAGCAGTCCCAGGGTTTTGGTGAATTCCCCATTCATAAAAACCTCCTCCTTGCCCAGCTCGAAACCCTCCTCGCCGCCCGCCCCGCCCTCCTCGAAAACCGCGTCTTTGTCGAAACATGGCTAGCCCGCCTCGCCCCGCCGGATGGGGCAGATCCGGACCGCGCCCCCGCAGTCCGCCTTGCCTGGCTGGAACGCCTTCAGGCCTTCGCCGAAAAACTGCCACCCGCCTTCAATACCATCAAGGCCTCCATTCTTCACGCCCGGCTGACTTTTGATCTCAAGCATAACACTCCCGACGCCGCCCGCCTCGTTTCCTATCTGAAGCTGCCGCGGTCCGTTTCCTATCTGAACCCTGCTTTCCGGGATAACCAGGAAATTTTCCGCCAGCCCGCCGATCTCACCACCGACCTGACGCACCTCACCGGCCATGGCCCCATCACCGACGACACGGCCCTTGTCCGCCGCACCCTGCTCCTCATCCTCTCCCAAAACCCTGACACTTCCGCCTTCCAGCCCTACCTTGAGGCCGGTTTTCTCAACGCCCTGCTCGCCGAAGCCCGGCTTACTACGGCGCCGGCGGCGGCGGACCAATTCACCGCGCTGCTGCCTCCGGCGGCCCTCCAGCAACTCCGCACCCGCACCGACCTTGAATTCGACCCTGCCTGCCGCGAAACATGGCTCCCGGAGGACGAGGTCACCTTGGATCTCCATGTCAAAAACATCCCCCGCCTTCTGATCAAAGTCTTTGAGATCAACACGGAAAACGTGCACCGCGCCACCGGCCGCCAAGTGAATACGGATCTCGATCTCGATGGTCTCGTTGCCAATCAGGAATTCAGTCAGGATTATAACGACCCGCCCCTCCAACGCAGCCGCCGCACTTTTACCTTTCCCCAACTGAACGGCAAACGAGGCGTCTGGATCATCGAGTTTATCGGCGGCGGCAAATCCAGCCGGGCCCTTGTCCGGAAAGGCAGCCTCACTGTTTTGCCGGTCCAAACCGGAGGGGGCACCCGCCTGACCATTCTCGACGAAAAATCCGGGCCCGTCCCCACCGCTTACGCCTTGCTGGGCAGCCAACGCTTCCCCGCCGATGCCAACGGCCATATCCTGCTGCCTTTCTCCACCACTCCCGGCGAACAGAATGTGATTATCCACGACGGCTCCGGCTTCACCACCCTCGAATCCATCACCCTCCTGGGAGAAACCTATTCCCTCCACGCCGGCATCCATGTCCCCCGGGAATCCCTCCTCCCCGGCCAGACCGCCACGGCGCTGATCCGCCCTGCCCTGCTCTGCAATGGCCGTCCCACCACGCTGTCCGCGCTGGAAAAGCCCCAGCTGACTCTTACCGCCACTAACCTCGAAGGCATTCCCTCCACCACCGTCTTTCCGCTCAAGGACCTCAGCCCGGATTCGGAAACCACCGTTTCCTTCCAGGTGCCCGACCGTCTGACGAAACTGGAATTCTCGGTAAGCGGCGAAGTTAGAACCCTGCTGACCCGTCAGCCGGTTCAAGTGATCACCAGCCATCAGATTGAAATCAACGGACACACCGCCACCACGGCCACAGGCGACACCCACTTCACCTCCACCGCAAATGGCTGGACGGTCTCGTTGCTCGGCCGCAATGGGGAACCCAAGGCAGATGTCAGTGTCCCCCTGCGGACCGGACATCCTGACTTCACCGGACAACTGGAACAGACCCTGCGCACCGGCCCCGATGGCACGGCCCTGCTCGGCAAATTGGAAGGCCTCCATTTCATTTCCGCCAACCCCGGAGCCGCCTCCGGGCGGGGACTTTTGATACCAGGGCCTGACGCATCCTATCCGGAAGTGCTCAACCTGACCGCCGGGGAAACCCTGCGCCTGCCATGGCCTTTCCCGGCCGGAGAGCCCGGCACCCCACCCTTGCCCGGCGACCTGTCGATCATCGAAACCCGCAACCTAACGCCCATCCGGTCCATTACCGGCGGCATCACCCTCAAGGACGGCATCCTCGAAGTCTCGGGTCTTGAATCCGGAAGTTATTCCGTGTCCATCGCACCGAAGCACACCACCATCGCGTTGCGCATCGCGCCCGGAAAAGTGATCGATGGCCACCTCCTGAGTCCCACCCAGACCCTCGAACTTTCCCATCCGGCAGCTCTGGCCATCACCGGCCTGACCCCTTCGAAAATCACCCCAAGGGACGCTCCGGCCCCGGTCGAGGCCCTGACCATTCACGTGTCAAACGCCACGCCCGACACCCGCGTCCATGTTTTCGTCAGCCGGTTCGCCCCGGAATTCAACGCCTTCGACGCTCTGGGCAACGACCTGCTGCCCACCCCGCTGTCGCAATTCAATGTCTGGCGTCCCAGCCTCTACCAATCGGCCCGCACTATCGGGGAGGAATATCGATATGTCCTCGAACGGCAACTCCAAAAAGCATTTGCCGGCAACCTCCTGCCCCGTCCCGGTCTGCTGCTGAATCCGTGGGCCATTGCCGACACCAGCACCGAAACCAAGGAAGCTGCCGCCGGCGAGGCTCCCGAACCAATGAGTGTGGAACGGACCAGAAGGCAGGCGATGGATGGTGCCAAACCGGGCAAGGCCCCTGCCAAAGATGCCGCACGGGGCCTGGGCGCAGCCAAAAGAAGCGCTCCCCCTCCCCCCCGGGACCTTTCTTTTCTCGCCCAATCCGGAGCCACCGCCTTCAATCTCAAGCCCGACGCCCAGGGCAACGTGCACCTCGCCACGGCCGCCCTCGGCCATGGCCAGTTTCTGCGCGTCATCGCCTTGTCCGGCGAGGCCGCCGCCGTACGGGATTTCACCCTGCCTGACAAACCGCTGCAGACCCGCGATCTCCGCCTCGCCAAGGGCCTTGATCCCGCCGGGCACTTCACCCAGCAGAACGCCGTCACCGTTCTGGAAAAAGACGTGCCTTTCACGCTCAAGGACGCCCTCAGCTCCCGCTATCAATCCTACAGCGATCTCAACAGTGCCTGGGACCTGCTCTACAATCTGAGCAAAAACCCCACTCTGGCTGAGTTTGCCTTCCTCCGCACCTGGCCCACGCTGGACGATGCCGCCAAGCGCGCTCTCTACAGCAAATACGCCTGCCACGAACTCAGCTTTTTCCTCTCCCGCAAGGATCCCACTTTCTTCACGGCCGTGGTCCGGCCCCACCTCGCCAACAAACGCGACCAGACCTTTCTTGACCGCTACCTGCTGGAAATGGACCTCTCGTCCTATTTGTTCCTTGCCCGTTATAGCAAACTCAATACGGCCGAAAAAATTCTCCTCGCCCGCCGCCTCGACGCGTCGCAACTCACCGCCGCCACCCGCGATCTCGGCGACTTCCTGGACACCATTCCGCGCGATCCCGGCAGGGACCGGTTCTGGTTTGAAAGCGCCCTGGGAGGACGAAACCTGACCGGAGAATGGGACAACGACTCCGATGATTCCCCGGATCTCGAAGGAGCCGCCTTTTCCCCACCCCCTGATCCCACATCCGCCCCCGGTGCTCCGGCGGCACCTGCCGAGTTCGGCTTGATGGTGGAATCAATGGATGATGACGAAGAGGACAACAAACCGGCTGCAGCCATGGGAAGGATTGTGGCCGGACAGGAGTTGATGCTGCGGGAGAAACAGAAGGCGCTGGCCCCCCTTTTCCGCCAGACCGAACTCACCAAGGAGTGGGCGGAGAACAATTATTATAACCTTCTCATTGCCGACCAGGACAGCAATCTGATTCCGCCAAACCGGTTCTGGCAGGACTACGCGTTGTGGGACGGTAAATCACCCTTCCTCTCGGCCAGCCTCAGCGAGGCTGCCAGCAGCTTTGCCGAAATCATGCTGGCCCTTGCCGTGTTGGACCTTCCGTTTGAGTCAGAGGCCAAACCCGCCAAATCGGAATTGAAAGACGGCGTCCTTACCCTGACACCTTCCACCCGGAGTTTGCTGTTCCACCAGGAAATTAAAGCCGCCGGGCCTGACAAGGACGGGCCGCCGCTGCTCGTCAGCCAGAACTTCTTCCGCGAGGGCGACCGCTACCTGGAGGAAAACGGCGAAAGATCCGACAAATTTGTCAGCGGTGAATTTCTCACCGGCACCGTCTATGGCTGCCAGGTCGTAGTGACAAATCCCGGTTCCGCCCGCCGCAAGCTCGACGTCCTCTTCCAGATTCCGGCCGGTTCCCTGCCGGTGCATAAAACCCGCATCACCCAGTTGATTCCGGTGCAACTCGACGCCTTCCGGACCCAGACCCTCGACTTCCACTTCTACTTCCCGCAGCCCGGTGAATTCGCGCACTTCCCTGTCCACGTCAGCCGCGACGGCAAAGTCGCGGCCTCCGCCGCGCCAGCCACGTTCAAGGTCGTCGACACCCTGACGACTTTCGACAAAACCTCGTGGGACTACCTCAGCCAGCGGGGCACGCCCGAAGAGGTCCTTGCCTACCTTGACCAGCACAATCTCCATCAGACAAACCTCGACCGCGTCGCATGGCGGCTCAAGGACCGGGCCTTCTATGACAAGGTCACGGCCTTGCTGCGCAGCCGGAAACACTATCGGGAAACGGTTTTCAGCTACAGCCTGCTGCACAACGACCTTCCGGTGCTGCGCGATTACCTCGCCATGCACGAAGAACTGCCGGAGGACCCCCTGGAATCGCCTCTCCTGACTATTGATCCGGTCGAACAAAAAACCTTCCAGTGGCTGGAATACAGTCCCCTGATCAATGCCCGCGCCCATCAGCTTGGCACCGAACGCGTCATTTTGAACAACAGATTCCGTGATCAATATGCGGCCTTCCTGCGGCTGCTCTGTTTTCGGTCCGCCTTCACGGCCGAAGACCAACTTGGTCTCACGGCGGTGCTGCTCCTCCAGGACCGGTTGGGCGAAGCCGCCGCCTGGTTTGCCAAAGTGGATCCTGCCAAAATCCACGAGCGTGTGCAATACGACTATCTCCAGGCCTGGCTGGCGCTCAGCGCCGGGGATCTGCCGACGGCCCGGCGCATCGCCACTGCCCGCACCGGCACCCCGCTGCCGGATCATTGGCTGGCGAAATTCAAGGAACTCAGTTCCCAGTTGGATGAGATCGATGGCAAAACTCCCGCCGCACCGCGACCGGAAGACCGGGAGGCCACCCAGGACCGCCTCGCCGCCACCGAGCCGCAGTTTAACGTGAAGGTCGAAGGCAAAACAGTGGCCCTTGACTACCGGAACCTCACCGAAGTCACGGTGAACTACTATCCCATGGACCTCGAGTTTCTCTTCAGTGCCAATCCGTTTGTCGGTCAGGATACCAGCCGCTTCCGCAGCATCCGCCCCCACCAAACCGAACGCCTGACCCTCGCTCCTGACCAAACCAGCCATGCCTTCCCACTGCCCGCCGCATGGCAGAATACCAATGTGCTGGTGGAAATCACCGCCGCCGGCCAGACCAGGGCGACCGCCTCCTACGCCAACCAGCTTGACGTCCAAATCAGCGAAAACTACGGCCTGCTTCAGGTCCGGCATGCCGCTGACCAACGCCCCCTCCCCCGCACCTACGTCAAGGTCTTCGCCGAGATCGCGGGCAAACCCGTTTTCTACAAGGACGGTTATACCGACCTGCGCGGGAAATTCGATTACACCAGCCTGAGCACCGCCGACCTCGACAAAACCACCCGCTTCAGTCTGCTCATCCTGACCACCAGCCATGGAGCCACCGTGCGCGAGGTCAAACCGCCGGCCCGTTGATGTCCGTGGGGCACTCGGTGCGCGGCGGGCATCAATTTCCCGCCATCCGACTGGTCTGACTGGTCTGACTGGTCTGACTGGTCTGACTGGTCTGACTGGTCTGACTGGTCCGACTGGTCCGACTGGTCCGACTGGTCCGCCAAATTGGACTGGCGGGGGATTGAAGCGGTGCCGGTTTTTAAAGTACCTCAACCCAAGCCCCGGCACCGCCTCTGATTCCTCAAACACAAACCAGAACTCAAGAAATGGTTTATGCTTGTTAAAGATAAACTTTGCTTAAGAAATCGCAACGCTTTTTCTGGAAATTTTGGGGCCTGTGGCCAGCCGGGATTCTGGAGTGGTTGATTCCGTGGTGGTTTGGGATGGGGTTGGGGTTGACCGGTGGGGCAGGAAGTCCGTGACTGCGCCCTGAGAGATGCCGCAAAAGTTTACCTGTCCCCATTGCCATCACAGGCACCGCTTTTTGGCGGCGCTGGCGGGTCAAACCATGCATTGTCAGGGTTGCGGTTTTGTTTTCCGGATTCCCATGGTGCCGCTGGGTCGGGTCGATGAGGCAGATTTTTCCCAGACCCACTTGTGGCGGCTGCGTCTCGCCAGCGGGAGGCAATTTGGGCCAGTGCGGCGCGAGACCATCGAGGAATGGCTCCGCGAAGGCCGGGCCGACTCCGAAGCCTTGGTTTCCCCGGTGGAAAGCGCGATTTGGTATCGGGTCACGGAAGCCTTTCCGGAATCGCCCAGTCCTGCCAATCCAATCCGCAAAGGGACCAAGGGACGCCTCATGGCACCCCCTGCCGCTCCAGAACTCCAGTCTCCAGCCTCGGTCATCCCTGCGGTCGGGCTGCTGGACTGCTGGGGCGACCCACCGGAAAAGCGGCGGCGGCCCCGCCTTCGCGCTATCGAACGGCTGCACAATGAGACCCTGAAGGCCCTCGAAATCGAAAGCGCCCAGGCGAATGGCCTGCTCAGGCTGCGCGGGAGCCGCCTGGTCTGGCTGGAGGATACCCGGCAACTGCAGGCCGTGGATGATCTGGAGGCGGAAGCCGCTACCGTCACGGCATGGACGGGCCCGCAAGGCGGCGAATTTTATTGTATCATCCCGTGGTCCCGGCTCGGCCGGCTTCCCCACGAATTTCTCAGCATCCTGCCCGGCCGCCTTCCGGCTCCCGTGGGCCTGCGCCGGGCGACTGAGGATGACTTTGCAGGAGGCTGCTGGATTGGGATCACGGGGGACGACCGCGACGTGCTCGCCCTGGCGGCCGGCAGCAGCCATGAAAATCTCGCGGGTGGCACCACATGGGACTGGTATAGTGCGAACCGGATTTATCACATGGTCCTGGTCTGGGGGGTGCAGGGAATTCCGTTGGGGCCGGAGAAATTCGCCCATCTCGCGCAAACGGCGATCCGTCCTGAACCCGGCGCACCCACCGGCCTGCGTTGGTATCTGGAACGGCAGAGCGCCTTTTGGCGCTACGCGCGCCGCCTGAATTTGCCCGGCACCTCTGGCAGTCCGGTGCTGTTTGCCTCCTGTGGAGCCCGTTTGCTGACACGGGCCGCCGACCACTTCAGGGAATCGCCGGTTGCGTGAGCGGCTCCGGCATGGCGTAGTCCGGCCCGCTGTTCCCCAAACCCGGGTGACCGGCAAGAGATACCCCGATAATCAGTTATGGCCGGATTTTTCAAAAAACTCCTCCACCGTTTCACCCGCCGGAAAGTGGACCTTGATGAACTCGAGGAATCCCTCATCACCGGCGATGTCGGCGTGCGCATGACCATGCAGATTCTCGAAATCCTGCGCGCCAAAGGCCGCGAGATCCAGGCCGAGGAAGTGGTGGACGTCTGCCGGGAGGAGATTCTCAAAATCCTGCCCGCCACCATCCCTTCCCTGCCGGAGTTTCCTGACAAACCCTGCGTCATCCTCGTCGTTGGCGTAAATGGGGTCGGCAAAACCACCAGCACCGCCAAACTGGCCCACCTCCTCCAACGCCAGGGCAAGTCCGTGATGCTGGCCGCCGCCGACACCTTCCGCGCCGCCGCCATCGAGCAGCTCGACCAATGGGCCACCCGGCTCTCCATTCCTATCATCAAAGGCCAGTACAAGGCCGACCCCGCAGCGGTTTGCCATGATGCATGGGAAGCGGCCAAATCACGCGGCATCCAATACCTCATCTGCGACACTGCCGGCCGGCTCCATAACAAACACAATCTGATGGAAGAACTGTCCAAAATTGAACGCGTCCTCGGCCGCAAAGACCCGGCGGCCCCGCATGAAACCTTCCTCGTGGTCGATGCCACCACCGGCTCCAACGCCCTCTCCCAGGCCCGCGAATTCCAGAAAGCCACCGGGCAGCTCACCGGTGTCATCGTCACCAAACTCGATGGCAGCGGCAAAGGCGGCGTGATTGTCAGCATTCAGCAGGAACTCAACATCCCCGCCCGCTACATCGGCACCGGAGAAGCGAAGGAGGACTTCGAAGTCTTCAACTCGAAGACGTTTGCGGAGTCCATCCTCTGAGCGCTGGACCCTCAACTTGCCATCTGCCTATGCCCGTCAGGAGCCCCACTCCGGCAGAGTAGCCGTCAGGATCTCGCGGATGGCCTGTTTTTCGGCACCCGTCAGGTGCCGGGAGAGATCGTGGCGCTGGTCTTTCTGCAGGGCCGCATGGAGGAGTTGAAAAACGCGCGGCTTCATGTCAGGATCAAGGCCGCTGAAGACCGGACTGTAGATCATGTAGCTGCAGCGGAACTTCAGGAGATGGGTCTTCAGATCCAGATCCCGCAGCGAGCGCCCGGCGGCATCGGGCCGGCGGATTGCGGCAAAATCCCCGCGGAAAACCGGGTCGCCCCTGACCCCGCCGGGTGGCAGGGACACTTCATCCGTGAATAACAGATAGGCAGCCAGTTTGGCCGCCGCAGTATTGAGTTCGGCTTCGCGTTCCGGGAGGATGCGGCCTCCGCCGTCGTGGCGGGCAGCGCGGGCGCGGTATCCCGCCTCAAGGGCGATGGTAATGAACCCCGCCTGATGTTCGTGGAGGAGATGGGCCAGGAGATCGCTGGTGGCGGCCGGATAACGGTTCACATCAAAGGTTTCCCCGAATGGAACCGGCGTGGTGGTGAGGCGGCCGGCATCCAATTCGCCGGTGACATTGCCCCGGTGTCCTTTCCATGGGCCGGTCCCGGTGACCAGCCATCCGCCCATCCGTTCGCTGAGTGGCACTCCGTGACCGAGCATTTCCTGACGGTAGCTCACAAGGCTTCCGCTGTTAGGACCGGGAATCACCGAGCTGATGACCAGTCCGGGCACCCAGCCGGAATCGGCCGCCCCGTGGCAATTCATGCAACGGTTGGAACGTTCCACTTTAAGGGGGACCCCGCTGCGCCGCGGCAGATCAAAAATATAGTAGATGCCCCCGAGGACAGGATCGAGGGAAACGATCTCCACCTTGCCTCCGGGCATCCAGCCGACATACAGATCATCCGTGAAATAGAGCGCCCGCGGATTGCGCGTGGAAATCAGACTGAGCTGCAGGCTGGTGGCGGAAAAGACCAGCATCTGTGAACTGGCCGGCACTTGCAGGGCCTTGAGCAGGCTCACCAGAAAGGCCCGGTCACTGCTTTGATCCAACGGAATTTTGCCCGAGGCCAAATCCTCTTTCATCAGGGAAAACCGGTCCGTCAGCGGGCGCGTCCAGTAATCGTGCGGGGGCGCCTTGAAATCCTGCCACAACTCGCGGGCGGCGGGCGAAGGCACGGTGCCGGCGGCAAGGCCAAGGGCGGTGGTTAGAAGAATTCGGAGCATATCAACAAAGGGAGCGGAAGCGGAGCAAACACCGGACAGGTTACGCCTGCAAGGCCGGGGCATTTCCGGAAAGCCTGCGGAAACAGGGTTATTTCACCACGTAATCGCAGATCACGAGGCGGTGATCGGAGTGCTGCGACTTCACCACCCGGGCCCGCACCGGCTGCACGCGTGCATTGCTCCATTGGTGGTCAATCCGCAGCATCGGAGCCTGATTCGGATAGGTATTGGGCCAGCCCGCGCCCACTGCGGCCACGGCATCGGTAAAACCGGCGGAGGACAACAGGCGGAAGACGGCATCTCCTGCGGGCGCGTTGAAATCCCCTCCGATCAAGGCAGGACGCTGGCCATTCATGAGTATCTGCACCGCCACCAGACGCTGCATTTCAGACCGGCGCGCCAAACGGTTGACCGCGTGTTTATAGAGCGCCTCCCGGGTGTAAAGCCTGACATCGGTTTCCGCGGCACTGAGGTGCACAGAGGCCACCATCAGTTCCGTGCCATCGTCAAACCGGATCAGAGCGGACAGGGAGTTGGGAAGATTGCCCTGCACACTGCTTTGGATCAGGCCCCGCGTGATGATGCCGCACTCATGGTTGCCGGCGGCGTGTTCGGTGGGCAGGCCGCCATACATTTCCTGCGCCAGCTTTTGCAGCACCTGCACGCTGGGCGTCTCCTGGAACAACACCACATCCGGCTGCCATGGGATCACTTCCCTAACCGCTGAGGGATTGAAGAATCCCGCCTTGCAGTTCAGGGTCACGACCCGGCGCACGCGTTGTCCCCCGGCAGCAGGGGCCGGCGGGCCGGGTTCGGGTTTCTCCCCCAAGGCCCGGAGCATGGGCCGGGTTTCGTCCGAGAATCCTAACAGGGTCACCAGCCACAATCCTGATACGGCGAGGGCCAGACGTTGTCTGGTCAGGAGCCACGCCAGGCCGGCCATGCCCAGCCCCACCAGACCCCAGGCCCAAAAAGGAAAAATCGTCAGGGCTGCCAGCTTGTCCCATCGCCTTGCATACCCCACAAAGACCACCACATGCAATCCCAGCGCTCCCCACGGCAGCATAAAGTGCAGAACATGATACCAGAGACGGCGCATAAGCAGGGATCTTCTGACACTCCCGCCCCGGCTGCATCCGCAAATCCATCCAGGACCAGGCATTGGCTGTCCGGAGCTTCCCGCTGGGCACGTGCTGTCCGGGGTGAGCTTTCCCCTCCGTCAGACCCGGCCGGAATTTCAAAAATATCCCGTGTCGAAAAAATATCTTGTGCTCCTCCGGCACCCGCCGTTTGTTGAAATCGTCT
The DNA here is from genome assembly GCA_038210825.1 of Verrucomicrobiales bacterium. Classification (GTDB taxonomy): domain Bacteria; phylum Verrucomicrobiota; class Verrucomicrobiia; order Verrucomicrobiales; family V1-33; genus CAIZWU01. Next base: position 14,644 of record JBBQWG010000016.1, read on the forward strand.
TGAATATCAGGTCCACCCCACAGCTCCCCACTGGCAGTATGCGGACGACGGCAGGCAGCCGTCCGGGACCACCCCTCCCCCCCACGGCTGGGACGCGCTTGTTCCGGCCGTGCCTCTATTCCCCTCTATGATCCGAGACGATGACTCCATGATGGCCGCCCTCGTCACCGAGGTGCCGGGTGACCGCACCAACCGTCCCAACGGCAAAAGCCGGGGGGTTCCGCGAACCCGCTCCCTTGCTGCTGCCGGGCCGCTCCCGGACTGGCAACGATATGGACTGGTCTCCTCCAACCAGAAGGCCAAAACCTTTGTCCTCGACACCAACGTCCTCCTGCACGATCCGGGCTGCGTGGACCGCTTTGCCGACAACCACATCTGCATCCCGGTGGATGTCCTGAGCGAACTCGACCGTTTCAAGAATGAACAAAACGACCGGGGAGCCAGCGCCCGTGCGGTCCACCGGAAATTGTCAGAAGTATTTGCCCAGGGGGGCCCCAGTGTGACCACCGGCGTGCCCACGGACGGCGGAGGCAGCATCCGGCTGGCAGCCTTCAGCGCGGAGGACCACGCGGAAGTCTCGCCCGCCCTGACGGAATTTATGCACCTCTTTCCGGCCATGGACAAGGTGGACCACCGGATCCTGGCCTGTGCCCTCATGGTCAGGGAGCAGAACGCCTCGCCGGTTATCCTCGTGACCAAGGATCTGAACCTCCAGCTGAAGGCCCGGGCCATTGGCATTGCCTGCGAGGACTATCTCAATGACAAGGCCGAAGTCCGCGATGTGGCCTCATATGACCTGCAGCGCCTCATGATCGACCCCATGGAACTGCAGCGTTTTGCCAGCAGCGGGGAAATCACCCTGCCTCCCGGGGAAGCTGCCGGACTGGCCGCCAACGAATATGTCCTGCTGCAGGTCAGCGAGAAACAAACCATGCCCGCCCGCCATGCCGGCAAGGGCCGCTTTGTCAGGCTCCAGGTGCCGGAATCCATCAAGGTGCCCAAAGGCCAGCCGATCCGTCCTCTCAATCTCGGCCAGCAGTGCCTGCTGGATGCCCTCCTCGATCCTGACATTTCCCTGGTCACCTGTTACGGCCAGGCCGGCACCGGGAAAACCCTCCTCGCAGTGGCCGCCGGACTCAGCGAAGTCTTCCAGCGCCACTACGACGGCATGACCATCAGCCGCCCGGTGGTGGCCATGGGGGAAACCCTCGGTTTTCTCCCCGGCACGCTGAATGAGAAACTCCGCCCGTGGCTGCAGCCCATTTATGATGCCCTCGACATCGTGATGCGTCCCACTGTTCCGGCCAACGCCGGCCCACGCCGCAAACAGGAGAAAAAGCAGCAGACCCTCGCCTTGGACGCCACCCCCAAGCCCTACGATGCCCTGATCGAACAAGGCATCCTCGAAATCGAGGCCCTCTGCTACATCCGCGGCCGGTCCATTCCCAACCGTTTTTTCATCCTTGATGAGGCCCAGCAACTCACGCCCCTGGAAGCCAAAACCATCGTCACCCGCATGTCCCGGGGTTCCAAACTGGTGCTCATTGGTGATCCGGCCCAGATTGACAATCCTTATGTCGACAGCCGCAGCAATGGGCTCGTTTACACCCGCAACCGCCTCAAAGGCGAGGCCTGCTCCGCGCACATTTCCCTGAGCAAAGGGGAACGCAGCCCGCTGGCCGAAGCCGGTGCCAAGCTGATGTAAACAGGGACAGGGAACTTTGACCATTGTCATTCCCCTCCCAAAGCGCATCCAACGCAATGGAATGCCCTGCAATCCCCTGACTCCTCCGCAGGATTCCGAACGTTTTTCCCTGAGGGGATTCATGTGCCATTGCGCCCGGGCATCCCGCATGGAAAATCCCGCGTCCTGCGATGAAAAATTCCCCCGCCCTGCCCCGTGTGGTCCCCTTGGAGGCCACCCCTGAGGAGGTCGCGCTGCGCCTGCGCGATCTGTCAGGGCTCGTTTGGCTGGACACCGCAGGCCACCGGCCCGGAGCAGATCCCGGAGGCGGCCTTTCCCTGCTTACCGCCGCTCCCCGCCAGATCCTGACCGGCCACCTCAGTAATCCCGGTCCGCTGGAAGTTGCCTTGGCCGGTCTCCGCCTTGATGGCGGTTCCACCGCCGACTGGGGTTTTCCGCTGTCCGGCCTGTTCGGCAGTGTGGATTACGATGGGGCATACACCTTTGGGGTTTACGACGAGGTCCTGATCTACCGTCACGCCACCGGGGAATGGCTCGCAACCGGACCTCATCTGCCGGAGAAACTCGCCTCTTCTCCCTCCAGGGAATTGGTCCCCATCCCTTCCCTCTGCTTTACTCCCGATCAGAATGCCACGGATTACCAAGCCATGGTGCAGCGGGCCCACGATTACATTGCCGCCGGTGACATCTACCAGGTCAATCTGGCCCACCGCTTTTCAGCCCCATGGCCCGCAGAAGCCGATCCCCTGGCGCTCGCCTTGCAATTGCGGGCTGCTAGTCCGGCTCCCTATGCCGCCTATCTTCATCAGGGAAACCGGCATCTGCTCTCCTCCTCTCCGGAATCTTTTTTAAAAATCTCCGGCAGCCTGGTCCGGACCCGCCCCATCAAAGGCACCCGGCCCCGCTGCCTGGACCCGGAGGCCGATGAACGTTCCGCCATTGAACTGATCCGCAGCGAAAAAGAACGCGCCGAACTGCTCATGATCACGGACCTGCTGCGCAACGACCTTGGACAGGTATGCGAATACGGCAGCGTCCGGGTTACGGATTTGCTGCAATTGGAAACCTACGAACAAGTCTTCCACCTCGTCTCCACCATCCAGGGCACCCTGCGTCCTGACATTTCCCATGTGGCGGCCCTGCGGGCCTGTTCGCCTGGAGGCTCCATCACCGGTGCCCCCAAAAAACGCGCCATGGAAATCATTGCGGAACTGGAGGCCGGGCCGCGGGGTCCCTACACCGGAGCTATCGGTTATTTCGGGGCCAACGGCGAAAGCCAGTTCAGCATCGCCATCCGCACCATCCTCATTCAGCAGGAACTGGCCAGCTTTCACGTCGGAGCCGGCATCGTGGCCGACTCCATTCCCGCCCATGAGTGGCAGGAAACCCTTCACAAAGCCGCAGGCTTGCTTGCCGCCAGCCAACCGCAGGAGGAGCTGGCGTCTTCTTTGAGCCGACCCTCCCCAGGCTCAGGCCTTCCGAGATGAACCTCGCCGATCCTCCCCACTGGAAGCCTGGCCCCTGGCGCACCCTCGTCCTGCCAGGAATTGTCTTCCTTGCCATGCCGTGGGTGGGTTGGTGGGCATGGCGCACCGAGCGCCGCGCCCTGCGCGAAGGCCGGCCGCTCTTTACCTCCGAGTGGGCCGCGGCCGAGCGCGTGGGCGTGCGCCATCCGGAAAAAGTCAGGGTCATCGCCGTGGAGGAAATCCCCATGCCCGGCCTGCGCTGGATGCACCGGATTGCCGCCCGCTGGGGATTCGACCGCCGCCAGATCGGCGGCCTCTGCCTGCGTTACGGCATTCTGCTCCGCCGCGACCTCGCCGCCCAGCCCGTCATCATGGCCCACGAACTCGTCCACACGGCCCAATACGAACGCCACGGCAGCCTAACCGGTTTCCTCCGCGCCTATCTGCTCCAGTGCCTCCGCCACGGTTATACCAATGCGGCCCTGGAGCGCGAAGCGGTCAGGAAATCAGGAGCCTGACAAACGTTCTGGTGCCGCTTCCGCCGGGGGCGCGGCGAGCTTGTTCATCCAAATCATGAATTGTCCGTGGCCGGATTCCGGTTCCACGCTGCGGGACGACGCTACCCGGCCGGCCGGAACGATAGTGACGTTTTTCCAGGCAAACAGGGCCGTCCCGCTCCATGCTCCAATGAGCAGGATCGCCATGGTCAATCCCCAGGCCCGGTGGGGGCGCTTTCCCATTTCCGTCCGCCACTGCGCCACAGATCCTGCCAGGACCAGCAATAGGGCGGGAACAAACCCCAGCCAGTTCAGAATCTGCTCCATGTAGCCGGCCAAGGTGAAATGAGGCCGGGGCGGGGCGGGTTCCGTTGAGGGCTCCAATTGGATATCACTCCAGTCATCGCCCGGTTTAAAGGCGCGTTTAAGATGAGTGACATGGGTCCCGCCCGTCATCAGCGTATCCAGAAAAACCTCGCGCCCTGCCGGAACAAACGGCAAATATTCAGCTTTAAAATCCGTTTCGTTGGCACCTCCCGCAACCTCCCCGCGCATCGTCTGCTGCCATTTCAGTAACGTGGAAAGTGCCTCAATACGGTGGAAAAAACGCTTTTTGGAAAAATCCAAGGTTCTCCATGGTTCGAGACGCCCGCTGGGATCCCTGGCAAAACTTCCACCGATGAAAAAAAGATCCAGCGGCACCGTTCCGGCACTTTCGGTCAGCCGCATTGGATAAACCGGCTGGGCAGCAGGGAAGCGGACGGTGAGGGGATGGGTTTCCTTCACTCCCTTTCCACCGGTGGTGATCCGGGCGCAGAACAACACCCATTTCCGGGCGATATAGTCTTCCAGCACTTCGAGATCGCGCCCCTCGAAAGCCATAAAACCATGTCCTGTCAGCCAGGCATTGACCGCCGCTGCCGAAGTCCCGCTGATCACCGTAGTATCGTAACTTCCAGCAGTCTGTTCCAGAATAACCCTGACTTCTTTTTCGGAAGCGGCCATTCCCCTGCCCCCCGACATGATTTTGGGCTGGCCTTGAACGAAGTAATAACCCGCCGCTAATAACACGATCCAAGGAAGACACCCTATCGTGCCAAAAGTATCCGGACGGCGCCGGGTCCTCAGCAGCCACGTGCCGATCAGCATCAGCAAGCAGATCGGAATCGTCCTGAAAACAAACTCCCGCCCGTCGCTCCCCCCGGTGGTGACCTCGGGAGCGCACAACATCCGGATCATGCGCAGGGCGGCGGCATCGGTTTCCTGGATGACCTCCGGGACTGCGGGCAATGGCAGAACCCAGGCAATTTCCTGGCTATCGGCTTCCACCGTGTTCCAGATCGTCAGGGTTTCCTTGCCCTCCTGATGCCACATCACCGCCGTCTGCTGGGGAATCGGGACCGGCTTCAGCACCTGCTGCGCCCTGAATCCGCCGTTGCCCGACGCCGGCTTGATCAGCAGCAGGAGAACAAACAGCAGAAGGGGAACGAGACGGACAGGCATGGCCAAGGATAGATTATCCCACTTCCATATCCAACCCACCCGGCCCAACCAAGCTTATTGTGGGGCGGCGGCCTGAGAACGCCTGATTGCAGGGCCGGAACATGATGGGCGGACTGGCACGCTTTGGATAGTCACCTCCACGGAATTTCCGCGACCGGCACCGGCAGGCCGCCGGCGGCGGCAGATTTGTCTGCGGCAAAGATGATCCGGTGGCTGCGCATGGCGTCGTGCAGGCTGGTGAGGGGCATGTCGTGTCCGGCCGCGAGGGCATGGAAAAAGGCTTCGAACTGGGTTTGATAGGGATGGTCGGCCACATCGCCGGAGTCGATGGGATGAATGCTCAGTTGGCTCCACTTGGCCTTGTTGAGAGCGGCGATTTTGTTGCTGTGGAATTTGTTGTCGAGCAGGCTGCCCTCACTGCCCACCAGATGGGTGTGGAAATAGTAAGGCTGGAAGCAATCGACCACACTGGCGCACTTCCCCACCCGGCCGTCCGTGAACTTGAGCAGGCTGGTGGTGGTGGTGGGGTATTCGTAAACGCTGAAAAAAGGATGACTGCTCCGGGTATTGAGACTGGTGACGGATTCCACTTCCCCTTCCATGCACAGCAGCAGGGCATCCAGGGCATGGCAGCCGGCGGTGAGCAGGCTGCTGCCTCCGCTTTCCTTCTTCTGATTCCACCGGTATTGGCCATACCATGGCCCGATGCCATGATAGTAGTCCACTTCCCCGTAATGGATGCGGCCGAGCAGGCCCCCGTCGATCAGGCTTTTGGTGGTGACAAACTGGCCGCTGTAGCGGACTTCAAAACATACACAGCATTTCACCCCGGCGGCTTTCACGGCCGCTTCCACCTTGAGACAATCCTCCCATGACAGGGCAATGGGTTTTTCCAGAATGATGTGTTTCCCGGCCTGGGCCCCCTGAATGGCATAACGGGTGTGTTCCTGGGGGAATCCGGTGATGTCCACTACCTCAAGGTCCGTCTGGGCAAAAAAGGCGTCGGCATCGGTGAAGGTGCGGATGGGGTTGCCGAATTTTGCGGAGAGTTCCGTGTCGTCTAGCTTCCGCGAGCTGAGGATGGACGTCACTTTGCATTGGCCGGTGGCCTGAAGGGCGGGAATGTGAGCCGTAGCCGCCCAGCCATAGCCGATGAGGCCGGTGTTGAAGATTTTTGCCATAATGGGCCGACGATAGGCCATGATGCCGGCACTGTGCCAGTCCGGATGCCGGTCAGGCCGGACGATTTTACATCCTTTTCTGAACTCAAAACGGTTACGGGCTCACGGCGCGGGAAAGACTTGCAGGCCTTGGCCGCAGACTGGCAGGATGGGTGCATGCTGCGCCTCCTGCTTGCCCTTGTCCTGCTCGCCCCCCTCTCCGTGTCCCTTGCGGCCCCGCCCAATATCGTGATGATCATCTCGGATGACCATGCGTGGACGGACTATGGTTTTATGGGACATCCCATCGTGGCCACCCCGCACCTCGACAAGCTGGCCTCACAAAGCCTGACCTTTAAAAACGGCTATGTGCCCTCCAGTCTCTGCTGCCCCAGCCTGGCCACGATGATCACCGGAAAATTTCCCCATCAGCACCGTATCACGGGCAATGACCCCGCAGTTGACCAGTCGGGCCCGGTGGGCCGGCCAAAACTAAGAAATCCCGCATTCGCCGCCGGACGGGAACGGATGAAAGCCCTGATCCGCAGCACTCCCACCCTGCCCCGGCTTCTGGGGACCCACCAAGGCTACCGCAGCCAACAAACCGGAAAATGGTGGCTTGGAGGGTATGCGGATGGCGGGTTCACCGAGGGCATGACCGGCGGCGACCCGGCCCGCGGCGGCCGTCACGGCGATGCCGGACTGAACATCGGCCGCAAGGGCATGGAACCGATCTATGACTTCATCCGCCAGAGCACCGCAGATCAAAAGCCCTTCCTCGTCTGGTATGCCCCCCTTCTCCCCCACGACCCTCACACGCCGCCGGAAGCTCTCCTCGCGAAATACCGCGATAAAGTCCCCAGTCTTCATATCGCCAGATATCTGGCCATGGTGGAATGGTTTGACCAGACCTGCGGGGAATTGCTGGGCTTCCTTGACCGGGAAAACCTGTCAGAAAACACCATCGTAGTTTATGTGGCGGACAATGGCTGGATCCAGAATCCTGACAATCCGCGGTATGCCCCCCGCTCCAAACAGTCGCCCTACGACGGCGGGCTGCGCACCCCCATCATGCTGCGCTGGCCGGGCAAAATCCAGCCGGCCATGCCACCGGCCACGGCGCATTCCATTGACCTCATGCCCACCCTGCTGAAAGCCTCCGGCGTGGCCGTGCCCGAAGGCTGCCCGGGGATCGACCTGCTGGATCCGGCGGCGGTTGCGGCGCGGGATACAATTTTTGGGGACTGTTATGACCACGACATGGTGGATTTTGATGCACCGGCCAAAAGCCTGAAATGGCGCTGGTGCCGCCAGGGCGACTGGAAACTCATCCTGCCCACCCCACGGGTGCCGGATGCCGTTCCGGAACTTTACAATCTTGCCGTCGATCCCAAGGAACTCAACAATCTCGCCACTTCGGAAGCCACCCGCCGAGACGCCCTCGTTCAACGGCTGGACGCGTGGTGGACGCCGGATCCCTGAGCCTGAACCCGGCTCCCTACCTTGAACCCAAGGCCCCGTAGGCCACCAAGGTCCAGGCATGTGCCCCCCACACCAGCCAAAAGCAGAATCAGCTCAAACGGCCCCGTCGGCACGAAACCGCAACACCCGCAGCCCGCAGCCCGCAGCCCGCAGCCCGCAGCCCGCAGCCCGCAGCCCGCAGCCCGCAGCCCGCAGCCCGCCTGTCCCCTGTCCCCTGTCCCCTGACCCCTGACCCCTGACCCTGACCCCTGACCCCTGACCGCTGACCGCTGACCGCTGACCGCTGACCGCTGACCTCCGACCGCTGACCTCCGGCCGCTGACTCCCGACCGCTGACCGCTGCCCTTTGGCACACCCCCTGCTTGAATGACGGCAGGGACCCTGTGCTCCCGGCAAAATTATGCGGAAAGACACCCTTGGATTGAAGCACGAGCTGTCGCCCCGGAAGCGGATGACGCTCACGGTCTTTTCGTTTTTGCTGCCGCTGCTGCTCTGGTGTGCGGTGTCCTATCTGCCATGGCTTTGGCATCCACAGGTCCACATCACCGATGCCGGGGAAGTGGAGTCGTTTTCCGAAGGGATGGAGTTGCCGCTGAAGGACTATGAGGATGCCAATGCCACGGCCATCGCCGAAGGGCTGGATCCGGGCAAGGGGCACCGGGTCAATCCGGTTTATCTCCCTGCCCCGCATGAAGTGGCCCGGGCCTTCTACACCGGCTTTACCACTCCTCCACGCCTGCCCAATGAACCATGGCTGCACGAGAGCCTGTGGCAATCCATCAAAACGATTTTTTGGGGCTTTTTGATTTCTTCGTTAGGGGGTCTGCCACTCGGCATTCTGGGCGGCGCTTTCCGATTTTTCTCCCGCCTCTTCGAGCCCTTCATTGAATTTTTCCGCTATCTTCCGGCTCCGGCCTTTGGGGCACTCTGCGTGGCGGTGCTGGGGATCAATGATGCGCCCAAAATTGCCATCATTGTGATAGGAACTTTCTTCCAACAGGTGCTGGTGATCGCCAATACCGTCAGGAAAGTGGATCCGTCTTTGGTGGAGGCGGCCCAGACCCTGGGGGCCAGTCAGGGAAAAATCGTCAGGAAAGTGATTATCCCCGCTGCCCTGCCGGAGATCTACAATGACATGCGGATCCTCCTCGGCTGGGCCTGGACCTATCTGATTGTGGCCGAAGTCATCGGAACCATGTCGGGGATCACCTTTTTCATCAACCAGCAGGCCCGCTACCGGAATTTCGACAACGTTTATGCGGCCATTGCCATGATCGGCATCATTGGGTTTACCTCCGATCTTTTTCTGGCATGGCTGGGCCGGGTGATTTTCCCATGGAAGCGGAAACCGGGCCAGGGCCGGCCGTCATGGCTGACCCGGCTGTTTACCCGTGCAAAACCACTTCATGCCTGACTCCAAGCCAAATCCGGGAATCAGCCTCCTCCGGAAAGTCCGCCGGTCAACTGCCCTGCTTGACCAGCGGCTCAAGCGTTTTCCATACGTGGCCGGCGATTTTTTTGTGGCCTTCCGGGTTGGGATGAATCGCGTCCGCCTGGTTGAGGGAGGCCACGCCGCCGACTCCCTCCAGCAGAAAAGGAAGGTTGACGAGGGTCTTGTCCGCGGCGGCCATGGCGGCAAAGACCGCTTCAAAGTCGGCGGCATAACTTCCCATGCTCACGGGCATCTTCATGCCGGCGAGGACAATCACTGCCTTGGGGTTTTTGGCCCGCACTTTGGTGATGATGGCTTCGAGATTCGACTTCGTGACCGGCACTCCGATCCCGCGCAAGCCATCGTTTCCGCCCAGAGCGAGCACAAAAACATCCACGGGCTGGCGCAATACCCAGTCGATACGGCGGAGGCCCCCGGAGGTCGTTTCCCCGCTCAGCCCGGCATTGATGATTTTCCATCCCGGTGCCGCAGCTTTGAGTTTCTCTCCGATCAAAGCTGGATAGGACTCGGCCGCAGGGTCGTCCAGCCCATAGCCGGCGGTGAGGCTGTCTCCGAAAAACAGGATGTTACGGGCTGGCGCGGCTTCGCTGGCACCCAGCGGAAGGACTGGCAGGAGGAGGCCCAGTCCGAGCAGGAGAAAGTGGCGGCGGGAAGGAATCTTAGACATGGCTGGCTTTTGGCGGCGAACGTTGTTTGATCAGGAACGAACCATGATAGACCAGCCGATGCTCCAAGTCGAGGGACTCACCAAATCTTATGCCGCCACCGGGCGGGAACCGTTGACGGTTCTCAAAGCGGTGGACTTCTCCCTCGCCGCAGGGGACAGCCTCGCCATTGTAGGCCCCAGTGGCAGCGGCAAAACCACCCTGCTGGGGCTTTGTGCCGGACTGGACCGGCCCAGCGACGGCACGGTCTCCATTGCCGGCATTTCCATTGGAGGCCTGACCGAGGACGGCCGGGCTGCGGTGCGGAATGCCCACGTCGGCTTTGTTTTCCAGAATTTCCAGCTCATCCCGACCCTCACCGCTTTGGAAAACGTCATGGTTCCCCTTGAATTGCGCGGGGAAGGCGGACCCGCCCGCGAGGCCGATGCCCAGGCCCTGCTCGACCGGGTGGGGTTGGGCGAGCGCAGTGGCCACTATCCCATTCAGCTTTCAGGCGGCGAACAGCAGCGGGTGGCCCTCGCCCGGGCCTTTATCAATCAACCCAAAATCCTCTTCTGTGATGAGCCCACCGGCAACCTTGATGGAGACACCGCCCACCGCATTGTGGATCTGATCTTCGGGCTGAACCGCGAAAAAGGGACTACCCTGGTGCTGGTCACCCATGACAGCGAGTTGGCGGCCCGCTGTGGCCGGACGATCCGCCTGAAAAATGGCAGCGTGGTCAAGGAAGCTGCCCCTGCCGCATGAGTGCCCGTCCTGACGTGTCCTCCGCCCGGCCCGGCAGCCTGCGGTTTATTCTGAAAATGGCATGGCGCGACAGCCGGGCTTCGCGCCGGCGTCTGTTCCTTTTTTCCCTATCCATTGTCCTGGGGGTAGCTGCGCTGGTGGCAATTGGATCGGTAGGCGAAAACCTCCGGACTGCCATCGACCGGGAAGCGCGCGGTCTGCTGGGTGCCGACCTCGAAGTGTCCTCCCGCAGCAAACTCACCCCGGAAGCCGAAACCTTTCTGCAAGGCCTCGGGGGCCGCCAGGCCCTTGAACTTTCCTTTCCGTCCATGGTGGTTTTTCCCTCGGCCGGTGGCCAGACCAGGCTGGTGACCCTGCGCGGGATGGAGGGTGCCTATCCCTTTTACGGCAGTTTCCTGACCAATCCTCCGGAAGCCGCTGCCCGCATTGCCGCAGGCGAAGCAGTGGTGGTGGTGGAGGAAACCCTGCTCAGCCAGTTCGGGTTGAAGCCGGGCGATCCGGTCAAGCTCGGCACCGGCACCTTTACGCTCGCCGGTGGCCTGCAAAAGATTCCAGGGGATTCCACCGGACTCACCGCGATGTCCCCCCGCGTCATCATGCCTCTCGCGCAGTTGGAATCCGCCGGTCTGACCGGTGCCGGCAGTCTGGTGAGGCACCGCTCCTTTTTCCAGTTTCCGGAGGGATTCCCGGTGGACCGTCAGGTGCGGGAACTGAAGTCACAATTCCGTGAACTCAAACTCAACACAGACACGGTGGCCGAGCGCAAACGCGGCCTCGGCCGGGCCGTGGAAAGTGTTGATGCCTTCCTCAGTCTGGTCGGATTTATAGCCCTTTTTCTAGGAGCCATCGGGGTGGCCAGTGCCATGCATGTTTATGTCAGGCAAAAACTGGTCACGGTGGCGGTGCTGCGGTGCCTCGGAGCTTCGTCATGGCAGGGCTTTGCGGTTTATCTGGTCCAGGGGCTCGGCATTGGCATAGCCGGTGCCGCCCTTGGCACGGCCCTCGGAGTGGCCTTGCAGCAGGGTCTGCCATGGGTCGCCAAACGCTGGCTTCCCTTTGATGTGGACTTCGCCATTTCATGGGCGCAGGTCGCCCAGGGCTTTACCGCGGGAGTGGTGATCTGTGTTCTTTTCACCCTGTTGCCCCTGCTGGCGGTGCGGCGGGTCACGCCACTTTCTGCCTTGCGGTCCAGTCTCGGTGAAGGCGCGGGCCGGCCCGATCCGTTGCGCTGGCTGATCTGGCTGTTGATCGGAGCTGCCGTGACCGGTTTTGCCATCCAACAAACCCCGCGCTGGGAAGTCGGCCTTGGTTTTGTCGCGGCCCTGATCCTTGCGTTTGCTGTGCTCACCGCGTTGGCCCGCCTCACCGCATGGGCCGCCCGGAAATTCTTTCCCGCCCGGGCCCCCTACGTCTGGCGGCAGGGCGTGGCCAATCTGCACCGCCCGCAAAACCGCACCGTGCTGCTGCTCCTCTCCCTCGGACTGGGCACTTTCCTCATCGTGACCATGGCCCTGACCCGGGCCACCCTCCTCGCCCAGATCTCCGGCACAGGCTCCGGCGACCGCCCTAACCTGTTATTTTTCGATATCCAGCAGGACCAGATCGAACAACTGGAAAAAACCCTGGAAGAAGAAAAGACGCCCCTCCTCGTCAAGGCTCCTATCGTGACCATGAAGCTGAGCCGCTACAAGGACCGGCCTGTTGCTGAAGTCGCCAAAGACAACTCCCTGAACCTGCCCGGCTGGTCCCTGCGCCGGGAATACCGCTGCACGTTCCGCAGCACCCTCACGTCTACGGAAAAGGTCACGGCGGGCACCTTTACGCCCACGGTGGAACCTGACACCTCCCCCGTGCCCATTTCCATGGAGCAGGGTCTGGCCAGGGAAATGCAGCTCGGCCTTGGCGATGCTCTTGAATTTGATGTCCAGGGAGTGACCCTCAAGGCCGTCATCACCAGCCTGCGCGAAGTGGAATGGCGGCGCATGGAACCTAACTTTTTTATCCTCTTTCCGGAAGGGGTGCTGGAAGGCGCACCCAATTTTTATGTCGCCGCCACCCGGACTGACAACTCCAGCGACTCCGCCCGGATCCAGCAGGCCGTCGTTTCCGCCCTGCCCAATGTCTCCGCGATCGACCTTGGATTGGTATTGGAGACCCTTGATGAGATTTTCTCGCGGGTGCAATTGGTGGTGCAACTGATGGCACTTTTCACGGTGTTCACCGGAATCATCGTGCTGGCCGGAGCGGTCATGGGAGGGCGTTACCAGCGACTGCGGGAAACCGTCCTGCTGCGCACCCTCGGGGCCAGCCGGAAGCAGCTGATTTGGATACAAATGGTGGAATATGCCATTCTCGGCCTGCTCGGAGCGGTGGTCGGGTGTGCCCTCGCCGTCGTCGCCAATATCGCGCTCGCCCGCTGGGTCTTTGAAACGGCCCCGGTGCTGGAGCCGGTCACCCTGCTTCTCGCCACTCTGGTGGTGACCGCCATCACTTTGTGCACCGGTTGGCTCGCAAATCGCAGTATCACGGACCATCCCCCGCTGGAAATCCTCCGGGAAGAAACCTGACCCTGCGCCCTTTCTGCATGACCGACGCTGCTGCCGACTACCAAATCCAGTCTCCGGAAACCGCCGCCCGCTTCGCCCGCATCCGCCAGCGCGAAGTCCTGCTCAGCGTCCGGGACCTGAAAAAATCCTTTGTCTCCAACGGCATCGAACGGGTGGTGTTTGACCACCTCAGCTTCGAGGTTCACCGCCGTGAGTTCATCACCATCATCGGCCCCAGCGGCTGCGGGAAAAGCACCTTCATCCGCATCGCCGCCGGTCTGGATGAAGCCAGCGGCGGTGCCATCCTCCTCAGTGGCCAGCCGGTGACCGGACCCGGCCCGGACCGTGGCATGGTCTTCCAGGGCTACACCCTCTTCCCGTGGTTGTCCGTGAAGCGGAATGTCATGTTCGGACTGCAAATGAAGGGGATCAGCGACATCGAAGCCGAATCCCGCGCCCGCGAATGGATCGCCATGGTCGGTCTCGAAAAATTCGAGGATTCCTATCCTCACGAACTTTCCGGCGGGATGAAACAACGCGTCGCCATTGCCCGCGCTCTCGCCAATGAACCCCGTGTCCTCATCATGGATGAGCCCTTCGGTGCCCTCGATTCCCAAACGCGGTGCAAAATGCAGGCCCACCTCATCGAGATCTGGAAAAAAGTGGATATCACCATCCTCTTCATCACCCACGATCTCGACGAAGCCGTGCTCCTCTCCGACCGCATCCTCGTGCTGGGAGTCAATCCCGGCGGCCTCGTGGAATTCATTGAAAACCCCGTGCCGCGTCCCCGCAGCCCCAAACAGATGAGCTGCCCGGAGTTCATTGCCATCAAACAGCGCCTTGACGACCTGATTCATCCCCCGGCCGGCGAAGGCGATGAGGACCTTGTCGTTACCCCCATGGTCAAACTCACCGCAGCCGGCGACGAGGTGGAGTGATGGGGGGGAGTTGAGAGTTGAGAGTTGAGAGTTGAGAGTTGAGGGTTGAGGGTTTTTTACGATTTGTTTTTGGTTGCCAACAGGAGGTTGTCGGTTGAGCGAAGCAGGGAATTCCTGTTCCGGTTGAATTACCAAATGATTTTCGCGTTCATTCGCGTTCATCCGCGTTCCCGTTTACCCTGCAGGTGCGGCCGGTTTTGTCAGGAAAATAGAGTCCTTCGCGTGCCACCACGGCGGCCACGGCCGGATGCAATAACAGTTTCCAGTTCCCGCCCTTCCGGATGGCTTCCCGCACGGCGGTGGAGGATCCTTCAAATTCGCCCGTCAGGAAAATGGCCTCTACCCCTGCCCGGACCTGCGGCACCCGGCCCTCCCGGGTGAAGACCAGAAAGGTCACCTCTGCGGCAAGCCGTTCCCAATGTTGCCAGCGCTCCAGCTGCTCCCATTGATCCACCCCCATGAGCCAGAAATAGAGCGTGTCCTCTCCGCCGGTTTCCCGGAAATTCCGCGCCGTTTGCCATGAATAACTGGGCACCGGCCGGCCCAGCTCCCAGTCACTGACGCGGGCCCACGTAATGCCTGCCAAGGCCGCCTCCAACATCTCCACCCGCAGGGGGCCTTCGGCCTGCGGCCCATGAGCTTTCAGGGGCGACTGTGCCGCCGGCAAGAAAATCACCTCATCAAGCCCCGCCTGTTCCACGGCCGCCCGGGCAATCGCCACATGCCCCGGATGCACCGGATCAAAACTCCCTCCAAACAAGGCCATCCTTTTTTGTGCTCCGTGCATCCCCTTTCCTGCCCTGGCCCCGTCGGTTCTGCAAATGGGCAGGAACAGGGAAAGGGAGCAGAACGCTTCCGGTCAACGCCCCCTTCCACCAATTCCACCTTCCCCCCTTGACCCTGGGGCGGGGTGGGTCCTACCTCCGTTCCACTGAGGCGATTTTCCTACGATGAGCGATTTTCTGAAACACGAGTGCGGGATAGCCTTTGTGCGCCTGCTCAAACCGGCGCAGCATTATATCGAAAAGTATCAGAACCCGCTTTGGGGATTTCATAAGCTGTTCCTGCTCATGGAAAAACAGCACAACCGGGGGCACGATGGGGTCGGCATCGGGTGCACCAAAATTGATGCCCCGCAAGGCCTGCCCTACATGTTCCGGGCCCGGTCGGCCAAGACGGATTCGCTCGGTCTGGTCTTCCGCGCCCAGATGGCAGCTTATGAGACTCTGGTGAAAAAAGGCAGGATCGACCCCAAAGATGGTGCCAGTGTGAAGCGCAACTTTGATTTTGGCGGCGAATTGCTGATGGGCCACCTGCGCTATGGCACCAGCGGCGAGTTTTCGACCGGAAGCTGCCACCCCTATCTGAGGCGTTCCAACTGGCCCACCAAGTCCCTGATGGTCCTCGGGAACTTCAATATGACCAACACCCGGGAGCTGAATCAGCTCATGGTGGACCGCGGACAACATCCGGTCTTTGGCACCGATACCCAGACGGTGTTGGAGGAAATCGGTTTCCATCTGGACGAAGCCCACACCGACATTTACCGGGAAATGCGCGACCAGGGAACGCCCGGAGCGGACATCCCGGCGGTGATCAGCGCCCGGCTGGACATCGCGGAAATCATCCGCCAGTCGGCCTGCCATTGGGATGGCGGTTTCACCATTGCCGGCCAGATCGGCAATGGGGATTCGTTTGTATTGCGCGACCCGCGCGGGATCCGTCCCTGCTTTTTATATGAAAGCGATGAGGTGTTTGCCGTGGCCAGCGAGCGGGTGCCGTTGATGACGGTTTTTGATGCCCCTTCCGATGCCATCCGGGAACTAAAGCCCGGGCACGTCCTCATCATCCGCCGTGATGGCACCGCCGGAGTGGAACGATTCGCCGAACCCGCCCCTCAGTCCCCCTGCTCTTTTGAGCGGATTTACTTCTCCCGGGGCAATGACCCGGGCATCTACCAGGAAAGGAAAAAACTGGGAGCCGCCCTCGTTCCCCAGATCCTGAAGGTCATCGGCGGGGACCTGGAGAACGCGGTATTTTCCTTCATTCCCAACACCGCCGAAGTGGCTTATCACGGCTTGATGGAAGGGGTGCGCCTGCACCGCCGCACCGAAGTCAAGGACGCCATCATGAACGCCGCCCAAAACGGCACTCTCAGCGAGGAACTGATCGACGACCTGATCCTGCGGAACTGGCCGCGCGGTGAAAAAATCCTGCACAAGGACATCAAGTTGCGCACCTTCATCAGTCAGGAAAGCAGCCGCCTGCAACTGGCCAGCCACGTCTATGATATCACCTACGGCGAAGTCAATCCGCACCGCGACAGCCTTGTAGTCATTGATGACAGCATTGTCAGGGGAACCACCCTGAAGCAGAGCATCCTGAAAATGCTGACCCGGGCCATGCCCAAGCGCATGGTGGTCTGCTCCACCGCCCCCCAGATCCGCTATCCGGATTGTTATGGCATCGACATGGCGGAAATCGGCAAATTCATTGCCTTCCAGGCCGCGGTGGAACTGCTGAAAGCCACCGGCCAGCAGCATCGCATCGATGCCGTCTATCAGGCCTGTGTGGAGCAACTGGTGAAACCCGCCGCCCAGCAGCGCAATGCGGTGCAGGACCTGTATGCCCCCTTCACCGACGAACAGATCTCCAGCAAGATCAGTGAGTTCGTTTATCCTGACAACGACTGGAACGGCGAACTCATCGTGATCTTCCAAACCGTGGAAAACCTGCACGCCTCCATCTCCCCGGAAGCCGGCGACTGGTATTTCACCGGCAACTACCCCACCCCGGGCGGCACCGACGTCTGCAACCGCTCCTTCGTCCACTGGTATGAAAAGAAGTCAGGCCGGGTCTACGATGTGTGAGGCCGGGTAGCGCATTGGCGGGCCACCGATACCACCGATGACACTGATAAGCACTGATAAATGACAATGCAGAATACACCCGCAGGGTCAGTCGGCGGCTCTTCAAAAATCAGTGCTGTCCGATTAATCCGTGACATCCGTGGCCCGCAAACCTCCTTTTCCGGGTCAACGACCAATCAAAACCCCGGTTTGCCCAGGATATCGATCAGGGCCTGCCACTCCTCCTCGATTTGTTCCGGAGTCGGATTGTCCAGGGTATCCGCAATGACCTTGCGGGCCATCTCCCGGTAACGCCGCCTCAAGCGGAACACCGTCACCGTGACCGTATTTTCCGAGATCCCGAGTTTCCTTGCCGCATCCAGATAGGAATCCGTGGTCGGCAGGTGAATGCTGAGAAATTGTTGGAGGACCTCAAACTCCCGCGTCTTGTTGGCCGCCGCCCGGTCCTCCCGCAGGCGCTGCATCGCGGAATCCAGCACCAGGGTAGCCCAACGACGATGATAAAAGCATTCCAGGCTGGCATGTGGATCGGTCAGTTCCGCGGCATAACGTTCTTCCACTCCTTCGACGTTCAAATCCACATGCACCGCCCCGCCTCCCCGTTTGGCTGCCTGGCTGCGGCGGAAATCCTTGGTCATAAAGCGCTGGAAACACACCAGCAGAAAGGTGCGCAGCCGGCCCCTCAGCGGATCCGCCTCCGCCCAGAGGTTTTGGCCATTCATATACACAAAAAAATCCTGCACCACATCCTCCGCATCCGCCGCCTGCAGTCCCTTCCCCCGCGCAAACCCATACAACGGATACCAATAACTCCGGTAAAGCCCCGACAACGCTTCCCGGCTCCCCGACTCCGGCCCCAAAGCCGTCCGCACCACCTGACTCCACTGCGTGTCCGGAAAAGCGGCGGCAGGTTGTTCACTCATGGGTTGGTTGGAAATGGGGCCACAGCTTTTCCCTTGTGCGTTACGTTATACCGGCCCCACCAACGATCTCATGCTGGACGTGCCCGTCAAGGCTGTGTGTCGTGCGGCCAGAAGGACAACAAGGGCATTGTTTCGGATAATAAGCAGTCAAAGGACACTACCCCTTTAGCCATATTCCGGGGTGGATTACGTATATTTGAATATTCCGCATCTCCAAGCTCTTCCAAAATCTCTTCACATTGGCAATTCTCCCGGCTTACCGCTGCCGGAGCCGGTAGAATCCGCGGCGGATGGTGGGTCCGTCGGGGACGGGCCAGAGGTGGTCATCGCCTTCCAGATTGAAGGGGCCGGGGATGGGGGACCAGAGGGTGGGGTCGAGGGTGTCCGAGGTTCTCGATCCGGACGAGGCCTTTGATAGCGCTGTTGACGTCCCATGGATCTCCCCAGCCATAACCCTCATCCTGTCCCGGGGCCTGGGTGCCACTGGAGCCACTTTCCAATTGGGTTCCGGCGGAGTATTCCTCAAACCGCTCGTAGGCGACAAGCTGGGCCGGCAGTTGGTGAGGAAGGCCCGAGCCAACACAGAGGAAAGCAAAACCAAAACGGCGGAATGGCTTCATGGGCGTGGTGATAGTGAAAATCCCATGAGCTGTCAACTGGTCTTGCCAGACGTGCGGGGGACGATTACAGGGCTTGCCGATGAAAGGGAACTTTCCGTAGCAAGGCCCGTCCCGGCCTTGAACATGGCCGAGGGAAAGGGCTGGCTCCAACCCAATTCCCTGAAGACAAGGCCGGGACGGGCCTTGCTACGGGCCGTATCCAACAGAACGTGTGAAACCCCTCACTGCCGCAATGGGGTGAACCCGTTAATCCGGTCCCGCAGTTCCGGGGTCAGTTTGGGGTGGGTAGTGGCCTTGTTCTGGGCGGCGGCGATTTGGGATCCCACGTGGTCTGCGGTGTATGCCAAGTCCGCCCTTGGTTTGCTGACGAGAATCCGCTGCAACCGGATGCCTGCCTCCACAAAGTCCAGCAACCACACAGGATTGTCAGGATCGGCGGAGATGCATTTTTCGAGGGCGTCAAAAGCCCGGCGGAAAGAGAGGGCGGCGCCGTTGACGTCTCCTGCGGCTTCACGCAGGCGGCCGGTCAGCCAGTTTTGACGGGCGAGGTCGGCGGCAGGAAGTTGGAGGGCCACCGGGCGATGGACGCGGACCTGCATCATGCGGGCGCTGAGGTGGAGGGCCTGATTGGCCAGGATCCCTTGATTTCGGGCTAAAAAAGCTTCGGCCAAATCCTGTGCGATACGGGCTACGGCGCGTTCCCGCCACATGGAAGGATCAAAATAGCCCTCTTTGCGCATGGATTCGAGGCTATCCCCGGCCTTTTGCAATTCCACCCAAGCCTCGTCCAAAGCATGCATGGTTAGACAGGCTTGGGCGAGATCCTTGCGGCAAAGCGCGATTGCTCCTTTCAACGGGGCTTCCTCCGGATGTTTCGTGATGGCCTGCTCCAACTGCGCCATCGCCATTTTGAAGAGTTGCCGGGCACGTTCCCCGTCGCCTGCAGCCATGGCCCATTCTGCGGCTTCAGAATGGACGGCAGCTGTCAGGAGGACCGAAGTCCCGCCGGCCAGTTGAAAGCGGGGAAGCAGGGCGAGGGCTTCGGCGATGGGAGGGGGGAAATGCTTGCTATCCGGAGGGCGCACTACCTTGTCAGTTTCGAAACGGAGAATCCGGCTGCGGACGGGATGACGTGATTCCGCCAGCGCCCGGTCGGCACGGGAAAGCAGGATCAATAACTGAAGGTGATCGGCGAGGAGGGTGCTGGCGGGGATCGGGGTGGAGGACTCCAGACTGGTGACATGGGTCAGGACGGGTTCCAACAAGGGCCTGATTCCCTCCGGCTGTTCGAGCCGGAGCAACAGGCCGGCTGCTCCGAGGGCGCTGGCCACCACATTGAGAGTGGTTTGCTGGTCCCCGGGCCATGCCGCCAGCAGGGATTGATTGAGGGTGTGTTCTTTCAGGCAGGTTTCGAGGGCCCCGGCGAGATTGCCCCGGAAGGCCAGCGCCTGTCCACGCAGGTTGGCGGCGAGGGCTTCGAAGCGCCGCGGATCAAATTTGGGTCCCGGCGGGAGATCGGCGGCGGCGAGGGTGGCCGGGAATTCTTCGGCGCGGCGGACGGCGGCATCCAGAATGTCCTCGCGGCCGGTGGAGTCGAGGTTCCACCGCAAATCGAACAGGAGATAACTCCGCAGGCTGGTGGCTTCGTCCAAGGCCAACTGCAGGAGGTGGTTGGTTTTTGCCTGCACGTGCTGATGCCAGATCACCGCCGCCAAGGCTGCGGTCAGCACGCCGGCAACGGCAGAGGTCAGCCGCCGGTGACGCCGCAGGGCATTGCCCAGCAAATAACGCACCGTGGCCGCCCGGGCCGTCACGGGTTCGCCGCGTTGCCAGCGGGAGAGATCCTCCGCCACGGCTCCGGCACCGTCATACCGTTGGGCCGGATCCCGGGAAAGACAATGCATCACGATGGCTTCCAGATCGCTGGGCGTGTCAGGTGCCAAACGGCGCAACCGGGGAGGATCAGTGGTCAGGATTTTCTGCAGGACATCGGCCGCCGGCAAAGCGGCTGGCCATGGCCACTGCCCCGAAACGAGATAAAACAGCAGCAGGCCGAGCGACCAGACGTCGGACCGGGTGCCCACCCGGGTGGAATCCCCGGCAGCCTGCTCGGGAGACATAAAATGGGGCGTGCCGATGAGGTCTCCCTCAAGGGAAACGGTGGGCCCCAATTCCATGGCATCAAGGGGACGGGCCAGCCCGAAATCAAGGATTCGGGGCTCACCCGCTTCCGTCACCAGAATATTGCCAGGTTTGAGGTCCCGGTGGATGCAGCCCCGTTCATGCAATTGCTGCACGGCCCGCGCGATGGCCACGCCCAGCCCGATCCGTTGAGCGAGCGGCAGGGGCCGGGTGCTGACAAATTCATCCAATGGCAGCCCTTCGATCCACTCCATAACCACGTAGGCTTGGCCGAGGCTGGTGGCCCCACTGCCCAAAACCCGGGTCAAGGCCGGGTGGTCGAATTGGGCAGCTACGGCGATTTCCCGTTTGAACCGCTCCGCGATCATAGCCTGCCGGGCCGGAGCGCCGGCGGGGGCCCGCAGAATCTTGACCGCAACAATGCGTTGTTCCGCCACTTGCAGGGCCCGCCAGACTTCCCCCATTCCTCCGCTGCCGGCCCATCCGAGGATCTCGAATCCTTGGACCTCCGGGAAGTCCCCGGAAGGGGGGCCGGAATCCGGGCGGGATTCCCCGTGGCGACGGTCATTCCCCCGAGGGGGAGGTGCTGCCGCAGAGGATGGATTCCGCATTGCTCCTGTGATGCCAGAACCCTCTCCTTCCCGCAATGGAAATTCCCGGAGACCGCCCGTCCCATGACCGCCGCAGCATCAGGGAATGGAGGCTTTGACGCGGAGGAAGCGGCGTTCCGGGGTGCCGAGGATGGCGGTATCGGTCACCCTGACAATTTGAGTGGTGCCATCGTCCCCGAGAATGGTTTCGGTGATTTCGCCCGAATTGGGCAGGCGGAAGGATCCGAGGCCATCCGAGATTTCGACTTGATAGGAAACGCCGGAGGCCGGGCTGTGGCGCTGGTAATCCAGCACCATTCTGTTGGACACCACACTGGCCGCCGGAGGGGCACTGCCATCAGGTACCGAGGGATTGGTGAGGAAGGCAAATTCCATGAAGTTGTTGCGGCCGTCCTGATCGGCATCATCGGTGAGGGAGCCGATTCCGGGATGGCGGGCCAGCCATGCGGCCGCCGTATCGGCGAGATGCAACGTGGCTTCGTCGAACGAGGTTACTCCATTGACGGTCAGGCTGAGGCGCACGCGGTAAGTGCCAGGGAGATTGGCCGTGACCGTGGTGGCCGCAGAGGAAGGAAAAGCAAAGCTGAGGGTGCCGGGACCGCTGGTTTGGGTCCATGCAAGGACGCTGGGACCCGGGGGTGCCGAGGGGACCGCGCCGCCGAGATTCACGGTGCTGGAGACTGTGCTGGAGAGGTCCGGGCCGGCGGATACCGGGAGGCTGGAAGGATCCCATGCTCCTGGGGAACCGCCCGCATTGGCACTGGCCCGCCATGCCGGCGGGATGTTGGCATCGAAAGGATAATATTCATAGGCCACCAGCGATTTCCCGCTACCGTCCGTCTCCGGATACCAGATATCATCATAAGTAACAGAAAAGAGAATCGCGCCGGTATCGGCCAGAAGGGTGACGGTTTCCCCGCTGTTCGACAAGGCACCTCCCCATGGGCCGCTGACAGCGGTGGCGTTGCCATAGCGGGCGGCAAACGCGGCAGGATTGGCGGCAATGATGAGGGATTCGCCGATCCCCATGTTGCGCGCCGCCGGACCGGTGAACGCAAAGGTGATGCCTTGGGAGAAGTTGGCTCCAGTCAGGTTGACGGGCTTCCCGCTGATGTTGCGGATTTCGAGAAACTCAAAGTCCTGGTCTGCCCATGCCGGATTGATGGCCAATTCGGCCGGAGTGGGATCGGCGGGATGGAAATTGATTTCGGAAAGAATCAGATCCCCTGGCACAGCAGACGGATCCGTGGAATAAGTGACATCGGCCGGGGCACCCCAGCGGCTGATCAGGGGTGGGTTGTTGGCACCGGTTAGGGCAGTATGGGTTGACTTGTAGGCCCTCGCCCGCAGCCGGGTGTTGGTGCTGATCGTGATCGGGCCGCTGTAGAGCATCGGCCCGGCTCCCGGAGCGGCTCCGCCTGAAGGCCGGGGGTCACTTCCGTCCAAGGTGTAATAAATGGGCACTCCGGCAGGACCGGTGAGGGTGACCGTGGTGCCGGGGGCGGCATAACCCGGGGGAGCCGAAGCGAGCACCGGACCAACCCACTGGCTGTCCATGAAATTGGCGCGCTGCCGGAAGTAGTCTTTGAGGCGCTGGACCTCGGCGGCCTGGCTGGCTGGCATGTTGGTATTTTCCGGCGCGGGGAAGGGCCGCAGCCACGAGCGCTTCGCCCGCGTCCATCTCGCCAGATCGCGGGTTACTGCTTCCGCACTGATCGCGGCATTCTCTGCATCGATTATGGCCTCGATGTTGGTGCGGGACAGCGGCCCTGCGCGGAGTTCCGCCCACCGGTCGATATACTTCTGATAAAAATCCGGATCGCGGAACAGGCGGTTCCACCATGTGTAGTTGAAGAAATCTGTGCCGAGATCCCCGGATTGGGAACGCCATGTGTTGGGGTTGGAATCCCGGCCGTCGGTGGAGGACATGGCGCGGTCGAAGTCCCAGATCGGGCCCGGATACATTTTTTCGTTGCGGTCTTTGATCCAGTAGCCACTGAGGCGGAGCGCATCGACATTGAACGACCAAACGTTGAGCAGGTGGTGGTCGATGGCCGCCGGCACGTCAAGGTGGGTGGCGTAGCCAAGCACCGGGTCGGCAAAACTGGCCGCCTGCAGTTTGGTGTTGAAGGTGTTGATGTAGGAGGTCAGGAATTGCTCCTGGGGATCGCGCTGCGGGGATCTGAGATCGCGCTCTTTTGGATAGTAATAGGCAAGACTCTGCCCGCCGGCGCTGAAGCCACTGTCACCGGGGTCGCGGCGGTCTACTTTGAAGATATAGCCGCCGGTTCTGGACACGGCATCATTGTCGTAGGTATCGAGCCTCGTAATATCGATGCGGTTGCTTCCGCGCCGGAGTTTTTCCATGACGTTATAGACGCCGAAATAGTCCCCGGAGGTGCTGCCGGTGAAGGTGAGGCCCTGACCGGTGACATCCATGAAGACTTCGGCCATGCGGTTGCGGACGGCGTAGCGGCCTATGGCATTGCTCATGGCGAAGATGATGGGATTGTGCAGGAGCGAACGGTCGAAGTCGTAAGGACCATGGAAGACCCAGTCGGAATGCTGCGGCATGCCCAACAAGGAGACATTTCTTTCCTCATCGTCGTAGTTGCGGCGGGCTTCCAGATTGAGATTGGCTTTGGGATTGCCAAAGGTGCTGGAGCCGCGCTTGTCGACAACGGTGCGGGTGGCGATGACCGGGAGGTTGGTAAAGCGGGCGCGGTTGTCAGGGGCGGCAGGTTCCCATACCCACAGGAAGGAATTGATATCAGGATCGTTGGCCGGATCGGTGGCAAATGCCCTGCCGAAGGTGGTGAGCACCGTGATGGGCATGGCGGAACTGAAGGTGCGGGCGTTGGTTTCCAGCTTGAGGAAACACTGGGTGCCTGTCGCACCGGGGAGCAGGCCGGTTTTGAAGACGCGGGCCCGGACCATGTGGGTGGCGCTGATGGTGAGGGGGCCTGTGTAGGGCAGTGAATTGATATCCGGCACGTCCACTGCGCCGAGCGGGGAGTTCAGCCATGCGGCATTGGTGTCCGGATTGTAGAGCGAAGCCGTAGCGATCGCGGTGGAGCCCGTGGCCCCGCCCGCAGCCAGGACGCGGCCATTATTTAACAGGTTGGCAGTATGATAATACCGTCCGGCGGCAAGCGAACTGGCGCTGGACCAGGTATTCAGGTCAGGATCATACGATTGGGAAGTGGACAGACTGGAACCGGCAGGAAGAGTGGCGGAAGCCGTTCCCCCCGTGACCAGCAGGTGACCGGTGGGCAGAAGCACTGCGGTGTGGAGTCGCCGGGCGGTGGCAAGGGAAGCGGCAGCAGTCCATGTATTGACCGCCGGATCGTAAATTTCTGCGGTGTTGAGGGCCGCTCCGGCAAATCCCCCCACAGCCAGCACTTTTCCGTTAGGTAACAAGGTGGCGGTGTGCTGCTGGCGGGCCCCTGCCATGGTCGCGGCCGGGCTCCATGTTCCGGTGCCGGGGTCATACCGTTCCGCCTCGGCGAGAACGGCTGCGCCCAGGCCTCCGGCAGCGAGCACCTTCCCGTCGGGGAGCAGCGTAGCGGTGTGCAACTGCCGGGCGTTGTTGAGGGAACCCGTGGCACTCCAGGTGTTGGTGGCCGGATCATAGAGTTCTGACCCTGCGAGGGCATCGGTCCCCAAGCCTCCGGTGATGAGCACTTTGCCGGTATTCAGCAAGGTCGCGGTGTGCATTTGCCGGGCGGTGAGCATGGAACCAGCGGAAGTCCAGGTATTGGCCGTGGGGTCATACAATTCCGCGGTCGCCAGCGCTGCGGTGCTGAACCCTCCCGCCACGAGCACTTTCCCGTCAGGGAGCAGGGTTGCGGTATGCTGCCGGCGGGCGGTGGCCAGACTGGCTGCCGGGAGCCAACTGGTCCCGGCAGGATCAAAAAGCTCGGAGGTGGCGAGATTGCTGGTGCTGAGGCCACCGGCGAACAAAACCCGTCCATTGGTCAGAGTGGTCGCGGTATGCTGCTGCCGGGTGACGGTCAGGTTGGGGAAACTGGAATTGTAGCGGATTTCGGCGGCAGGATCCGGCTGGGTTTGACTGATGGTGAAGTTGACGAGAGTGTCATTGACGGAGGTATTGAAAGCGCGGCTGGTTTCACTGAAAACCACTCCGCCGGCGACTCCACTTCCGGTGTAGGTGTTGTTTTTTTCCCGCGGAGTCGGGGTTTCATACCGTCCTGTCAGAGTCGGGGTGATGGCGGTATCCGTGTCATCACGTCCCCATGAGGTATTCGCGAGTTGATCCGGATAGGCGGCAAAGCTGGAAACGACGGTATTTGATGCGTTCAGCAGGCTGAGGGTGCTGCCGGCGGCGGCGGGCAGGACAAAGCTGGTATGCAGGGGGGCCGTCACCACACTGCGGTTTTTCCCGGATGCCCAGATGATGATGCGCTCGTCCGGCATCAACTGAATGGTTGGGATAGTCCAGATGGTGGGGACACCCGGGCTGGGCGGGGTGCTTGACAGCTTGTAGCCCGACAAAGTGAAGACCGTGAGCTGGTTCTGATTCCAAATCTCGATCCATGGCTGGGGCGTGCCGTCCTCATCGAGGATACCCACCGAATTGACCGCGAGGAATTCCGTCAGGCGCTGGGCGCGGGCTTCAGGCAACAGGCCGCCGAGCACCAGCAAGGCGGTGAGCCAAGGGAACTTGAGTGGGACGTGATGGGTACGGAGGGGTAGGACGAAGGACGATTTCACTTTCCAGAGGGGTTGGGGGGACGAAACCCAGTTACAATTTGCGCAGCGGCGGGCAAAATATGTCCCTATTTAAGACTTTTCGTCTTGGAACAGAAGCTTAATCGCATGCGGATCCATGCATCTTCGGGAATGATTCTGTGAAAACAAGCCGCCTCCCCCCCCACTCTCCGCGGAATGGATCCCCTTCCGGCGGTCAAATTCCCAGGAGCTTGCGCTGCCAGTCCAGGAAGAGTTCACCGATGCGTTCGGGTTGAAAACAGATGGCTTCCAAAGAAGCCCGGGACCCGATCAATGAGGGATCAATGTCTAGTTCGCGCCCTAATCGGTCCCGTTTTTCCTTGAGGATCTCGAATTGTCTTTCGGCCTCGGGATTCCGGTCATAGCGGAGGCGGGCGGGCCGTTGGGGCCATGTGGAGTGATCGGCTTCGCGGGCGTCCCGGACGGCCTTGTGAAAGCGCCGGTGGAACGGTGGGGGAAAGCGGGCGTGAAGATCGGCATCGCCTCCACTTTCAAGGGCTTCGGCCCATTGGAGCAGATCTGCATTGCCGGTGACCTTAAAGGCAGGCCGGTCGAGCCGCTGGGCTTCGCCATCGCGCCATTGCCAGAGGGCGCGGAGGTAATTCAAGCCGCAGGGACGCAATTTGCCGCTGCCGGCAATGCGCCATTGCTGGTCGGGATCGGTGCCAGGACGGAGCAGGACGGTTTCCCGGGCGTCGCGGCAGGTTTCCAGAAACCATTCTTCCCGGCCGAGGGTGCGCAATTTCCCAACAAACCGGTCCGCCAGCTCCAGGATGAAGTGAACATCATTGAGGGCGTATTCGATCATCTTGGCGGAAAGGGGCCGTTTACCCCAATCCGCCCGTTGGGATTGTTTGGATAATGTGACGCCAAACACCGATTCCACTAGATGGGCGAGACCAAATTGTTTTTCACCAGACAGACGGGCGGCCGCCTGGGTGTCGAAAATCCGCTCGGGAACCACGCCGAAGGTGCGCTTCATGAGGGTCATGTCGAAATCCGCGCCATGCATCCAGATTTCCACTTCCTGGAGCCATTGGACCAACGGACTGAGATCCGGGATACTGAGAGGATCAATGATGACCTTTTCTTCTCCGCAGGCGAGTTGAACCAGACAAAGCTTTTCCTTGTAGGAATGTAGGCTGTCCGCTTCGGTGTCGATGGCACAGCGGACTCCGGGACCGGAGGGGATACGGGAAAGCAGGGCCGCCAGCGCCTCAGGCGTGGCTACATAGGATTTGGAAAGGTCTGAAAGAGGCACCGGGTGAATCGTGGGAAGGAGGAACACAGAAAAAGGAAAAGAGGAAGAAAACGGGTGGGCCGGGGGCCCCTTTCCGTCAATGAGGTTATCGGAGCCCGGTGAGGAGCAGTTCGGCATTCCCGGGAGTGGCTTTCAGGTGTTTGATCAGCACCTCCATGGCCTCGCCAGCCGGCAGTTGGGTCAACTGGCGGCGGATGGCGCTGATCCGGCGGAACTCGTCCGGGTGGTATAGCAGTTCGTCCTTCCGCGTGCCGGTCTTCTGGACGTGGATCGCGGGGTAAATCCGGCGTTCCGCCATTTCGCGGTCGATATGAACCTCCATATTCCCCTTCCCTTTGAACTCCTCAAAAATCACTTCGTCCATTCGGGAATCAGTCTCGATCAGGGCGGTTGCCAGCAGGGTCAGACTGCCCCCCTCTTCCACTTTACGGGCCGATCCAAAGAATTTGCCGGCCCGTTGCAGGGCCACGGGATTCATCCCCCCCGACATCAAACCTCCCTTTCCGGACATCATGTTGTTATAACCACGCGTCAGCCGGGTGAGGCTGTCCAGCAGGATCACCACGTCGCGTTTCATTTCGACCAGACGTTTGGCCCGTTCCATCACCAGTTCCGCCACTTGGATGTGACGCACCGCGCTCTCATCAAACGTGGAAGAAAAAACGCGGCCACCGATACTCTCCACAAAATCGGTCACCTCTTCCGGCCGCTCGTCCAGCAACAGGACAATCAGTTCGATCTCTTTGTGGTTTTCCCGGATCGAACTGGCGATTTCCTTTAACAAAATGGTTTTGCCTCCCCGCGGAGGGGCGCAGATCAGGCCGCGTTGCCCTTTACCCATCGGTGCAATGATATCCACCACGCGGGTCGCCACCGCCCGGGTGCGGCGGTTTTCCAGAATGATCCGCTCTGTGGGAAACAGCGGCGTGAGCTTGTCGAAGGCCACCGGCGGCACATAATCTTCTATCGGTGTTCCCTCCACCATCACCACGGATTCCACCGAGATGAATTTGTCCTTGGGGTCGCGGGGGGCGCGGCAGATCACCTTGAGGGACAGACCGCCCTGCAGGTTGTAGCGGCGAAGGTTGGATGGGGAAATAAAAACGTCGTCCGGGAAGGAGGCGAAATTAAAGCGGGGGTCCCGGATCAGGCCAAATCCTTCCCTCATGATTTCGAGAATGCCCTCTGCTTCGATTACGGCCCCGCGCCGGCCATAAAAACTAACGATCTCGAAGATCAGGAAGTGTTTCGACCGGGTGCCGCCGACCCGCAGTCCAAGGGATTCCCCCAGTTCATACAATTGAGCCAGGGTATGCCCGAGATAATCGTTCAAACGCACCTTTTCGGGGATGGGTGGGCCCACGGGGACGGAGGCAGGATTTTCCATAGGAGGCAACCCGGCGTCCGCCGGGGCAGGAGGAGTGGTTTCCGCCACAGGGACGGGAAGGGAATCTCCGGCCGGGGCAGCGGAGGGCGGGACGGTGGGATCCGTCAGGGAATCAGTTTGCGCTTGAGCCATGTGGAAAAAGTCAGGGTATGCCGTTGGAGGGCGGAAGGGGTGCCACCATTCCAGATGACAGCATCGGCCCGGTCCACCTTCTCCAAAATGGGAAGTTGGGCCCGGATCATGCGCTCAGCCAGTTCCGGCGGCCATTGATTGCGCGCCCGGAGGCGCTCCCGCTGGGCAGCCGGACCGCAAGCCACCACGATCTCGAGATCCCGCGGCAGAGGAAAGGCTGATTCGTAAAGCAGAGGCACATCCATCAGGAAAAACCGGATGCCGGGGGTGTGTTCCGCCTGCTGTTGAGCCAGCCGGCATTCCTCACGCACCAGCGGATGCAGGATTTCCTCCAGCGTGCGTCTGCTGTTCTGATCGTGAAAGACCCGGTCCCGCAACCGGCTTTTGTCAAGCTGTCCGTCGGGATCCGTGAGGTCCACTCCCAGTGAGGCCTCAATCTTCCGGGCGACCCAAGGCTTTGTCAATAGCTCATGGACGCAGGCATCACAGTTGAAAAAAGCGGTTTCCGGGCAAATTTCCTGGAACAGGGAGGCAAAGGTGGACTTGCCGGTGGCGATTCCACCCGTCAGCGCGAGGACTGTGGGAGCCTGCTTCATGGTCAGGTGCCGGAGCCGATAGAACGGAAAATGAAACAGGGCGGGAGTTGCCTCCCGCCCTGTCCGGATTGATGATGAACGTTTATTTGTCCATGACGGGCATCATGCCGCCGGGCGGGAACAGCGGGGCCGAAGGTCCACCCTCAATCGGGGCTTCCAATTCGTCACTGTTGCTCTTCGAAGCGTTGATCGGCTGACCGGCCGGGTCAATCAGAGTGCCGGTCACATAGATCATCAGATTTTTCTTGAAGTGCTCATCCGACTTGGTGCGGAAGAGACGGCCAAGGACCGGGATGTCACCGAACAGTGGCACCTTGTCTTCAACCGACTGCACGTCCTCGCGGATCAAACCACCGATTCCGACCGTCTGCCGGTCCCAGATGAGGACCTGCGTGGCCAACTTGCGGGTGGCGAAGACGGGCTGAAGGATTTTGTTGTCGGTCAGCACCACCGGCTCGCTCTGGCCAAGGGCATTGATGCCGGTGGTTTGAATCGGGCTGCCGTAGTTGATGAAACCTTCAAACTCAATGACTTCAGGAGCAAGGTTCAGGTCGATGGTGTAGCCATCGTCGGCCACAGTGGCTTCCACCTCCATGGTTACCCCGGTGTTCTTGAACTCGAAGCTCTGCGGAGTCGTCGGGGTCACTGGGAAGCTGCCCCCCTGCTGGGCTCCTCCGCCCACGCCACCGAGGGTGGAACCGCCGCCGAAGGTCTGCGGGATCTGGGGCGGGTCAAACTCGGTCGGGTATGGGAATTCGCGGATCACCTCAATCTTGGACTTCTGGCCGCCCCGGACAATCACGCTGGGCGCGGTCATGAGGTCGACTCCCTTTTTCTGGGAGAGGGCGCGCATCACGATCTGGAATTGAGGATCGGTAAAGACCCCTGCCAAAGCGAAGGCCGCCGGAGTGACGGTGGATGCACCCGTGGCCGTGCCGCCGGTGATCAGGGAATCGATGGCGTTGCGGGAGAGGGCGTCAGCCCCGAAGCGCAGACCACGGGAGATCGGGGTGGAACCCACGGTGGAACCGTTCGGGCTGATGAAGGAGTAGTCCCCGGTGTTCAATGGGGAAGCCGTGCCGGAGGTACCACCGGAGCCGAAAACTCCGCTGCTGCCGAGGTTGAAGGCCCCAATCAGAGTGTCAAAACCAAGCTCATCGGTATTGCGTTGTGTCACTTCCACAAACTTGGTGGTAATGAAAACCTGTTTTACGCTGCCTTTGAACATGTCGTCGATGACGCTTTCCGCGTTGTCGAGTTGTTCGAGAGTATTGCGCATCACGAGACGCGAGGTGCCGGCGCTGAAAGTGGCGGTCGCTCCTTCGTCGAACTGAACGCCCAACTGCTGCATCACGGTCTTGGCATCGGGCTTTTTCTTCAAGCCGGAAACCGCACCACCACCGCCGCCGAAGGGATCTGCGGGTGCGGCATCGGCCCCGTCATCCACGCTGCTGCCTTTGGAAAGGAAGTCCGGCGGAACACGGAAAACCCGGGTTTGGAGACCACCGCCCCCAGCTTGGGAGATCGGCATGATCACCACCGCATTCGGCTCAAAGCGGTAACGCATTCCAGCCTGGTCACAAACACTCTTGATGGCGTTGATCAGCTTGGAACCGCGGAGGTCCAAGGTCACGGGCCGGGCTCCTTCCGAGGAAGTCAGGATGAAATCTACTCCCTTGCGGTTCGGATCGCTTTCCACCAAATCCGCCTCAATGCTCTTTCGGCGGAGGTAATCGATCACTTCCTGGATGCTGGCATCGGAGAACTGGATGCGGTCGAGGGTGATGTTGTTCAGCTTGAAGACGATCGCCTGCGAACCTGAGGGCTCGTCATTGCTCACATTCGCCAACTGCTGCGGAGCTTGGGCAGTGCCGGGAACCGGGGTTTCCCAAAGGCTGTCCACGTCGTTCAGCATTTTGATCCGGGTATGGTCGCGGGCCGCCCGGAAATAATTGTTCACCTCACGGGCTGTCCGCTCCAGATTGCGTCGGGCGGCGGTGTTGGTCGGATCAATGGCGAGGACACGGTTGAATTGCTCCTCGGCTTGCTCGTATTGGCCCAAATCATAATAGCCCAGTCCCATACGGAAGAGGCGGCGCACCTCTTCGGTGTTGGTGTAGTGCCTTTCGGTCATCGCCTGGTTGAAGCGGTCCGGATCTTCGAGATCCTTGAGAAGCTTCTTGGCGTCCTTATTGTAAGGATCAATGTTGTCGGAAAGCACACTGTTCAGGAGGTTGCGGGCCTTGGCGAAGGCTCCGCGGTTGCCCAATTCCCGGGCATGAACCACACAAACCTTGGCGTATTTGTCAATGACCCGCTGCCGGTCAACGGCAGAAAGGCTCCCCAAAGGAAGCAAATCCAGCGCTTCGCGGTATTTGGCGATCGCTCCCTCGTTGTCCTGTTCCGCCCGCAGGCGATCTCCTTCTGCTTCAGCCACAAGAGCTTGAGCGATGCGGTTCTGGCGCTTGATGATTTCCTGCTCCACAATCGAAGATCCGTATCCACCACCGTCACCGGCCCGGAGAACCGGAACGGGGAGAGCGGTGGCACACGCGATGCCGACGATCAGGGCCTGACTTTGCAACGATAACACTGGCTTACTCATGAACTTTTTTTGGGGATGGCAGGTTTGAAATAAAGGCGGGTTGAAGGGATGGGAAGCAAAAACTTGGACAAATTCCTCCGTTTGTGGAAATTTATTGTTATTTAATCTTTAACTCCTGTTCCTGACGCTCGGTTTTGCCGGGCAGGATGAAGCTGATGGTCACACTTTCCTCCGTGATCTTGGTGACCAGAATCTTGGTGCCCGGCATTTTGGGCAATTCGAATTCTTCGCCTTCCTTCAGGATGAACTCCTTGCCGGACAGGTCGTCGACGATCTTGGCGGAAAGATTGGGGCGCTCGACCGTCTGACCCAGTTTGATTTCGATGGGAGGCGCTCCTTTGGCGAGGGAATCCTCAATGATCAAAAAGGGCTTCTGTTCGGTGATCCCTGCGGTGGTGTCATCCCGCATTTCCACCTTGGCGATGCGGAATCGCATATCCACCGGGAACACCTCCCCTTCTTTCATAAAGGCATTTCTCACCGGCTTTGGCTCCGTGCGGGAGAGTTGGATTTCCCCATTGTTGTAGATGGCGAACTTCAGGGAGAGCGGTTCCTTCACGCACTCCTTGTAGCGGAGTTTGGTGTAAAAGGGTGGCACGTCAGTCCGGTTGCGGGGATTGCTCTTGCCTTCAAATTCTTCAGCATTGGTATAACCGTCACCATCAATGTCCAGTTGGGCGATGTCATCGCGGGTCAGATCCAGTTCGTGGATGTAAAGCCAGGCGTTGTCGATGGGGGGACGGAGTTGTGGCGAGGTTTCGGAGAGCAACTCAATCACCTGGCCATCCGCAGTCTTAATAACCGGAGTGGAGACAAAAAGATCCGCAATGCGTCCGCCAGGGAGATCCAGCGCTTTGCGTTGGACTTTGCTTTCGAGAGCGGCTGCCGCTTTGGCAATGTCCTCGCTTTTGTCTGCTCCCATGTCTGCCGCTTCCTTGCTGGCTTTGGGGGGGGCAGTAAACTGGCTGTTAAAGGTCATGATTTTGACAAGCAACAGCACCCCGATGATGAGGGCGATAAAGGCACACAGACCGAGCAGGACGCGGTCATATTTAGTCTTGAGGGCTTCCATGGATGGGAAAGGCGTTCGGTCCTTGGGTTATTTTTTGGCAGTTTCGGCTTCAGCCGCAGGGAAGCGGATCAAATCAAGTCCGAGATGCACCGTGACTTTTTCGACCCCAAAAATAAACTCTGAATCGCGTTTATAGGGCTTTTGGGTAGCTTCGTCATTTTGCTCCTGGACTTGAACTTGTTTGGAGGTTTCGGCCCCCAGCTTTTGCTCATTTTCAATGCGGAGCACACGGATGTTATAGAATCCGGGGGAATTCCCGGTTTTCCCTCCGCCGGCGAGAGCGGTCAGGATTTCATTGAGCGACCGGTTGGAGGTCGTAAAGGTGACGTGGAAAGGATACCGCTCGAGTACCGCGCTTTCCTCAATGGCTGCCACGGCGGGAGCAGCCTTGGCGGCTCCTTTTGCGGCCGCAGCCGGTTTGGGAGCCGGTTTTTTCTTGTCTGCGGCCGCCGGTGTTGCTGCGGGGGCTCCTTTTTCAAAGGGCAATTCCGGACGGCTGACCACGTTGACTTCCTTCACGCCATTGGCGATCAGAATTTGGAAAAATGAAGCGATGCCGTCCAGCCATGCATTGAGGCGGGGCACCGCGGTGGGTTCCGGGAAGGTGGACAGATACGTGCCAAAACCCAAATCAAAGGCCTCCGGCAACTTGACCCCGGAGTCATTGGCCTGGGTAACAATAGCGTCCCGGGTAACCTGCAGCTTGTTCTGGAAGGCACTGCTGGCCATCGCCGTATCAAGGGGAACCTCGAATTCGCGCAACTTGTTATTCAGTTCGGTGACCTTGGCCGCGAATTCATCCACCTGCTTTTTCTTGGCTTCGACATTTTCCGGTTTGGGGAAAATGGGAGCTTTTTGCAGGGATTGAAGCCGTGATTTTTTGGTGTCGTAGGTTTCGCGGGCTTCCGTGGAAGCCGCCCAGGAGGACCATGCGAGGTAACCCAATCCGGCCGCACCAGCGGCGAGGATGGCGAAATACCCGGTCAGAAACGTGTTCTGCTTTGCCTTGCTCATGAATGGTTCGAAGATCGTAGGTTATTTTTTGGCGCCGGGCTTGCTGACCAGCGGCACTTCCATCTCCTGTTTCAAAGGCAGGAGCAGTTGGAAATCGTAGCCTTCCCGGGTGCTGGCCGAGCCCACCGTATTCCGGACGAAGTCTTCCAGCAGGGCGTCATCCGCCTTGTCGGTATCGAAAACAAAGTAGTCCTTCATGTTCTCGCGGATGCGGCCAAACAGGGCGGGAACCGCTTCCCCTGAACCCCGGTTGATCCCGGCCAGATGCAGTGCCGTCACCTTCATGCTGCTCGGCTTGATGGCTTGGGAAGGAGCACTGGTTTTGACCCCGGTGCTGAAGGGATAGGGAATGGCATCGCTCAGGAGTCCATCGATGGACTGCTGCCCTTGGGGGCCGACCATGGAAACCTGGGTGATCCAGATCTTCTCATCGGCAAACTGGGCATTCAAGGTGTTGAACAGGTTGACCCAGAAGGTGCGTCCATTGATGACGGTGGCCAGATAACCAGCGCGGGCTTCCTCCACTTTCTGGCGTTTTTCCTGTTCCTTGATCTGCTCGTCAAACCGGGCGAGCTTGCCGATTTCAGTATCGTATTTGTCGGATTCGCGGGCGAAAGCCGAGGCCGCACTCTTGTTATAGGCAAGGATGCTGCCCAGCCCCGCCAACAGGCAGGCGGCGGCAATATAAAGCCGGGGTTTTTTCGCCCCGACATCTTTGGCCGCCTTCACCGCGTGCGGCGAAAGGTCCATTTCCATCGGGCAGCCCATTTCACGGAGGGCCAAACCAACCAACTCGCCAAGCGTATGGGCTTCCGCTCCGACCTGATCGACATTGACCCGGGGACCCACCGCCACATTGCGCAACGGATTAAAATACTCGACCGGAATCCGGAGTTTTTCCTCGAAAACTTCTTTCAGGTAGGGCAAGGAAGCCCCGGCTCCCGCCAAATACACGACAGAAGGAGCACTGCCACTCTGCTGGCTGCGGTAGGCATTGGTGCGGCGGGTGATTTCACCGTGCACCTTGAGCAGGGCATTGCGGATCACCTTGGACATCCCATCGACTTCCGGATCCTCGTGGTCAGCATAGTTGCCCCCCAGATTCACAAAACCTTCCTGCACTTTCCGGCCTTCGGCCGCGTCGTAGTCCATTCCCATCTCGCGGGCGATACTCTGGGTGATGGAGGCACCCCCGGTTTGGAAGGTATTGATAAAGGCGCGGTGGCCTTCAATGAAAATCAGGTTGGTGGTGCGGGCCCCCAGATCAATCAGCAGCGAGCAGCCCTGGGCATCCGGGTAGTTGTAGCGGAAAGCGTTGTAGAGGGCGACCGGGGCCGCATCCACAAGGCGCGTATCCAATCCGCCCGCCTCCACCGCCGCATGCATTTCATTGAGATGCTCGGAACGGATGGCGACGATGCCGACTTCCACTTCTCCGCCGCTCTTCCCCATCAATTGGTAATCCCAGACGGTTTCCGCGAGCGGGAAAGGCACCGCCTGTTGGGCTTCGAATCCCACAATTTTGTCCACCTGTTCCTCAGCCAGCGGCGGGAGTTTGACAAATTTGGCAATCAGAAACTGACCGGGCACCGCATAGTTCACTTCCGCTTCCGCGGCCTTGAACTGGGAAACCAGTTGTTTGATGGCGGCTGTCAGACTGTTGCGGCGCGTGCCGTCTGCAGTCGGATCCCCGGCCATTTCGCTGAAGGCGTAGTCTTTGAGGAGGACGCCTCCCTTGCCGCTGATGCCAAACCGCGCCATGCCGACGCGCTGGGAACCCAGATTTAAAGTTAGGATAGATTTCTTCTCGGCCATCGTGATGGTCTTTTAGAGCGGTGATTGTCCGCAGCGTCAATGGGAAAGCCCTTTGTTTTAAGGGAGTCGCCGCCGGACGGGGTGAGGATTGCCGGAATTGACTATTTTACCTTCACATCGGCATGGAAATCGCCCCACAGCGGACCGAAGGGAGATTGCGGTTTGGAAAGCAGACCTGCCTCCTGGGGAGGGGCAGTGGGAGCCGCCCACCACTTTCCATCCTTGTCATTGGGATTTTTGGAGACGCCTCTGGGCCCTTTGCTGTAAAATCCGACCACCTCGCCGCCGGAACTCACTTCCACGGCATAATACGTGACGAGCTGCATATTGCCTTCGGGCTTGCCGGTGACCCGGAGGATCGTGGACGGGGAAATATACACCACGCTGTGGGATACTTCATCAATCGGCACATTGGTGTGCACCACTTCCGCCGTGAGAACGCGGGCATTCTCCTTTACGCTGCTGTTCAGAAATACGTAGTATTTAAAGGTCAGCTCGGGAATCACCTCCGCTCTTTTTTCATTGGCGGGTCTTTCGGTTTTGAATTGCGGCTCAATTTCAATCCAGTCCTTGGGCTTCCAGCGCTTCTCGGTGGTGGTGCCCTTGGTCGCAAAGTCAGGGGTTTTCTGGATTGCGATTTTGATGTCTTTAAAATCCACCAGTTTTTCCTGGGGCTTGGCCGGGGCATCCTGGGCGGAAACGGAGGCACAAAGTCCGGATAAAACGAGGGCGGCGATGGCAAATCTGGACGGTAATTTCATGCGGGGCTCAATGGGTGATGGAATATTTGGTAAAGCTGGCGGGTTTTCCACGACTAAGCTACAAAAAAATCCTATGGCACCTCAGGTTTTTATGCGGCGTCTCCTTTCCCATCTCCAACTTCATGGAAAATTAACTCCCTTCGCGCCTTTTTGTCTTTGGCTCCCCCTCTCCGGGCCGACATCCTGGCGCTAATTTTCTGGCGGAAGCCGGGAAAGAACTGCGTATACCCCGCCTCCCCATCCACGTATGACCCGACTGCTTTTTTCCCTGCTGCTGCCAGGCACCGCCTTGCTTGCAGGCCTTGCCTCCCTCTCCGCCAAAGAACTTGACGGCGTCCGCGCCGCCGCCACCGGCCCCTGCCCTACGGTGGAGGAAGCCATCGCAAAAATGACCGTGCCCGAGGGTTACGGGGTCCGGTGTTTTGCCAGCGAACCCATGGTGATCAATCCGGTAGCCATGACCTGGGACCACCGGGGGCGGCTCTGGGTGGTGGAACTGTATGAATATCCCAGCGGAGCCGCCAAACCGAACGCCTACTCCAAAACCGCCACCGACGAGGCCTTCCGCCCCGTCATTCCCACGGAAAAGGACTCGCCCCGCGACCGCGTCATCATCCTCGAGGATACCGACAACGACGGCAAAGCCGACAAACGCACCGTCTTTGTGGAAGGCCTGAACCTCGCCACTGCGGTGCTCTGCGGACACGGCGGAGTTTACATCGGCCAGGCCCCTAACATGTTTTTCTTCCGCGATACCAACGGAGACGACAAAGCCGACGAATATAAGACTGTCCTCACCGGTTTCGGGTTGGAGGACCGTCACGAACTCCTTAACAGCATGACGTGGGGACCGGATGGCTGGATGTATTTCACCCACGGCGTGTTCACTCATAGTAAAGTCCGCCGGCCCGAACAAAAACCGGAGGAGGGCTTTATCCTGAATGCCGGCGTTTTCCGCGTGAAGTTGCAGGATCAATCCGTAGCAAGGCCCGTCCCGGCCTTGTCCCCGGAGCCTGCGCCCGGCGATACCAGCGTTCCCCCGGTAACAAAAGACCCCGCATCAACTCCTGCTCTGCCCAAGGCCGGGACGGACCTTGCTACGGTTTCAGGTCCCGTGGCCACCGACTACGAAGTCTATGCCGACGGCACCAGCAATCCCTGGGGAGTCGATTTTGATGCCCGCGGCAATGCCTTTGTGGAAGCCTGCGTCATCGACCACTTTTTCCACATGGCCCCCGGCGGCCTCTACGCCCGCCAGGGCGGCGCGCCGGAAAATCCCTACGCCTACGAACTGCTCCCCAGCATCGTGCCGAAAGATCACCCGCGCCACTTCCGCGCCGCCTACGCCGGCATCGCCATCTACCAGGGCGGCATCTATCCGGCAGACACCCACGGCCACGCCTTCTTCGGCAATATCCACGACAATGCTATCCACGAGGAAGCGATGGACCCCGTGGGAGCAACCTTCAAAGCCCGCCCCATCCGCGATTTCCTCCGCGCCAACGACGGCTGGTTCCGCCCCGTCAGCATCCAGACCGGTCCTGACGGCTTTCTCTGGGTCATGGACTGGTGTGACAAATACCCCTGCTATCAAAACGCCCTCGCCAACCCCGCAGGCGTGGACCGGGAAAAGGGACGCATCTGGAGGATTTGTTATAAAGAAGGGAGCACGGGCGTCCCGCCCGTGAGTGTCAACTTCCCCTCACGTCCGGAAAAGGATATGGATCTCTCTCAGCTTTCCCCGGCAGATTTGATCCAAAAACTGGGCACTCCGAACAATTGGATCCGCAAAGCTGCCCGCCAATCATTAGCGGAAAGGAAACACCATCAGGAAATCCTGTCTGCCATCGCATCCAATGGCCCCTCCCTGGAATTGGTATGGGCATTAATGGGAACCGGCCACTTTACCGATCGCATTCATAACGCTTCCGATACCGCGAGCCTACTTTCGTCAAATGCACCCGCGATTAAACAATGGGCCGCAAGGATCATTGGGCAAACCCCCGGCCTCCGCCGACGCATAATTCTTGATCCCCAAGCAGCGAATATCGCAGGAGAAGTCATGATCCAACAGCTTTTGCCTCTGGCTACCGACGCTGACGCTCAAGTGCGGCTGGCAACTGCGACCGCTGTCCGCCAAATAACAGCAGGAAAGCTCACCCACGGTTCAGATCAGTTTCTCAATGACGTTCAAGACATTCTCCAAGCCCTGATAGAATCATCTTATGGGGCCGAGGACAAGACCCTGCCATTTCTAATTTGGCAGGGAATCGAACCGGAACTGGCATTAGCTCCCAAACAATACCTCCATTGGCTGGCCACCCTCGCCCCGGACACCAAGCCCCTCTCCCTGACCCTCACCAACAAAGCCGCCCGCCGCATCATCGACACCCGGAAACCGGAGAATGTGGATCTCCTCCTCACCTTCTTCGACCAGCTCAAGGATCACCCTGACCTCACCGCAGCCGCGCTGGAAGGCATGTTGAAAGCGCAGGAGGCCGGGGCGCTGAAGCCGGACAAAACCGATCCCTCGCCGTATTTCACGCTCTGGCAGCAGAGTCCTTCTGACAAAGTCCGCACCCTCGCCGGACGCCTGGGCACGTTGTGGGGCGATCCCACGGCCATCGCCGCGTTGATGGGCACGGTCCTGAATGCGGAAGCCGACCCAGGCCAGCGCCTTGAAGCGATCCGCACCGTGCGGCGTTTGAAGAGCGACGCCGCCCGCGCCAGCATCCTTGATTTGCTGGGCACCAAAACGCCTGATCCTATCACCAGCGAAGCCATCCGCGCCGCCGGCGAACTGGGCGGGCTCGATCTGGCCAACAAAATTCTGGCATCATGGGAAAGTTATTCCCCTGCCCTGAAAAACACGGCGGCGGAAATCTTTGTTTCCCGTCAGGACTGGGCGGCGCGGCTGCTGGATGCGGTGGAAGGAAAAGGCACCGCCAGCATCAAAATCAACCCGGCCGGCATCCCGGTCAGTGTGCGCCGCAGTTTTGCCCTGAATAAGGATCTCAAGGACCGTGCCACCCAATTGCTGGGCGCATGGAACGAAACGGGCGATGACATCAAAGCCCTCATCGCCGCCAAACGTAAGGCGGTCATCGAAGGCGAGCCGGACATGGCCCTGGGCAAAGTGCTTTACACGGCGACCTGCGCCACCTGCCACAAGTTCCACGGAGGCGGCCACGAAGTAGGCCCGGAACTGATCGGCTCGGGCCGGTCCAATCTCGATGCTATCCTGGCCAATGTGATCGATCCCAACCAGATCATCGGCAATGGCTATCAAAACTTCCTCATCACCACCAAAGACGGCCGCACCCTCGCCGGCCGCATCGTTGAAGACACCCCCACCCAGGTCACTCTGCTGGGCATCGGCGGCAGCCGCGAAGTGGTGCCCACCGCCGACATCGCCACAAAGGAGGACACCGGCCTCAGCCTCATGCCCATGGGCTTCGGCTCCCTGCCGGACGACCAGTTCCGCAGCCTGATCTGGTATATCCTCGCCCCACCCGAGGAAGGCCCCCTGACGAGGGAAAAGAAGGAAGCACTCATCAAGGGGGCCGAAGCCGAGTCTCCGGCTGTCCCGGTCAAAACCACCGCCACGGAATACCCACGCATCGACTGGGAATCCGTTTCGCTGTGGAATCCGGAATGGAAAGTCACCGCCCCTGAGTTCGAAGGCACGCCACGCAAGCTGACCGATTTTGGCGGCCGCAAAAATGTGCTTCAGCTCCACCCCTTCCCTGACAAAAAATCCCCCTCCCACCTGAGCCGGAAACTGGAAGTGCCCTCCGCCGGAAAACCCGTCCTGACATTTGATGCCGCCGCGAAGGATGGTCACGACTGGGACCTCGTGATCCGCATCAACGGCAAGGAAGTCAAACGCGAGAGCATCAATGCCAAAGATGGAGTTTGGAAATCCCAGAGCCTTGACCTGACCCCATGGCAGGGGCAGACCATTGAGATCCAACTGGAAAACCACCCCACCGGCTGGTCATGGGAATTCAGCTATTGGAGCGAGCTGAAATCCACGCCCTGAAAGAAAACTGGAGTTAACTACCTCCGGTGGAAGCGACCGCAGATCCCCGTTGGGCCTCCTTGCCGCTGGGAGCGCCGCGCGTCCCGCCGGCCCCAGAGCATTGGTTAATTGCCCTACGATTCCTCACTGGTGGGCTCTTAGTTAATCCATGCCACTCCTTTCATACATTGAACAGCCGCAGGGCGAATCAGAGACCACCCCTCCTTGATGCGGCGACTTCAAGCTTGCGTCCCTGAAGACACGGAATGCTTCGGCGCAACCTTTTCCTTGCCGCAAGCCCCATCGCTCTTCATGGATAAGCCGACCCCCCAGCGCATCCGTGGCCGACCCGACCGATCCTCCCCCCATCGACCCCGGAGAACTTGTGCCTAAAATTTCCCCGGCCTCCCACGAACCGCGGCTTTCTCCTCCGGATCCAATTCATGCCGTTCCGGTGATGCCCCGGGTTCGGGCGGCCGGTAAATTCCTCGAAGCCGGCGGCAGAAAAATTTTCCTGCATGGGGCCACCTATGGTCCCTTTGGTCCGGCGGACCGCAATCACGGACTTCGCGACGCCGCCAGTTCGGCCCGCGATTTGGATGATATGCTGGCCTGGGGGGCCAACACGGTGCGGCTCTATCATGTTCCTCCGGAATGGTTCCTCGACCTCTGCATGGAACGCGGACTGCGGGTGGTGGTCTCGATCCCGTGGGGCGATCATGTGGATTTCCTCCGCCGCCGGGCCTCGCGCGAAGCCGTCCGGGCCTTGGTCGGAGATGCGGCGGCCCGGCTGTCAGGCAGTCCCGTCGTCGCGGCCCTGCTGGTGGGCAATGAAATTCCCGCGACTCTGGTGCGCTGGCTGGGCCCGGCGCGGGTCCAGTCGTTTTTGGAAGATCTCCTCGATACCGCCCGGGCTGCCGCGCCGGAAACCCTGGTGGGTTATGCCAACTACCCTGGCACCGAATACCTGCAGCCGGGCAATGCGGACTTCACCGGGTTCAACGTCTACCTTGAAGAGCGGGGCGCTTTCGAAAAGTATGTCGCCCGTCTGCACAACCTCGCGGGGAATCTGCCGCTCATCATCACCGAATTCGGAGTCGACTCGCTAAGCCACGGCCATGAGCGGCAGGCCGACATCCTGGCATGGCAACGCGACATCTGCCGGGACATGGGAGTCGCGGGCAATCTGATCTTTTCCTGGACCGACGAATGGTTCCGCGGCGGCGGATGGGTCACCGGCTGGGCTTTTGGCCTGACCGCCCGCAGCCGGACCCCCCGCCCGGCATGGCATGCCCTCGCGGGCGGCCCGCCTCTCCCTGACGAACTGCTCCCTCCCACTCCGCCCCGGGTCTCGGTCATCGTCTGTACCCGCAACGGGGCCCCTACCCTGCGTGCGTGCCTCGACAGTCTTGGGCGGCTGAACTATCCTGACTGTGAAGTGCTGCTGGTGGATGACGGTTCCACCGACACCGTGCCGGACCTGGCGCAGGATTATCCCCGGGTGCGGTATATCCGTCAGGAAGCAGCCGGTCTCAGTGTGGCCCGCAATAACGGAGCTGAAGCTGCCACCGGCGACATCCTCGCCTACACCGATGATGACTGCACGGTTGATCCGGACTGGCTGATTTATCTGGTGAGGGCCCTGGCCGATCCTGACATCGCAGCCGCCGGCGGCCCCAATATTCCGCCGCCGGCCCGGTCCCTCGCCCAGGCCTGTGTGATTGCCTCGCCCGGTGGCCCGGCTCACGTGCTGCTCAACGACCGGATTGCCGAACACATTCCGGGCTGCAATCTGGCCGTGAAACGCACCGCCTTCGACAGTATCAACGGCTTCCGTCCCAAATATCACGCCGCCGGCGACGATGTGGATTTCTGCTGGCGCCTGCAGGAAGCCGGCGGAGCCATTGCCTTCGCTCCGTCCGCCATGGTCTGGCACGACCGCCGCACCACGGTGGAGGCTTTTTTGAAACAACAGCGCGGTTATGGCAAAGCGGAGGCTTTGCTGATGTCCCGGCACGCGGGTCGGTTCGGCCAAATGGGCGGAGCCCGCTGGCGGGGGGTGGTCTATCAGCCTGCCCTCTTGCGGCTCATGCAGTTCAGCGGCCGGATCTACACCGGCGTGTTTGGTTATGCTCCCTTCCAGGCCATGTATCGTCCCGGGCTTCCGGAAGCCGGATGGATCCTGACTGGATTCCCATGGTGGCTCCTCATGGCGGGCATGACCATCGCCGGCTTTTGGTATCCGGCCTTGCGCGGAGTGGCCCTGCTCATGCTGCTGGCGACCCTGGCCTACACGGCCCGGCAGGCATGGCTGCTCCGCCCGGCCCGGCCTTGGCCGCAATGGCGGGGCTTTTTCCTGCTGTGGTCGCTCCTGATCCTGCAGCCCCTCGTCCGCGGCGGGTCCCGCTTGGTCTGGAATCTCCGCCTCGGCTCTGCCCCGCGCGGACCATGGCTCCTCCCCTTCGGCCGGAGCGGGCGGCGGCTTCTCTCCGCGAAACCAGTCACCGAAATTGCCTTCTGGAGCGAAACCGGACAGGGCCGGGATGAATTGCTCGCCACCCTCTCCGAAGACCTTGCCGCGCGCCGGGCTCCCCCCGAAGTGGATGATGGCTGGCGCGACTGGGATCTGGAAGCCCGCATCGGCTGGTGGTGGCACATCCGTTTTGCCACCGTCACCGAATACCACGAGGCTCCCCGCCGGCTCACCCGGGTCCGTCTCGGCAGCCGCGTCACCCTCGCGTGGTGGGTAGTCCAACTGCTGGCGGCTGCGGCCTGTGCCGCGCTGGTCTTCATGGCCAAAATCCATCCGCTTTGGGGCGTGGGCCTCTTTTTTGTCTGGAGCATCGTCTTCGAAATGATCCACCACCGCGCCATCTCCCGCGCCGCCTCCCTGACAGCCAGTGCCGCCGGGCGTTCCGGCATGATGCCCTATACCCCGGCCCCCCGCGCCCCGTTGGCAGTCGAAGCCGACGCCGAGTCCGAGCCCCCCGTTCCATGAAGGATCGCCCCTCCACCCTGAT
Organism: Verrucomicrobiales bacterium; assembly: GCA_038210825.1. Taxonomy (GTDB): domain Bacteria; phylum Verrucomicrobiota; class Verrucomicrobiia; order Verrucomicrobiales; family V1-33; genus CAIZWU01. The sequence goes on from JBBQWG010000016.1 coordinate 58,411, forward strand.
CACCGGTGCCTCCAGCGGCATTGGGGCCGCCCTCGCATGGCAAGCCGCCGCCGCCGGCCATGACCTCATCCTAACCGCCCGCCGGGGCCATCTCCTGACCGAACTTGCCGAAGCCCTGACCGCCCGCCACGGCGGCCGCATCCTCACTCTGGAAGCCGACCTCTCCCTGCCCGAGGGAGCCGACCGCCTGGTGAATGATCTCATCGCGCAAGGCTGGCAGGTCGACTGCCTTATCAACAATGCCGGACTCGGCGCCAGCGGCCTCCTAACCGGTCTTCCCCCGGCCCGCCTGACGGAACTGCTCCAGGTCAACCTGCTCAGCCTGACCACCCTGACCCGCTTGTTGCTGCCTTCCATGCTGGCCAAAGGGGAAGGCGGTATCCTCAACGTTGCTTCCCTCGCCGCCTTCCAGCCCGGCCCCCTCATGGCGGCCTATTATGCCTCCAAAGCTTACGTCCTCAGCCTGACCGAAGCCCTACATGAAGAAGTCCGCGGCAGCGGAGTCCGCATTTCCTGCCTCTGCCCGGGTGCCACCGCCACCGGCTTCGCCCGCGAAGCCCACATGGAAGACTCCCGCCTTTTCACTTCCGCTGCCATGAGCCCCGAAGCCGTCGCCCAATCCGCCTGGAAAGGCTTCCAACGCGGCCGGCGCGTCATCATTCCCGGCTGGAAAAACAAACTCCTCGCCGGCCTCTCGTGGCTCACGCCGCATGTGATCTCCCTGCGTCTGATCCGCCTGCTCCACGGGCAAGCCTGACACCGGCCTTCCCTCCACTTCAAATTTCCCCTTGGCTTCGGGAAATTTCGTATTACGTTTTACTACATTCGTAATACATAATGGCATCCTTTCCTCCCTCCATAACTCCGGACCGTCTCCAGCGGATGAGTGTGACGATCCCGGAAAGCCTGTTGCGTTCCCTTGATCAAATGGTGGCGGAGCGGGGGTTTGAGAACCGTTCCCAGGCCGTGGTGGAACTCATCCACGACGGCATCACCGGGCACCAGCAGGCCACCACCAACGACATCATGGCCGGGTCCATTACCCTGTTTTACGACCAGACCAAAAACAACCTGCTGGCCCAACTGGCTGAACTGCAGCGCCAGCATGTGGCAGAAGTGATATCCTCCCTTCACGTCCAGTTGGAGCAGAATTTCATGATGGAGGTCATTATAGTGCAGGGTCCGGCACAGAAACTGAAGCACATCACCAACGCCTTGGTGGCCTGCAAAGGCGTCAAGGCGGGCAAGCTCACTCTCACCAGCACTCTCATCCCGCCCCTGCACCGCAAATCGAATCTTTCTGCCAAAGCCAGGAACTCCGCATGAATCCCCCCGTTTCCCCTCCCCTGCTCACCCAAACGCTCCGCGGCGGCGGGTCATGGTCGATGGTGCTGCCACGCCACACCGCGCTGCGCCTGACCGATCCAACGGGCGGCGCAAATGTCGCCGCACTCTTCTACAACGCCGACCGCCTGACCGAGCGCTACAACATGCCGGACACTCTGAAAGCCCAGCACACCGCCAAATTGACTGCAGGCCATGTGTTGTATTCCGACATTGGGCGCATCCTCTGCTCCATCACGGAAGACTCCCTTGGCTGGCACGATCCCATAGCCGGACACAGCCATGCCGCCATGGTGCTGGCCAGATACGGCGAAGGAACCTATCAGGAACGGCGCAACGACTGGTTCCGCAACAGCCACGACCTCTTTTTGGTCGAACTGGGAAAACACGGGCTTGGCCTGCGCGATCTGGTGCCCAATGCCAATTTTTTCAGCAAGGTGGTGGTCCAACCGGACGGCACCCTGACTTATGTTCCCGGCCACTCTCCGCCTGGCAGCACCGTGGTGCTGCGCATGGAGATGAATGTCCTCGTGGTTCTGAATACCTGCCAACACCCGCTCGATCCGGACCCCGTCTATGCACCGGCTCCGGTGGCACTCGAGGTGCATCGTGCCATGCCACCTTCAGCCGATGATTGGTGCCGCAACAGTTGCCCGGAAAACGGCCGCGGCTTTTCCAATACGGAAACCTATTTCTCCCTGCTGCCCTCATGAACACCTCCCTGACCTCCAGCCCGCACGATCCGGCCCGGGCCTCCTATCAAACGATCGTGAAGGCCGGCGACCCGTGGTTTTTCCGCATCACCAAAGGCCAGACTATCCGCATCACCGACATCGAAGGCAACCAGGCGGTGGATACCTTGTTCTACAACGCGGTAGATCCCACCGAACGCTACAGCGCCGATGAAACCATCCGCAGCCAGGGCAATATCTATCTGACTGCCGGCAGCGCCCTCCTGTCCAACCGGCACCGTCCGCTCCTCACCATCACCGCTGACACCTGCGGCCGGCACGACAGCCTGGGCGGAGGCTGCAGCGCCGAAAGCAACACCGTCCGCTACAGCCTGGACAAAAAATACATGCACAGCTGCCGCGACAGTTTTCTGCTCGGCCTGAGCCGGGCTCCGGTTCCGATGGGCATCCGCGACCTCGTCCCCAATATCAATTTTTTCATGAATGTCCCTGTAACGCCGGAAGGCGGACTCGAATTCACCGACGGCATCTCCGCCCCGGGACGTTATGTTGAGTTGTTAGCAGAACGCGATGTCTTCTGCCTCATTTCCAACTGTCCCCAGCTCAACAACCCCTGCAACGGCTACAACCCCACCCCCGCCGGTATCCTGATCTGGGATTGAGCTGGGAGCGCGGCGCGTCCCGCCGGCCCCGGAGCCATGGAAAATTTCAGTCATGACAGCGCCAAACATCAAATCATCTCCAGCTTCCTTAGGTCAAAAGCATTCCCTGAACCCAGGCTTAAATAGCTGGGAAACCCATGCTCCGGGGCCGGCGGGACGCGCGGCGCTCCCAGGATTTCCTCTCAAATTTTCTCCCCCATGTTCAACACTGTCCTGATCGCCAACCGCGGGGCCATCGCCTGCCGCATCATCCGCACCCTGCGCCGCATGGGGATCCGCTCCGTGGCGGTGTATTCGGAAGCGGATGCGGATTCGTTGCATGTCCGGCTGGCGGATGAAGCCGTGGCTCTCGGGGACCCGGTGGCGGCCCGCAGTTATCTTGATTTCGACAAAATTCTCGGAGCTGCCAAGGCCACGGGTGCCCAGGCGATTCATCCCGGTTATGGTTTCCTCAGCGAGAATGCGGCCTTCGCGGCCGCCTGCGGGGAAGCGGGCCTCAAGTTCATCGGCCCGCGCCCGGAACACATGACCATGTTCGGTCTCAAGCACGAAGCCCGCCGCCTCGCCGAACTCGCGGGCGTGCCCATGCTCACCGGCAGTCCGCTGCTGGCCACCGCAGAGGAAGCCATGGCCGCAGCGGAGCAAGTCGGTTTTCCGGTCATGCTGAAGAGCACGGCCGGCGGGGGCGGGATCGGCATGTCGCTCTGCCCCGACCCGGCTTCCCTAACTAAATCCTTCTCTGCGGTCAGCCGCATGGGCAGCGCCAACTTCGGCAACGGCGGCGTTTTTCTGGAACGGGCCGTTTCCCAGGCCCGGCATATCGAAGTGCAAATTTTTGGCGACGGCAAAGGCAAGGTGCTCGCCCTGACGGAACGGGATTGTTCGACGCAACGGCGCAACCAGAAGGTCATTGAAGAAACTCCGGCTCCCCGCCTTCCCCCTGAAACCCGCGCGGCCCTCCTCGACTGCGCCCGGCGTCTGGGTGAAAGCGCAGCCTATGAATCCGCCGGCACGGTGGAATTCCTCTATGATGATGAACGGAACGACTTTTTCTTTCTGGAGGTCAATACCCGCCTGCAGGTTGAACACGGAGTCACGGAGGAGATCCATGGCATTGATCTGGTGGAATGGATGATCCGTCAGGCGGCCGGGGATCTGATCTTGCCCGGACACATTGAGCCGGTGGGACATTCCATCCAAGTGCGGCTGTATGCGGAAGATCCCCACAAGGACTTCCAGCCTTCCACCGGCCTGCTCACCGGAGTGGATTTTTCCCCGGAACTCCGGGTGGAAACCTGGGTGGAACGCGGCAGCGAGGTCACGGCCTACTACGATCCGATGCTGGCCAAACTCATCGCCACCGGCCCCGACCGGGCTGCCGCCCTGACAAAACTGCGCAGCGCCCTCGCCGCCTCCAGCATCCATGGCATCGAAACCAATTTAAGCTACCTCCGGGCCATACTGGACGGTGGAGCTTTTGCGGCCGGGACCGTCACCACCCGCTATCTTTCCACTTTCAAATGGCAGCCATCGACCTTCGATGTGCTGGATGGAGGCGTGGAAACCCTGGTAGTGGATGAACCGGGCCGGATTGGGTATTGGCATGTCGGGGTGCCGCCTTCGGGCCCGATGGATCCCTTGAACTTCCGCCTCGGCAACCGCCTCCTCGGCAATCCTGAAGGCGAAACGGGGCTCGAAATCACCGCCTCCGGACCCGTGCTCCGCTTCAATTGCCCCACGCGGATCTGCCTCACCGGAGCCGATCTGCAGGCCACTCTGGATGGCCAGCCGCTGGAGCGATACTCGGTGATAGCGGTTCGGCCCGGGCAAATACTGAAAACCAAGCCGATAGCCGGCCCCGGCCACCGGGCCGCTCTGCTGGTCTCCGGCGGCATCGATGTCCCATCCTATCTTGGCAGCAAAACCACCTTCGCCCTCGGCCGGTTTGGAGGACACGGGGGACGCCGCCTCCTGCCTGGGGATGTCATTCACCTGACCAAACCTGATTCCTCCCCGGCCTGCTCCTCCCTGACAGAAGCGGCCCGTCCCGCCCTGACCCATGACTGGACCTGCCGGGTGTTATACGGGCCCCACGGGGCTCCGGACTTTTTTACGGATGACGACATCGCCATGTTTTTCGGCACCGCATGGGAAGTGCATTACAATTCGGCCCGCACCGGCGTCCGCCTGATCGGCCCCAAACCAAAATGGGCGCGTCAGGATGGCGGCGAAGCCGGCCTGCATCCCAGCAATCTGCACGACAATGCCTACAGCATCGGAGCCGTGGATTTCACCGGCGACATGCCGGTCATCCTCGGACCGGACGGCCCTTCGCTGGGAGGGTTCGTCTGTCCGGCTACCATCATCTCGGCCGACCTCTGGATCATGGGTCAACTGAAGCCTGGAGACCGCATCCGCTTCCAATGCATCGCGGCCGGGGAGGCGGTGCTGTTGGAACAACAGCAGGCGCTGGCCATCCGCATGCTGAGCCCCATGCCGCCTTTTTCGGCGAAGGTGTCAACAACTCCGCCGTGTCCGTTGCTGGGCGGTCTTCCCGCCCAGGGCGACCGGCCCGCCGTGGTCTACCGGCAAAGCGGGGACCGCGCCGTGCTGGTGGAGTATGGCCCGATGGTGCTGGACATCGACCTCCGTTTCCGGGTCCATGCCCTGATGACCTGGCTGGAACAGCACCGCCAGCCGGGCCTGCTGGAGTTCACCCCGGGCATCCGTTCCCTGCAAGTCCGCTTTGATCCCCGACTCACTTCCGGGGCGGCGGTGCTGGGGCTGCTGCACGATGCCGAAGCAGCCCTGACTGATATTGCGGACATGGCGGTGCCCGCCAGCATCGTCTATCTGCCGCTCTCATGGGACGATCCAAGCACCCGGCTTGCCATCGAAAAATACCAATCCGTCCGCAAGGACGCGCCGTGGTGCCCCAGCAATATCGAATTCATCCGCCGCATCAATGGACTCGATTCCATTGATGAGGTTTACCGCATCGTCTTTGAGGCCAGCTACCTTGTGATGGGGTTGGGCGATGTCTACCTCGGCGCCCCGGTCGCCACGCCGATTGATCCCCGGCACCGTCTGGTGACCACCAAATACAATCCCGCCCGCACCTGGACACCGGAAAATGCGGTGGGGATTGGCGGGGCCTATCTTTGCATCTATGGCATGGAAGGTCCCGGCGGCTATCAATTTGTGGGCCGCACCGTGCCCATGTGGAACCGCTTCCGCGTCACTGCCGATTTCCCGGAAGGCACGCCGTGGCTGCTGCGGTTCTTTGACCAAATCCGTTTTTACCCGGTCAGCGGGGAGGAACTCAAAGTCCTGCGCCACGACCTCATCACCGGAAACTTCAAACTTCGCATTGAGGAAACGACTTTCAGCCTCGCTGCCTACCGGAAGTTTCTGGCGGACAACGCACCGTCGATCACAGCGTTTAAAACCAAACAGCAGGCGGCCTTCGAAGCCGAGCGGGAACGCTGGCACCGCGACGGGCAGCTCACCTTCGAAGTCCCGGAAGCAGCCCCGGAGCCGGAAGGCGAAACTCTTCCTGAAGGCAGCGAAGCCGTCTTCAACCACATTGCGGGCAATGTCTGGAAAATTCTGGTGGCTCCGGGCGATGAAGTCCGCGAAGGCCAGCCGGTGGTGATCATTGAAAGCATGAAAATGGAAATCACCATCGCCTCCACGCTGAGCGGAACCGTCGCGGCGGTGCTCTGCCGTCCTGACACTCCGGTCAAACCGGGCCAGCCGCTGATCGCCATCCGGAGCGCGGACTTGCAGTCCGCCCCATAGCCCGAGCCCGTTGCCGTTCCCATTCCATTCCAATCCAATGCCATTTTTCTGAAAAACCATTGCTCCGGGGAGGACTGCAAGTCCGCGCTCCACTATCCCATACGACTATTTTTCTCCGTCTATGACTATCGCTTCCCTGCTTGCCAGCTATCAATCCGGTGCCGCCACTCCCCGCGGCGTCATCGCCGGTCTCCTCGCCCGCCTGAGGACTGACCGCGATCAGGCGATTTTCATCCACCTCCTGACGGATCAGGAAATCGAGCCGTGGCTGGCCGCGCTTGATGGCAAGGACCCGGCTTCCCTGCCTCTGTTTGGAGTGCCCTTTGCCATCAAGGACAACATCGATCTTGCCGGGATCCCCACCACGGCCGCCTGTCCGGACTTCAGCTATACACCGGAACGGAGCGCAGCAGTGGTGGAACGGCTCCTTGCTGCAGGAGCCATCCCTCTCGGCAAAACCAATCTGGATCAATTGGCGACCGGCCTTGTCGGGGTCCGTTCGCCTTATGGCGTGCCGGTCAATCCATGGCATCCTGACTATATTCCCGGAGGATCCAGTTCGGGATCGGCAGTGGCGGTGGCGCGGAGTTTTGCGGCCTTTTCCCTGGGCACGGACACCGCGGGATCCGGCCGGGTGCCGGCATCCTTCAACAATCTGATTGGCGTCAAACCCACCTGCGGCCTGCTCAGCACCACCGGCGTGGTTCCGGCCTGCCGGACCCTGGATTGTGTCAGCATTTTTGCCCATACCCCGGACGATGCCGCATTGGTGCTGAACCTAGCGGCAGCCTATGATGCGTCCGATCCCTTTGCCCGGCCTCTGCCGGCGCAGCCAGCCAAGTCATGGTCCACCGGGATGCGGTTGGGAATTCCCCGCCCGGACCAGTTGGAATTTTTCGGTGATGCCGGGGCTGAGGCCTTGTTTGCCGGAGCGATTGAAACCGCCCGGGCGGCGGGCGCGGAAATCATGGAAATTGATCTGGCTCCGTTTCTGGAAACCGCCCGGCTGTTGTATGAAGGACCATGGGTGGCCGAACGTTATCTGACGGCCCAGCGGCTGCTGGAGACCAACCCGGAAGCCTTGCTGCCGGTCACCCGTGCCATCATCGCCCCGGGGGCTCAAGCCACGGCCGCCGGGGCTTTCCGGGCATCCTATCAATTACAGGAAAACAAACGCCGGGCTTCTGCGGTGTGGGAACAGGTGGATGTGATCCTAACCCCCACCGCAGGCACGGCCTACACCCTGGCGGAAGTGGCGGCGGAACCCATCAAACTGAATTCCAATCTCGGCCGCTATACCAATTTCATGAATTTGTTGGACCTTGCAGCCCTTGCTTTGCCTGCCGGTTTCCTGCCCTCCGGCCTGCCGTGGGGCATCACGCTCCTGGCACCCGCCTTCACGGACTGGCACTTGCTGGAGTTTTCGCGCCGTTGGCCTGGCTACACCAAAGCCGGCCCTGTCTGCTCTCCCGCCACCACCCCCGGGGAAATCCATCCGCCGGTTCCAGCCTTGGAGATTGCGGTCTGTGGAGCCCATCTGCAGGGCCTGCCGCTGAATCCGCAACTCACCTCCCGCGGCGCATGGTTGGTCAGGAAGACAAGGACCGCTCCCGTCTATCAAATGGTCAAACTGCCCGGCGGCCCCCCTCACCGGCCTGGCCTGATCCGCCGGGCGGAGGGAGGCGGGGTCATTGAGGTTGAAGTGTGGGCCTTGCCCCTGCCGGCGGTGGGCAGTTTCCTCGCCGGCATTCCCGCCCCGCTGGGCCTTGGCACTGTGCTGCTGGAAGACGGCTCCCGGGTATGCGGCTTTATCTGCGAAGCCATCGCCGCGGAAGGGGCGGAAGACATTACGGCGTTGGGCAGTTGGCATGCATGGCTGAATCAGCCGCAGCCGCCACAGGTTTGAGCGGGCTCCGGGAAAAACCACCGCTTGCCGCCCGGAGAAATCAGGGCAGGCTGCGCGTCCGCAAATTTTCCCCCTCCTCGCTCCAAAATTCCCATGTATCGCACGCACCATTGTTATGAACTCCGCCCCGCCCACATCGGTCAGACCGTGACCCTTGCCGGCTGGGTGAATAGCGTGCGGGACCACCATGGTGTGATTTTTGTCGACCTGCGCGACCGCGAGGGCATTACCCAGATTGTGTTCCGTCCCGAGGAAAATAGCACCGCCGCCGAGGCCAGTCACAAGTTGCGCGATGAAGATGTGATCATGGTCACGGGCCGGGTTTCCGCCCGGCTGGCCGGCACCGAAAACGCCAAGGTCCTGACAGGCGAGATCGAATTGGTAGCCTCTGAACTCACCACGCTGAACAAGGCGGATGTCCTGCCCTTCCAGATCGACAAGGAAATTTCCAACGAGGACCTGCGGATGAAATACCGCTATCTGGATCTGCGCCGTCCCCGGATGAGCCGCAACATCCGCCTGCGCCACAAGATCACTGCAGCAGCCCGCAATTTCCTTGATGAGACCGGCTTCATCGAAGTCGAAACCCCGATCCTCTCGAACCCGACCCCGGAAGGGGCACGGGACTTTCTTGTCCCGTCCCGTCTCAGCCCGGGCCGCTTCTACGCCCTGCCCCAGGCTCCGCAGCAGTATAAACAAATGCTGCAGGTCGCCGGGCTGGAAAAGTATTTCCAGATTGCCCGCTGCTTCCGTGATGAAGACCTGCGCGCTGACCGCCAGCCGGAGTTTACCCAGATCGACATTGAAGCCTCCTTCATCGGTGAGGAAGACATCTATCCGCTGATCGAAGGCCTGCTGGCCCGCATGTTCAAAGCCGGGCTGGATTTGGATATCCCGCGGCCCTTCCCCCGCATGACCTGGCAGCAGGCGATGGATGAATACGGCAGCGACAAGCCGGACACCCGATTCGGCATGAAGATCATCGACCTTGCGGGGGTTTTCGCCAAAACCGAATTCAAGATCTTCCGCAGCGTGCTGGACGGCGGCGGCGTAGTCCGTGCCATCAACGCCAAAGGCTTCGCCGGCATCACTACCGGCCAGATGAACCGCCTCAACGAACTGGCCATCCAGGCCGGCCTGCCCGTGAAAACGCTCGCCTTCATCAAATGTGAGGGCGGCGAATACAAGTCGCCGCTTTGGAAATTCTTCAGCGACACCGAAAAGGCGGACATCATCAGCACGCTTCACATTGAAGAAGGTGACATCGTCTTCTTCGTCGCCGGGGCGTGGGAAATGGTCAGCACCGTGCTGGGCCGCACCCGTCTGGATGTGGCGGGGATGATGGAAATCAACAAAGACTGCACCGCCTTCAACTTCCTCTGGGTCGTCGACTTCCCCTTGCTGGCCTTCAGTGCGGAAGACAACGCCTGGGTCGCGGTCCACCATCCCTTCACCCGGCCGAAAGCTGAAGACATCCCCCATCTGGAAGCCGGTGAATACGCCAAGGTCCGGGCCGTGGCCTACGATGTCGTGCTGAATGGTTATGAACTCGGGGGCGGCTCCATCAGGATTCACGAAAAGGATCTTCAGGCCAAAATGTTCGGCGTCCTTGGCATCAGTCCGGAGGAGCAGCAGGAGAAGTTCAGCCATCTCCTCGACGCCTTCCGCTTCGGAGCGCCGCCCCACGGCGGGCTCGCCCTTGGTCTGGACCGGATCGCCATGCTCGTCAGCGGTGAGGACAGCATCCGCGAAGTGATTGCCTTCCCCAAAAACAACAAGGGAGCAGACCTCATGACGGACAGCCCCACCAAAATCGACTTCAAACAATTGCGCGAAGTCTACGTGCAGAGCACCTGGAAGGAAAAAGAGAAGGCGAAGGAGGAATAGCCGCTGGGAGCGCCGCCCGTCCCGGCGGCTCCAGCATGCCTGACTTTTTCAGAGAATTGCCTGGGCTGGATACGAGGCAGATGCTCCGGAGCCGCCGGGACGGGCGGCGCTCCCTGCGTTAGATCTTCCGCTCCCCGAACAGCGGCTGGCATTCCGGAATTTTCACCCGGCGCAGGTTGAATTGCTTGATGGCCTTTTCCTTGAGCACTTCCATGGCTTCCGGGATGGAATCAGTCAGGGTGAGCAGATCAAGATCTTCCGGACTGATCAGGCCTTCGTCCTTCATGCGGAGGATGGCACTCATCATGGGGGTCCAGTAGTCGATTCCAATGAGGATGACGGGGAAATTGTGCAGCTTTTTGGTCTGGATCAGGGTAAGGGCTTCGAATAGTTCATCCATGGTGCCGATCCCGCCGGGCATGACCACAAAGGCATAACTGTATTTGATGAGAAGGGTTTTGCGGGTGAAGAAATAACGCATGTCCACGCTGGCATCCAGCCATGGATTCACGTGCTGTTCGTGGGGAAGGATGATATTGATGCCGACGCTGCGGCCGCCGGCTTCCCGGGCGCCGCGGTTGGCGGCTTCCATGATGCCAGGGCCGCCGCCGGTCATCACGGTAAATCCCAGGCGCGCAATTTCCCCGGCCACTTCCCGGGTTTTTTCATACCATGGATGCCCTTCCATGAGGCGGGCCGAGCCGAAGACGGTGACACAGGGACCGACGAAGTGAAAGGTGCGGAGGCCGCGGAAGAGATCCAGAAAGATATTCCAGAGGGTCCTGAGTTCCTCCCACCGGCTGTTGGGCCCGGCGATGAATTTGCCGTCAGGGGAGGCCAGGACATAACGTTCTTCAGCAACATCGGCATCGGAGATTCGCGGCGGAGGTGTCAGGACGGGAGCGGGGATCATGGCCCGGGAGCGTATCGGATCCCGCGTGCATTGCCAGAAAAACCAGCGCGTGACCTCACGGCAGCGGTTCGGCGGTGGCCGACCACCAGACTGGCTGGGCCTCCCCCAGTTCCGCCCGGTTGATGGGCTGCAGTGCCTCCTGGGCGGCCCATGGCTCAAGGCTCAGGCGGTAACTCCGGCCGGCCTCCACCGCAGCGGCAGGCTGCAACTCCCGCTTTTTAAAATGCCAGTGAACCACTTCGATGTCCCCGGAAACGGGCGGTCCTGACAGCGTTTTGACGATGCGGTATTGCACGGTGTAGAGGGCATTTTCATAGTTGGCCCGCCGCGGATCGGGTTGTTCGGATTTTTCCACGGCCTCGGCCTCGACCACGATGGGGCCGGCGGTGCCGGCGGGTGTTGGAGACCCCGCCGGTGGATCAGGGGCAAAGGTGACACGCTCCCAAGCCACCTGATTGGCCTTGGCCACACTGCGGCTGAGGAACAGATCCCTTTCCGCGATGACCCAAATAACCAGTTTCTTGGAGCGCACCACCGATTCTCCGCGCTGCGCCAGCCAATGCCGGACCCCGCTGGCCCCATCACCATTCACGGCGTGCACATCCAAGGGCATGCCCAATGCCGCAGCCAAATGCCATGCCAAACCGGCCTGGCTGCGGCCCCCATGGCTGCGGCCGAATCCCAAACCGGGATCGTCAAAAATGTTCACAAACGAGTCACCAATGACGACAACCGGGGACTCGCGGTCCGCCAGAGCGGCGCTTCCGGTAGGGGGAGTGACCACCTGCAGCACCTCGGCACGGGGGGGAGCCCATTGGTCAGGATCGCGGAGGCCCAGTTTCTCCACCAAATCGCCATGACCGGCCACACTGGATTCCTGCGTGATCTCCCATGCCGGCCCCGGTGGCACACTCCACCATGGTTCCTGACGGATGCGGCGGGCAAGGGATCCGGCTGCCACGACCATTCCCCGCGAGGTCCAATGGGTGTCATCTTTCAGATAGACCGGCCCCAGGGCAGCATCCCCGGTCTTGGCCTGCCACAACTCCGGGGCGAGGTCATGGACTGGGAGGCCGGCTTCTCCGAGTTTCCGGAAAAAGGCGGCCGCCGCCACGTGCCTGACAGGACCGGTGGCAGGCCGGCCCGTCAACTTCTCGGGGTAGATCCCGGGCTTCATGGGCACCGGCACCAGCCAGAGAGCCACACCCCTTGCTTTGAGTTGGGAAGCAAATTCTTTGATCGGCTCCAACGGTGCTTCCCAATCCAACAAGGAAGGATCGCGGGACACCGAATGCGGTTCAGGCTGCAGCGGACCGTAACCGGTTAGGGCCCGGATTTCCGGCCGGTAGAACAGCCAGCCGTCCCTGCCGGTCAGGACGCGGTCGTTGCCCTTGTTCAGAAATTCGGTCAGGATCTGTTGGGTCAGCTGGCGAGGACTCTCCGTGAAAGCGGCCGAAGCGACGCCGGCATCGTAGTCCCGCAGGCGTTCCGCGATGGGTTGGCGGCTGCCCTTCCCGGACACCGCTGACACCAGCCCGCGGACCCGGCCCGTAAGGCCATCCATGAGGGGCGGCACAGCCAGCAGCAGCAGGAACCCAACCGTCAGGATCCAGGCGGCACGGCGGCTGAGCAGGATCTGCTCGGGTGGAAGATCATCGCCAGGCGGCGCAGGAGGTGGGGCATCGCTCATGACTCAGAACTGGAAATAGAGAAAGGGGCTGTAACCCTGGGCAAACATCAGACCAAGACTGACCACGAATCCGGCCAGACAGGCCACGACCTTGCGGGCGGTGAGGCGTTCCAACAACTGCTGGCTGTTAGGCACGCCCCAGACCACCACCGCTGCGGCCGCCATCCACAGCAGGTTCGGCCCGGCCAGAAGCTGCGCTGTGAGCAGTGGAGCAGCGGGATTGCCCCCGTCCGCGTTCAGGAACATAGCCCCAAGGTATCGGCTGGCAGTGTCAAAGTTGTCGGCCCGGAAAAAGACCCAAGTCACCAGCAGCACCCCAAAAGTCAGCCCGGTGCGCACGGGCCGCGGAAGGGGCCCATAAAGAGGTGATTTGCCACGCCAACGCTCCAGCGCCAGCATCAGCCCATGGATACCCCCCCATGCCAGGAAGGTGGTGGAGGCCCCATGCCATAGGCCTCCCAGCAGCATCACCGTCATCAGATTGACGTAGGTGCGGGAGGGGCCTTTGCGGTTTCCTCCCAGCGGAATATAGAGGTAATCACGCAGAAAAGTGCTCAGGGAAATGTGCCAGCGCCGCCAGAATTCCGTCAGACTGGCGGAGTGATAGGGAGAATTGAAATTCTCGATGAACCGGAACCCGAACATCCGGCCGAGGCCAATGGCCATGTCGCTGTATGCCGAAAAGTCAAAATAGATCTGGAAGGCGTAGGCTATGATGCCGATCCATGCCGCCCCCGTGCCGAGAGAGCCCGGCCCCGCCCCGAACGCGGCATCCGCCAGCACTCCCATGGGGTCGGCCAGCACGATTTTTTTACTGAATCCGAGACAAAACCGGGCCATTCCCATGGTGAAGCCTTCGATGGTGTGCGGCCGTTCCCGGAGCTGGCCGGCGATGCTGCCATAGCGGACAATGGGGCCGGCCACCAGTTGGGGAAAAAGACTGACAAAACAGGCAAAGTCCCCCAAACTGCGCGCGGGCGGGGCTTCCCGGCGGTAAAGATCGATGCAATAACTCATCGACTGAAAGATATAAAAGGAGATGCCGACCGGGAGGACAATCCGCTGGATGAAGTCAGGAACTTCAAACCCCGGCCGCCCCAGCATCTGCATCAGGGAGGAGGCGGTGGCCGTGCCCCAGGCGGCATATTTAAAAAAGCCCAGGATCAACAGATTGGAAACCACACTGAGCAGGAGCCCGGTGCGCCGCTGGCGGCCGGTGGCTCCCGGTTCACTGATGATCCGGCCACAGCCATAGTCGATCACCGTGCCCGCCCCCATCAGCAGAACGAACCATGGATTCCACCAACCATAGAAAACGTAGCTGAGGAGGGTCAACACCGGGTGGCGCCAGCGCGGGGGAGCCGCATAATAGGATGCCAGCGAGAGCAGCAGGAAATAAAAAAGGAAAACCTGGGAAGTAAAAACCATGCCGGTGCGGCGGGAAGGATAAAACGGGGATCATCAAACACAGCCCTCTCCCCCCTGCCAGCGCAAGTGCAGCAGTGCCCCTCACCCGTGGAGGGCATCCCGGTCGGCCCGATTTTGCGTGCCAACGGTCCAAAACGGCCCGAAGTATGAAAAAATTTCTCGATTTCTCTAATTTCCGTCGCACTCCGGCATTCCACATGCTCTTTCCTGTCTCAGGCCGCCGGGGCCCGGGGTCAGCAGTTGACCTGGGCCCCCGGTGCGCCCCGAGACCGAACAACACAACACCCGTTCCCTACAGCAACCACCATGGCCAAATACAAACTCGAATACCTCTGGCTCGACGGCTACGAACCCGTGCGCAACCTCCGCAGCAAGACCCAGCTCAAGGAGTATGATTCCTTCCCGGCACTCGACCAGCTGCCCAAGTGGGGCTTTGACGGCAGTTCCACCAAACAGGCTCCCGGTGGCAGTTCCGACTGTGTGCTGGTGCCCGTGGCCATTTATCCGGATTCCACCCGCATCAACGGAGCACTGGTCATGTGCGAAGTCTACAATGCGGATGGCACTCCGCACCCTTCCAATGACCGCGCCACTATCCATGACGATCCGGATGCATGGTTTGGCTTCGAACAGGAATACTTCTTCTACCAGGAAGGGCGCCCCCTCGGCTTCCCGGAACATGGATTTCCTTCCCCCCAGGGCCCCTACTACACGGGCGTGGGCTACAAAAACGTGGGGGAAATCGCCCGCCAGATCGTGGAAGAACACCTCGACATCTGTCTGAATGCCGGGATCAACCACGAAGGGATCAACGCGGAAGTAGCCAAGGGCCAATGGGAATTCCAGATCTTTGGCAAAGGCTCCAGGCGGGCCGCCGATGAAATGTGGGTCGCCCGCTACATCCTCCAGCGCCTGACTGAAAAATACGGCATCGACGTGGAATACCACTGCAAACCCCTCGGGGATTCCGACTGGAACGGCTCCGGCATGCATGCCAATTTCTCCACCAGGTTTATGCGCGAAGTGGGCGGCAAGGACTATTTCGACAAGCTGATGGCCGCCTTCGACAAATTCAAGGATGAGCACATTGCGGTTTACGGCCCGGACAACCACAAACGTCTCACCGGACTCCATGAAACCCAGTCGATCGACAAATTCAGCTGGGGGGTGGCCGACCGGGGCGCCTCCATCCGCGTGCCCCACAGCTTCAGAGACAATGACTGGAAAGGTTATCTCGAAGACCGCCGTCCGAATTCGCAGGGCAACCCCTACCAGATCGCGTCCCGCATCCTCGCGACCATCGCGACGGTGCCGACGGCCTGACCACCACCGGGTGGAAAGCCCATAATCAGTCACACCAGCGGCGTCATCCTCCCGGATGACGCCGTTTTTTTGACCTGGTGAGCGAAGCTCTTCCTGATTGCCCCCCAGACATCGGGATGGTAGGAAGAGTCGTAGTCCTGGTCCAAACATCCCCCTGCCTCCTAGCCATGACGCATGCGCCATCACCGTTGCAATGGAATGACCTCACCTTGTGGGTGGAGCGTAACTTTACCGGAATCGCCATCGTTGCAGGGATTTGGTTGTGGATCACTCTGGTTTTAATCGCACGTCTTTGGCACCACTCCGGCCATCTGCCGCCAGGACGCAAAATTTTTTGGACCGCCGTCCTTGGCATTCCCTTTCTTGGGTGGCTTCTGTATGGAGGTCTCTTCCGCATTTATCCGGTCACGGATATGCCTGCCCCGGAAAGCGCTGGCATGAACCTGGATAAAAGTGATTCGGAATGACGGCGGGGGGGGAATCCCTTTTGCACACTCCATGTCCTGTTTCAGAAAGTCCCTAAAAAAGCCCCCCAAATCCCATGTTGCGCCGCCGGTTTCTTTTCAGCCTTCCCATCCTGTCCGGTCTGCCGCTTGGCGCTGCTGAAGCGGTTACCTCCTCCCTGACCCTGACGGATTTGGCCGGCTCTGCGCAGTGGCCTCCGGCCCTGCAAAAACTGATTACTTACGGCCTTGGCCTGACCACCCGCAAGCTGACCTACCAATTTGCCTCAGCGGATCCTGCGGCTGGCGGCATGGATTGTTCGGGAACGATCTATCACACCTTGCAGCATGCCGGATTCCGGAAGCTGCCCCGTTCCTCCCATGGCATGCACGGCTGGGTGAAGGATGCAGGCCTGCTGATACCGGTGACAGGAACGCCGGACGTATCGGACCCGGTTTTGGCCAAACTCAAACCGGGCGATCTTCTCTTCTGGACCGGCACTTACGAAACCGGGGACAAACCGGCCACGATCAGCCATGTGATGTTATATCTTGGGAAAACGAAGGATAGCGGCAGGCCCGTGATGTTCGGGGCCAGCAACGGCCGGCCCTACCGGGGAAAACGTCAGAACGGAGTCAGCGTATTTGATTTCAGAATGCCGACATCAGAAGGCAAGGCACGGTTTGTCGGGTATGGACCGATCCCCGGGATGAATGTCAAAAACGTGGCCCCGGTCCCGCCCGGTTGAACCTCAGGGTAAAAATCGTGGACTGCGGGCACCAAAAACCGCCGGATCCTGTGAGGGAAACCGGCGGTCACATTGGTTAAGGGGCGCGGGAGAAGTGTCCGCCCCCACGAGTTAGGCCGGGGCACCGGCGAGACCGGGAGGCAGGTCCTCGGCGTCATTGTCGCGCCCGTTGGGGGAGGTCCCGTGATTGCCTTCCGGAATCGCCGGCGGCATCGGTGGTTTGTTATTGGGCGGATTGAGCATCTGGCCGTGCTGCATGATCTCGCGGACATGAATGCCGTCGAGGGTTTCGTATTCGAGGAGCGCCTTGGCGAGGGTATCCATTTCAGCGCGGTATTTGGCGAGGAGTTCGCGGGCGCGCTGGTAGGAGTTGTCGATCAGTTGTTTGATTTCGGCATCGATTTTGCGGGCGGTATCCTCACTGAACCCGCGGGTGCCGGCCATGTCGCGGGCAAGGAAGACGTGTTCGTTATTGTCGCCGTAGGAAACCATGCCGAGGTTTTCACTCATACCCCATTCGCAGACCATCTTGCGGGCAATGCTGGTAGCCTGACGAATGTCTCCGGACGCTCCGCTGGTGACATCACCGAAAGTCATTTCCTCGGCCACCCTGCCTCCCATGATCACCACGAGTTCGTCGAGGAGTTCATTCTTGCGGGTGTTGTATTTGTCTTCTTCCGGGAGCCACATGGTGGAGCCAAGGGAGGGACCGCGGGGGATGATGGTGACTTTGTGGAGGGGTTCCGTATGCTCCAGCACTTCGAGCAGGATGGCATGACCGGCTTCGTGGACGGCGGTAGTTTCCTTTTCCTTCTCGGAGATGGCGAGGCTGCGGCGTTCCTTGCCCCAGCGCACCTTGTCGCGGGCTTCTTCGAGATCCTTGGTGGTGATAGCCTTGGCGCTGCGGCGGGCGGCCATCAGGGCGGCTTCATTGATGACATTGGCGAGTTCGGCACCCGAATAGCCAGGGGTGCCCCGGGCAATGATGGCCAGATCGACATCGGCAGCCATCTTGACCTTTTTCGAGTGCACTTTGAGAATGCCTTCGCGGCCTTTCACATCCGGCAGGGAAACCGTGACCTGGCGGTCGAAGCGGCCTGGCCGCAGCAACGCAGGATCCAGCACATCGGGACGGTTGGTGGCGGCAATGATGATGACTCCTTCGCCGGTGTCAAAACCATCCATTTCCACCAGCAGCGCGTTCAAGGTCTGCTCGCGTTCGTCGTGACCTCCCCCCATGCCATGACCGCGGTGGCGGCCCACGGCATCGATCTCATCAATAAAGATCAGGCAGGGGGCGCTCTTGCGGCCCTGTTCAAACATATCGCGGACCCGGCTGGCTCCCACGCCGACAAACATCTCCACGAAGTCGGAACCGCTGATACTGAAGAAGGGGACGTCGGCTTCGCCCGCGATGGCTTTGGCAAGGAGGGTTTTCCCGGTGCCGGGAGGGCCCACCATGAGAACGCCTTTGGGAATGTGGCCGCCCAGCTTTTGGAATTTCTTGGGGTCCTTGAGGAACTCGACGAGTTCGGAGACTTCTTCCTTGGCTTCATCGACACCGGCCACCTGTTTGAAGGTGATCTTGTTTTTATCCATGGTCAGCAGCCGGGCCCGGCTTTTGCCAAAGCTCATGGCTCCGCGGCCGGCCATTTTGATCTGCTGGCGGAAGAAGAAATAGACCAGTCCGAGCAGCAGCAGGAGTGGCAGCAGGGTAACGAGGAGATTGGCCCCGACGTTGGTGTCCTCCCGGAACGAGGGGATGATTTGCTTTGCTTCGAGTTTGTCATTCAGTTCCTCGCGGACGAAAGGCAGATTCACGACCGTGACGTGTTTGACCGGAGCAGCAGATCCAGGAAGATCGAGATAACTGATAATCGAGTCGTTTTGAGTGCCTTGGGTGGTCAATACCTCCACGCCCTTTTCTGGATTGAGTTCACCTTTCTCCAGATGAACGAGGAAATCTTTGTAGGAAAGGGGTTTGCCCGGAGGCGTGCTATGCCACATCACTCCGGTGGCAATCAGGCTGAGCGCGATGGAAAGCCACAGCAGGCCCTTCCAGTTAAAGCTCTGGTCTCCACCGGGACCAGGCGCGCCGGGACGGCGTTCAGGTCCATCCGGCGGGGCGGGCTTGTTTTCTTGGTTCGACATTTCGTTGGTAGGTTGTGGAGGATCAACTCCGGCAGTCAGGCTATCACGCGGAAAAGCGCAGTGCAAGGACACAGGGAGGGCAGCGCAGACGGTCCATCCGCCGGTAGAACTACGCGCCACCCACCGCCGCTGCCGGTTAAAAAATCGCAGGAGTTTCATATTCCTTTCCGGGGAGGGAGAGCCCTCCCGACATGGGAAGAGGACTGCGGGGTTCCGGGGGACAGCCCCGGATTTCAGGCGATTCCATGGGGAAATTCCACCCGGAGGCACCGTCCAAACTGGAGAAAAGGGCTTGCGTTCCTTTGGATAAGTGTATGTTCCCCGCCCCGCGCCCAGCCCATCCGGATTCAGCGCGTCTTACCTCAACACTCTATTTCAGGATATCATGGTCGCAATCAGACTCCGGCGCGAAGGTTCCAAGGACCGGCCCTATTACCGTATTGTCGTTACCGACTCCCGCAGCCGCCGGGATGGCCCCTTTATTGATCAGGTGGGCACTTACGACCCCCTGAAAGACGGTGTGAACTACGCCCTCGATCTTCCCAAAGTGGATGCCTGGATCACCAAAGGAGCCCAGCCCAGCGAGACCGTGGCCAGCATTATCCGCAAAACCCGCATGGCCCTCCCGGCTGCGTAATTTTCCGGCCAACCCTTCTTTTCCCTGAACCCGGTTCCCTCCTGCCAGCCAGTAGGAACCGGGTTTTCTGTTAGTCCAACGCCTCATTTTTCATGGAAGCAGTCTCCGGCATTCACCAATTCCTCGAATACGTGGTGCTCGGCATCACCAACCTGCCCCAACAGGCCCGGGTCACCCGCCGCGAGCAAAATGGGGCCACCATTTTCGATCTGAGCGCGGATGGCGAGGACATCCCCCGGCTCATTGGCACGGCGGGCGGCACCGTGAATGCCCTGCGGTCCCTCGCCCAGGCTTCTGCCGACCGGCATGGGCTGAAAGTCGGCGTCGAAATCGCCGAGTAACTTCCGGCGCGAAGGTCATGTCCGCTGACTTCGCGCAGGACTATGCCGACCGCTTTGGCGGACTGGCCCGCCTGTATGGCACCCTTGGACTGGCCCGGCTGCAATCCGCACACGTGTGTGTCATCGGAGTTGGCGGGGTGGGCTCATGGACCGTGGAAGCGCTGGTGCGCTCCGGGGTAGGGGCGGTGACCCTGATCGATCTCGACGACGTGTGCATTACCAACGTCAACCGCCAGTTGCCGGCCATGGATGGCGCGGTCGGCAGACCAAAAATCAATGTGTTGGCGGAACGCATGGAGTTGATCCACCCCGGCTGCGGCCTGACAACGGTGGCCGAGTTTGTCACCGAAGCCAACTTGCCCCGGCTGCTGGCGGGGCCATTTGACTGCGTGGTTGATGCCGTGGACCGGACCGGAATCAAAACGGCAGTGATCGCCCATTGTTGCCGCACCGGCCAGCCGGTGGTTACCGTGGGAGGGGCCGGGGGAAGGCGGGATGCCACGGCGGTCCGGACTGCTGATCTCGCCTTGTCCCAGGGTGATTTGCTATTAAAAGGAGTGCGCAAGCGGCTGCGGCGCGACCATCACTTTCCCAAAGGCGAGTTCCAGACCTTTGGCGTGTCTGCGGTCTTTTCCGCCGAACCGCAGGTCTTTCCGTGGACTGATGGCACGTGCCGGGCGGAAGCGGAAACGGGCAGCACCCTGCGGTTGGACTGCGCGGCGGGATTCGGAGCCGCCGGATTTGTAACCGGCACCTTCGGGTTTGCCGCCGCCGGAGAGGCGGTCCGGCTGATCACCTCCCGTTAGGCATTTTTTCCCTGATGCCTGCAGGATCAGCGGGCGGTGCCGGCAGATCCGCCGCAATCTCTTCTGTCGCCCCGTTCAACTTCAGGCATAGTTGGCTCATCGAAAAGTCCCACGGCATTCTGATCCGCAAAACTCTCCTGACAGAGTCCAGTCTGATCGTGCATTGGTGTTCCCTTGAGCATGGGTTCATCCGCACCGTGGCCAAAGGAGCGCGGCGGCCAGCCAGTGGATTTGCCGGCAAGCTGGATCTTTTTTACAGCGCGGATCTGGTTTGGCAGCCGGCCAAAAAATCCGAGCTTCACCTGCTGAAGGAAGTGGACGTCACGGATTTCCGGCTGGGCCTCCAGGCGACATGGCTGCGGGTATTGTGTGCCTCCTATTTTGTGAAGCTGCTGGAATCAGCCGCCGAACCGGGAACCCCGGTGCCGGGTCTCTACGATTTGTTGCGCCGGGCGCTCGATTACCTCACGGCCCATGATCCGGCCCGGAAGGCGGTGCTGCATTTTGAAAAGGAACTGGCCCAGGAATTGGGAGTCCATGGCGGGGAAGGCACCGCGCCGATTTCGGCCCTGCGCCAAATGCTGCACCGCGTGCCCGAGCTGCGGGACGAACTGCTCGGGCAATTGGAATCCTGACCCCGGCCGGCGGGCTGAGCCGGGGAAATTCAAAGGGATCTCCCCGTCGGGGTTGCAAGGGGCTCCGGTTTTGACTATCCGGCAGCATGCCCGGACCCGATCCCTCCAACCCCAATGCCGAATCCTGTCCGGCGTGCGGGGCGCTGATGGATGTTAGCGGACTGGAGCCGTGGGCCGCCGTCTGTTGCGCGGCCTGCGGGGAAACTGTGCGGGTGCGCCGTTCTTTCCACCATTTCACGATCACCCGGGAGGTCGGTCTGGGCGGCATGAGCCGGGTCTTCGGAGCCCGCGATGCCTCACTGGGCCGCGATCTGGCCCTGAAAATCCTCAATCCCGGCTTGAGTCGGGATGACAAACGCCTCCGCCAATTCGAGCGTGAAGCCCAGATTACTGCGAGCATCAGCCACCCCAACGTGGTGAAAGTGTATACGGCGGGCCGGGACCAGGACTCTTTTTATATTGCCATGGAACTGGTGGAGGGCGGCAGCCTTGATGAAAGGATCCGCCGGAAGGGCCGCCTGCCGGAAGCATGGGTTCTCGAAATGGCAGAACAGGTGGTGCTGGGGTTGAAAGCCGCCAGCGAAGCGGGTCTGATTCACCGCGATATCAAGCCGGGCAATATTCTGCTTTCCGCCGAAGGCACACCGAAAATCGTGGACTTTGGTCTCGCCGTCTTTACCCGGGATGGAGTGGATGATGCCGAGATCTGGGCCACTCCCTATTATGTGCCGCCAGAGACCCTGTTTGGGGAACCCGAGGATTTCCGCAGCGATATTTATGCCCTTGGTTCCTCCCTGTATCATGCGCTGATGGGAAAACCCCTGTTTGATTCGGACAGCAATTCCCTATCTGAACTCAAGGCCCTCAAATCAAGGCCGGCTGACCTCAGGGAGGCGTCCGGCGTGCTTTCCCAGGAAACCGTGGCCATGCTCACGCGCAGCCTGCGGCGCCGGCCGGCCGACCGCTACAGCAGCTATGATGAATTGCTGGATCATTTGCGTTATGCGCGCCGCCGCCTGCGCCGCGGGGGTCGCGGGGCCCCGTGGCCAGGACGTCAGGGGCTGAGTCCCGCTCAACGGGCCGGGATCGCGGCGGCCCTCCTGGTGGCCGCCGGGGTAATTTGGCAACAGGCTGTCAGGGGCCGCACGGATGGCAGCGGAGCGACCCAGGGCGGATTGCTGGCGGACACCGATCCGGCGCTGGGCGCAGACAGCCATGTTTCCACGAAATTTCTGTCCGCCCGCGAGGTGCTCTACCGCGGGGAGTTTGCGGCGGCACGCCAACTATTTTCCGCTTTGGCTTCAGACCCGGCCGTGCGTCAGCCCACCCTGAACTGGGCGCGCTACAATGCCGGACTGGCCGCGCTGCTGGCCGGGGACCTCACGGAATCCCGCCGCGCCTTCGCCCAGATCCGTCAGGCCGGGGATTTTTCTCCGGCACCCGCCGAGGAAGCCATTGCCCGTTTTTTTGTCAACAGCGCCACCGCGCTGGATACCGACGAGGCGGTGCCTGCCAGCCATGCCGCGGACTGCCCCGCAAATTCAGCACAGGCCATCGGTCTGCTGACGGCCGGCCTGAAAAATTGGCAACTCGGCGACCTGCCCGGGGCGGTGACTTTTTTGCGGGCCTTTGAGAGTTCGGTTCCTCCGCGCTCGGCGGCATGGGTAGACCGTTATAAACAACTGGCCCGGCCATGGCTGGAGGATGCCAAAATTCTCGACGCCTGGCCGGATTTGCCCCGGCCGGAAACGCCCCGCCCGGAAGAAGCTGCCGCGTTGCTGGACCGTGCCCGTTCCCTGCTGGCCGCCCTCACTCTTGAGGGCCCTGCCAAAGCCGCCGCCACTGCCCGGGTCGCCGCTGTGGAAGCCGCCGTTCTGGAACGGCAGAGAGCCTTTGCGGAAGCCGCCGCCCAGGAACTGAACGACAAGGCCGCCGCTGAAATCGGCGAAATTATCCGGATTGAATCGGAAACCGCTTCACTCGGTCTGGAACTCGCTTTCCATGAAGGGGCGGCCCGGCTCCGTAAATTCAACGCCGTCACCCCATCCGGCAAGGATATCCTGGCCGATTGCCTTCGCTGGTGGGAATACGCAGAATCCTTTCTCGATGTGCTCGCCCACGACCTCTCGGTGCCAATGGAGGGCACGGTGGAACGCCGCTCGGGCCCGCCCCTGCGCGGCTTGATTGGCGGCACGCCGGAAGGCCTGAAAGTCAAACCCCCGGCCGGCGCGGAGGTGACCCTGCCATTCCGGGCCTGCGGCCCGGGCGGACTGGTGGCCCTTGGCGAGCGGATCCTGGATCGCACGGCGGATTCGGATGAATATTACCGCCGGCGTGAAATGCTGGTAGCCTTTGCCATGCGCAGCGGACTCAGAACTTACGCCCAGGTCGCGGGACGGGAACTCGCCCGGGAACACCCCGGTTTCCGGGTCCGTTGGGCCCGCATGGCAAACCTGCCCTGAAGGAAAAGAGAACGCGCAGAGTATGCGCCGGGCTTGACCTTCGCCCGCCTCTCCCCCATTTTATCCGGATGAACCCCCATGCCGAGCCACCACCCGCCTCTCCCCAAGGGGCTTTGGCGGCATGGGCCGGAGGGGCCGTGGCGGCAGTCGGGGCCTCCTGCCTGACACTGCTGTTGCATGGGGCGCCTTTTGGAAGGAAATTGTGGCAGGGCCTGCCTCAAATTCCTGAACTGAACGTGCCCCTGCCAGTGGCTTTTTTGGCAGCGTTGCTCCCAGGAATGGGAGCCGCCTGGGTGGGTGCCATGGTTCACCCCTTCCGCCGGTGCGGTGGGCTGTTGGTGGCTGCCAGTATCCTGATCCTCTCCCAGAGTCTGGTCCTCGCGCTCTACGGATTTGCATGGGAGCCGCTTCCGGCTTTGCTTTCCCTGCTCGCGGCCGGTAGCATTGCAGCCCTGCTCCGGCCGGAATTGGGCGGACCTGCCTTATGGTTCCGGGGACGCATTGCCCCGGGGATCCTGAACCAGTTGGCCACGGCCGCGGACTCCTCCCAGTTCCGGCCGGACCAGCGGAACGCCACCGTCGTCACCTGCCGCCTCCTCAACGAAAACGCTCTGAGGGAGGTCCTCAGCGCCCGCGATTTCCTCAAACTTTGCCAAGTCTTCCGGGCTCGAGCCTCCAAGGTCCTGCTGGACCACGGGGCCTGCCTTGATCCGACGGAAGCCTCGGGAGTCCGGGCCTTTTTTGGGCTGCCCCTGCCCCACCCGGCCGCAGCCGACGAAGCCGTCCGCGCCGCGCTGGCCATGGACGATGCCCTGCGCGAATTTGCCCTCAACCATCCCTCGCCCGCTGGCCACCCCACCTGCGGCATCGGGGTCGCTTCAGGCAAATTGACCGCCGGACTCGTTGGGTCGAGCTACACCGTGCTCGGTGATGCCGTGGAATTGAGCCGCTGGCTGGCCGCCGAAACCGCCAGCTATGAGGTTCGTCTCCTGACGGATCACGCCACCCACCTCGCCGCGGACCGGATCGAAGACCGGCCTTTGGAATTTGTGAATCCCCCCAGCGGAGCCGCCGTGGAAATTTTCCAAATTCTTGGCACCCTCGGGAGCTTGTCCGGTGAAGCCTTGGCCCGGCGTCAGGCCTTCCGCGATGCCATCATGCTGCTCCGGGCTGGCCATGCGGGGGACGCCCTGTCCCGTTTTGCCGATGCCCGGGAAGGCTTGACCACGCCGGATCCGGTGCTGGAATATTTTGTATCGCTGGCCACCGATCAATCCGAGCGGGATGCCGCGGGTTCCGGCCCGCCCGGATCCGCGGCGTCCAGCCCAGGGGTGCCGGCGCACGGCCCCGCCGCGCGACGCAAAGAAAAAGCCTCCCGGAAACCGCCCCGCGGCGCCTGATGAAAGTCGATTACCCGGAGGAACTCCGTCACCTCATCAGCAATCTGAAATGTTTGCCTGGCATCGGCCCCCGGAGCGCGGAACGCATCGCCCTCTGGCTCTTGCGCGCCCCGCAGTCCCCCTCCACTGACCTTGCCCATGCGCTCACCACAGCCAGTGGTGCCGTCCTGCTTTGCCCGTCCTGCGGATTTTTTGCCAGCCGGACTGCGGGCTGCCCGCTCTGTGACAATCCGGAGCGGGATCACGCGTTGGTGTGTGTGATTGAACAAGCCACGGATATCCTGCCGCTCGAGCGCACCGGAGCCTTCAAAGGGCAGTATCACGCCCTGCATGGCCGCCTCAGCCCCTTGGATAATGTCGGACCGGAAGATCTGCGCATCCCCGCCCTGCTCCAGCGGCTCCGCCCCGGCACGGTCCGTGAAGTGATCCTGGCCACAGGCTCCGACGTCGAAGGGGAAGCCACCGCCAATTACCTCGTCCATACCATCGGTTTGGCCTTCCCGGCCGTCACCGTGTCCCGCCTCGCCCAAGGACTTCCCGCCGGGGGTGGCTTGGACTCGGCAGACGATTTGACCCTTTACCGGGCCCTGAACGGCCGTCGCACCTTGTCTGGAAACGAACGTTAGGCCACGGCGTCACTTCACTCTGTCCGACCCGGCACCGGGCGTGACAGCTTGTCCGGGCGGCTGGGCAATCAAGGCACTATCCGGGTCATTCCGGCCTGGGCAGGGATGTCCCGGCCGGAGCACAGAATAATGATGTTAAACTCTTTACGAATTCCGACGCAAAGGGACCGCTAAATGCATAAGAATGGATGAAACTGTCCTGCCACCCCGACTATGAATCCGGAAAAAATCACCCTTAAACTCCAGGAGGCCCTGTCCTCAGCGCAATCCCAGGCCACCCGGCTCGGCCATTCAGAACTTCGGCCGGCCCATGTGTTGGCGGCCATGCTGGGGCAGGAAGGGGGACTGGCGAGGCCCCTGATGGAAAAAATGGGAACCTCGGTGGAAAAACTGAAGACCTCCCTCGATCAATTTCTAGCCCGCCAGCCCAGTGTCAGTGGCAGCAGCAGTTTGGCGGCCTCCAATGACTTGCGGATCATCCTGACTGCAGCCGAGGATGAGCAGAACACGCTGAAAGACGATTATCTGAGCGTGGAGCACTTCCTCCTCGCTCTGTTCAAAAAGCCGGGAGAACTGGCGGAGCTGCTCAAGGCCCAGGGCCTGACTCACAGCTCGGCCCGGGAAGCTCTCACCGCCGTGCGCGGAGCGCAGAAGGTTACGGACCAGGACCCGGAGGGCAAATACCAAACCCTCGAAAAATACGGCACGGACCTCACCGCCCGCGCCCGGGCCGGAAAAATCGATCCGGTAATCGGCCGCGACGACGAGATCCGCCGCATCATGCAGGTGCTGAGCCGCCGGAGCAAAAACAACCCCGTCCTGATCGGCGAACCCGGGGTCGGCAAGACCGCCATCGCCGAAGGTCTCGCCCGCCGCATTGTGGCCGGCGACGTCCCGGATTCCCTCAAAGGCAAACGGCTCATCAGCATGGACCTCGGGGGCATGATGGCCGGAGCCAAATACCGCGGCGAGTTCGAAGAACGCCTCAAAGCCTTCCTCAAGGAAGTCACGTCCAGCGAAGGACAGATCGTCCTCTTTATTGATGAGCTGCACACCATCGTCGGGGCCGGCAAAAGCGAGGGCGCGATGGATGCCGGCAACCTGCTCAAACCGCAATTGGCCCGCGGCGAACTGCGCTGCATCGGTGCCACGACGCTGGACGAATACCGCAAGTATATCGAAAAGGACCCAGCCCTTGAGCGCCGCTTCCAGCCGGTCATGGTCGGGGAGCCGGGAGTGGAGGATACCATCGGCATTCTGCGCGGCCTGAAAGAACGTTATGAAGTCCACCACGGGGTCCGCATCCAGGACAGTGCCCTGATTGCGGCCGCCACCCTGTCCCACCGCTATATCACCGACCGCTTTCTTCCTGACAAGGCCATCGACCTCGTGGATGAAGCTGCCAGCCGGATCAAAATCGAACTCGATTCCATGCCCACGGAAATCGATGTCATTGAGCGCGAGATCATGCAGCTCGAAATGGAGCGCCTCGTCCTGCAGAAGGAAAAGGACACCGCCAGCATGGACCGGCTCGGCAAGCTGGAAAAGCACATGGCCGACCTAAAGGAAACCAGCAGCAGCCTGAAGGCGCGTTGGCTCAAGGAAAAGGAAGGCGTTCAGGCCAGCCGCAAAATCAAGGAAGAGATCGATCACCTCCGCACGGAATTGGAACAGGCCCAGCGCCGCGGCGATTTCGCCCGCGCCGGAGAAATCCAGTATGGCCTGATTCCCAATCTGGAAGCCCAACTGGCTTCCGACGATGCCCAGCAACGCCCCCAGAAACAGGAGGGTTCCCTTCTGCGCGAGGAAGTCACTCCGGAAGACATCGCCCGCATCGTCGCCTCATGGACCGGCATTCCCGTGAACCGTCTGCAGGAAGGCGAACGCGCCAAGCTGGTCCACATGGAAGCGCGCCTTGGAGAGCGGGTCATCGGCCAGCGCGAAGCCATCCGGGCCGTCTCCCACGCGGTGCGCCGCGCCCGGGCCGGATTGCAGGATGAAAACCGCCCCATCGGTTCCTTCCTTTTCCTTGGCCCGACCGGCGTGGGAAAAACCGAACTTTCCAAAGCCCTCGCCGAATTCCTCTTCGACGATGAAAATGCCATGACCCGCATCGACATGAGCGAATACATGGAAAAACATGCGGTTTCCCGCCTGATCGGGGCTCCTCCCGGTTATGTGGGCTATGAAGAAGGCGGCCAGCTCAGCGAAGCGGTGCGCCGCCGGCCTTACAGTGTAGTGTTATTTGACGAAGTCGAAAAAGCGCATCCTGACGTCTTCAACGTGCTGCTTCAGGTCCTTGACGACGGCCGCATCACCGACGGCCAGGGACGCACCGTGGACTTTAAAAACACCGTGCTGATCATGACTTCCAATATCGGAAGCCAATACATCATGGACATCGATAACAAGGAACAGCGCGAAGCAAGGGTCACCGAAGCCCTGCGCGGCCACTTCCGCCCGGAATTCCTCAACCGGGTGGATGAAACCATCATCTTTGACCGGCTGAGTGACCAGGATCTCAGCGACATCGTCAGGATCCAGCTCCAGCGGGTGCTGAGCCGGCTGGAGAAGCAGAACGTCCACCTCACCCTGACAGACGAAGCCCTGCGTCACGTGGCCGATCAGGGTTACGATCCGGTCTATGGAGCCCGTCCCCTCAAACGGGCCATCCAGCGCCAGTTGCTGGATCCCCTCAGCCTGCGGATTCTGGAAGGCGACTTCAAGGAGGGTGACCACGTCACCGGCCGGCTGGAAGGGGGCCGGATTGTCTTCGAAACCCAAGCCTGATCCCCCCCGGCGATTCCTGCCAGTTCCCGGCGGAAAAGCCTTTGCAAAAGACACCGGACCGGTATCTTCGCGCCCCTATGGATATTCAAGTAGCAACCCTTGCTGACGCCGCCCAGGATTATAACTCCAAGTTGGTGGTGATCGGCACTTTTGACACAATCGGCTCCCGGGTTCTCCCGGTGGTGCACCCGGCCGCTGCGCTCGCTCTGCGCATTTGTTTCCGTCAGGCCGACGAAGGCAACCACAAGCTGGCCATCCGCCTGATCGACGAGGACGGCACCAATTCCATGCAGCCGCTGGAAGCCGCCATCGACATCAAGCTGGCCGATGGTGCTGAATTCGTGACCCGCAACATGATCCTCAACTTCCAGCCGCTCCGCTTCGAAAAGGCCGGATTGTATTCCTTTGAAGTCTCCGTTGGCAGCCAGACCCTCGCCAGCATCCCCCTCCGCGTCATCCACGTGGAAGATGGAGCCCAGGCCTGACCCCTCCCCCCATTCCCCCTAACTTTTCCCAAACCGGTCCTCATTCCATGATGAGGGCCGGTTTTCTTTTTGCCCGGGAAGACGGGCCGGCCCCGGCTTGCCCGGCGGCCCATTCCGCAGTAAGTCGCGGGCATCTCCCATGACTTTGCAAAACCTGAACGCCCAGACCCCATTCACCACCAAGGACGGCTCGACCATCCGCAGCATTCTGGACCGCACACATGCTCCGGTGCAGCAGCAATCGCTCGCAGAAGCTACCCTGCCGCCTGGCGGAGCCACCCAACGCCACTATCACCGCCGGTCCGAGGAAATTTACTTTCTGCTCGAGGGCACCGGATTGATCGAAATCGACGGGGAAACCAGTCCCGTCGGACCCGGCGACGCCATCCTCATTCCGTCGGGAGCCTGGCACCAAATCACCGCCGCCCCGGACGCCCCCTTGCGTTTCCTCTGCTGCTGCGCCCCGCCATACGACCACAACGACACATGGTTTGAGGCCTGAAAACCACTTCGGGACTACGCTTTGGAATTAAATTGCCGGTTCGTTTCGATGGGGGCCACCCGGCAACAGTTATGAGGAATTTTCATAATAAGCAATTGAACCAAGACTTTTGACCGGACCCGGCAGAGGTTCTGCTTAGATCTCCCCCACCGCATGCCCATCCACGTCGCCCTCACTCACCGCACCAGTTATAAATACGACCGCCCCGTAGTTCACGGTCCCCATGTGGTCCGTCTCCGGCCTGCTCCGCATTGCCGCACTCCGATCATTTCCTACTCTCTGAAGGTGGAAGGCGGGCAGCATTTTCTGAACTGGCAGCAGGACCCCTTTTCGAATTACCTTGCCCGGCTGAACTTCGAAAAACCCCTCACGGAACTCACCATTGAGGTGGATCTGGTGGCGGAACTGACGGTGTTCAATCCTTTCGACTTCTTCCTCGAGGATTATGCGGAAGAGTTTCCGTTCCAATACGAGGAAGCCACCGCCAAGGAGCTGAGTCCTTTCCTTGAAAAAACCACCAGCGGCCTTGCCTTCGCCAAATACAACGAAGCCATCGACCGCACCAAACGGCGGACCATTTTGTTTCTGGTGGACCTGAATGCCAAGCTGGCAGCCGATATCCAATACGGGATCCGCCTTGAGCCGGGTGTGCAGACCCCGGAGCAGACCCTGACCCTGAAGTCAGGATCCTGCCGGGACACCGCATTGTTGATGGTGCAGCTCCTGCGGCATCAGGGACTCGCCGCCCGGTTTGTCAGTGGTTATCTCATCCAGTTGACGCCGGACGTCAAATCACTCGATGGCCCCTCCGGAACCGAAGTGGACTTTACGGACCTTCATGCCTGGGTGGAAGTCTACCTGCCGGGCGCCGGCTGGGTCGGGCTGGATCCAACTTCGGGTCTCTTTGCCGGGGAAGGCCATATTCCTCTGGCCTGCACCCCGGATCCCAGTGCCG
Source organism: Verrucomicrobiales bacterium (assembly GCA_038210825.1). GTDB lineage: Bacteria > Verrucomicrobiota > Verrucomicrobiia > Verrucomicrobiales > V1-33 > CAIZWU01. Next base: position 89,039 of record JBBQWG010000016.1, read on the forward strand.
CGGCCCCTATCAGCGGAGCCATCGGGATATGTGAGACGGAGTTTTCCCACCACATGGAAATCAGCCGGGTGGTGGAATCCCCCCGCGTCACCAAACCATACACAGAGGACCAGTGGTCCGACATCGAAGCCCTCGGGCATCAGATTGACCGCGAACTGATCGCCGGCGATGTCCGGCTTACCATGGGCGGGGAGCCCACCTTCATCAGCATCGATGACATGGAAGGGGAGGAATGGAATTTCACCGCGGTGGGGCCTGACAAACGACGGCTGTGCGGCACCCTGCTGCGCCGGCTCAAAGGCTGCTTCGCTCCTAACGGCGTCCTGCATCACGGCCAGGGCAAGTGGTATCCTGGCGAATCCCTGCCCCGCTGGTCGTTCGGCTGCTGGTGGCGGCGGGACGGGCAACCCCTCTGGCACGACGAGGCCCTGCTGGCGGACATCAACAAGGACTACGGCCACGGGGCCCCGGAGGCCCTACAGTTTATCACGGCCCTGACTCAAAATCTCGGGATCACGGCGGATCACATCCTGCCCGGTTATGAGGATGTCTGGTATTATCTCTGGAGGGAACGGCGGCTGCCGGGGAACGTGGATGTCCTTGACTCCAAACTCGAAGACAAGGAAGAGCGCGAACGCCTTGCCAAAATTTATACCGACGGCCTGAAAAACATTGTGGGTTACGTGATGCCGCTGCGGCGGGAAGTGGATGGCACCTGGGTGACCGGACCGTGGTTCCTGCGCCGCAAACACCTCTTCCTGTTCCCGGGCGACTCTGCCATGGGCCTCCGCCTGCCCCTTGATTCCCTGCCCTGGGTTGCCGAAGCGGACTATCCCCGCCTTTACGATGTCGATCCTACCATCAGCCAGCCGCCCTTCCCGGCGTTTGTGGCTCCCCTTGACCGGATCGCTTCCGGGCAGCGTTTTGGGGCCCCGCCAGCCTCCACTACCTCCGCAACCAGGGAGGAAGATTCGTTAGTCCCGGCCATGGCCCCGGCCAAACTTTCACCCCGCCAGCAGGTGATGCTGGAAGCGGCGGCTGCCGGTGCCGGCACTGGACCCTATCCAGTTTCCGGATTGGCAGCCCAGACCCGCCTCGAACCGCCGTCCCTTGATCCCAACCGTGAACCAGGCCCCGGCGAAAGCGCGGCGTGGATTTCCCGCACCGCTCTCTGCGTCGAACCCCGGGAAGGCAAACTGCACGTCTTTATTCCCCCGGTCCGGGCCACCACGGACTATCTGGATCTGCTCTCCGCCATCGAAGCCACCGCCGCCCAGTTGCAGTTTCCCGTGGTGCTGGAAGGCACCCCGCCGCCTTATGATCCCCGGCTCCAAAATCTGAAAGTCACCCCCGATCCCGGCGTGATTGAGGTCAATATGCAGCCGGCCTTTTCGTGGGATGAACTGGTGCATAACACGAACACCCTCTATGAACAGGCCCGCCTGACCCGGCTTGGCACCGAGAAGTTCATGATGGACGGACGCCACGTCGGCACCGGCGGGGGCAACCATCTCGTGATTGGGGGCAATACCCCGGCCGACAGCCCCCTGCTGCGCCGGCCCGATCTGCTGCGCAGCCTGATCAACTTTTGGCAAAACCATCCCTCGCTCTCCTTTCTTTTCAGCGGGCTTTTCATCGGTCCGACCAGCCAGCATCCCCGGATCGACGAGGCGCGGAACGATTCGCTTTATGAATTGGAACTCGCCTTCCGCCAGATCCCCGATAGCGGGCCGGTGCCCCCATGGCTGGTGGACCGGGTTTTCCGGAATCTCCTCATCGATGTGGCCGGCAATACCCACCGCGCGGAATTCTGCATCGACAAACTCTACTCCCCTGACAGCTCCACCGGCCGGCTCGGGCTGCTCGAATTGCGGGCTTTTGAAATGCCGCCGCACGCCCGCATGAGCCTTGCCCAGCAACTGGTGCTGCGCGCCCTGATCGCCCGGTTCTGGAAAACCCCCTACAAGGAAGATCTGGTGCGCTGGGGCACTTCCCTGCATGACCGGTTCATGCTGCCCCATTTTGTGGAGCAGGACTTCCGGGATGTGCTGCGCGACCTCCGCGACCACGGCTATCAAATCCATGATGAATGGTTTGCGCCGCATGTGGAATTCCGTTTCCCGGTCTGCGGCAGCATCACCCACCGCGGAGTGCACGTGGAAATCCGTCAGGCTCTCGAACCATGGCATGTCCTCGGGGAACAGGGGCCCGGCGGGACCACGCGGTATGTCGATTCCAGTGTGGAGCGCCTTCAGGTCAAAGTAACCGGCCTGACCGATCCCCGTCACCGCATCACCTGCAACGGCCACACCGTGCCCCTGCATCCCACCGGCACTGCGGGCGAATACGTGGCGGCGGTCCGGTTCCGGGCGTGGGCTCCGCCGGAGGCTCTGCATCCCACCATTCCGGTGCAGGCTCCGCTAACCTTTGATCTGCTGGATACCTGGAGCCAGCGCTCGCTGGGTGGCTGCCAATATCACGTTTCCCATCCCGGCGGTCTCAGTTATGCCACCCTGCCGGTCAACAGTTATGAGGCCGAAGCCCGCCGTCTTTCCCGCTTCCTTCCGCTGGGACACACCCCTGGCAAAATCCGGCCCGTGCCGCCGGTCATTTCCCAGGAACACCCGCTGACGCTGGATCTGCGCCTGAAACACCTGCTTTGATCCATGCGGGCCTGCCACCCCATGACCGCCGCCTGGCTGCCTGTGCTTTGTCCCACTTCCGGCTTGATCCCCCCACCTTCCCTACGTCTCTACCGGGTCTCCGTTTCTGCCTCCTTTCTGCGTGCCCCTCATTGCTTCCTCCCTCATCACCAACTATCCCAAACCCCGCGGGGTCTGGGATGAAATGATGGCGGCGGATGGCACGCTCCGGCCGCACTATCAGCATCTTGCCGCCACCTTGACCCGGCTGGGGCCCGCCGGCCTGGCCGCCTGTGCCGATCAGGCCCGCCGCTCCATCGCGGACAACGGGGTAACCTACAACGTTTATGGGGACCCCCGGGGCATGGACCGGCCGTGGGAATTTGATCCGGTGCCCTTTGTCATCCCCCAGCACGAATGGGCGGCCCTCGAACAGGGCCTGATGCAACGGGCCCGGTTGCTCAATGCCGTGCTGGGCGATCTGTATGGACCGCAACGGCTGCTCAAGGAAGGTGCCCTGCCTCCCGGCATGATCCTGGGCAATCCCGGCTATCAATTCGCCAGCCATGGCATCCGCCCCCCGGAAGACACATGGCTTCATCTGTATGCGGTCGATCTCGCCCGGGGCCCCGATGGCCGGTGGTGGTGTTTTGCGGACCGCACCCAGGCACCCTCCGGTTCCGGGTATGTGCTGGAAAACCGCATCGTTTTGTCGCGCAGCCTGCCGGATGACATCCGGGACCTGCAGGTCCAGCGGCTGGCCAATTTCTACCGGGTCTTCCGGGACAACCTCTTCCGGGTCGCCCCCAACAACATACGCCGCGAAGGCCCGCGTATCGTGCTCCTCACCCCGGGTCCGCTGAATGAGACGTATTTTGAACACGCCTATCTCAGCCGCTATCTGGGTTTTCCACTGGTGGAGGGCGGCGACCTGACAGTGCGCGACCGCAAGGTATTCATCAAAACCCTCGAAGGCCTGCAGCAGGTCGACGTCATCCTGCGCCGGGTCGACGATGGTTTCTGCGATCCCCTTGAATTGCGTCAGGATTCCTTCCTCGGGGTGCCCGGACTGCTGGAAGCGATGCGGGCCGGCAACGTGCTGGTGGCCAATCCAATTGGTTCCGGCCTCGCCGAATCCCCCGCCCTGCTGGCCTTCCTGCCCGCCTTGTGCCGCCGCCTTCTCCGGGAGGAACTCCTCTTGCCCAATACCGCCACATGGTGGTGCGGGCAACGCAAGGAACGCGATCATGTCCTCGCCAATCTGGACACCTTCCTGATCAAAGGGGCCCTCTCTGACAAAGCCAGCAATCCCATTTTCCCCCATACCCTCAGCGCGAGGGACCGTGCGGCTCTGGTGGAACAGATCCGCAAGCAGCCCCACCTCTACGTCGGCCAGGAAAAAATCACCCTGTCCGAAGCCCCCATCTGGACCGGCTCCGAATTGTCCCCCCGTCCCATTGCCCTGCGGGTCTATCTCGCCTCGGCGGGAGACCGGTTTATGGTGATGCCCGGCGGACTCACCCGGGTGTCGGTTTCCCCCACCATTCCGATTGTCTCCATGCAGAGCGGAGGCGGCAGCAAGGACACCTGGGTCCTCTCCGACGGCCCTGTACTGCACCAAAGTCTCCTGACACCGGGCTGGCATGTCAGGGTGTCCGACCGCTCGGTGCCCCAGGTTCCCAGCCGGGTGGCCGACAATTTGTTCTGGCTGGGCCGCTACGCGGAACGTGCGGAAATCCTGGTGCGCATCATGCGGGTGCTCGTCACTCAACTGACAGATGAAACCACCCTGGAAAACCCGGTCACCGCTGGTCTGCTGATGCGCCTGCTGGTGCCCCTCGAAATCCTCAAGAAAGCTCCCACGGCACCGCTGCTGCTGGAAAAATATGACCGCGAAGCCCTGAACATCCTGTTCAAAAAGGACCGCCCCGCCGGACTCGTGATGTGCATCGGGAATCTCCGCAGCGCGGCGTGGCGGGTGCGCGACCGGCTTTCCATCGACACCTGGCGCATCCTGACAGAACTTCAGGCCGAACTGCCTCCCGAAGGCACCCTCCCGGAACTGGATGAGGCCCTCGTGCTGCTGAACCGCCTGATCCGGGGACTGTCTGCCTTTGCGGGCATGGTCATGGAAAACATGACCCGCAGCCACGGCTGGCGTTTTCTGGATCTGGGACGCCGTCTGGAACGCGCCTCCGCCCTGCTGCTGCTCGTGAGCGGCACCCTGACAGAAGATCCGGCCGGCCGCCATCTGCTGACCCCGCTGCTCGACATCGCGGACAGCGCCATGACCTACCGGCGGCGCTATTTTGCCCATGCCCAGACCGATGCCGTGCTGGATTTGTTATTGCGTGAGGAGGAAAATCCCCGGTCGGCCCTGTTTCAACTCCTGTCGATTGCCGAACACATGGCGCACCTGCCGTCCATGCCCGGCCGCACCGAACCCGGCTTGAAGCACCGCCTCATTGCGGAATTGATCAGCGAACTCCGCAGCCTCGACCCCGAGATGCCGCCGGATACCCTTGCCCCCCGCATCGCCGGAACCGCGCAGGCGGTGCACCGCCTGTCGGACCGCATTGCCCACGTGTTTTTCAGCCACGCCGGAGCCCAGATCAGCTGAGGGGCTGTTCGTCTGCCAGGGACCGGCACCGGGGCCGGTCAGCGGCTGATGTCGTTCTGGCGCAGTATCTTGGGATTACCCAAAGGGCGGGCCGCTTCATGGCGCAACATTGGATTCCGTGGATCAGTCGGAAGATTACGGGACGGCGCGCTAAAAAAAGGTGACAGCAGCCAAAGCCGCAATGTCCGGTCAGTTCCAAGGGCTAGTGGATTCATTGCCTTAAAAGTTAAAGTGATGTGAACTATCAAATGTTCTATTAGGTTCAAGGTGACGGTGGAAGTGACCCCTTCTTATTAAAATACCCTCAGCAGCAGAAATCATTATCTCAGAAAAGGATCGCATCGGATGAGTGGACAGGGCGGCTTACGGTGCTGGACATCACCATGAGCATGGATGGCAAGGGGCCGTGGATGGACAACGTGTTCAACGAGCGGCTCTGGCTCAGGGTGAAATACGAAGAAATCTACTGAATGAGCATGCACCCTGAGCATTTTGCGGGCAGGCCTGGAGAAATGGTTCCGGCGATATAATGGGTGGCGTCCGCACGCCTCTCCGGGGAATCTGACGCCGTGTGCGTCTTGTGACCGGATGGTGGCGGCGGCACCGGCGGAAGCCGGGGCCGCGTTGCGCGCGGCATGCAATCAATCCTAACTATTGATTCCCCCATGTGGCCCCGAATCCCGGGGCGCACCGGACGGCCAGGCTTAGCTTAGCGAGTCGGTGGCCGGACTTTGGTGTCCACCTCAAAAATTTTTAGTTTATCCGGTAACGATTGTCCGGTTTTTACATATTAACTTTAGAGCCCCCTTTCCCGCACGTCCGCCGTCCGCCCAGATACAAACTAACAATCCACCAGAGCGCCCACCTCTACAGCCATGAAACCTGGAATCCTCCAAATGGTTTGCGCAGCGGCACTCGTTGCCGCCTCCAGCGTCGCAGCTCAAAGTCCGGAGGCCTCACGCCGCTCCGAAGATGCGGCAACACCTGAAGCGCCCGGCGCCCCCTCCGCAGAAACCGCGCCCACAGTTGCGACTCCGGCGGAGACGCCGGTAGAAATGGTCGCCGATGAGATCCTTGTCGCTTTCGATCCCGGGTCTGCGGCGGCCCCGCGCGATACCGCACGCAATGCGCTCGGCGCAAAGAAAATCAAGGAGTTCGCACGGATCGGCGTGCAACATTGGAAGCTCCCGCCGGGACTCACCGTAGCGCGCGCCACTGAACTCCTCTCGCAGAATCCAAACGTGCGTTTTGCGGAGCCGAACTACATCGTCCGCAGGAATGACCTGGTCCTCCCAACCGACGACTTGCGCGGTGATCTTTGGGGCATGCACAACGTCGGGCAAAATGGCGGCTTGGCGGGTGCGGACATCAATGCCCTCGAGGCATGGATGGATGCCAATGCACAAGGAACTGGTGATGTGGTGGTTGGGGTGATCGATTCCGGCATCGACTACCATCATCCCGACCTCGCCGGGAGATTTCTGCCGGGGACCAATGGGCCTGGATCTGTGCTCGGCTATGACTTCGTCAATGACGACGCCGACGCCATGGACGACAACGGGCACGGCACTCATGTTGCCGGCACGATCGCCGCGAATGCGGACAACATGGTCGGCGTCATCGGGGTGGCCGGGCGGAATTCAAGGGTCAAACTAGTCCCTATCAAATTTCTCTCTGCTGGAGGAAGCGGCACGACCGATGCGGCAATCAGTGCTGTCCTTTACGCCACAGAACTCCAGATCAAAATCACCAACAACAGCTGGGGTGGTGGTGCCCATTCCTCGGCGCTCGAACTCGCCATCAAAGACTCCGGGGCATTGTTTGTGGCTGCTGCTGGAAACAGTCGGTCGAGCAGTCTCCACTATCCGGCGGGTTACAACCTGCCAAACGTGCTAGCTGTCGCCGCCACCGACGCGCGGGATGAACTGGCCTCTTTCTCGAACTTTGGTGAATGGGTTCATCTCGGTGCGCCTGGGACGAACATCGTTTCAACGACACCGGGAAACAACTACAGCCGCTTCAATGGCACCTCGATGGCCACCCCGCACGTCGCAGGTGCCGCTGCTTTGGTCTTGTCGGGATCTCCGCAGCTGACAATTGCGGAGCTGAAGGCGAATCTTTTGAATACTGGAGATGCGATTACTTCGCTTGCCAGCGGGAAGACGAGCTCCGGCAAACGTCTCAACGTAGCGACTGCTCTTGGCGCGGCCGTCTTCATTCCGCCGAATGATACACCCACGACCGTGGTCGGCCTGGCTACAAGCCCAAGTGAAGCAACCCAGACTTCGCTGGTGCTCAATTGGCCCGGCACGGCAGGTTATCTTTACGATCTGCGGTATCGCACCGGCGGTGCCTTAACGGATGCCAACTGGAGTGCGGGCATTCCTGTCTATGGCGAGCCTGTTCCACCCACCGGCGGCGACGTTCTCGTAGAAGGTTTGGCACCCGGAGTCGACTATCACTTTGCTATCCGGGCCGTCAGCGCCGGCGGCGCCTTTTCTCCACTTGCCGTTATCCAGGCCAGCACTCTCCCCCTGGGGTGGAAATCCGTTGTGGTAGATTCAGGCGGGACCGTCGGCAGCTATCGATCGCTGGCGTTCAGATCCGATGGGAAGCCAGTCATCGCCTACTCGGATGAGACTAATAATCGGGTGAAGGTGGCAACCCGAGCGGGCGCGGATGGACCGTGGACGCTGGAGGCATTCGGCAGCGGCTATGGCGGCGTGTCCCTGGCGTTAATCCCACCCGGCTTTGCAGGCGCGGGGCTACCCACCGTTTCCTGGGCATCCGGCAAGCTCTCGTTTGCCACAAAAGCCAATGGCAGCTGGGCGATCAGCACCGTCGAAAAATCCGGCGTGCAAGCGGATGTGACCTCCCTGGCATATGCTCCTGATGGCACACCGGCGATTAGCTATCGGAGCACGAGCAGCAGTGGCGGCTTGAAGATTGCCTGGCGGAGCGGCACCACTTGGAAAACGCAGGTAGTGGCAGCGGGAGCAGCTGCGCGATATAGTTCCCTGGGGTTCGTGAACGGCGATCCCATCATTGCCTACTCGGACGATTCCGATGGCGACAACCAGCTCGATGCTTTGAAAGTGGCCGTCGGGACAAACCGGACTTCCAATGGGTGGTCGTGGATACCCACTACCCTTGAGGAGGGGGTGGTGGGCTACGGCGTGTTCGTGTCACTGGCCACTAGTGCCGCAGGCAATCCATACATCGTCCATCGCGGAGCCGGGACTCTGCGGTTCCTCCGGCGCTCACTTGGGAGCCCGAACGGCTGGAGCGCGGAAAATGTGGGCGTAGGCAGCAACTGCAGCCTCGCCATTGGATCTGATACAGGTAATGTAGAGCGCGCTTATATCGCCTACGGCCGCAGTGGAAGGACTTGGATCGCCAGTGCTCCTCTTGACGGATCCGCCACTTGGGAGTCCACGATAGCCGACGTGGAAGGCTTCTCCTACCAATCCTCCGTCAAAGTCGCAGCGGGACAACCCAATATCGCCTACAGCGTCTCTGGCGATCTCCGCCTCGCCACGGAGGCACCTGGCTACCCCGGACCGGAGTTCCTGCTGCTGGACGACATGGAGAGCGGCCAGAACGGGTGGACCACGGAAGGCAACCGCCAGGAGACGGCGGCAAAGACCAGACCGCCGGGACCATCGAACGGCACCGGTCTTTGGCACCAGACCATCCTCCGCGGCAACGATCCCGGGCACACTCCGGTGACCAGCTGGTATTATGGGATTGAGCCGCAGAAGAATTATGATACCGGGACGCGTAACTGGGGTCGGCTCATCTCTCCGGAGGTGACACTAACAGGAGGCAGGGCTGAGCTGAAAGTTTCCCAGCTGGTGCTGGCGGAGGGCGGAACCCGTTATGAAAATGGCGAGATCCAAATCCGGGAAGCAGGTGGCGCTTGGACCACCGTTCTGCTGCGCGCCAGCAGGACGAATACCTTTTTCATCACAGACAAGATCGACCTCAGCGCGTATCTTGGCAAAACCATCCAAATCGGCTTCTTTTTCGACACCAAAGACTCCGGATTCAATCAGTTCGAAGGCTGGTATGTAGATGATGTTAGTGTGAAGTTGTGGCCCTAGGTGCGGCAGTTCTCCTCCATAGGTCCACGGGTCGGAAAAATATCCCGGCACGCCAACCAGCATCGTCGGGGTTTTTTCAAATCCCTGAGCAGATTCTTCACAACCATGGCACTGTGGTGGCCCCCCGGGGAAAGTGAGCCTTAGCCCCCATCAACATCCGGTCAGTAAATGCGTTGCGGTATTTCAAATTGCCCTATTCCGGTCGCTCTGGGGCTCTCCTGTAATAGTCGTTTCCGCGGTGATTTTTCTATTCTGGCGACCTCTAGCGCCGTCACTTTGCCGTCATTCAACCATGGTTCCTCTCTGCCGGCTTATCTCACGGAAAAGCCACACGCGCGCCAGGGCCCAGTGCCGTTCTGCGGTCTGCCGGTTAATCCCCAGCACCTCTGCGGCCTCCGCGAGGGTCGTTAATCTCAGTCCCCATCGGCCGCGACGGTTCTTTGCTCAGCAGGAGCTTCGTCCACCCCCATTCACTCCCTGACCGTCGCCTGCGGATAAATGGCACGGGCCTGATCCTCTCCGCGCCCGGCTGAAGGCGAGGATGGTGTATAGGCTTCAACTGAAACCCGCAGGTCCTTCCCTCCTTACGGCTGAAGCCACTACAACCAACCCAGGAACACACCAGCCATCGCAGTTCGGGAAACCGGAATTCAGAAGCAAATTTCCCGGTGATTTGCGCGTAGACGTCGCTGGGAGTCCGTCCTCCCGCAAAGAGCAGCACCATACCATTGGCCAATCACAAATACCCACGAAGTCATCTGATTTTGTGAGGTTTCGTGAATAATGCAGGCTAATTGGTGTGGTGTGGGAACCGAATCAAGAACTGAGCTCGCATTTTCCGCGCAGGAAGAGCCCACTTTTTGGGGGAAAGCCCAGAATACTCGGGGAAATAGCAGTTGACACTTTTTTGTCTATCCACCTCCCCTCTGCAAGGTTATCTTGCCGCCGGAAAATGCATGCCCCCCCAATTGGAAAACAAAAACAAGCCCCATGCAACGGGCGCATCGCCGTGGACAAGGCACCTCGGTATCCCTATCGCCATGATTTTTCTCTGCGGGACGGCTGCGGGGCAGGATATCCTGCCTTTCGGATCGTCCTGGGAGTATCTCCATCCGCTTGATGGCCGTGATCCCGCGATTGCGGACCCGGATTTCGCGATGACCTGGCACACGCCCGTGTCGTATGATGGAGGGGCTTTCCATGCGCCTGCTCCGGCGACACTGGGTTACGGTGGAATCGCCAGGAGACCTACCGTCACCAACATCGGAACGCCCCTCGCCGGCAAGGGTTACACCGCCTACTTCCGCACCGCCATCACGACTTCCCAAGCCTACGACCAGTTACGAGTGGAGATCTTCGCCGATGACGGGGGAGTGCTCTACATCGACGGGAAAATGACAGGCCGCCTCAATTTTTCAGCGCCGGATAATTACTTTGCTCTGACTGATGCAGAGAGTATCGGGTCAGAGACGAGGGCCATCCTCACCGGGCCGCTGGAAGCGGGCGAACATGTGATTGCTTTCTCGCTGCACAATCGCAGCAATACCTCCGTAAGTTCCGATCTGGGTTTTGATCTTCGTATCGTTCCGTCCAGCGCGCTCGAGGATATCACCTGGGTGGTCAGCGAAGGGGAGGTCACGATCACGCAAGCCTCCAGGAATGTAACAGGGACGCTGGTGCTTCCGGATAGGATTGCTGGCCTTCCGGTGACCCGCATCGGGGCCTCCGCGCTCGCGAACGGACTTTGGTCCCGCGTGACAATCCCCGACAGCGTAACAACCATTGGCAATTCCGCCTTCTTCCGTTGTACCGGACTGACGAGCGTGACCATTCCTGACAGCGTGACGGTCATCGGTAACGATGCCTTCTCCGGTTGCACAAGACTGACGGGCGTGACCATTCCTGAGAGCGTGACAGCCATAGGCAATGGGGTCTTCTCCGGTTGCGCGGGGCTGACAAGCGTGACGATCCCTGACGGCGTGACGTCCATCGGTAATGAGTCCTTCAACGGTTGCACAGGACTGACGGGCGTGACAATCCCTGACAGCGTGACGTCCATCGGCAATCTTGCCTTCTTCCGTTGTAAGGGACTGACGGGCGTGACAATCCCTCACAGAGTTACGGTCATAGGACATTCTGCCTTCTCCCTCTGCACGGGACTGAAGGACGTGACGATCCCTGACGGCGTGACGTCCATCGGTAATGATGCCTTCAACGGTTGCACGGGACTGACGGGCGTGACGATCCCTGACAGCGTGACGGAAATCAACGATGGTGTGTTCTCCGGTTGCACGGGATTGACGAAAGTGACGATTCCTGACAGCGTGACGGCTATCGGCCGTTCTGCTTTCGTAAATTGCACCGGACTGACGGGCGTGACGATTCCCGGGAGCGTGAAATCAATCGGCATGTCTGCCTTCTACGGTTGCACAGGGCTGACGGACGTGAGAATCCCGGACAGCGTTAATATCATCGTCGATTTTGCATTCTTCGGCTGCACGGGACTGACGAGTGTGACGATCCCTGACAGCGTGGTGGTCATAGGATATTCTGCCTTCTCCGGCTGCACGGGTCTCACGAACGTGACGATCCCTGACAGCGTGACAGCCATCGGCGATCGTCTCTTCTACGGTTGCACGGGTCTGACAAACGTGACGATCCCCGACAGCGTGACAGCCATCGGCAACGATGCCTTTTCCGGCTGCACGGGACTGATGAGGGTGACGTTCTTGGGAGAGCCTCCGAGAGCGGTTGTCGCGGTCGGTTTCACCATTTTCCAAAATCCTCCGTTGGGCGCTCAGGCTTTGGTGAGGTCCGGGTATGCGGCGGCGTTTGGTGGTGCGGGGGCTCAATGGAATGGCCTTACGGTGACCATGATTCCGGTCTCCCTCGGAGAAACACGTCTGGATGGGAGACATTTCACAATCCGGTTCAGTGGGGAGCCGGAGGTTACCGGGTGGAAAGTGACGGGGTCATCCACGGTGGAGGATTTTGGGGATGATCTGACCAGTGCTTCTGTCCTTACGGAGACGGCGCCGGGGGAATACGAGGCAGTGGTAGATGTGACGGGGAAGCCTGAGCGGTATTTTCTCCGGGTGGGGCGCTGAGGCGGCGGCTGAGGGAAGGGTCTAACCGTGACGTCCCATGCGCGGGGCCGCTCGGGGAGATGCTGCTGTGCGCCCCGTCGTCCGGCATCTTAGCGAGGCGATGAGCGGATTGCTGCGGTTCCACCATACGGCTCAATCCAGCGTGCCCATTGGCCTTGCGGTTCTGATTCCTAGCCCAACTCCAGTCTGGTTTCGTCAACCACCACCCGCCGCTCCACCACGTCGTAAACGGACTCATACGGAGTGGCATCTTCGGCCCCCTCCGGGTAAGCGACATCCACATAGCCAAAGAAGTTACCCTCCCTTTCTAGGTGCTTGGAATTCCCGTCCGCATCCTTCCCTTCGGCCTGACCCGGCACCTTCCGGCGAACGGGATGGAGCATGTGGTTCCCACACAGTCCTCAGGCTCAAATTTCACCGGTGCCGTGCCCTGCGCACTCAGAGCAAATGTTCCTGAACGAGGGTTTCCTTGCTCTTTTTCAATGGGCTGGGAACGATGGACTCCTTCACCTCGATGCCGGGCGACCAGGCCACACTGGCCGGCTCCTCCGCCATCCAGCGTTCGCCATCCTGCTGGCTGAGTAGGACCGGCATCCGGTTGTGGATCTTGCCCAGCAGGGTCTCCGGGTCGGATTCCATCATGATCATGGTGAAGCAGTCGCCCAGTTCTTCATGGGGTTCCCATAGGCCCGCCGCCAACAGCGGTTCTCCTTCCACCGGTTCCAAAAAATGGCAGGTCATCCGGCCCGTCTCGCCGCTGAACTCATACCACCCGCTTATGGGGATCAGGCACCGTCAGTGGCCCACGCCTTCTTCCACATGGTGCCCCGCTTCTCAATCCGCGCATTGTTGATGGATTTGGCCCACGGCCGCTGAAATCCCCAACGCATTCCGCTGCACCCCCGCTCCACCGTGTAAACCGGGGCCTGCACGGTAGGACGGACCAGCAGGCCTTTCCGTTCATCCAGGGCCGGAACCTCCCCTTTGCGCGATTCCAGCCAACGCAGCCCCAAGGCGGATTTCCGGAGGGAGGCAGGGGTGACTTGGTAGCAGTTGCACATGGTCCCGATCATATCCATAGCCCGCCGCACGCCCCTTGGCCATGCGCTTTTTCAGGTCCTGCACCAGTCGCCTTCGCGAGTGGTTCCATAGAGCCACGAAGGCCATCGTGGTCCTTGTCCGTCCTATCGGCTCCATCACCGGCGTTGGCGGTGTCCGGGTGCGGGCATCTTTGATCCGGCGGGTCTCCAAACGAGAGAAACCCAGAGAAAAACTGGTGGAAGCAATCGAAGGGATATTGGAGGGGTTGATTTGGAAGCAGCGTGACCGAAGGCTAATTAAGGCCCCAGGTTTATTCACGGAGCAGTCACGCGCAGGCGCAGGAAGCGTCGCTCCGTGCCTGCAGGGACGGTGGCCAGCACGGTCTGCACGTCGCCCTCGGTGGAAAGCACGGTCTGGGTAACCCCGGTGGTCTGCCAGCTTGACGCCGCCAGCGACCCGCTCCATTCCACATCGTAACCGGTGCCGGCATTGAAAGCGGCCAGGCTGCGGGAATAGGTGAACTGCAGTTCCGCGCCGTTGCGGACCACCGTCGGCTGATAGGGGTTTGGTTGTTTGGGGAGCGTGCCGGCCGCCCATTCCAGCAAATTAACCAAGCCGTCCTGGTCAAAATCAAAATTGTCCGCCGCTTCGCCGGTGTTGAGTGGAGTGCCAAAATGAAGCTGCCGCCATTGCTCCCTCGGGGTGAGGACGACTGGACCGATACCAGTGAAAATATAAGCAGCCCCCGAATCCCCAGCAGAATCGTCAATACTGTTACCGTTGACTCCAGTTGCATTGCTGTCTTCACCCTCAGCCCCAATGACCACCGTGTCGCCTGACACTGCCACCGAAGCGCCAAAGTAGTCTATGCCGTATGCGTTGCTGGCTTTCAAATAGGCTTGCTGCGACCAAATCGTTCCGGTGCGCGTAAAGACGTATGCCGCACCTGCAGCGTTGGCCGAATTGTCCGACTGGTTCCCGTTGATGCCAGTGGCATTGCTATTTTCGCCGTAAGCCCCCACGATCACTGTGTCGCCGGACACCGCCGCTGAGCTGCCGAATAGCGATTGTGTCCTCGTGTTGCTGGCCTTCAGGTATGCCTGCTGCGTCCATGCTGTCCCACTGCGAATGAAAACGTAAGCTGCCCCCGCAGCATACGTTGAGTTGTTCGCCTGGTTCCCATTGACTCCGGTCGCGTTGCTTCCCTCAGTGCTAGCCCCGACAATCACGGTGTCGCCGGACACCGCCACCGCAGTGCCAAAAGAGTCGCCCGCGCCGGTATTGCTGGCCTTCAGGTAAGCCTGCTGCGTCCACTCAGTCCCACTGCGTGTGAAGACGTAGGCTGCTCCCGCAGCAGACGCTGAGTTGTCAGCATGGTTGCCGTCGATACCGGTTGCGTTGCTGGACTCGCGGGCAGCTCCCACCACCACTGTGTCGCCCCATACAGCCACGCTGCCCCCGAAACGGTCGCCAGCCTCGCTGTTGGCTGATTTGAGGTAGGCCTGTTGGGTCCACGTCGTTCCGCTGCGGGTGAAGAGATAGGCCGCGCCAGAGTTGGCGGCTGAATTGTCCACCGGGTTCCCGTTGACCCCGGTTGCGTTGCTGTCCTCAGATCCTGCTCCCACCACCACTGTGTCGCCCGACACTGCCACAGCAATACCGAACTGATCACCGTCACCAGTATTTCCCGCCTTCAAGTAGGCCTGCTGCGTCCACTCAGTCCCACTGCGTGTGAAGACGTAAGCCGCTCCGGCCAATGAAGCAAAATTGTTGGTTTGATTCCCGTTGACCCCGGTCGCGTTGCTGCTCTCGCAGTTCGCTCCGATGACCACCGTGTCGCCCCACACCGCAACTGATATGCCGAACTGATCACCCCCTCCGGTATTGCTAGCCTTAAGGTATGCCTGCTGCGTCCACGTGGATCCATTGCGCGTGAAGACGTAAGCTGCCCCCCCATTATAAGTCGAATTGTTCGCCGAATTTCCATTCACGCCTGTCGAGTTGCTGTCCTCAGCGTAAGCTCCCACCACCACCGTGTTGCCCGACACCGCTACCGACTGGCCGAACCAGTCGCTTGCTCCTGTATTCCCGGCCTTCAGGTAGGCCTGCTGGGCGATCGGATCAATCGTGAGTGGGTAACGCGCGTCCGCTTCGTCCACCACGAGGCGCACCTGCTTTTGCCCCGCCGCCTCAAAGTGCGAGGGCAGGACCTTTCCGTCCACATCCCACACCTTCAGCCCGCCATAATTCAGCACGGCAGCCCTTGCATCATCTCGGAAATGAAGTGTCTGCCGGTCGGCAGAAAGTATTGTGCGCAGCCCACCACGGACCGTCAGCACCACCTCCAGCGGCTGGCCCCTTCCGCCTCCCGCAGGTCGCTCCCGGAGCACAAACCCGTGCTCGAGGCCGCGCTGGTCATTGACGAACCATTCTTCCATCTGCTGGTCCCATTGGTAAGTCAGCCGCCCGCCGTCAGTCTTCACCTCCGGCACGCCGCCCACCTCGGTGTGGCTGTGGCCGAAGCCGTAACTTTGCAGAGCCAGCCCCCACTGCCATGATGCCCCGTGCGGGCTGGTGGTGAATCCCCGTCCGTCAAAGCGCGTGGTCCACTGCTGCCCCGGGTTGTGGGCCTGCCACTCGCCGTTCCGGCCCTCCACGGGGGAAACCCGGTGCTGCCACGCCGCGTGCGCTTCCCGGATGCTGACCCAATCGGACTTTGCCAGGCCCTGCGGGGTGCGGTCCGAAGCGGGAATAGCCTCCGACGATAGCCGGGGAGCATGCCCGTCCATTTCGAGCGGTGACGAAGCGACGGCCGTAGCGTCCGCCGCTACGCTAAACAGGGCCAGTAATGCAAAAGTGGGGAGGAAAGCCTTCATGGGAGTCCTAAAAATGAGGTCAAACTGGGATGTTATTCAGACGAGGACGCCGGCTATTCAGGGCAGATCTTCAACGGCGAGTTGGAAAAAGCGGGGCTTTTGTCCGCCATTCAGCACAGCGGGAAAAGGGATTTCGCATGCCTCCACCAACCCATCATCCGCTCGCACCACCGGCGGGTGATCTGAAGTTTCCCAAGTAATGAGATCCGCGCTGAATTGAGGCTTGTAGATCAGTCCCGACGCCTTTCTTCTTCCGAAAAGCACTTTGAACACTTGGGCGTCCTGCGGCCCGGAGACAGTTAATGCCGGGAGCCCGCGCTGGAGGATTTCTCCCGCGGCCACTTGGATGGTTTCTGTGGCTTGGGCATCGGCATTGAGTCCTGAGGCGAAACGCAGCAAATTGAGTCCGCCATCCGCCTCGGGATCGGCGGACAGGCTGCCTTGAACCGCCCAAGCCAGAAACGGCGTAATGTGCCTGACCATAAAGGACCGGCTGAAAAACGCTCCTCCGCCGTCCGTGACCGTCACCGTGATCAGAGCAGATCCGCTGTCGGATGACGGAGTGAAACTGAGGCTGCCGGTGGCGTCCGGGCTTTGATAGGTTACCAAGGGCGCGGGCACTACCGATGGATTGCTGGACACTGCGGTGATGATTAAATCCTGGGACTCACTTGGGCCGGCGGTAATCCCCGTGAGCTGGATAGTTTGAGGACCCACAATTGCGGGAAGGACCCAAGGATCCACTTTGTCCAAAGTGGGCGGATCGTTCACCGGGTTCACGTTGAAGGTGAAGGTCTTGGGGGTGAGGTCTAAATTCGATCCCTGAAGCCCGTCATCCTCCACTTGGAACGTGAAATCCGAATACGGCGAGCCGCTGCTATTGGCAGCCGGGGTGTAAGCCAAAGTCTGGCGCAATGGTGGAGCCATGCTATAAATGCGACCGTCCGGAACCACGGCTACCAGTTTGGATCCGTCCGCTGAGGACGCCACGGCCCGCCAAGCGCGGTTACTTTCCGATGCATTCCACGTCACTCCCGCGTCATCGGAACGATAAATCCTGCCGTTTTGCACCACGGCGACCAGTTTGGACCCATCGGCGGAGGAGGCGATGTAATACCAGCCCCGGCTGAAATCCCGCGGGGTCCAGTTCAGGCCAGCGTCCGTCGACGTATAAATCTGCCCGTTACTGACTATCGCAGACAGTTTCGTGCCGTCGGCTGAGGAAGTGACAGCGCGCCAGTTCCGGGCGCTGGCCCGGGCGGTCCACGTGGCTCCGAAGTCGGACGAGGTGTAAACCAAACCATCCCGCACCACGGCAACCAGTTTTGATCCGTCCGCGGAGGAAGCAATGGAATACCAGTTACGGTTGTTTTCCCCCGGCGTCCAGGTTAGGCCGGAGTCGGAGGAGGTGTAGATCCGCAGGCCCAACCCGATAGCAGCTAGTTTTGAGCCATCCGCCGAGGAAGAGATAGCGCGCCAGCCTTGACTGGAGCCACGCTGGGTCCAAGTGACTCCAGAGTCGGAGGAGATATAAATGAAACCGCCGGTAACCACCGCGGCCAGCCGGGTGCCATCGCCAGAGCAGGCCACATGATACCATGCCCGGCTGCTGTCCCGCTGGGTCCAAGTGACTCCGGCGTCGATGGAAGTCAAAAGTCGGCCATTATTGACAGCTGCAACCAGCTTGGACCCGTCGGCGGAGGAGGCGATGGAATACCAGTTCCGGTTGGTTTCCCGTGGCGTCCAGATTGGAGTGTTGCCCATGGACACGAAATCGCCAGCCGCTAACGGGGCTGCGTCCACAGTCAGAATACCGGCGGATGGAAGGGTGGTGATCTTCACTCGCGCCAGAGTGTTGGGCCGGAAATCGCCAGGATCACTGAACCCAAAATCGGCCTCCGTGAAGGAATAAGGCGTGTCCTCATCAATGGTCTTGTTACCGTTGGCACCGGAGGGTGGATCATCCACATTGCTCACTGTGAGGTAAAGGGGGCCGCTGACAGAGAGCGCGGGTGTGCCATTGTCCATCACTGTGACTTGCAGATGAACCTCGCCCGTATCAGAGGATCCAGGGGTGCCGGAGAAGGTGCGGGTCGCTGGATTGAAAGCCAGCCAGGAGGGCAAGGGGCTGCCATCTGTTTTGGCGGCCGAGTATGTGAGAACGCTGCCGGCATCCGCATCTGTGAAGCGATTGTCCTGGATGCGGTAACTGAAGGCCCGATTTTCCGTGGCGGAACCGTCGCTCAGGGGAGCGGTCAGCACCGGGGCATCGTTTACGGACTGGACGTCGAAGGTGAAGAGGTTGGGCGTGGGGTCCAGGATGGCTCCCCCGCTGCCATCGTCCTCCACTTGGAAGGTGAATCCGGCGTAGGAGGAGCCGAAGGCGTTAGCGGCCGGGGTGAAGGTCAGCTGTGGCACCTGCGCCACAGAAGTATAAAGCTTGCCTTGATACGTGCCGGCGATCAGCTTGAGGCCATCGGCGGAGGAGGCAACGCTGTACCACTGACGATGCTGTTCGCGTTTGGACCACGTTAATCCGGCATCGGTGGAAGTGTGAATGCGCCCATTCCCCACGGCTGCCAGCCGGTTCCCATCTGCGGATGACGCGACGGATTGCCATTCTAAGGTCTCCCCCCGGGCAGTCCAAGTCACCCCGGAATCCCTGGACAAGTAGAGGGGACCAGGAATGGGTGCCGCAATCAGCAAGTTGCCGTCCGCCGAGGACGCAACGGAGAACCACTGGCGTGCGCTTTCACGGGCCGTCCAAGTCGCACCACCATCCGTGGAAGTATAAAGCGGGCCGCCAGTGGAACCGCTAGTGCCAGCGACGAGTTTCAGACCATCGGAGGAGGAGGCGAGGCAGTCCAAACTTGGCGGGGCGGAGTGGACTGTCCAGGAGGTTCCGGAATCCGTGGAGATGGAAACTTGCCCGGTTCTGGCGATGGCCGCCAGCCGGGTGCCATCGGCTGAGGAGGTTACTGCAGTCCACTCGCGGACGTTTTCCCTCGGCGTCCATGTCACGCCGGAATCGAGGGAAGTATAAAGTCGGCCCGCGAATTCCGCAGCGATCAGTTTGCTCCCGTCGGCGGACATGGCCACCCCATTCCAAAAGCGCGAACTTTCGCGGGCCGTCCAAGTGATCCCAGAGTCGGAGGATATGTAGATCCGTCCGCCTTGGCCACTCTGATCAAGCGCCACCAGCTTCGTGCCGTCGGCGGAGGAAGCCACGGCACTCCACAACCGGTTACTATCATGAGCCGTCCAGACCATGCGGGAATCTGGGAACATTGAGACATAATCACCCGCCGCTACTGGCACGCCCTCAATGGTCAGCGTGCCCGCAGCAGGCAGGGTGGTCACTTTGACCCTGGTGAACTGATTAGGCGGGTTGTCACCAGTGTCTGTGAAGCCGAAATCCGCCGCTTGGAAAATGTAGGGCGCATCCTCATTGATTACCGCTGCTCCATCTGTGCCGGAGGGCACGATTCCTGGGACCGTCAGACGGAAAACCAGACTGGCGGACAGGGGTGGATCGCCCGTGTCGGTGGCGGTCAGGCGGATATCGATGGAGCCGGTGTCACCATTTTGCGGGGTGCCGGAAAGAGTTTGAGTGCCCGAATTAAATCCTAGCCAGGCGGGAAGAGGATTCCCGCTGGCCTGAGCGGCGGTGAGAGTCAGGCTATCTCCCGGATCGTTGTTGGTGAAAGTGCCGGCGGGCACCTGGTAGATAAAAGATGTGTGCTGGGGGGCGGATTGGGCGGGCACCGTGCCGCTGAGAATCGGGGCGTCATTGACGTTGGTCACGTTCAAGGTGAAACGTTTGGGTGTTGGATCCAAATTGATTCCCGAGGGCCCCCGGTCCTGCACCTGGAAAGTGAATGACGTGTAAGGCGCGCCGCTGCCGTTGGCCGGCGGCGTGTAACGCAGCACCGGCAGAGAGGGTGAGGAAGTGTAAAGCAGGCCGTTGCCAAGCCCCGCCACCAGCCGTGAACCGTCGGCGGATGAAGCAATCGAAGTCCACTGGCCGCTAATTCCATTTTCCATCCAAGTGGCACCGAAATCCAGAGAAGTCAGGATTTTGTCGGCGTTCAAATAAGGCGTCACCGCCAAAATGCGGCCATCGTCGGAGGTGGCCGCATCGGTCCAAGTGTCATTGCTTTCCTGGACCTCCCATGACTCACCGAAATTCCGGGACAAGGCCAGAATGCCGTCCCCAACCCCTATCAAATTTTTACCTTCTGCGGAACAGCGGAGAGTAGACAAAAATTTCGGCACCGTGCTCCCAATCTTCCACGTCACGCCGGAATCCGACGAAGTGTAGACATTCGCGGCGGTGCCTATGCCTCCATACACCTCGCCAAAAACTGTGGCCACCAATCTAACGCCATCCGCCGAAGATGCCACCGCGGTCCAGTTGCGGAAATCCTCACGGGGCGTCCAAGTCACTCCCGAATCCGTGGAGGTGTAAATATAATCCCCCATCGCTGTGGCCACGAGTTTCGTACCGTCCGCCGAGGAGGCCACGCGCATCCATTCACGAATGCCGTCCCGCGCAACCCATGACACACCTGCATCGGAGGAGGTGTAAATTCTCCCACCCCGGACCACGGCCACCAGCTTCTGGCCATCGGAGGAGGAGGCGCAGGCATTCCAGTAGCGCACGCTTTCCCTGGGAGTCCAAGTCACCCCCGCGTCCGTGGATGTGTAAAGCCGGTCCACCGCTCCAGCCGCCAGCAGTTTGACGCCATCGGCGGAGGAAGCCATTCCCCTCCACTGGGAGCTGGCCGCGCGCGGCGTCCATTCCACGCCTGGCACTGGGGTAATGGGAACTAAATCCCCAGCTTTCACCGGAACGTCGTTCACTGTCAGGGTACCGGCGGCGGGAAGTGTGGTCACCTTTACGCGGAAAAATGCGTCCGGCGGGGAATCTGCAGGATCGCTGAATCCAAAATCGACCGCATTGAAGGTCCGGGTGGTATCCTCAAGAAGGGTCGCGGCGTTTTCCGTGCCAGCCGGCTGACCGGCCACTTTGAGGCTGAAATCGGTGTTGAGGGATAGCGCGGGAATAGCGTTGTCTGTCACCGTCAACCGCACCAGGGTCACTCCACCGTCGCTGAGGCTTGGGGTTCCTGAAAACGTGCGCGTGCCGGGATTAAAGCTCAGCCACGCGGGCAGCAGGCCGCCGTCCGCAGCCGTGGCTGTGAACGTTAGAAATGTACCGGGGTCCGGATCCGTGAAACTTTCCGCCTGAAGCGTCAGACTGAAGGGCGTGTTCTTGGGAGCAACCTGATCAGGAATCCGGCCGGCGGTGAGGCGTGGAGCGTCGTTCCGGGGGGCGACATTGAACGTGAAGGTCTTTGGCGAGGGATCCAGATTCGCGCCCGGGGCACCGTCATCTTCCACTTGGAACGTAAAACTCGTATAAGCCGGGCCAAATTGATCTTTGTCCGGAGTGAAAACCAAGGCGGGCAACGCCGCCGCCGAAACGAGAATCCGGCCATTGAAAACACTGGCCGCGAGGGTCCGACCGTCGCCGGAGAGCGTGGCGGCGGACCAGTTGCGCGTGGTTTCGCGTTCCTTCCAAGTGAGTCCGCCATCCGTGGAAACGAAAATCCGGCCGATGCTGACACTGACCGCGAGGGTCTTTCCGTCAGCGGAGGACACAACGGACGGATAAATCGTCCAAGGGGTTCGCAAAATGACGGAGGCCGCCCACGTGGCTCCGGAGTCGGTGGAATAATAAAGGTCCCCGTCGTTGTTGGCCGTCGCTGCCAGCCGCGTGCCGTCCGCGCTTGAGGCGATGGAGCGCCAGGGGCGGGCGCTTCCCCGTCCGGTCCAAGTTAGGCCCGCATCTGACGAAATGTATATTAGCCCGTCCTCCTCCGCCGCCGCCAGTTTGAGTCCGTCAGCGGAGGAGGCGACAGCCCGCCATTTACGATCGGTTCCCCGTGCCGTCCATGTCAGGCCCGAATCTGTGGAGGTGTAAATTTTCCCCTGGATGTGGGCGGCTGCCAGGCGGGCACCATCGGCTGAGGAGACGATAGAAACCCAGTTCCTCGCGCTTTCCCTGGCCGTCCACGAGACCCCGGCATCATTGGAGGTATAAATTTGGCCGAAACTGACGGCGGCTGCCAGTTTGGAGCCGTCAGCGGAGGAGGCCAGGGATTGCCAGGAGCGGGCGCTGTCCCTCGCTGTCCAGCTGATTCCGCTGTCCTGCGAAACGTAAAGCTGCCCCTGCGCCACCCCGGCCACGAGCCGGGTCCCGTCCGACGAGGAAGTTATACAGCGCCAGTCCCTGACGGATTCCGCAGACCTCCAAGACACTCCGGGGATGGGAAACAACGGGATGAATTCCCCCACGGCAACCGGCTCCCCGTCCACGCTGAGCACTCCGGCTCCAGGTAAAGTGGTCAATTTAACACGGGAAAAGTGATTGGAGGGATTGTCTCCGGGATCGCTGAAGCCGAAATTTCCCTCCGCCATCGTATACGGCATATCCTCGCTGAGGGTTGCAGCGCCATCGGCCCCGGAAGGGAAGCTGGCGGCCGGAAGGGCAGTTGCGCTCAGTCCAAGCAGGAGCGCCGCTTTGACCACAGTGCGGTTCACAGAAAAAGAGGAGGACATCGGAGATTGGGTCTTAGAAGCAGGGAAGCAGGCGGTTACGAATAGCCGAGGTCACGGTCATAACGCAATCAGCTTTAAACAGGATTGACCCTGACCGGGCGCATTTAATTTGCCCCATGGAAGAGGGTGAGGCCCCCTACACGCAATTCGTTCTCAAGTCTGAGTGGAACACCTGATCCTGGCGCTTGACAGCCTTTCTGTGGTTAATGGCGTCAGGGGAATAGCCTCTGTTGTTACCCCGATAATTATGCGAAAGCCTATCGCTGACCGCATCCTGCGTCCCAACGACGCACACGCTGCGATTGTCCTGCCGGTCGGGGGTATATCTGGCTATTCGGCGCGGAATGACGGGTCGTTGCCGGGTCAAGGATTGTTTGCCGGCGGAACCACCCGAAGGCGGCCAAACTGCTTGGGCCGGCTGGCGAGCACCTCCCGAAACGTCCAGTCCGGCCGGCGACCCACGTTGCGACTGGGGTTCCACGTGCTGGAGATCTGAGCATCGGCTACCCATTCGCCCATATACCCGAAAAGCTCGGTGCCCGCTCGGGCCGTAAAGTCGAGCGAGAAGCTGCTGAAAAGGACGTTTCGCTGCCACTGAGGGACGGGGGACTGGATCGAGGATAGGGGATTGCTACCTAGAGCAAATTCCATATAATTGGGCAGACCATCATGATCGGGATCCGCAAGGTCCGCCGCCTCCCCGGTGTTTTCGGGCGTATTGAAAAAATCTTCCCGCCAACGCTGTTGGGGGGTTCTATCTATGGGATACGAGCAAATCGTTTCCTGCAACCCGGAGCAACCTCCGCCATATCCGGAAGTGTAGCGTGCCCGCGCACGGATACGGCCTTGAGGCGGCAAAGAGTGGCCGGTCATTTGCCACCCTCCTGTAGTCCGGTTTGCGGTTCCAAGTCTGGTCCACCCCCCGGGGGTTCCGGAGGAAACCTCAAATGTTACTTGGTCCGCTTCCGGCAGACTGCCGCCGCGCAGCCATCTGATAATGCTGGTGGAGCCGTCAGCCAAGACGACGCTCAGCAGCGAAACCGGGGGATCATTTTCCAGTATCGCCCCCCTGTTGGTGGCGGTGGAGTTTACGATAGAAAATGTCCCGGCCACCGCGACTTCTCCAGAAGACGTTAGAGAAACCGTTTGCACAATTTGATTCACATCAGGCGTAAAGGTAGGATCCAAGGCTCCGTCAGGCAGAAGGCGGGCGAGGCGGTTTCTGGCACGGCCTCCCAGCCAGGTGAAATCTCCGCCAATCACGATCCGGCCGTCGGCTTGAAGCGCCATGCTGGTTACTTCGCGTCGGATGCCTCCCAGCTTGGCCTCCAAATTCGGCTCGAAGGAGGGGTCGAGGCTTCCATTTGGTAAAAGCCGTTGGAGGCAAAGCAATGAAGTTCCAGGGGATTTAGAAAATTCCCCACATATCAGGATCCGGCCATCCGGTTGAAGGAGAATCCTTGTCACACCGGAGGCACCTCCCAGGGGCAGATTTGCGTTGAAGCCCGCATCCAAGCTGCCATCCGGCATCAGGCGGATCATGCCAACGCGTTCAGGATCCTCCAGACCGGGAGCTACGGTTCCGCTTCCCACAAGGACTTTTCCATCCGGTTGTACCAACAAAGCTCCGATGCTATTTCGAGACAAGCTATTAGACAATGGAGGACCGAAAGGAACAGGGACGGTAGCACCAGGCAGCAGGCGATAAAGGCCGCGGCCGTTGCCGCCGGGATGCAGTGACGATATAAACACCGTGCCATCCGGTCCCACCGCCATCTGCTCCGGGTAAAGAGTATACGGCAGCGTGAAAGCAGGAAAACCGGGGTCAGGCCGTCCATCGGGCAGGAGCAACAGTAGCCTCAACGAAAATTCGACGGGAATTCTGTCCACCACGAGCAGTTTCCCGTCGTCTCTGATGACGAGGCTATCGGCAGTGTTGTTCCAATCGGTAATGGCGCTTTCAGTCCGACCGGTCGAGGAAGTGAAAATAAGGCCCGGGGTGGATCCAAGATCGCTCATGTTCATCACAAGGCGGCCATCGGGATGACTTGCCATGACCGTTGTCTCCGGGATTCTTCGGCGCAGGGTGCCAGGGCCAGCCAGCACCAGCATAACATCATTCCCAAGTGCTGCACCGGAACCGCCGGTGTAAACCAACTGAAATTGGTAGCTGACTCCCTCGTAGACGGCGGTGAGAAAGCTCAGAGGCTGAATCCCAATGAAGGGAGGGCTGGCAGTCGTTGGATGCCGGTTGTCCACCACACGAAGAACAGTGCCCGGCTGGGGACGGAATCCAATTTTCAATGGTCCAAGTCTAAGTCCTGGCTGCAGCGTTTCCACGATGAGGGGCTCATCCTCCGGATGACGGAATACAGCGGAAACCACCCCGGCAGTTCCTTCGCCCAGCAAAGCCAGCACATGCTGAGAGGCAGGAGCATTCGAAGTGATAGTAAGGACGGCGGTACGGATGCCGATTCCCTGCGGTTTGAAGGCGATGGAAAGAGGGGTGGTTTCTCCAGGAGCCAGATCGCTCCGGGAGGGCCCTGTCAGGGTGAAATCGCCCGCGTGAGGTCCAGTCAGGTTGAAGGTGGATGTAGTGAGCAGTCCACTGCCACGGTTGATCAGAGTGATAAACTTACTGCGCGACAAGCTGCCAGGCGGAGCGGGTAGTCCGTCGAATTCCAGGCTTCCTCCTGGAGGAAGGACTTGGCCCTGAGCTGTCTCCAATTGAACAACAGGAACTCCCGCGCCTACTTGGAGCCGCCCGGTGCGCCAACTGCCGGGACTGCCTTTGACCGCCCCCCGTGCACGGATGGTGGCTGAAACAGGAATGGTGGTTCCAGCGAGTTGCCATCCCCCCTCTACTTCATAAGCAGCACCCAGATCCATCCACTGCGAGCTGTTATTGTGGATCTCAAACCTTACTCCCTCCAATGCGGCAAGGTGACCGCTTCTGGCCCATTTGAGTAGGCTGCCGTCTTCCACGGAAACGGCCGACTGCGTAGGGGCAATCCCCTCCCCATAGAGATGACTTCTTGGACCCACGGAGGCGGAGGTAAAATCCCCCGCCAGCAGGATGCCGCCGCTTTCCTGGAGGGCGATGGACTGCACGGCACCATTCAGGTTCGGATTGTAGGCGGGGTCCAAAGTTCCATTCTGGAAAAGCCGGGCAGCATGGCCTCTTGCAGTGCCGTTAACGCCGGTAAAGGAACCGCCAGCCAAAATCATCCCATTTTGCTGGAGTACGACGCTTCTCACTATTCCGCCTGCCGTGCCGGTGGTGAATTGCGCGGAAAAGTCAGGATCTCTGCCGCCTTCGGCCAGAAGGCGGACCATGCCCCGTGAGGAAACTCCGGCGACTGCGCTGAATGCCCCTCCCAACAGCAGTTTACCGTCCGGCTGCTCTACTACCTGCAATTGAACTGGATTTGCCAATCCGGTGAAAACGGGCGGTGAGAAAGTATCGTCCAGACTGCCATCAGGAAACAGGCGGGCCAGCCGCGCACGAGGGACTCCATCGACGGCGCTGAATGATCCCCAAACCATCAATTTACCATTCATCATCAGCTGAATTCCCGTTACGGGACCCGTGATGTTCGCAATGAAACTGGGATCCAGCTGACCGTGGGGGAGGAACCGCACCAAATTGCCCCGGCTGATGCCATTTACTTTGAGTGATGAGCCTCCAACAATGATTTTTTCATCGGGTTGGATCAGTCCGACAGCCGGTGCGGATTGCAGGCCATATGAGACAGCCGGATCCTGGCGCCCATTGACCAAAAGTGCAGCAAGATAAGGTTCAAGGCCGCCGCCAATGCGGTTAAACCGCCCGAGGGCTACGACTCCGCCGCCAGCCCGGGGCAGGGTTTGGAAAACCTCATCGTCAGGATCGGCTTGGAAGGACCGGTCGGTACGCCCGTCGGGAAAGAGCCGCGCGATGCGCCGGATGGTCAGCTCATTCACAGCGGTGAAGGGGCCTGATATCAAAATCATGCCCTGATCATTTTCGGCTACAAATTGTACGTTGCCATTTACAAATGGGATAGTTCCTGTAAAGCCGCCCCCTGGAGAGCGCAGAGGAAAAAAAACGGGTAAGGCGACTGCGATGGAGAGCAGGAACGATCGGAGTAGGGGCATTTCGCAGGTTTACACAACTGAAAATCATGTCAATTCGGACTGCAGTTGTAACGCATTCCGCTTGCCGGACTGCACTAGCGCATCAATCCATAGAACACCCTGCGGTTGGACATAGGCAGGGAGCGTTGGCAGTCGGCTTCCGAGGCCGCAGCCATGGATGAGCCCCGCCAGCTTTTCCGCGGCAGGCCGGTTGCGGGGCGTCTGGTTTTGCCAGACGCGCACTTCCTTGCTAAACCCGGTCAGGGCACCGAGCGCCGGAAGCACCCTCGGATCCATGCGGGGGCGGTCCTGCTGCAGTTTGAAAACCGCACTTCCCAAGTCATCGCCCTCGATTTTAGTCATGGCCGGCCCCCGGGTAAAGTGGTCAGTTTCACACGGGAAAATGATCGGAGGGATTGTCTCCGGGATCGCTGAAGCCGAAATTTGTCTCCGCCATCGTGTATGGCACATCCTCGCTGAGGGTTGCGCCATCGGCCCCGGAAGGAAAGCTGGCGGCGGGGAGAGCAGTTGCGCTCAAGACGAGCGTGAGGGCTGCTTGAAACCCTGTGCGGCTCACAGGTAAAGCGGACAATGTCGGAGTTTTGGTCAGGGCAGAGGCAATATAATTTGCGGAGCAGTCACACGCAGGCGCAGGTAGCGTCGCTCCGTGCCCGCGGGGACGGTTGCCCTCACCGTCTGCACGTCGCCCTCGGTGGATAGCACGTTCTGTGTCACCCCCGTGGTCTGCCAGGTTTCCGCCGCTAGCGAACCGCTATACTCCACGGCATAACCGGTGCCGGCATTGAAGGCGGCTAGGCTGCGGGAATACCTGAACTCCAATTCCGCGCCGTTGCGGACCACGACCGGTTGATAGGGGTTCGGATGTTTGGGGGGCTTACCGACTGCCCATTCCAACAGGTTGACCAACCCGTCTTGGTCGAAATCAAAAGTGTCTGCGGCGTCGCCAGTGTTGTCCGAGATTCCGAAATGAAGCTGCCTCCACTGTTCCAGAGGGGTGAGGAGGGGAGGGCCGACTCCGGTAAAGACGTAAGCCGCCCCGGCTTGTGAGGTCGAATTGTCCGCCGGATTGCCATTCACTCCCGTGGCGCTGCTGTCCTCATAAATAGCACCTACTACCACCGTGTCGCTGCTCACCGCCACCGAGCTACCAAACAGATCACCCTCTCCATTAGTCGCCGCCTTCAGGTAGGCCTGCTGCATCCATGCCGTCCCCCTGCGGGTGAACACGTAGACCGCTCCTGCACCGGGTGCCGCATTGTTCGCAGGGTTGCCGTTGACTCCGGTGGCGTTGCTGTCCTCAAACAATGCCCCGACGACTACCGTATCGCCAGACACCGCCACCGAGTGGCCGAAATTGTCGCCGGGCTCGCTGTTGCTGGCCTTCAGGTAGGCCTGCAGCGCCCATCCCGCCCCGGTTCGAGTGTAGACGTAGGCCGCCCCGGCGTTGCTGGCTGAATTGTCCGCCGCGTTGCCGTTGACTCCGGTGGCGTTACTGTCCTCAGATCTAGCTCCGACGACCACGGTGTCGCCGGATACCGACACGGAGCTGCCGAAGTAGTCCTCAACACCGGTATTGACCGCCTTCAAGTAGGCTTGCTGCGACCACAACATGCCGCTTCGCATGAAGATATAGGCCGCTCCAGCATCGACGACTGGATACCCCACGGTCGCATTGCTGGATTCCCCCCAAGCTCCGACGACCACCGTGTCGTCCGAAACGCCCACCGCGCCCCCGAACCAGTCGTTTGACGAGGAATTACCCGCTTTCAGATAGGCCTGCTGCGTCCATACCGTCCCGCTTCGAGTGAAGACATAGGCCGCCCCCGCACCGTGTGCCAAATTATTCGCCGGGTCGCCGTTGACTCCGGTCGCGTTGCTGGCCTCCCGGAACGCCCCGACGACCACCGTCTCGCCAGACACCGCCACCGAGGTGCCAAAACTGTCGCCTGCGTCGCTGTTGCCGGCCTTCAGGTAGGCCTGCCGCGCCCACAATACAAAAAAGGGGAGGAAAGCCTTCATGGAAGTCGGAAAAAACATAGAGGTCCAACCGTGATGCCTATCAATAAACTAGCTGCCGCGCAATTTGGTTGTGCAGTTTTTCCGCCTCATCCGTGGACAGCACCGGTGAAGGCCGGACCACGCTGGCGGAGGAGGCCGGGGGATTTTATCCCTGCAGAAGTCCTCTCAAAAATGAGATGCAGCTCCTTGTTGGCGATGTCATCGAGGTGTAAAACTGATGCAGGCAACGGCTCGAATGGCATCTGTCGTGTCCTCGGCGTGCCCCTCTCGCCGTCGCCTGACCCTTCGCTTTCCCTGTCCTTTATTCCCTGACCTCCTCCCATCCGTATAATCCGTGCCATTCGTGTGGCCCACACTCTGCCCACTGCCCACTGCCCTCCGCCCGCTTCCCCCCTCCTCTCATCCGTGCCATCCGTATAATCCGCGCCATCTGTGGGCCGCACTCTGCCCTCTGACTTCTCCTTCGATCCTCCATTCCCTATCATCGATCTTCCCATCCCTCCTCCCCTCCCCGTACTTCCTGAACCCTGAAACCTACTTCCCCCTCACCACCTCGTCACCAGATTGCTCATCTTCCGCCGCCGCACCTGATGCCCTGCCACCGCCGGCCGCGGGCGCATAAAATCCGGAAGTGTCGACTCCGGCACCAACGGCTGCCACTGCTGGGTCAGACTCAGCACCTTGCGCTGCAATAAGCCTCCCGCCATCACCGCCACCGCATCCAACAGGTTCGGGCTCTTCCCTTTGTTAGCGCGCATCCAATCCCGCTTGGCTTCAATGTCCGCCTTGCCCTCATCCTGGATCAGCCCCCAGGTGGAAAGCTGATAGGCTGCCGCCTTGGGCAGCCCACAAATCTGCTGCCGTTGGATCAGCGGGCGCAACTGCAGCACCAGCTCCGCCGCCCGGGTCCTATACCGGTCATTGGCAATCTCCCCCTTCGGTCCGGTCCGGCGCTCACTCACCGCATTACTGGAAATGACCTGCAGCACACCGGCCCCGCGTTAAATGATATTTTGCGCCGGTGCCGCCCCACCAGCGCGGTGAAGGTCCGACTCCGCCACTGCATTGACCGCACCATCCCCGCCGAATGGCCGGAAAATCAGACCAGCATAGCTTGCGTCTCCCCCCCTCGGGCAATGGCCCTGTGCGCTGACCCTATTTCGATAACAGAGTCGGGGCCATCAACACAATCACAATGAGCTGGATCTGAATCACTCGGATCAGGCCCGCTCAGTATCGCCTCAAAATCCTCAATTACCTTCACGCAATGCCGGTAGTCGGCTGGAACCCAGCGGGCTCGGAGCCGATGGTGCCAGTCTTCGCGGAGGAAAAAACGGATGTCCGCGTTCTTGCTGAGAATCGCGGGGCGAGGGCCCGCCATCGGGGCTGCTTATCGTCTGGGCCACCATCGGACAGGTGCGGGGATTGTATTTCAGATGTGACCGCAAAAAGTCCATGATTGTTATTGCGAATCCTAAAAACACGCATATAATTGGTGCTTAACTGATTAGCACAACCAATGCGCCATCTGCTCACCCCTTGGGACCTGCCACAAAGTCTGCTCTTCGACGATT
>JBBQWG010000017.1:0-118857 GCA_038210825.1 Verrucomicrobiales bacterium
GGAAGAAGGAAACATTGTAAGTGGCGAAGCGGACCGTCGCGGGCGGGGCGGCGGCGGCAGCAGCGGCCGTCAGCCCCAGCAGAGCTGCGCGGATCCGGGTAGACATGGAATAAAATCAGGTGTCGGGGTTCAGCAGTTCCCCGCGGCATGCTGCCAGCGAGGCCTGCTGATCCTCCGGTAGCACCGGCCAGGCCAGTTTGAGACGTTTCATTTCTGACAATATCGCCGCACTTACCAGCAGCCTCATGTCTCCCTTGTCGTCGGCCGGAATAATATACCATGGGCTGGCTTTGCTGGCGGTGGCCGCGATGGCCTCCGCGTAGGCCACCTGATAGTCATCCCAGCGGGCCCGCTCCTTGAGGTCGCCGGCGTTGAACTTCCAATTTTTGGAGGGATCATCAATCCGGCTGAGGAAGCGCTTTTTCTGCTCCGCTTTGGAAACGTGGAGGAAGAATTTCACAATGCGCATGCCATTGGCTTCCTGATGTTCCTCAAAGTTCCGGATCTCCTCAAAGCGGCGCTTCCACAGGGTCGGCAGGTGGTCCATGGTGCCTTCCGGCAGACGCTGGCTTTTCAGGATCTCAGGATGGACCCGGACCACCAGGACCTCCTCATAATAGGACCGGTTGTAGATTCCCACGATGCCCCGTCCTGGCAGCGCTTTGGTGGTGCGCCACAGGTAGTCGTGGTCCAATTCCTCCGCGCTGGGCCGTTTGAAGGCGGTGACTTCGACCCCGTGCGGATTGATCCCGCTCATGACATGTTGGATGGTGCCATCCTTGCCCGCAGCGTCCATGGCCTGAAACACCAGCAGCATGGCATACTGGTCCTGGGCATACATCTGTTCCTGACGTTCGTTGATTTCCCCCTGAAACTGCAACAGCAGGGCGGTGAGATCCGCTTTGTTTTTGTAGAGGCGTTTCTTCAGCGCGGTGGGATATTTTTCCAGCTTCAACTTTCCCTTGCCGGTAAAACGGAATTCCGAGGCGTCGATGGATTTTATCATGATCCACTCTGCCGCTGGCACTGGGGGTGGTCAAGTCCGGCAGGAGGGGGGCACCGCCGGTTCAGGGAGGGGGAGCTGGAGGGACCTCCTGACGAATCGCCTCCTGCATTTTCCGGTTGGCATCGTTGAGGGAGTTCACCGCCTCCCCGGCTTTTTCGATGACCGGCTGTGGTCCGCCGCCCGGCATGGCCGCGGTTCCCTGCGGGCCTCCCAGGCTGTTCCACATCCACCAGCCAATCAATCCGGCGGTCACGAGCAAAACGATCATTTTCATGAACGCAAAGTTGGCCCCGATTACTGCTGGGGCAACTGGAAGCTCAGGCGCACGCGGTCACGAAGCACCTGGGCCGGCAGTTTTTGGCCGGGCTTCTGATGGGTCAGGAGATGACCGATCAGGGCACTTTCGGTCAGGCGGGAAGTGAGGGTGCCCACTTGAACCAGGATGTCCTGCGCCATGAACCCTTCATTCTTGGCCGCCGCGTGGGGACCATATTGACCGACGTGCCGGATCCGCAGCGCCATGCTGTCCCTGGCAAGTCCAAGGCGGGTGCGTTCAGTGTCGTCGATGTCCTCCATCTGCATGCCGCCGAAGGCCATGGCCCGCATCGGCCAGGTGCCGGCGCGGCGGGAGATGTCAGACTGGCGGCGCCAGCCGGCGGACAATTTCAAATCCATCGGGAGGGAATCTGCACCGCCAGGGCGACGGACCACCATGGGCAGGGTGCCGGCATCCGGAGCTCGGTGCAGTACCCATGCCACATCCGCCGTGGAGATTAATGGCTGGTGGTTCATGGACATGAGGTGGTCACCGGGCTGCAGCCCGGCCGCCGCGGCCGGTGTGTCAGGAATTACGGAAATGACCCGGGCCATGTCATCAGTGGCGAGAACTCCTCCCAGGACCGCCAGGGAAGGCTGGGGATAGATCCATTCCAGCGGCAACCCTGCGGGCTGGTTGCGGAAGTGGGTCCGGACGGCATCCCCGATCATGTGGCAATGCACGCAGCTCTGCACCACCTTGCCGTCCCAATCGAGCTTGCTGCCGTATTTGGCGGACAGGGTAGGAAATTCGACCGGCGTGGCATACGGCATGGCAGCGCCCTGCTTGCCGGCCAGGTCCTGACGGTTAGCGGGCCATGCCTGATGCAGGGCCAGCGCGGCGGTCAGCGCCTTTTTAAAGCCGGCCGTGGTTTTATCCAATGGATCCTGCTGATGCTGCCATGAGCCGAAGCGGCCATACACCGTGCCGTCGCCATTGAACATCATGGCGGAAAAGGAAAGGTCATAGTCGAACTGGAAGCGGGCAAGGTCGAGGGCGTTGGCATTGATGACGCGGACACAGACAAAAAGGTCCAGCAGCGGAGCCAGTTCCTTCTCTTCCAGCACCCCGGCATCGATTCCCGCGCAGGATAGACAAGGCACGCAGCGCAGCACCACCAGAAGGGGTTTGCCGGTGGCTTGCGCCATTTTAAACCCGCCCTCAAGGTCATTGTAGTTCCAGCGGGGATCCTTCTCCATCCGGGCTTTGTCCCCCCGCACCGCGCCTTCCCGGTCCTTGACCGTTTCGGCCCCGGCAGGCCGGGCCAGCAGAAGCAAACCGCAGAGCGCAAAGGCGGAGCAAAATTTCATGGAGTCAGCCTGCCTGGAAAGTGCGCCCGGAAGCAAGCCGGGAATTTTGCTCAGGAGCCGGTCCGCTGGTCGCGTTCGTATTGTGCTTCAGCCGATTCCATCTGTTTGAGCAGGATGTCGAGGGCCCCCCCGGAATGTTTGATTTCCCTGACACATTGCCAGATGGAGGCGGCCATGACGCACAGGGCCACGGCAAACAGCCCCAGACCGGCTGGTTCCCATCCGGCGAGGAGCACAATCACGGAGATCAGGCAGAACAGCAAACTGACCATGCCCAGCAGTTGCATCTGCCGGATCAGGCGCATGCGGAAGCGCAGGTTGACAATCTGGGCCCGGACCCCGGGGTCGTGTCCGGCCACATAATCCGAGTGCAGCTTCCGGATCAGCGATGCGAGGGCCAGATAACGGTTGGTGTAGGCCAGCATCAGCAGACTGATCGCCGGGAAGAGGATGGCCGGGGTATTGATATCGATCATGTCAGGAAAATATCTTCGGATTCCTCAGGCATGACCCGGAGCGGCGACCCGGGATTCCTCGATTTCCTCCCGCCGGTTGCGCAGGATACGGTCGGCGATTTCGCGGATCATTTCATCCAGAATAAGCCGCAGGTGGCTGCCGGCCCGGTAGTCGCTGGGGGCAATGTGTTTGATGCGGTTGGCATGGGCACTGAGCTGATAACACTTCCGGAAACTGTTGCGGGTCGGGTCATTGGGATTGTAGACCGCGATGGATTGCCCGCCAAACTGCTTCATCACGGTGAAGCAGGGAACATCGGTCGGCCCGTCGCCCACATAAATCATGTTGGTAAACGGGACCGGGCGGAGGTCGGACGGCATGTGGTCATTGACATCCTGACTGAGATCGAGCAGGCCTTTGTTGATGCGGAAGAGATACTGC
This sequence comes from Verrucomicrobiales bacterium, assembly GCA_038210825.1. Lineage (GTDB taxonomy): Bacteria > Verrucomicrobiota > Verrucomicrobiia > Verrucomicrobiales > V1-33 > CAIZWU01. Next base: position 3,530 of record JBBQWG010000017.1, read on the forward strand.
GTCTTCTGGGTGTGGGAGATGACCCGTTTGGGGAAGGTGATGCGGCCCTTGCTGTCGGTGGCAAATTCGCAGCCGAAGATTTCCTTCACGAACGGTTTGAGGGCACTGCCGTCAATGAGCGCCTTCATGCCGCTGGAGAGGATATAGTGTTCGATCCGGATGCCGATGGTGCGGTGGGTTTCGTTGAGCAGCAGGTCCAGTTCATCGAACATTTCCGGCAGACCGGGATAAAACTTCAGATTGGCCCCCAGGCGGATCAGATCTGCATTGGTGGGCGGATCCATGGGAAGGGAATCCAGCAGGGTTTTCAGATAGGCCAATTCACTTTCCCAGCCATCTTCACGCACCAATTGCTGGCTTTTTTTCCAGAAGTGGGCGGGGTCGATCCCATAGGCGGGAAACAGGACTTCGTCCTGCATGTAGGTGGGGCTGAGCGTTTGGTCGTAATCGTAAACAACCGCAATGGTGGTCTGGGGGACGGACATGGAAAAGGTCAGGAATACCAGGTATCGGCAGTGGGATCTGGCGTTGGGTGCCCCGGTCGACTAGTGTGGAGAAATCCACAAACAGGGATGGAACAGTTCAATCTACACCGGTTTGTTTAATTTTCATGGCCAAAGACCCCGCGGGCAGTGGCCCGGAAGTCCGGATGCAGCCACTTGAATCCGGCCGCCATGGCTGCGGCAGGACGGGCCCGCTGGCTTTGCAGAAAAATTTCCCCAATCCCGCCGGGAAGCAGTCCCAAGGCAAAGGCCGGGACCGGAAATACCGCCGGCCGGTGCACCGCCTCTGCAATGCCTGCGGTGAACTCCCGGTTGGTCACGGGCACCGGCGCGCAGGCATTGACCGGGCCGTGGAGCGCATCGGATTCGCATGCAAAGACAAACATCCGGGCCAGATCCTGCACGTGAATCCATGACGTCCACTGCTGGCCCGAGCCCATCCGCCCCCCAAGTCCCAGCTTAAATACCCGGCGCAGAGCGGTGGCCGGACCGCCATCCGGACCCAGCACCATGGGGGTGCGCAGGCTCACCACTCTGGCAAAGTCAGAGGCTTCCGCAGCGGCGGCTTCCCATGCCCGGGAGACTTCTGCCAGAAAGCCCTCCCCGGAAGGACTGGTTTCGCTGAGTTCGGTGTCACCGGCATCCCCGTAAAATGCCATGCCTGAGGCACTGACGAAAATCCGGGGAGGAGGGGTTTGGATACGCAGGCGGTTCACCAAATCGCAGGTCAGATTGACCCGGCTGCGGCGGATGCGATCCTTTTTGGCCGCCGTCCACAGGCCCATGACCGGCTCCCCGGCGAGGTGCACCACGGCCTCCAACCCGCCGAAATCCGCTTTTTCAAGGTCCGCCCAGCTCCGTGTTTCATCGAATGCCGGGTCCGCCTGCGGATTTCTCGAAAAGGCCACCACCCGGTGTCCATTCGCCCGGGCGGCGGCAGCCACATAACGTCCGATGAAGCCGGTTGCCCCGGTGATGCCAATAACCATGCTTACAGTTACGCCTGCCGGAGCCGGGAGCAAGCCGGCAAGATCGACGCAATTTTCACGTAATAGCTGGCCAACCCCGATGACTTCTGCCTAAAACCCTACCCATCTGCCCCATGAACCACTCCGCGCTCCTGTTATCCCTGACCTCCCTTCTCCATTTTCTGCCTGGACAGGCGGCGGCCGCGCCCGCCGGGTCCGCCCTGCAATGGCAAACCCGGCAACTGACGGACGAATTCCATGCCGAAGGGGCCGCCGTGGGCGACTTCAACAAGGATGGCATCAAGGATGTCGTCTACGGTCCATGGTGGTTTGCCGGTCCAAGCTTCGCTGACCACCACCAGGTTTACCCCGCCGCCAAATTCGAGCCCCGGGGATACTCCAAAAACTTCCTGACCTATGCTCCCGATCTCAATGGGGACGGATGGGACGATGTCCTTGTCCTCGGTTTCCCCGGTGATGAAAGTTACTGGTTTGAAAACCCCAAGGGAGCCCCCGGCGACTGGAAAAAACATTCCATCCTGAAGATCACTGACAACGAGTCCCCCACCTGGACCGATCTCACCGGGGACGGAAAACCTGAGATTGTCTGCAGCCAGGGAGGCTATTTTGGTTATGCCTCGCCCGGCGAGGACCCTACGCAACCGTGGCCCTTTGTCCCCGTTTCCGGCAAGGCGGCCGGCGACCGGTTCACCCACGGCCTTGGCGTGGGCGATGTGAATGGCGACGGCAAAATGGACCTGCTGGAAAAAAACGGCTGGTGGGAACATCCGGCAGATCCCCGCACCCAGCCGGTCTGGACATTTCATGCGGTGCCATTTGCTCCTAACGAAGGCGGGGCCCAGATGTTTGCCTATGATTTCGACGGCGACGGAGACCATGATGTCTTCACCAGTCTTGCCGCCCATGCCTACGGCCTCGCATGGTATGAACAGAAAAAGTCCGCCGAGGGCAAAATAGAATTCATCAAACACGAATTGATGCCCAAGGATCCCAAGGCCCCCAGCAAGACCCCGGTCTACAGCATGCTGCACGCCCTCGACCTTGCGGATATCAATGGAGATGGCATCAAGGATATCGTGACCGGCAAGCGCCACTGGGCTCATGCTCCCAAAGCCGATGGCACCGGCGGGGACCCGGGGGTCAATGATCCGGCGGTGCTTTACTGGTATGAAGTCAAAAGGGGCGGCACCAGCGGAGCAGCGGAGTTCATCCCGCACCTCATTCACAGTGATTCCGGTGTCGGCACCCAGGTCATGGTCGCCGACCTCGATGGCAAAGGCCCGGCAGAGATTATCGTCGGCAATAAAAAGGGCGCGTTTGTCCACCGCGCTGCCGTCAAGCCCTGACAAAGGAAGCAGACGCACGGGAAGGAGCCCATGCTCCCTTGCCACGCCGGACCCGCTGCCGCACCATGCCGGGTGAATCCGGAACAACAGTTTGACGACGCAGTGCACGGCCCTGAGCCGCCCTTGGCACTCGCGCCCATGCAGGACGTCACTCACCTGCCCTTCTGGCGCATCATGGCACGGTATGGCGGGATCGACCTGTATTATACAGAATACATGCGGGTGCACTCCGTCTCGAAACCGGAGCGTTGGATTGTCGAGTCCATTCTCAAAAACCCCACGGGGCGTCCGGTTATTGCGCAAATCATCGGCAATGATATCCCCTCGATTCTCCGCACCCTGCCGCTGCTCCAGGCCCTGCCCATTGCCGCCATCGATCTTAACCTCGGCTGCCCGGCTCCGGTCGTATACAAAAAGTGCGCCGGTGGCGGTCTGCTGCGCCAATTGCCTTTGGTGGACCAACTTCTCGGAGCCATGCGGGATGCGATTCCGGGCCGCTTCACCGTCAAGACCCGCATCGGTTTTGACGGGCCGGTGACCGATGCCCTCATTCCCCTGCTGCAAAAACACCGGCCCGACCTCGTGACGGTTCACGGACGCACCGTGCTGGAGATGTATCGCGGCGGGATCCACTACGACCAGATCCGTTCCATCGCCCGGGCCCTGCCCTGCCCGGTGCTTGCCAATGGCAATGTTTCCACGCCGGAAATGGCGCAGGAAACCCTCAGCCGCACCGGGGCCCGGGGCCTGATGATTGGCCGGGGAGCCATCCGCAATCCGTGGCTCTTCCAACAAATCCGCCAGCACCGCGCGGGGGCACCGGTCACCTTGCCCACCGGGCGGCAGGTCCTCGCTTACGTCCACGAACTCTGGGAGGAAACCTGGCATCCTACCTCCACTGGAGCCACCCATGTGCATTCCATGAAGCGCTACCTCAACTTCATCGGAGCCGGAATCACGGGCGACGGACAATTCCTTGACCGCATCCGCCGCGCCCGTAGCGAAGACGAATTTTTCATCATCTGCCGGGACTATCTTGATCATTCCGAACCCATGCTGCTTGATCCCCCGCCCGGCCTGGTGCAGACAGGGGCCTGCGGGACCAACGCCCCCCTGGTTGCGGCAGGTTAGACTTGATGGCTGCGGCGGCCCGTCTGTCCCTGACGCGTCCGTTCGAAAAAAGCCGGAGGCAAAATCCCCTCTGCTCTGGGTTTTTCCCCCGTTGGCATCTCTCCCTCAATTGACACCCCGGCCCGCCTGGCCTACCTCCGTCCGGTAGTATGGTATGTTGAAATTGATTGTTCTTGGCAGTGGCAGTGCGGGCAATTGTGCGGTGGTTTGCACCGGCACGTCGCGGCTGCTGATCGATGCCGGACTGAGCGCCGCCCGGATCCTGGAACGTCTCGCAGCCGTAAACGTGGCTCCCGATACCCTTTCGGGCATCCTGATCACCCACGAGCACGGCGATCACTGCAGGGGGCTTGATGTCCTGACGCGGCGGCATCCCCTTCCCATCCTTTGCAATGCGCGCACCCGGGAGGTGCTCAAGGATTCCCTCAAACCGGACAAACACTGGCAACTCATCCCGTCCGGCGGGGCCTTTGCCTATGCCGGCATGGAACTGGAAACGTTCTCCGTGCCCCATGATGCGGCGGATCCCGTAGGCTTGGTGCTGCGTCATGGCGGGGCGGCTCTCGGCCTTCTCAGCGACGTCGGCCACGCCACGGCGCTCATGCGTCAAAAACTCCGCGATATCGATACTCTCTTCATCGAAGCCAATTACGACACCACGCTGCTGGCTCAGGATCAAAAGCGCCCGTGGTCCACCAAACAACGCATTCAGGGCCGCCATGGCCACCTCTCCAATGACCAGACTGCCACCCTCGTGGCCGAAATCCTAACTCCACGACTGGAGCGGGTTTTGCTGGGCCATTTAAGTCAGGACTGCAACTCCCCGGATCTTGCGACGACCGCCGTCCGCAAGGTATTGAGTGTCCTCCAACGCCCTGACGTCGAAGTGACCTGTGCTCCGGCCCATCAACCCACCCCGTGGTTTCCGGTGAGGCTGCGGCATCCTGCGGCACCCATCCCTCCCGCCGTCACCTCTCCGGTTTTTCCCGGTCCGGTGGCGGTGGCGGTGGCAGTGGACGCCAAAACCCGACGGCCCCCGGAAAGCCCGGGCATGGCCGGGTGGCATCAGTTGGAACTGCTTTGATAGCCGGACCGCCTGCCCGCACCCCGGAAGGGGCCTTGTTATAGGTATCGTTATTGGATCAAGCCCGGCGGCGGCGGGAGAGCAGGCCCATCCCCAACAAAGCCAACAGACTGGCGCTTCCCGGTTCGGGAATCAACTGGCCTCCCCCGAGGATGCCGGCATTTTCCAATGGACCAGCGGCCGTCTGCAGGCGGGCTTCCCCGATCTGCATGCTGTTCACCGTGCCGTCAGCGGACCCCTTTACCGTCGGAAATACGAGGAGATACGTCGAATAGGCGGTTGGATTGGCAAAAGTAGTATTGAACGTGGAGCGGGTGGTTCCCCGGGTTGCCGCATCGTCCGGCAGCAGCACGGTTCCTGACGAAATGGCCGTAAAAGCAGTGTCCACGTTGAAACTGGTTCCAGCCACCGTGCTGGCGGTCGCCGTGTTGCTGCCGTAAAGGATATAGGTGGCGGGATCACGCAGGGGAGCGTCATTGCCAGAGACAAAATTGATGCCAGTCACCACTGCGGCGGTGCTGCCCGTGGTGGTGTAGATGTAGCCCGTGTTGTTTTTGGCGAAATTCAGATACTTGTTGGTCAGATTCCCATCAATGGCATTCCCGGGATTCTCCCCCCCGCTGGCAGGCCACACATTGGGCAGATTGGGCAAGGCAGGATTGGCGACAGCCTGGGAACCGATCACGAAGGTCAGGGCGGCACTGGCCGGGACAGCACCGGCAACGCTCAGGATGGCAAAGATCAACAGAGGGGATTTCATTTTTGTGGTTTGCTTGATGACTTCCGTGACGGCCTTCCGGGATACGAAATCGTCACAATGTGCTGCCTATTCATTCATGGCAATCATTCTGTGGTCAACTGATTTAGAGGAAAATTAATACTAATTTGCCGGGAATTCACGCCATTTGGCAGGCCGGTGATCTCCGCCGGGCACACGGCGGCACCTCATTCGGCCGGCTTCGGAAGGGGGGCCGGATAGGACGATAGGACAGCCGCATCGCGCCCTTTCCAACCCGGCAGGACCACCCCACCTTATGCCTTCAAAACTGCGCTTTGACCATGCCAGCCGACTATCACCTGCATACCCCGCTTTGCCATCATGCCACCGGTTGGCCGGTGGAGTATGCCCGCAGGGCGGTGGAACTGGGTTTGCCCGAAATCGGATTTTCCGACCACAGCCCCATGCCGGATTATTTCGATGATTGGCGCATGGCGGACAGCGACCTGCCCCGCTATCTGGAGGCGGTCGAAGCTGCGCGCTTGCAGTTCCCGGCCCTGCCGATCCGGCTCGGCCTGGAAGTCGACTGGCTGCAGGGCGGCGAAGCATGGATCGATGCCCTCGCCCAACGGGCCCAGTGGGACTACCTGATCGGCAGCGTCCACTACCTTGGGGATTGGAACTTCGACAACCCCGCAGAAACCGCCCGCTTCAGCCACTTTGGAGTCGAAGCTGCCTGGGACCGCTATTGGCTCCTCTTTGGTCAGGCCGCCCGCTCCCGGCGGTTTGAAATCATGGGCCACCCGGATCTGGTAAAAAAATTCAAACACCGTCCCGACGGGGATCTGCGCCGCTACTATGAACCGGCAGTGCAGGCCTGTCTCGAGGCCGGTGTCGCTATCGAAATCAACACTGCCGGCCTCTTCAAACCCGTGGCCGAGATGTATCCAGCCCCCGAATTCCTCACTCTCGCCGCCACTGCCGGCATCCCCCTCACCATCAATTCCGATGCCCACTCCCCGGAGGAAGTCGGCCGCGCTTTTCCGGAAGCCGTCCAACTGGCCAAAGCCTGCGGATTCAAACAACTGGCCCGGTTCACCGGCCGCCAACGCCGCCTGGTCCCGCTGGACTGAGGCGGACGTCCTGAAAAGCGTGTTGCGCGACGGAACGCACGATCACCCGGCTTGCCGGAATGAGGCGCGGACGTCCCAGAAAAGTGTTTCCTCCCGCCGCCGCGTCGCTTAAGACAAAGTCCTCCACCACTCTGTTTCCTGTCCCTTATGAAACCTTCACGCAAATTCTCCCGCCGGCATTTTCTCGCTACGACGACCGCCGCGTTCGCTGCACCACAGGTGCTCACGGCCCAGAAGTCGGATAAACAACTTGTTATCGGTGAGGGGGCACATCGCTACGAAGTGCTGCACAACTGGGCGCAGTTGCCGGACAAATACCAGTGGCAGACCACGCACAACGTCGCCGTGGACGCCGAAGGACTGCTTTACGTCATCCACGAGGGCCGCGAAAATCTGAAGGACCATCCGTCCATTTTCGTCTTTGACGACAAAGGGAAATTCGTGCGTGCCTTCGGCAATCAGTTTCAGGGCGGCGGTCACGGCTTGGAGGTCCGCACCGAGGGCACCGCGCAATTTCTTTATGTCACCGGCTATCAGCAATTGAAAAATTTTGCCAAGCTTACGCTGCAAGGCGAGCCCGTGTGGGAAAAGCGGGCCCCGATGGAGTCGATGCTGTATCCGGAGAACGAAGACACGAAACCGTCCAAGCGCTGGGGCCGCGATGCCTTCATGCCGACGAATTTTGCCTTCCTGCCCGATGGCGGATTCTTCGTCGCCGACGGTTATGGCTCGTTCCGCATCCATCGTTACGACAAGGAGGGAAAGTGGGTCTCCATGTTCGGCGGGCCCGGCAAGGGAGACGGCCAGTTCGACACGCCGCATGGGGTGTGGATCGACTCCCGTTCAGGGCGCACCCCATCAGTCGTGGTCGCGGACCGCGCGAACAAACGGCTGCAATGGTTCACGCTGGAAGGCAATCACCTCAAGACACTCGACGGATTCATCCTGCCGGCAAACATCGATTCGCACCAGGACGTCCTGCTCGTCCCTGACCTGAGCGCGCGGATCACACTGCTGGACAAGGACGATAAAGTGATCACTCATCTGGGTGAAGATCCTGCCTGGCGCGAACAAGTATTAAAGGACGGCATGAAACTCCGCCGCGACGAAAAGAGCGAAGGTTGGGTCGCGGGAAAATTCCTCCATCCGCACGATGCGTGTTTTGATGCCGCCGGAAATATCTTTGTGGCCGAGTGGGTCCATACGGGACGTATCACAAAACTGCGGAAAGTGGGATGAACCCGCCACGCCTGCCGGTGCCTCATGGAGCGCCATGTCCGAAAATGACACCCTGGCTCCAAGGGATGTCCAGACCGCTGGACTTCCAGAATAACAAAGCGGAGTTAATCGGACTGTTCTGTTCTGATTGACATCAAAACATGCCCCAACCATTGACATCAGGTTTTTTGTTTCCCTACCTTCCGTTTCAGAATTCCAGCCGTGCCCTCCATGATCCGCCGTCTCATTCCTCTGCTCGCTGCGATGCCTGCGGCGGCCCGGCCGCCGGTGGCGGAGGATTTTGTGCTGGATCCCGTCTGCAGGATGGAGCTCTGGGCGGGGGAGCCTGACATCGTGGATCCCGTGGGACTCACGTTCGATGCGGCGGGACGGGCTTATGTGCTGGAAATGCGTGATTACCCGCTTGGCACGGATGGCAAAGGCGCGCCCGGGGGCACCATCCGGTGCCTTGAGGACACCAACGGCGATGGCAAGCCAGACAGGAGTGTGCTCTTTGCGGAAGGCCTGCGCTTTCCCACCTCCATCTGCGCGGTGAAGGACGGCGTCGTCGTCAGCGCGCCGCCGGAGATCGTTTTTCTCGCCGACCGCGACGGCGACGGCCGGGCGGAGGTGCGCGAAGTGTGGTTCACCGGCTTTTTGGCGGGCGTGACCGACAGCAATTTCAACGGGCTGCGCTGGCACATGGACGGGCGCATCCACGGCGTAAATGGCGGCAACGGCGGACTCGTCTTCAATCCGGAAAAGCCTCACAAATTCACGCGTCTCGCGGAACTTGATTTCGCGTTTGATCCGCAGTCGAAGGAACTCGCCACCACCTATCCAACGGGCGGCGGGTTTGGCCTGGTGTTCGATGACGTGGGCCGGAGTTTCGTGACGCACAACATCAACCACATGCAGATGCGCATCCTGCCACAGTCGGTGCTGGATGAAGTTCCCGGCGGTTCGCCGCTCCGCGGCACGCAGAACATCTCCGTCCATGGGGAGAACTGCCGCATCTATCCCGTCCACGACGCGCAGACACGGCCCAACCACCCTGAGCAGGCAGGCTACTTTTCCAGCGCCGGGGGCATGGGTTATCTGAATCACAGCGGTTGGCCGGCGGAGTTCGCGCACTCGCTGTTCGTCTGTGACGCGGCCTCCGGCGTCGTGCATCTCGAGGTGCTTTCGCCTGACGGTCCTATCGTAAAATCGCAGCGCCCCCCCGGCGGGGAAACGCGCGAATTCCTCGCCGGCCGGGATCCTGCGTTCCGCCCCGCCGGCGTGGAGCTGGGTCCGGATGGCGCCCTTTATATTCTCGACATGCAGCGCGAAGTCATCGAGCACCCTGACTACATCCCGCCGCGCATGAAGGCCAAGGTGGACCTCCGCGCCGGGAGCGGCCGTGGCCGAATTTGGCGGATAGTTCCCCAAGCCGGCTTGCCGGAACCTGACAAACTGCCGGCACGGGCGGGCGTGGAGGAACGGGTGAGAATGCTCGGATCGGCGAACCAGTGGACGCGGCTCGCGGCACAGCGGCTGCTGGTGGAGCAGCCTGACGGAAAGGCGGTGCCGCTGCTGCAGGCCGCGCTCCGTCAGGAAAAGCACGGGCAGGATCTGCCGCCTGACTCGCCTCCTTCCCATTCCGCGCACCAGTCGCTCCATGCCCTGTGGACGCTCGCCGTCCTCGACAAACTCACTGCGGCCGACCTCACCGCCGCCGCCAGCCATCACTCTCCGGCGGTCCGCGCCGCCGCCTTCACGGTTGCCAGCCCTTCCTTGCCCGACGCCCCCGCCCGTCAAGCCATGGCCCGTCTGGCGGACGACCCGGACCTGCGCGTCCGCTGGCAGTTTCTCCTCCACGCACGCGCCCTTGCCCTGGCAACAGATCAAAGCCTTTCCCATGCCTCGCTCGAAGCGCTCCGCCGGGATGGAGCCAATGTCTGGGTGCGCACGGCCGCTCTCCGGCTCCTCGGCGACCATGTCAGCGATGCCATGGCACTCATCCTGTCCGGAAAACGGGATGAGCCGGATTTCCTGCGCGACTTCGCCCGGGCGCAAAGCAACCCGGCAGTGCTTTCCCGTCTTCTTGTGGCAGGTTTTGACCTTGGCAGACCACAGCTTTGGGCGGTGGTTGAAGGCGCTCTCCCTGCCATGAAAGCCCACAAACTGAGTCCTGAAATTCCTGACAACTGGCTCCGGAGTGACGATCCTACCGTCCTCAACGCCGCGCTCACGCTGGAATCCGCGGGTGGCATCGTCTCCGGAACAATCGACCGCGATGCCCTGGCCGCCCGCATCCTGCGGTCCCTGGCATCCACCCCGTCCACGGAGTCCAAAGCCCCATGGATCCGTCTTCTCCGCCACTTTCCCCTCACAAAAACCGCCGACACCCTCTTTCCCTCCCTGCACGCCGGGGAGGCTCCGGAAATTCAACAGGCTGCGCTGGAAAGCCTGCGCGCGCGTCCCGAGCTTGAGGTGGCGGACACCCTCGTAAAAGACTGGGCGCTCCTCTCACCCTCTCTCCGTCCCTCCCTCGCCGCCCTGATGGTGGAGCGGCGTGAATACCGTCCTGCCCTTGCCGACGCCCTCGTTTCCGGTGCCATCAAGCCCGGCGAGATCAGCCTCGACCTCGAGCAACGGCGTCAACTGCTGCGCCACAGCGGGGCGGAGATCCGCGATAAAGTCTCCCAATTCCTGACTGACGACGAATACAGCAACCGCGCCGCCGTCGTGGATGCCTGGCTCGCGAAATTGCCTGCCACGGGCGATGCCAAACGCGGGCGCACGGTCTTCACCAACCAGTGCGCCCAGTGCCACCGGGCCGGCGGTTTGGGCCATGAAGTCGGACCGGACCTCGCGGCCCAAAGCCATCGCAGCGTGGAGGATTTGTTGACCCACATCCTCGATCCCGACGCCGCCATCAATCCCAACTACGCGGCATTTATCGCGGAGACCAACGACGGCCGGAAGCAGGCCGGAATTCTTGTCAGCAGCAGCGGCGCAAATATCGTGCTCCGTCAGGCGATGGGCCTCCAGGTCGAAATTCCCCGCGCCGAAGTGAAGTCGCTGCAATCCACCGGCCACAGCCTCATGCCCGCCGGTCAGGAGGCCCTGTTTACTCCGCAGGAGATGCGCGACCTTATCGCTTTTCTTCAGGAGAAGGAATGACCATGCTTTCCATTTGCACAGGTTGTGAGCGCCCTTTCCTTCACGGTGACGGCGGCCCCTCAAAGCCGGAGGCTGCCCTGCCTGATCCGCTGTCAAACCTCCCATGATCCTGCAAGCCCGCCACCGCACGGTGACCTTCCCCCGCCGTCCCCTGGTCATGGGGATTGTGAACATCAATGACGATTCCTTTTGCGGAGATGGGACGCTGGATCCTGCCGTGGCCCTGGCGCAGGCAAAACGCATGGCAGCGGAAGGGGCGGACATCATTGATGCGGGAGCCGAAAGCGCGCGGACCAACCGGCCGGCCATCACGGTGGACGAAGAAGTAAAACGCCTGACTTCCTTCATCGGGGCCTATCAAGAGTGGGCCCGGGAAGCGGTGGCGGCTGATCCCCCCATGGATGCGGAACAATTGTGGCCGCCCCTGTTGTCACTGAATACATGGCGGCCGGAAGTGGTGGAGGCCGTGCTGCCGCTGGGCGGGGATTTGCTGAATGACATCGGGGCCCTGCCCGAAGACCGGAATGCCCGGCTTTGTGCCCGCCATGGGGTGGCTCTGCTGATCATGCACAGCATGGGCCTGCCCAAGGAAAAACACACGCATGTCGGGTATCCTTCGATCATGGCCGAGCTGGACCGGTTTTTCGCGGAAAAACTGGCGATATGTCAGGCCGCCGGACTGCCGGTGGAGTCCATCGTACTCGATCCCGGGATCGATTTTGCCAAACAACTGGAGGATAACCTGACTATTTTCCGCGAACTGGAACGGCTGGGGCGATTCGCCCGGCCGGTTCTGCTGCCGGTTTCTAGGAAGACCGTGATTGGGGAGGTGCTGGGGCTGCCGGATCCGCTGGACCGCGATGCCGGCACCCTTGCCTGTATAGCCCGGGGTATGTCCGCAGGAATGCACCTATTCCGGGTGCACAACGTCAAAGCCGCCGCTGAAGCGGTGAAAGTGTTATGGGCTGTGGAAGGCGGAAGCGATCTGTTGGCGTCCCGCCTTCAGGCGGCTTCCGGCTCCGCCTGACGCCCCGCCGTTTATGCCTCGGAGGCACCAAAGTGACTATACCTTCACTTCCCATCCCTTGCGGTAGGACTCCCGGCCCCACCACTTCATGGCGCCGGGATTTTCCATCATTTTCCCGGATTGGGGATCACACCGGATCACCGTGTTGGTGCGGTAAGCCAGGTTGCCGAGGTGGCACATCATGGTGCTTTTCTGGCCTTCGTTAATCGGGCTGTTGAGTTTGGTGTCCCCGCGGATTGCTTCAATGAAGTTGGCAATATGGGAAACATCACCCGTGCCGGCGGTGCTGGCCTTGCCGGTGCTGATTTCCATCCCTTTCGGATCGTAAATCTTCCATGAATCCCGGTCGATGCCCATGCTGCCGTGTTCGCCATAAAACACGCATTCGGCGGCTGGTTTTTCCGCGGCGCGGGGATGACAACTGCTCTGCACCCATTCGCAGCCGGCGTGACCGAAATCATACACGGCAGTGCCGGTGTCCGGAGTCTCCTGGGGATCCTCATGACCGTAGCGGCCCCCTTGGTAGGTCACGCTCAAGGGATAATCCGCCTTCAGCCCCCAGCGCAGGATGTCGAGGGTGTGGACGCCATTATTGCCTAGTTCCCCATTGCCCCAATGCCACAGCCAATGCCAATCGTAGTGGGTGAAACGTTTCAGGTCGTGGGCCGCGTCATCCGGAACTGGTCCCTGCCACAGATTGAAATCAAGATCAGCAGAGGCTGGATGCTCCCCCAACCCGATGGCCTTCCGGTTGTTATAATAAAACGCCCGGCCAAACCGGACGGTCCCGATGGCCCCGGCGTGCAGGGCTTCGACGGCATCTTTCATCCAAGTGCGGCGCTGGTTGCCCATCTGCACGAGGCGGTCAGACTTGATCGAAGCCTCGACGATCATTTCCGCCTCCCGCGCGTTCTGGCTGCCGGGCTTCTCGACATATACGTGTTTTCCTGCCTGCAGGCAAAGAAGCGCGGCGGGAGTATGCCAAAAATTGGGAGTGGCGATGAATACCGCATCCAGAGTCGGGTCATCCAGAAAGCTGCGGAAGTCCTTCACGCCACGGCAGACGGCAGACTGTGATTTGCTCACCAGTTTCAGACCGGTGTCGAGGCGTTTTGGATCCACCTCTGCCAGCCAGTCGATTTCCACCCCGGGGATTTTAAGAAGCGCCTGGACATGCCCCAGCCCCCGTCCCAGCGCCACCACGGCCACTTTGACTTTGTTGGCCGCAGCATTCGCGCCACGCAGGCGGCTGCCGGGAAGAACGGCGGCAGTGGTGCCGAGGGCAGCGGACTGAAAAAGGAAGGAACGGCGTCTCATGGAAATCAGGAACGTGGTGCCCAGGATGCGTCTTGCAATTCAAGCTACCGCAATTTTTTCAGAAAATTTGGTTCATCGTTTATATTGGATTCACCGCATCGGCTGCACGATCAAGTCAGCCGATTCCGCCTGAAAGGCGGGACTCCAACCTGGGGTGCAGCACAAGGTTGGCGTTATTGAATCAGGCGCTTCTCCAACCGAAGCGCGGGACGACACAAAATATTACCCCCCACTCAGGGCAGCGGAAAGCGGCGGTTCAATTCGGCGGCCCAGGTCTGGGTGGCGGCGAGGACGGCATGGTCGCCGATGTTGCTGAGCACCTTGTGGATGGCGTCGGAGATTTGTTCCATCTCGGCTTCCTTCATGCCGCGGGTGGTGACGGCCGGGGTGCCGATGCGGATTCCGCTGGGCCGGAAAGGGCTGGCGGTGTCGAACGGGATGCTGTTTTTGTTTACAGTGATCCCTGCTTCGTCAAGCGTTTCCTGGGCGGTCTTGCCGTCGAGTCCCTGGGGCCTGAGGTCAATCAGCATGAGGTGGTTATCCGTGCCCCCGGAAGCCACGGTATAGCCATTTTTCACCATGCGGGCGGCGAGGGCCTGGGCGTTTTTGACAATCTGTGCCTGGTATTCCCTGAAGCCGGGCTGGAGGGCTTCGTGGAAACAGACGGCCTTGGCGGCAATGACATGCATGAGGGGGCCACCCTGCACCCCGGGGAAGACCTGGGCGTCGATCTTTTTGGCGTGTTCGGCTTTACAAAGGATAATGCCGCCTCGGGGGCCGCGCAGGCTCTTGTGGGTGGTGCTGGTGACAAAGTCCGCATGAGGCACTGGGCTGGGATGCACGCCGGCAGCGACCAGACCGGCGATGTGGGCCATGTCCACAAAAAGCAGGGCCCCCACACTTTTCGCGATTTCGGCCATGCGGGCAAAGTCGATGGTGCGCGGGTAGGCACTGGCTCCGGCGGTGATCATTTTCGGTCTCACCGCCAGCGCGGTTTGGGCGAGTTCATCGTAATCAATGCGGCCGTCTTTTTCACTGACACCGTAGTGGGTGACCGCGTAGAACTTGCCGGAAAAGTTGGCCGGGTGGCCGTGGGTCAGATGGCCGCCGTGGGCCAGATTCATGGTCAGGATTTTGTCGCCGGGGTCGAGGAAGGCAAAATACACGGCGGCATTGGCCTGGCTGCCCGAGTGGGGCTGGACATTGGCGTGGTCGGCTCCGAAAATCTGCTTCACGCGGTCGATGGCCAACTGCTCGGCCACATCGACATTTTCACAGCCGCCATACCAGCGTTTTCCGGGATATCCTTCGGCGTATTTGTTGGTGAGGCAACTGCCCTGGGCTTCCATCACCGCACGGCTGGCAAAGTTTTCGCTGGCGATGAGTTCGATGAAGTTCTGCTGGCGGACCGCTTCCTTGTTGATGCAGGAGGCAATTTCGGGGTCCACCGAGGTCAGCCCCGGGTTCATTTTAACCACGCGGGTTTCATGGCGGCCGGCTTCGAATTCCGTGGCCAAAAAGGCTTCCGCCATTTCCGCAGCGGCGGCGGGCGCGGTATGGCCGGCGAAGACCATGACGTTGGCATTGTTATGCCTGCGGGTCATCACGGCGGCGTTGGTGTCATTAAGCAGGGCGGCCATAATTCCTTTATTCCGGTTGGCGGCGATGCTCATTCCAATGCCGGTGGTGCAGACAAGGAGGCCCGTATCGAAGTCACCGGCCAGGACGCGCTGGGAGACTGTTTTGGCGTAGTCCGGATAGTCCACCCGGTCGCCGCTGTGCGTGCCGATGTCCTCTACGATATGGCCTTTGGCCCGCAGCGCCTGGACGAGGGCATCCTTGAGCTGGAGCCCCCCATGATCTGCTCCGGCGATGATGGTTTTGAGTCCCTTGTCTGCAGCGGGGGAAACTGAGGCGGCAGCAGGGGCATCGGCTAGGGCGGAAGGCGTCATGGTAGGGTGGGATAGAGTGGAGGAGAGGGCGGCGGGACCTGGCGGAGAACCGCCGGCAGGTTTCCAGGTGGTTTCGATAAAGGCGTGAACTGATGGCAGGGCCCGCTTCAGGGTGTCGAGCGTTTCTTCATAGGCCCCGCGGCCATAACCGATAGGGTCCGGAACATCCTGTCCCATCAGGTCATCGTCCGGGCAGAATTCGCATACCAGATACGTCTTGGCGGCGGCCTTGGGGTAAAGGGATTCGACGTAGGCGCGGTGGCCGGTGGTCATCGTAAAAATATGGGTGGCCTCCTGGACCATCTCCCGGGTGAGCGGCTGGCTGCGGAACCGGCTGAGGTCCACCTTTTCCGTTTTAAGGACTTCCACCGTGTGCTGGCTGGCCCGCTGGCCGGTGGCGGCACTGATGCCTGCGCTCTCGATGTGGTAATCATCCGCCCCCTTCACCAGGGCACGGAACAGGCCTTCCGCCATAGGGCTGCGGCAAACATTTCCAGTGCAGACGAAGATGATGTGTTTCAAGAGAGGGACCTCCGTGGTCGGGTTGACCCGGGCCACCTGGCGACCAGGCATCCGCGGAAGCAACAAAGGACGCGGAAAGGAGGCAGTGTCAAGCCGGGGGGAACCTCCCCCGCTTCACCCGCCCCTGCGGCCCGGGTGCCCTGACCGGGAAATCCAACGCGTGACATCCGGTCCAAATCCGCTATGGGTCCCAGCATGAAAATCCCTGTCTTGCTGCTGATTGCCCTTTGTCCCGGATTGGCCATGGCCCAGGCTCCAGCCCCGGCCCCGGCGGCTCCGGGCGTGACCGACACCGAGGCCCCCAACCAGTTCTGGGACTGCACCCTGCCCGGAGGCAGCTATACCGTGGCCCTGAATAAAATCAGCGTCGTCAGCCTGCACGAATTTAACCTGACCGGCGGCCGGGTCACGGAATTCAATATCATCACGGAAGGTGCCGGTATGGCGCGGTTTTATTTCATGGAAGCCGCCCTGCCCGGCAGTGGGTCGGCGGCCGCCGAGGCCGCCAAAACCCGCCTGACCGAACTGGCCAATACTGCTGCCGACCGCACCGGCACGGAAAAAGTCTGGCAAAAGGTCATGAAGGATTATCCCCTGGCCACGCATGCCCACACCATCGAATTCCGCCTCCAGTCCAAAGCCGACCTGGTCGCCCTGCATGCCAGCGCCAAACGCGCGTGGATGACCGGGCGGGGCCGCACCGTAACCGCTTCCTGAAGTGAACAGACCTTGATCTGAAAACTCCTCCTCATGAAATCCACCCCTCTCGTCCTCCTGCTCACCCTGACCTGCGGCGGCCTTGCGGCCGGTTATTGGTTGGGGCATGCCCGTGCCAGCGCCACGGGGGCGGATACCGAACGCCGGATGGATGAGGCTATCGCCCTTGCCACCGCGAAGGCCAAAGCCGAGGCCGCCCGTGACTTTGCCATGAACAGCCGCATTCCCATGCCTGCGGGAATGTCGGCGGATGGCCTCAACGGCATCATGTCCGCTCCCGGTCCCCTCGACCGCTTTCAGGGTATCTTCTCCCATATCCAAGGGCTTCCGGCGGATCAAATTGAAAGCGAAATCCTCAATGTCCGCGAACAGATGCAGGCCGGGAATTTTGATCCGGAACGCATGTTTGCCATGCACCTGCTGATGACGCGCTTTGGTCTGGAACAACCCGAGCGGGCCGTCACCTGGCTGGATGGTCAGGACATGATGACGCGCGGATTCGGCACGGTGACGGTGCTGGCCAGTCTTGCCAGCAAGGATCCACAGCTCGCGGCCAAATTTTTCAACGATCCTGACAATCCCATCCTGAGGATGCCGCGGGTTGGCTCCTTCGCCGCCTTGGGGGTAGCCCGGGAATGGGCCCGCACGGATCCCTCCGGAGCCATGACCTGGGCCAAGTCCCTGCCGGAAGACAGCCGGGCCGGAGCCTTCACCGGGCTGATCGGCGGCCAGATGGCGGAGGATCCGATGGCGGCCACCCGCACCGCCGCAGAACTCCCGCCCGGGGAAGACCGCGAACGCCTGCTGGGAAATATCGCGGAAAACTGGGGCACCAAGGATCCCCAGGCTGCGCTTGGCTGGGCCAATACCCTGGAAGGAAACGAAAAAGCGGAAGCCACCAAAAAGGCTTTGAATGGCTGGGCCAACAAGGATCCCAAAGCTGCCGCCGATCACCTCGCCACCCTGCCCGCTGCCGAACGCGACCAATACACCGGCAGCGTGGCCGCCCGCTGGGCCAACCGCAATCCCGCCGAGGCAGCCACCTGGGTCGGCACCCAGCCGGAAGGCGAAGGCCGCAAGGAAGCCATGGGATCGGTGATGGGCACATGGGCCGAGACCGAACCGGAAAAGGCCAGTGCATGGCTTGTCACCCAGCCGGCCGGCCCCAGCAAGGACGCGGGCATCGTCACTCTTGCCAACAGCCAGATGAAATCCGATCCGGAAGCCGCCCTCACATGGGCGGCCACCATTGAGGACCCCACCGCCCGGTCCCTGCAGATGAAAACCAATATCCGTCAATGGGCCCGCCGTGACGCCGGCAGTGCCACCCAGTGGGTCAACACGGCTCCGGGGCTCACTCCGGAGGACCGCACCGAGCTGCTGCCCGCCCCCAAACCGCCGGCCCCCTAAAACTTCTCATCCCTAACATTTCGGCTCCCCCTGACGCTTTGTATCCCTAACGTTTGAAAACGGTGCTGGCCTTCTGATTATTCGCGGGCTGCACATCCAGCAGGCCGTTGGGATTGATCAGTTGGGAGCGGTAGTTCAGGCCGGTCGCGGAGCGGGTCAATTCCAATTGATTCACCGGCAAAGTCACGGTGGTGGTAGCCCCGGGGCTGAGGGGTGGGATTTGCCAGCCGGTCTGGCCCATGCTGTCGGTAATGTTCAACTGCAACCCGCTGACCGCCGAACCACTGCGGTTCTGCACGACAATTTCCATCTGGCCGCTGTCGTTGTTGAAATAGTGGCTGGAAACCGCAGTATCCACCCGGACAGGATCCGCCCAGTTCATCGCCCAGCCAAGATTCAGAATGCCCGAGCCGTAGGCAGGATCGGCTCCCGGGGCTCCGCCGTCACTGCTGAATTGCTCCAGCACCGACCATGCCTGGTTGGCGGACATGCCAGGGTTCTGGCTCATCATCGCGGCCACCGCACCAGCCACAATGGGCGAGCTGCCGGAGGTGCCATCGAAGACCACCCGTTCCCCATTCAGCCATGCGGTATTGATGCCATAGCCGGGCGCGGTTATTTTCAGGCCTTCTCCGGAATTGGAAAAGGAGGCCTGTTGTTCCACCGCATCCACCGCCCCCACCGAAATCACGCGCGGGTCCGCCGCCGGCCAGGTCATGGTGGCCGCCTGGTCGTTGCCGGAGGGTGCCACGATCACCACCCCGCGCTTGTCCGCATAATCAATCGCCTGCGTCAGGATGGAGGCATTTTGATAGGCTCCAAGGCTGATATTGACCACCTGCGCTCCCGCATCCACTGCGGCCTGGATCGCTTTGGCCAGGGTAAAGAGGTCACTGGTGCCATCAGCTCCGGTCACCTTGATGCTTAGCGCCGTGGCACCCGGAGCGACCCCCATGGCATCCGGAGATTGGCCGAGGGCAAGGGCCGCCACTGCCGTGCCATGGCCGTCCCCCTCGCTGGAACCAAGGAGGCCCATCCCCACATCGAGATACCGCACCCGGCCGGTGCCAAAAGTGGCATCCGCTGCCACACCGCTATCCAAAATCGCGATGGTGATGCCTTTGCCCCAGGTGCTGTGGTCGCCGTTCACTCCGAGAAAGGCCAGCATGTTGTCGCCAAAGGGCACCTCATTCTGCGCGGCCCGGTCTTCCTTCACCGGGGTATCCGGGATGTAGGCAATGTAGTTCGCAGAGACCTCGTCATAATCCGAGGCGTTGGCAAGGAGGTCTTTTTGCAGAGCGGTCAGGTCCTCATAGCCTACCCGGACCATGCGGAAGCCATCGAGTTGATCAAGTACCTTCAGCCCGGCGGCGGCCGCTCTCGCCAGAAAGGCCCGGTAGGCTTCCTCATTCTTGAACGAAATCAGCGCCTCTTTTTCCCGGGCACCCTCCACTTCCAATTTCCGCTTCAACAAGGCCATGATGCGTTCTGCCGCATCCGCCCATTGCCGGGCGAGACTGAAGTCCAGACGTGGTTCCTCCTGAACTTTTTCCCGCTCCTGCGAAGGTTTCGGGGGCTCGCCCGGAGGTTGCGCAGGCCCGCGGCCTGACCACCAATCCCACGACCCCGACCAGTCCCGCGGCAGAATCAGCAGGAGCAGCCCGGCCAGCATCCCCCCCAGAATGAGAGGAAGCAGCATGGGCAGTCGGGATTTCATGGAAAAATATTAGCCTCGGGCTGATTGAGTTTCAATCGGTGGAATCGGTTCAATATCCGTCCCGGATTCCTGAAGAATCAGGTTGATTAAACTAGCCGATGAGCCATGACAGGCCATTCCCCATGTCCGACCGTCCCCGCCATGACATTGCCCGCCTTGCGGCTGAATTCCGCATGCCTGGCGATTACGTCAGCCACGCCCCCTGCGGACATGGCCACATCAATGATACCTTCGAAGTGCGCGTCAACCAGGCAGGGACGCCGGTGCGCTACATTCTCCAGCGGATCAATCACAGCATTTTCACCCGGCCGGAGCTGGTGATGGAAAACATCCACCGCGTCACCTCCCACATCGCGGCCAAACTGCAGGCGGCCAAGACGCCGGATGTCTACCGGCGTGTCCTGACACTTGTCCCCTGTCATGATGGACGGCTCTGGCATCAGGACTGCACGGGCAACCACTGGCGGGCCTACCTGTATGTTGAGGGTGCGGAGGCCCACAGCCATGTGAACAGCACCGCCCTCGCCGAAGAAGCGGCCAAATCCTTCGGCCAGTTTCAATATTATCTGGCGGATTTGCCCGCCCCGCGCCTCGCCGACACGATCCCGGACTTTCATCACACCCGCAGCCGCTACGATACGCTGATGAAGGCCGCCTCGCAGGACAAGGCCAGCCGCCGGGATTCGGTGGCTGCGGACCTCGATTGGTGCCGCGCCCGCGAATCCATGGTGGATGTCCTGCTGGAAGGCCAGTCCAGAGGAGAACTGCCCGAGCGCATCACCCACAACGACACCAAAATCAACAACGTGATGATCGATCATCACAGCGGGGAAGGCATTTGTGTCATGGACCTCGACACCGTCATGCCCGGTCTGGTGCTGTATGATTTCGGCGACCTCGTGCGCACCACCACCATCTCCACCGCAGAGGACGAGCAGGACACCAGCCTTGTGCAAATGCGCCTGCCCATGTTCGAAGCCCTCGTCCGGGGCTACCTCTCCAGCGCCCGCCGCTTTCTCACCCAGGGAGAAATCAATCATCTCGCTTTTGCCGGCAAGCTCATCACCTTCGAAACGGGCCTGCGCTTCCTCACCGATTATTTGAATGGGGATGTCTACTTCAAGACGCGCCATCCCAGTCACAATCTGGAACGTTTCCGGGTCCAGGCCCGCCTGGTGGAATCCATCGGCCGGCAACAGAGCGCCATGGAAGACA
The DNA here is from genome assembly GCA_038210825.1 of Verrucomicrobiales bacterium. GTDB lineage: Bacteria > Verrucomicrobiota > Verrucomicrobiia > Verrucomicrobiales > V1-33 > CAIZWU01. The sequence continues at coordinate 24,697 of JBBQWG010000017.1, forward strand.
TCGTGGCCCGCCTGGCCAGGGGGTAGGCCCGGCGGCGGGCCCGGACCGCTGCGGCCAGTGCCGGATAAAGAACCGGCGGTGCATTGCTAATCGGACAAGGTGTGTTAAATTCCGCACTTTGCATGATTCAAGCTTCCTTTGAAAAAACCGGGGCGGGCAAGCTCCCGGTGTATGTGATAGGACATCAAAATCCTGACACCGACGCCATCTGTTCCGCCATCGGCTGTGCCGAACTGCTCCGCCTGACCCGTTATCCGGATGCCGTAGCTGCCTGCTGCGGAGGCCTCAATCCACGCACCCGCTGGGTCCTCGAACGCGCCGGCCTCGAAGCTCCCCATCTCATCATGGACCTCCGGCCCACTGCGGAAACGATCTGCCGCGCCGATGTGGTCAAGGCCGCCGAACATGAAACCTTCCTTGATGTGTATCAGCGCATGGAACGCGCCGAGGTCCGGACCATCCCGATTGTCGATGCCGCCGGCCATGTCACCGGTCTGGCCAGCATCCAGGATCTGCTGAAACTGCTGCTCCACAACATTGAAGACAAATCGGAAGCCCGCCGCGTCCGCACCACCCTCGCGAACATGGCCCGCACCCTTGAAGGGCACATCGCCTGCGGCCGCGAGCTGGATATCGAAACGGACTTTATCCTGACGGTCAGTGCTTCCAGTGAGGACACCGTAGAGGACCGGCTCCATGAATACCCAAGGGAACGCCTTGTGGTGGTGGTCGGCGACCGCCCGGAGGTGCACCGTATGGCCCTGGAAGTCAAAGTGAGGGCCATCGTCCTCACCGGGGGAGCGCAGATGGCCCAGGACCTGTTGGAACGCGCAAGGCTGGAAGGATGTGCCGTGCTCTCCTGCCATCACGATACCGCCAGCACCACCCAGTTGATCCGCTGCTCCCGCCGCATCGCCGATGCCGTGGACCGCAGCTTCAAGTCCTTCGGAGCCAAGACCCACATTGCCAATCTCCGCACCGAAATCCAACACATCCCGCAGTCCCTCTTTCCGGTGGTCCGGGAAGACAGCGGCCAACTGGTCGGAGTCTTTTCCAAATCCGATCTTCTTGAACCGCCACGCCAGCGCCTCGTCCTCGTGGATCACAACGAACTTTCCCAGGCCGTGCCCGGGGCGGCAGAGGCTAACATCCTCGAAGTTCTGGACCACCACCGGCTCAGCGGCAATCTGGTCTCCCGCGAACCGATCCGGTTTATCAATGAACCGGTGGGCTCCACCTGCACCATTGTCGCGAGGCTTTTCCAGCTTTCCTCCCTGCGTCCTTCCCCGCCGGTGGCCCTCTGCCTTTGTGCCGGTCTGATCAGTGACACCCTCAACCTGACATCCCCCACCACCACCGGAACGGACCGCGAGGTCCTGACATGGCTGGCCGGACAGGCCGGGATTGTAGTGGACGAATTCTCCCGCGACTTCTTTGCCGCCGGCTCCCTGCTCCGCTCCAGTCCGGCCGAGATCATCCTCAACACGGACCGCAAGGAATTTGTCGAGAATGGATGGAGCATCAGTATCAGCCAGATCGAAGAACTCAGTCTGGAGCACTTCGAAGCCCGGGCGGACGACCTGCGCAAGGCTCTGGCCGACCTCGCCGAACGCCGGGAAAGCGACTTTGCCTGCCTGATCATCACCGATATTTCAAAACATTACAGCCTGCTTCTGACCAGTGGCAGCCAGTCCGTGGTGGATGAGATCGATTTCCCCCACCTTGCTCCGGACCTCTTTGAGATGGATGGCGTGGTCAGCCGCAAGAAACAGTTTTTTCCCTTCATCAGCCGGGTCCTCGCCCGTGCCGCCAAGGCCTAGGCTGCTCCCTGACCTGCCAACGCACGGGCGGCCTTGATCGTATTGGAAATCAGCATGGCAATGGTCATGGGCCCCACCCCGCCCGGCACCGGCGTGATGGCCCGGCACAGCGGGGCCACCGTGTCAAAATCCACATCCCCCACCAGCCGGTAACCGGATTTGGTGGCCGCATCCGCGATCCGGTTGATCCCGACATCCACCACCACCGCGCCTTCCCTGACAAAGTCTGCAGTGACAAACCGGGGCTTGCCGATGGCGGCAATCAGGATGTCCGCGTTGCGGCAGAGGGCAGGCAGGTCCCGGCTGCGGCTGTGGGCCACCGTGACGGTGGCGTTGCCTCCCGGTCCCTTGGCCATCATCAGCAGAGCCAGCGGTTTGCCCACGATCATGCTGCGTCCCAGCACCACCACGTTGGCGCCTTCCGTGGGGATTTGATAGTCCATCAGCAGGCGCTGGCAGCCCAATGGCGTGCAGGGCACAAATCCCGAGTCATCCTCAAGGGCCAGTTTGGCGACGTTTTCCGGATGGAAACCGTCCACGTCCTTGCGGGGATCGATGGCCCGGATGATGGCGGCCTCATCAATCTGGGGCGGCGGCGGGCTCTGCACCAGAATCCCATGGATGGCCGGATCGTCATTGAGCTGCCGGACCACCGCCAGCAGCTCCTCCTGGGTAGTAGTGGCAGGCAGTTCCAGTTTGACGGAATGCATCCCCAAATCCCGGCAGGTGCGGTCCTTGGAGCCGACATAGGCTTTGGAGGCCGGATCATCCCCCACCAGCACCACGGCGAGGCCGGGCTGGATGCCGGCAGCGGCCAGGGTCGTCAAGGCAGCGCGGCATTCTTCGAGCACGCGGGCCGCAGTGGATTTGCCATCAATCAGAATCATTGCAGGAGGGGAGGAACGGGGTTGGTAGGGAAGGGTGGACCGCACGAAGCAAAAGGCAGGATCTCAGTCCTGCTCCGGGCGGAGCAGGTTTGTCAGCCGCCCGCGCGCGGTCTCGGGATCTTCGTCAGCCGCGACATGGGTGAAAGGGAGAAAACGGACTTTCACCACGGAAAATGGATGCGGAATAAAAAACCGGTCCCACGACTTGAGCCGCCATGCCTTTTCGTATTCGACCGTGACCGGGACGATGGGCACCCCGCACAAGCGCGCCAACTGCACCACCCCCGGCTGCATTTGATAGAGCGGCCCCCGCGGCCCGTCCGGCGTGATGCCGATGTAGTAGTTCTGCTTCAGCAGCCGGCGGCACTCGATCAGGGCCTGGGCTCCACGCCGGGAGGAGGAGCCCCGCACCGCCTGCAGCCCGAAGCGCCGCATTACTGCCGCCAGCATCGCCCCATCCCGGCTGGCACTGGTGAGCACCGCAGCCTGACGGAATTTTCGCGTATAGCGCGAGTACAGGCTGGGCACGATCAACATGCGGTTGTGCCAGAACATCCAGATTAACCCATGCTCCGGAGGATCAGAGAGCAATCCGGAATCGTCCGTGATCCTCACCCTCAGCGTTTTGGTGAGGAGCCGGATGAAACTGCCGATCACAAATCCCAGCACCCGCGGTTTTAATGCGGTGTCGGACTGGGCAGTGACGGGTTTCAGCATGAGGGGACCAAAGGGTTATATCGCGGCCCGGCCTGAGGAGAGTCGACCTTCGGTTGACCCGGACCTGGCGGACAGAATGTCCGCCCTCCTCACAGCCATCCATTGGCTTTGAGGGACCCGGTGAGTTTCATTTGCCGGTCCAACTGGGCGGAATAAAGATCCTTCAAGCCCGGATTGGGCAGGGCCCGGGTGGATTCATCAAGGGAAACCAGACGGTCCGTCAGGCCTGACAAGGTGACTGCGGGGTCGGCTGCCTGCTGCACCACATAGGCCGCCTGCAGTGCGGCTCCCAGGCCGGCTCCTTCCGCCGTGGCCAGGCTGACCACCGGCACCCCGAAGACATCCGCCACCACCTGACGCCAGCCCGCACTGCGGCTGCCGCCCCCGGTGAGGCGGATTTCGGCCGGGGTCACGCCAAGGGATTCAAACCGCTTCATGCCATAGGCAAGGCCGATGGTCACGCCTTCCACCGCCGCCCGGACCAGGTGCGCCGGCGTAAAGTTGTCCGGGCGCAGACCGTGCAGCACTCCGCTGCCATTGGGAAGATTGGGCGTGCGTTCGCCATTCAGATAGGGCAGGAAGGTTAGCCCCTCTGCCCCCGCAGGTGCCGCCTTCAATTGGCTTTCCAGTTGGTTATGGTCAAATCCAAACAAGCCTCGCACCGCTTCGGTTAGCACCGTGACATTCATCGTGCAAACCAGTGGCATCCACTGATCCGAGCTGTCGCAGAAAGCGGCTACTTCCCCCTCCGGATCGATCACCGGTTTCCCCGCGCAGGCAAAGAGGGTGCCGGAAGTGCCCAGCGACGCGGTCACCACCCCCGGGCGGACATTGCCCGTGCCGATGGCCCCCATCATGTTGTCGCCCCCGCCCGCACTGACCACCACGCCTTCCGGCAGATTCCACCGGCGGCGCAGTTCCTCCTTCAATGGGCCATGCGCCGCAAGGGACGACCCCAGCGGCGGGAGGAGATCGTGCACCCTTGGGTCAATGGCATCAATCAGGCCCCGGTGCCACTCCCGGGTCCGCACATTGAGCAGGCCGGTACCGGAGGCATCGCCGTATTCCATCCGCATTACCCCGGTGAGGTGGAAATTCAGATAGTCATGTGGCAGCAGAATGGCGGCGGTGCGGGCAAAGTTTTCCGGTTCGTGCCGTTTCAGCCAAAGAATCTTGGAGGCCGTGAATCCGGGCGGGATGGCGTTGCCGGCCTCGGCTATCAGGCCGGACGGTCCGCCAAAGACTTCCGCCAGCAGGGCACATTCCTCCGTTGTGGAAGTGTCACACCACAATTTGGCCGGGCGCACCACCTTGTCATTCCGGGCCAGCACCACCAGCCCGTGCTGTTGGCCGCTCACCCCTATACCCCGGATCTCCTGCCGCCGGTCTCCCAACTGGCTGAGACAGGACTCAATCGTCAAATCCACCGCCCTCGTCCAATCCTGCGGATGCTGCTCCAAATGACCCGGCGGCAGCCCGTCGATCATCCCGTATTTCTCAGAAGCGTGGGCCACGATGGCCCCGGTTTCAAAGTCGAGCACCACGGCCTTGGTGCTTTGGGTGCCGCTGTCGAGTCCGATGAAGAGCATGGGAATTAGAAGGAAATGGTGAGTTGCGCGTTTCCCGATCAAAGCGGGTCAGGACGGGAGCGTCAATCGTTCATGGCTTTTATCCAAATCGTGCCGCACATTGCCCATGTGGTTGGTCGGTGGCGCGGGGTGCCGGGACCGCTAACGCGGCCAGGCACTGCTCCCAATGTCCAGGACGCGCCGCTTCCCATGGTGCCGTAATCAATTATTATGGTGAAAAGGGTATGATTTCCACAAATGCATCCCGCATGATGCATTCCTTATTGCCGTTAGGCCTGCGCCGAAATGCGGGAGCATGGATGAAGATGAACAAGGCACTTATTCAATAGCATGGGCGGTAAAATGTATTGGCCCGATGACTGATCCAATCGAGGTCCTTGTACACAAATTCTGCACTTCCATAATGAAGGGCACGGACCAGATAACACCGAAAATCGAATTCCGATTGTATAATCTCCATGCCCCCACGATCTGTGGTATTAGGGGCGGGCTAAAGAAGGAAGTCAGCCATCAGCCATCAGCCATCAGCCATCAGCGGTCAGCCAGCGCCAATGGCGCATTTCATGATAGCCTGGAGTTTCAACCCCAGGAAACCCAACCCCGCCCTATCCAGAGCGCCAACGGCGCGATCTACGGGGGCGATTATGGATGGAGACCACCGGGTGGGAACAGCTGGCACCGGGAAATCATGTGACGCGCTTTCAGCGCTGGGGAATGGGGCGCAATGATAACCTGGGGTTGAAACCCCAGGCTGTCATGGCATGCGCCTTTGGCGCTAAAGGTGGGCTTTGGCGCTAAAGGTGGGCTTTGGCGCTGATGAGGTGCTTTGGCGCTAAAGGGGTGCTTTGACGCTAATGGGGTGCTTTGGCGCTAATGGGGGGCTTTGGCGTACTTGAATGGACATTGCGTAAGTCATTGAAATTTAACCGATATATTCGTGATGTCCACTCCCATCCCACATCGGAGCGCCGGTTTGTTTCTAAAGGGGTGCTTTGGCGCTAAAGGGGAGCTTTGACGTTGGAGCCGCCAACGGCGCGTTCCATGAGGGAGCAGGGGTTTTGGTTTGGGGGATGAGATAGGATAGGAAGGACTGGCCCATCCTTCGGATCATAATGCCGGTAGCCGGAGTAATGCAGGCCGGCGACAAGGGAGTCCAAGGAATTCCCAAGAATTGCGCTGATCCCAGGCCGGGTGAGGGCTCGTAACCCCCGCCCAGCGGACAGTAGCAATTTGCTTTTTCCGGGGAATTTGGTTATATCGAAGGCCAATTCCGGGTAGGCCGGGGTCATGGGGCCGCCGGGACGGCGGCGCTTCCAGCGGGCTCCGGGGGCGACGAGACCGGGCAGTTTAGCCTGCCCGGCGTCTGGTGGCATGAATTTCCACAAGCCATTTCTGCGTGGAAAAATTTAACGGTTGAGCTTCCTCCGGGCCGCCATCATGCCTCCGAGCGCCACGCCCAGCATGCCAAGGGTCGCGCCGCTGTCAGGCACAGACGCCGGCTGCGCAATGGCGAGGCCGTAGGGGCGGACGGCTCCCTGACCGATGGTTCCAAGGCTGGTGGCGGCACCGGTCGTCAGGTTGATCGAATGGAAGGAGGCCTGACCTGCGGGATTGGTCAGGAGGGCATAGGCCTGGTTTCCCCCGGAACTATCGGACAGGATATCAAAGCCGGTGCGGACGCCGGTGTCGAAGCCGAGGGATCCCACAGTGTTCAACACTCCGTTGTTCGGCAGGGCCGTGGTCACCAGGGTGTCCGTCCCGTAGTCGATGTAATAAAGCTGGGTGCCCGTGGCGGGGTTGGTATCATTGTTGGTGTAGGCAGCATCAATGATCGAAGGATTGACACCGGCATTGACGTCACCCGGTGCGTAGGCCAGTGGGCCGTCCGTCAGAGCGGCTCCGGTGTCGACGTTGATGCGCAGATTTTGTTCCCCATCATTCACCAGCCGCAGACGGTCGGCGGCCGGGTTGAAGTCGATGCCCAAATTTCCCGTGGTGGAATTGGCCGACGAGATGGACACCAGGCTGGTGGCGGCCGTATTCGGATTGATGGTGACGATTTCGCCTCCGGTGCCGAATCCATACAGCCGTCCGTCTGCGGGACGGAAATCGATCCCCTTGAGAATTGTTAAGGCCCCTGAAACCGTGCCCACCACAGTGGTCACTCCCGGATTGGTGATGTCGAAACTCACAAGGGTATCGCCGTTATTGCCAATGGTGTAAGCCAAAATGGCGGCGTTCCCGGCAGCAGCCGTCAAAAGCAGGGCGGCCGCCGTGGCCAGGCAGTGGGTGGATTTGGTTTTCATAAAGGTCAGGGGCAATGATGAAGCGGTGGATCGTTGGATAGACCCGGAGGATGGCCGGAGATTTTCTGCGGCATAGCTTCATCGTATTTGCCCGGGACCTGGATGCATCGAAATTGCCCTTTTCATTCGATGGAAATGGAGACTCCGCCCCACCGTCAAGAGGAGACCCATTTCCTGCCCTGGAACGGCCGGCAGCCCTCTTGAATGGGGTGGCAGACCTGACGCTTCCTGGGATTCCCTCACAAACCGATGCGGCCGAGGGCATCGGCCACGCTCTTGAGGAGCTGGGTGGCATCGGGATGTTTGGCTTCCAATTCGAGCATGGCATCCTCCAATTGCTGCATGGGAGGCAGGTGACTGTCGTCCTGAGCGGCCGCACTTTGCTCCAATTCCTCGAGTGTCTGGGTGAGGCGGAGCCGCTGCTCCCCGGGCAGACCTTCGATTTGTTGAATGGCCTGGCGCAGGGCGTTGATCTTGTCAGTGAGGTCGGGGTCCATAAATTTTGGGTGCAGACTACCAGACAAAGCGGCGCGGTGCCTTCTTTTCCAGCGGAAAACTGCTGTGGCTGCGGCACCGGGCCCCGCAGGAATACCGGCGATTGCCATGATGCCGGTCCCCTGGTATCGAAGCAGATGTGGTCCGCCGTGGAGTATTGCCATGTCTTGCTGCGGGAGCGCCTGCTCCCGGGGGACTGGGCGGTGGATGCCACGGCCGGGAATGGACACGATACTTATCTCCTCACTCAACTGACCGGTCCCGACGGGAGGGTTTTTGCCTTCGATGTGCAGGCGCAGGCCATCGCGGCCACGCGGCAGTTGCTGGAGCGCGGGGGGGTGCCGGAAGCGTGCTATCAACTGATCCAGTCCAGTCATGTAGACATGGCCTCCCACCTTCCGCCGGAGCCGGCCGGGCGGTATGCCGCCGTCATTTTCAATTTGGGATACCTGCCAGGCGGGGTAAAAAGGCTCACTACGCGCGCGGAAACTACCTTGCCCGCGGTGCGCCTCGCTTTGGAGCTGCTGCGGCCGGGCGGATTGCTGCTGCTGGTGCTTTATCCCGGGCATGACGCCGGGGCGGATGAAGCCAGGGTTTTGCGGGAATTTGCCTCCGGCCTGTCTCCGCGCCAGTGGCAGGTGACAGAATACCGTCCCCTCAACACCCGGCAGCCTCCGCCCTCCGTGCTGGCAGTCGGGAAAGTCTGAAGGGCCGCGCGTTAGGGACCCGGAGATTCCGGGGTCCACCGGCAAGCTATTTCTGGAAGATGAAAAACTTCCGGCAGATGAAGTTGATCAGGACATTGGGCAGGATAAATCCGGCAAGGGCAGCCCACCTCGGCCAATGGAAAAAATAAACCAAACCGGCCTGGGCCAAGGTGCCACAAAGGGCTCCGGGAAGATTGACTGCCGTGAAAAACAGGAACTCCCTGACCGGGGAATGGCGCCCGGGGGTGAAGACCCATTTCATATTCAGCCAGTAGACAAAGGCATTGGAAAACAGGAATGCAATGGCGGTGGGGGTGAAGGTGGATTTGGCGCGCAGCCACGGGTCCATGGTGCGGTCATTCAACTCCGGCCAGACCCAGTAAATCAGCCCCAGATAAATAGCCGTGTGCACCATGAGCGCGCCGACTCCGCTGACCCCATACTTCAGAAACTGGATCGCGGGCGGAGCCTGCCGGCTGTGAAACAGGCGAAGCAGGGTGGGCAGGTCGTTTTCGCGCCAGAGCTTCAACAGATCAGTCAGGGCAGTCAGCATGGGGTTCTGGCAGTTAGCACCACTCCGGGTATTTGGCCCGCCAGAGTGGCAGGGCGAGGAGGATGTCTTCTTTTTTGCGGCGGTGGCTGAGTTCCCAGACGATGGGCTTGTCCAGCGGCACCAGGGGAAGCAGGCGGTTGAAATCCACACTCCCCTGAAAGGGAACCCGGTGGTCCCGTTCCGGCCAGATCACATCATGCAGGTGGCAGCCGATCAGCCATGGCACCATTTTGGAAAGCCATTGGTAGTGGTCCAGCAGGCTGAGATTGGCCTTGAGCTGGACGTGGCCGAAATCGTGCCAATAACCGATCCATGGCCCGGCGACTTCCGCCATCAGCTCCACCATTTCCTGCTCAGTGGGCACCTGTTCGTAATGGCTGCGGCTTTCGATGGCGACCGCCACGCCATGCTTTTCCGCGTGCTCCGCGATAATGGCGAGGGCTTCCCGGGCGCGGCCGAAATACAGGCGGCTCAGGGACTCCCGGGTCCGGATCATCTTCAGTTTTTCCCGGACATATTTCCGGCTGTTGAGCTGGCCGGCAATCACCATGTCGGTGAGTTGGGAGGACGGTTTGCCCATGGGCACGGTGCCGAGATGGAGAACCACGTATTTAGCCTGGTAATGGGCCGCTGTCTCGATGGTTTTCAGGGTCAGGGAAAGCGCCCGCTCCCGGTGATGCGGGCGGTGACTGGTGAACTCATACGCGTCCGGGGCATCAATCATCAGTTCCACCGGCGAAGGACAGAAATTGTGGACCCCTGACACTTTCACGCGCCCGGCTTCGAAAGCCTTGCGGATGCCCGGCAACAGCGAAACCTTCAAGCCATGGCTGATCTCGATGGTATCAACTCCCAAACCAAGAATCTCGTCCACCATGGCCTCCCCGTCGGTATGACGGCTGCTGTTCCAGCAGGTGGAAAAGGAAAGCATCGGGGAAGGTGAAAGGGTTCAGGGTTCAGGGTTCAGCTTGGGCGGCAGCAAACAAGAGTCCCTGTTCCGAAGCCTGAACCCTGAAACCTGAACCCTTTCACCCTGCTATAACTTCGATAGGGAATCGTCGAGGGCGGCGGTCAGTCCGGCGATGGTGGCATCGGTCTCATCCCCCATGTTGCTGAGGCGGAAGGTGGTGCCTTTGATCTTGCCGTAGCCTCCATCAATGGCCATGAGGTGGTTTTTCTTCATCAGACCCACCAGTTTGGCAGTGTCGATTTCCTTGTTATTGCGGACACAGGTCAGGGACTTCGACCGGTAGCCTTCCGGGGCGAAAAATTCGAAGCCGTGTTTCCGGACCCAGTCGTGGACCAGACCGTTGAGCCGGGCGTGGCGGGCATAACGGTTCTCCATCCCTTCGAGGAAAATGTCCTCCAGCTTGCTTTCGAGGGCGAAGATCAGCGGGATCACCGGAGTGCTGGGAGTCATGAAATTGTCCGCATTTTTGCGGAATTCCACGAAGTCGAAGTAGTAGCCCCGGTCCTTGACGGTGGCGGCCTTGGCGAGGGCAGCTTCACTGATGGCAAAGAGGGCCATGCCCGGAGGCAGGGCGAGGGCTTTCTGGGTGCCCAGCAGCATCACGTCCAGCCCGAGTTCATCAAATCCGATGGGCACGGTGCTGAAACTGCTGACAGTATCGGTAATCAGACTGACCCCGGGATACTTTTTGACCACGGCGGCGATTTCCGCCAAGGGATTGAGAACCCCGGTGGAAGTTTCGTTATGAACGACCGTGATGGCATCAAATCCGCCGGTGGCCAGCCTTTCGTCCACCAGTTCCGGGGTGATGGGCTGCCCCCATGCCACTTTGAGGGCTTCGGCTTGTTTGCCGCAATTCAGGGAAACATCATACCATTTGTCAGAAAAGGCTCCGCAGCAGCAGTTGAGGACCTTTTGGGTGACCAGGTTGCGGATGGATCCTTCCATCACCCCCCATGCGGAAGACGTGGAAAGAAAGACCGGCTGGCTGGTGCCAAAGAGGGTCTTCAGGTTGGGCATGATGCGCTCATAAAGTGCCTGGAAATCCTTGCTGCGGTGTCCCATCAGCGGCTGGATCATCGCCTGCTGGGTTTTGGCACTGACTTCGACGGGACCGGGAATGAATAACTTGACGTGTGACATGGGATATTAAACAACGCACCAGAACATGCTAGGGGCTGGTGGTCCAGATCTCGTATTTCAGGGCAAGCTCGTCCACCAGTTCCGCTGCGGCATGGCCTCGCGGGCCGGGAGCTTTGGCCATCTTTTTGGCAATCTCAATCGCTTCCTCGATTTTTCGCGCCTTTTCCAGAAGATTGAGGGCCTTGCCGCCGGCGCGGTGGAACCAGTAGTCATCCGGAGGCTCTCCCCCGGCTGCCGGCGGGGCCGTGGGGGGATCGCTCAGGACATCGTAGTAGGCCTCCAGAGCCTCGTCCGGGCGCTCCATTGCTTCGAGGCACACGCCCTTGCGGACGAGGGACTGGCGGCGCCATGCGGCGGGCAGGCCTTCGGCGGCAATCACCTCGTCGAAGGCCTGCAGACCCAGTGCCTGTTCTTCGGGTTTCATGCCCGGGGCCGCGAGGATCTCACCGCGCAGACTGAGGGCCTGCCAGCGGGTGGCCGCGTCCGGCGGCGGGGCTGCGGTTTCCGTCAGGATTTCATCGAGAAGCTGCAGGGCCGCAGCCGGTTTGCGCTGCCGTTGGTTGAGACGGGCCTCCTGGAGACGGGCCTGCCATTTGAGGGGACCGCTGCGTTCGACCACTTTTTCCCACAAGACCACCGCTTGCTGGTCGGCGGTGGGCTCCATGGTCAGGAGCGCCGCCCGGCCCGCCCAGAACAGCGCGGCTTCGGCGAGGGGGTGCAGCGGATCATCCGCTTCCAGCGCTTCAAACATGCGGCGGGCACCGCTGAAGTTTTCCCGCCGGTAGAGCATCTGGGCCGCCTTCATGCGGAGATCACTGCGGGCTGCGGACTGGGGAAATTCGGTTAGAAATTTCTCCACTTTTGCAGTGAAGGCATCGGCAGCCAGAGCCACCGGTCCCGGGGCCGCTTCGGCGATATAACAATCCAGCAGGGCGACCCGTTCCTTTTGCCATGGTTCCGCTGCCGCTGTGGCGGCGGCGGTCAGAAGCCGGGCGGCCTCCGGTGCCCGGGGGGGCGTGGACCGCAGGGCGATCTCGGCAAGGGCAATCAGGGCCTCAAAACGGCGGGGATGATCCGGCAGGCTCTCGGCAAAGGCTTCGAGCCCCTGGATGGCCTCCGGTTTTCCGAGGGACGCCATGCGCAGGGCCCGTTCCAAATGAAACTCGGCCCCGGCCATGCGGTATTCCGCGAGGGAAGAACCGTCGAGCAGAGCCAGACTGCGTGCGGGGTTGGTGTTGCCGCCCTGGAGTTCTGCGAGGGCCGCGTTGTAGGCGGCGGCGGCGCGCACCGCCGGGTCTGCAGCGGTGGTGGCCGCCTCGGTAAAACCGGCCACGGCCTTGCGGTAGACGGCCGCATCATAGGCCCCCTGCCCTGAAACCCACGCGGTCCATGCGGCAAGGGCGGGGCTGGGAGCGAGCCGGCGCAAGGCATCGAGGAGGGGCAACGCTTCCTCGCGAAGTCCCTGATAGGTCAAAAACTGGGCCTGCCGCAGCAGGGCGAGAGCGCTCAGGGGATGGTCCGGAAAGTCCTTGGAGATGGCGGCCCATGCGGCAAGGGCCTGGGCGGGCTCAGCCACACTTTCAGTTGCCGCCGCAAGGGAAATGCGGGCCCGGATCTTGTAGGCGGGTTCGGCACTGGCGGCCAAGGTGTTAAGCAGCGCTTCGATTTCCGCCCCGGGAGGATGATTCAGGGCCTCCAATTCGAGAAAGGTGGCATCGAGAATTTCCGGCGGAGGCAGGGGCGAGACCGGCAGCATTGCGCGCAGCAGGGACAGCGCTTCCTCCTGTTTACCCTGCATGCGCAGAGCCCGCGTGCGGCCCAATCTCGCTGCCTGCTGCAGGCCCGGCGTGGCTGCCCGCGCTTTGGTCAGGCCGGCAAAGAGAGCGTCAGCGGTGACAGGATCTCCCATGGCCAGAGCGATCCGGCCCAGCAGATAATCGCGTTCCGGAGGGGAGGGTGCCGCGGTCCCGGCCTTTGCCTCCAGCAGCGCGGCAGATTCGGCCGGCTCTCCAGCCGAGAGCCGCAATTCCGCCAGCCAAAGCCTTGCCTTGTCGGCCGTGGCCTGCTGGGGAGCCTGGAGGAGGGGTTGCAGCACCTTGCCGGCGCGCTCCGCATCCCCCAGTGCCGCCAGCAGCCCTGCCCGGGAAAAGGCCGTTTCCACGGCATAACGGAAATCAGGCAATCTGCCCAACGGCTCCAGCAAAGCTTCCGCTTCGCGCCAGCGGTTCAACCGCGCCAGCGCCTGCGCCTGCCAGAATTTGCCTTCCGGAAGGGCCTGCAACCCGGGCTCGTCGCATACGGGCAAGGCTTCGGCGGGCCGTCCCGCGCGCACGAGGGCTTCGGCGAGGAGCAGCCGCACGGGAGTCTGCTGATCCGGCTTGAGTTTCCCACCGTCCAAAGCCCGCTTCAGTTTGACCACCGCCACCTCGGGCAGCTTGTCCCGCAGGGCCGCCGACGCCTGCTGGTAGGCCTGCAGCCTCGCCACCGGGGACGGGACGTTTTGTGCCACCGCAGAGACGGCCGCCCCGCAACAGGACAGCAGCAGCACAGCGCGGAATAGGCCGGATTTCATAAAAGGCAGTGGGGACAGCAGCGGACCGGTGACCGGTAGCACGGATCAGGCGGTTGGCACGGGAATTTACGCTTTCCCCCTGCCCGGTCCCGCCACCCTCCCGGCAGGCCTGACAGAGGTCGATGCCAGTTAGGGAAACCTCAAATGTGCTGCCCCGTCCGGATCGTGGCGGACCTGCCGTGGGCGGCCAGCCCCTCAATTCCCGCCAACAACTCCACGGCGGGAGCGGAAGCCGCGAGCGCCTTGGCGCTCAATTTGACGATGCTGGTGCGGCGCTGGAATTGATCCACCGTCAGACCCGGGAACGACTTGCCGGCTCCGCCGGTGGGCAGGGTGTGGCTCGGTCCGGCGAGAAAATCCCCCACCGCCACCGGACTGTAGTGACCAAGGAAAATCGCCCCGGAATTCCGGATCTGCGGCAGCACCGCTTTTTCATTTTTCACCACCAGACTCAAGTGCTCCGGTGCCCACGCGTTGGCCAGGGCAATGCCCTGGGCCATGTCTTTGACCAGGACCAGGGTGCCGCCGGTTTTCAGGGACTCCCGGGCAATTTCTGCGCGCGGCAGCATGGAAAGCTGATTCCCGAGTTCCTGTTCCACCGCCTCGAGCAGGGACGCCGAATCCGTCGCTAACAACACTTGACTGTCCTTGCCGTGTTCGGCCTGGGCCAGCAGGTCGGCGGCGACGAAGGCCGGGTTCGCCGTTTCATCGGCCAGCACCATGATCTCGCTGGGCCCGGGCAGCAGGTCGATGGCCACGGCACCGAAAAGCTGGCGTTTTGCTTCGACGACAAATTTGTTGCCAGGACCCATGATCTTGTCCACGGGCCGGATGGTCTTTGTCCCAAAAGCCATTGCCGCAATGGCGTGGGCCCCGCCCACTTTGTAAACCTCCGTCGCTCCGGCCAGCTTCAGGGCGTGCAGCATGGCGTCGTTTATCTTGCCGGATTTGTCGCAGGGGGTGCAGACCACGATTTCCGGCACGCCCGCCGCCTTGGCCAGGGTCACCGTCATGATCACCGTGGAGATGAGGGGCGCACTGCCGCCCGGCACATAAATGCCAACCCGTTGGAACGGTTGATAAACCTCCCCGACATCCGCGCCCTGGGCATTTTTCATGGACCAGTTCCGGCGCAGGCCCTGGCGGGCAAAGGCGAGGACATTCCTGTGCGCCATGGCGAGAGCCCGCTTCACTTTGGCAGGCACCGCCGCCGGAGCCTGATCCCATTCCTTTCCGCCCACCGCGAGGGTTTTCGCCGTCAGGACCGCCCCGTCAAATTTCTCCGCAAATTCGAGCAGGGCCTTGTCGCCGTCCCTTACAATCTCCGAAATGATGCCCGCGACATACGTGGACAGCTCCGCGCCCGGCACATGCCGCCGGTCAAGGCGGCGGAGCTGGGCAGCAAAGGATGGCGACGTATAAGATAGGCGTTTCATGGTGGAACAAGTCAGGCGGCGTCCGGGATCAACGCCGGGCCCCGGACAAAAGAAACCCGGGCTGCCCGGTGTCGAGAGCAAAATCGGGCGAACCGGCTGGTGCCAAAAAAAAGGCTAAAGACCAAAGGCCAAAGACTAAAACCCCTGCCCCCTCCCTCCCTCCGACCGCTGCCCCCTGACCGCTGCCACCTGACCGCTGACCGCTGACCGCTGACCGCTGACCGCTGCCACCTGACCGCTGCACCCTGCCCCCCCGCCCCCCATTGACGCCCGGGTCCGCCGGTGTTCCCTTCCCGGGTGGAAAGCCGGTTACCCGAGGACCTGATGGAAGATCTGCCGCCGGGCAGGTCGCCCCTCGGCACGCCCCCGGCCGAAGCCTTGAGCGGACTGGCCCTCGAAATGCACCGGGCCTTCTCGCCGGATGGCCTGCTGGCCCAGTCGCCGGACTTTGAATACCGGGCCGAGCAGCAGCGCATGGCAGTGGAAGTCGGGCAGGCCCTGGAAAAAAAACGCCCGGTGATCATCGAGGCCGGCACCGGCGTCGGCAAATCGCTCGCCTATCTGCTGCCGGCCGTGCTCACCGCCATCCGGCAACAACGCAAGGCGGTGATCTCCACCCACACCATCAACCTTCAGGAGCAGCTCATCAGCAAGGATATTCCCATTGTTCAAAAACTTGTTCCGACGCCTTTCTCCGCCGTCCTCCTCAAAGGCCGGGGCAACTACCTCTGCCCGCAGCGGCTATCCCGCGCGATGCGCAGCACCGGCGACCTCTTCAGCACCGCAGAGCATGATGAACTCCGTGCGCTATGGAAGTGGAAACAGGAGACGAGGGATGGCACCCTGAGTGATCTCAACTTTTCCCCCTCGCCCAATGTGTGGTCCCAGGTCTGCAGCGAAGCCCATGTCTGCACCCCGCGCAGCTGCGGTCCGGACAGCGGTTGTTATTACCAGGAGGCACGCCGGGCCGCCGCCGAGGCCCAGGTCCTGGTGCTCAACCATACCCTGTTTTTTACCCTGCTCTCAGCCCAGGACGAAATGGGGGCGGAAGGCGAGGGTTTTCTCTTCGCCAATGACTTTGTGGTGATGGATGAAGCCCATACCCTGGAGAATACCGCCGCCCGCCAGCTGGGTTTGAATCTTTCCCAGTCCAGCCTGCGCTTTGACCTGAACCGGCTCTACAATCCGCGCACCCAGAAAGGTTTGTTTGCCGTGGCCAAAAGCCCGGAGGGCGTGGTCAGCACCGCCCGGGTGCTGGAGCAGGTGGAGGGCTTTTTCCAGTCCGTCAAGGATGCCGCCAAATTCTCCCCAGCCGGCCGGGAATACCGCGTGCGCACCGCCGGTCTCGTGGAAAACACCCTCGGCGGCGCGCTCCTCGAAGTGGTGCAGTGCGTGCGCAGGCTGACCGATGACAAGGAAGCCCCTGACAACTCCCTGACCGAAATCGCCGAGATGGGCCGCCGCCTTGCCGAGACCCGCGCCGGCCTTGAGGAATTCCTCACCATGGCCCGCGACGGCCATGTCTACTGGGTGGAGCGCAGCGGCATCGACCAGCGGAATGTCAGCCTGCATGCCGCTCCGGTGGATGTCAGCGGGCTGCTGCGCCAGATCTTTTTCAGCGGCAGCAAAACCTGCATCCTAACCAGCGCTACCTTCGGAGCCGGCGAGCCCCAACTCCGCTACTTCCGCCGCCGCTGCGGCGCGGAAAAGGTCAGGGCCGTCCAGATTGGCAGCCCCTTTGACTGGCAGGAGCAGATGAAACTGCACCTTGTGCGCCAGATGCCGGATCCCAATGCCCCGGGCTACGACGCCGCCCTTGAGGAATGGGTGAAGCACTATCTGGAGATGTCGCAGGGCCGGGCCTTTGTGCTCTTCACCAGCTACAAGCTGATGGAAAACCTCGCCTCACGCATGGAGCGCTGGTTCCAGCAGAAGGGCTGGGAACTGCTCGTCCAGGGCAAGGGCCGGCCGCGGCACCAGTTGCTCCACGATTTCAAGGAAGATGTCAGCAGTGTGCTCTTCGGCACCGAGAGCTTCTGGACCGGGGTGGACGTGCCGGGCGAGGCCCTCTCCAATGTCATCATTACCCGCCTGCCCTTTGCCGTGCCGGACCATCCCCTCACCGCCGCCCGCATCGAACACATCGAGGACCGCGGAGGCAATCCCTTTTCGGAATACTCCGTGCCGGAAGCCGTGCTCAAACTGCGCCAGGGCATCGGCCGCCTCATCCGCACCCGCAGGGACCATGGCATCGCGGTCATCCTCGACCCCCGCGTCCTGACCAAAAGCTACGGCAAGATCTTCCTCGACGCCCTCCCCCCCGCCCCCCGCATCATCGCCGGTTAGGACAAAGACGGGCCACGGATTTCGAGGATAGGACTGATGGCACAGATTTATTAGGGATAAGGACTAATCTTTTGAGGGCACTCATTGTTTTCTGTATATCCGTGATCATCCGTCTTATCCGTGAAATTTGCCTGCGGCTGTCTCCGCTGCGCTCCGGCTGTGGCCCGTCAGCACTCCTGTCCCCCGTCCCCTGCCCCGGTTCACTCCTCCTTGTTATAGAAGACCTTCACAAACTTCATTTGCTTTTCCTCGTCAAATCCGCGCTCCAGCACCCCGGCATGGCGGTCGCTGAAAGTGGGCCGCAGGTGCAGTTCCACCCCGGTGTCGAACTTCAGCACCGTGCCGATTTTTTTCTTCGCCTTGTTCACGTCCTTTTTGGAAATACCAAACGTCTTTTCAAGGGGCACCCCCTGCTCTTCCTCCACCCGGGTGCGGTGTTTGGTGAACTGGGCCACCGCTTCCGGGGTCTTGAGCACCTCCGATTCAAACTCCGCCAGATCAAACATCTCCTTCTCCTCGAAGTAGGCGATGGCATCCCGGGCCGCCGCCTGCCGCGCTTCCGGCGGGGTGCTATCCTCGGGTTTCACCTGTTCCAGAAATGACACCGCGAGGTTGGTGTAGGCATTGGTCATGAAGGCCTCATCGGGCACCGCATGCACGCCGAGGAAATCCCGGATCCAGAAGCGCGATTCCGCCCCGCTGCGGTCAAATGTGAGCACATAATACCCCATGTCGGCGAAGGTATTCAGAATCAGGCAGCCCTTGTCGATCTTGTCAGGATTGATCCCTTCCTCGGTGGAAAGCTGCAGGTCCCCATTGCGCGCCGAGATGCTCAGGAAGGGCACCACGCTTTCCGCTTTCAGGATGCAGAGCCCGGCCGTAGCCACTCCGTCCACCTCGATGTCCCGGACATGGGCAATGCAGAGGTCCCCTGCTTTGATGTTGGGATGGTTGGACTTGGAGTAAAGCCGTTTGGCGATCCGGATGCCATGCTCCAGCAGCACCCCGGGATCCGCAAAGATGCCGGTGGCCAGAGTATTCATCTCATGCTGCTCGAGGGAGGAATGGTGGCTGAACCGATGCGCAATCAAATTACGGAATGGCTTCAAAAACAGGCCCGTCAGCGTCTCCCCGTCCGCCTCGGCCACCTTGAAGACTTCCTTGGAGGTCTGGAGGGGTTCATCGCGCTGCGGATTGCCCACCTTCGCAAGCACGGTGCCGGTAAGGTAAGCGGAATTGAAACGGATTTTCAGGGACATGGGGGCGACACCCTGGAAGCTTTCCGCCGCTTGGAAACCCGAAAGTGGTCATTTCCGCAGCGGCCTTCCCTTGGGCGTGATGGATGACACAGGTTCATCAGACCGTCGGTGGTGCCCCGGTCCTCCCAAATGCCGGTGAAACTGGCGAGAGTGCTGCGCATTTGTTCGCTGGCGGCAGGATCCACTGGTTCGTTCACCGCATCCCTGGAGATTTCCGCCAGCCGCACCAACTGCTCTGCTGCCCAGTCAGCGTCATTCGTCAGGCGGCCTTTCGGAGCAGGGCTTACGCAGTGCTGGCAGGGTAGTCGATTGCGCTCCGGTCAATCAGAGTCAGGTTGCGGATATTATGGTTGTCCCCGACCCGGAACAAGGTTCCCTCCCTCTCTTTACCTTCAAAGGCATCAAGGTTTCGTTGCACTGGTCGTGGCTGCTGGTGGCGGTGTGGCAAATTGCCGAGCGCAAGGACGCCTACGACCACCCGGGATGGGCCGCAGCCGAATATCTGGCTCTGTTTGGCATCGTGCTGCTTCATGAATTCGGCCATGCTTTTGCCACCCGGCAGGTGGGCGGACGCTCGGATAACATTCTCCTCTGGCCGTTTGGCGGGATTGCCTATGTGAATGCCCCGAGGCGGCCGGGAGCCCATCTGTGGAGTATTGCCGCCGGCCCGCTGGTCAACGTGGTGCTGGTGCCGGTCTTTTGGCTCCTTTTCCGATATGTCATGCCTGGGGACGCCAGCCCGGATGCCCACAGGTTTGCGATGATCATTCAGATCATCAATCTCATTCTGCTCATCTTCAATATGCTGCCCGTCTATCCCATGGACGGCGGGCAAATTCTCCAGGCCCTGCTCTGGTTTAAGCTGGGTTATGTCAAAGCCCTCCTGATCGCCTCCGTGGCGGGCCTGGTCGGCGGGGGCATTCTGATGGCCGTTTTGCTCTACTGGAATCCGAGTTTCCTGACCGCCCTGATGGGGCTGTTTCTGTTAAGCGGGGCATGGAGGTCCTACCAGGCCGCCCGGCAAATGCAGGCGGCCCTGCAGGCCCATCCATCTGCCCAGCCCTGAGGGGGCCCGGGCGGCCCGGGGGGAATCAACTTGAATGGGAAAAAGGGGAGCCCACGGATAGCAGGCCTGGAACTGATAATCACGGATTCGCAGATACCTGATTATCAGGCCCATTGGCGTAATCCGGCGCCCGTCAGCCACTTTGCAGGATCAATGCTCGGCATCCCCGGCGGTCGGGCTGATTTCGCCTGCAGGCAGGTGGCCGCTGGGCGAGAGGACCATGAGGCTCCGCCGGTTTTTCAACCATGCCTCGTATCCGTCCGCAATGCCGAGCACCAGTTTCCGGCGGTAGCCCACTTCCTGAATCCGGCGGCTTTCCGCAGGATTGGACAGGAACCCGCATTCGATCAAAACGGCAGGACACAGGGTGCGGCTGGTCATGGCCAGATCATCGCGGTTTTTGATGCCGCGGTCCCGGGCCCCGGTGCGGGTGGTCAGAGCCGATTGGATGGCAAGGGCGAGTTGCTGGCCGTCATCGGCAAGAGTGCCCTCCACGGGCAAGCCCTCTGCCGTGTGCAGGCGGGCCATCACTTCGGGTTTTTTCGGCCATGAATACCAAGTCTCGACCCCGCTGGCATCGGCAGCTCCGGCATTAAAATGAATTGAAATCAGGGCCAGCCGCGGTGCCGCATTCACAAAGGCCGGCCGTTCTGCCAGTGGCATCGTGGTGTCGGTTTCCCGGGTGAGCACAACTTCATGACCACGCCTCCGCAATTCCTCCGCCAAACCGAGGCCGATTTTCAGGGTCCAGTCCTTCTCCAGTAGGTTATTCCCCACCGTGCCCCCATCCGCTCCCCCGTGACCGGGATCGATGACCACTACCCGGTTCCGGTTGTTTTCCGGCTCCGTGGGGGAACCGGCAGGAGGAGCGGTTTCGTGGCCCACCGGGGTGATGGATCCCGGAAACCGGCCAAAGTTTTCACCTAAACCCCCCGGTAACCCTGGGGCCAATTGCGCGATTCCGCCATGCCATGAGGGGGACTCTACCTTGGCAATACACCACCAAAAGCCCGCCAAACTGAGCAGAGCCACGCCAGCGCGCAGCAGAAAAAAGGGTCGTGCGAAGGGGGAAACGACAGCCACCGGACAAGGGAGAAAAGAATTTTTTAGAATCTTCAGCAAACTTATTGAAATTTGCGTCTAAGTATTTTAAAATATACATCTGTATGAACTATCCGCAACTCTGGAGATCATCAGGCCTCGCGCTTCCCGTGCTGCTGGCCGTCCTCGCCGCTCCTGCCCATGCTTCCGGTCATACGGTTCGCAGTGGTGAGACTTTGACTTCGATTGCGCGGAAACATCAGGTATCCCTGACTGCCATCCAAAAGGCCAATCCGGGGATCAATCCTGGCAAGATTGTGCAAGGCCAAGTCCTCAGACTGCCTGGCCAAGGCAAAACTCCTGTTGCCGCCGCCCCGGTCAAACCGGCTTCCAAAAAAGCCGTGGTGGCCAAAACGGCCAGACCCGGCGGAACTCCTGCCGGCATAAAACCGGTTTCCCCTCCCGCCCAGGCCGGGCGCCGTCCGGTGGCGGAAGCGGACCGGCTGACGGCCGCTCCGGCCCCCCAACGCCGATCCACCAAGGGGATCACCACCCATCGTGTCCGCCAAGGCGAGACTCTGGTGGGCTTGGCCCGGCGTCACGGCGTTTCCGTTGCCGATCTGGTGGAAATGAATGGCTTGGACAGCACTGATTTGATGGAAAACCAGAAGCTGATTCTCCCCGCCCTCTCGTCGGCACCCGTTCCTGCCCCGTCCCGGTCCGCCGTGATGGATCAGGAAAACACGGTGGATCTCACCCCGCCCGTAGGGCGGGTACAGGAGGAAGCCAAGCCGCCCCGGCGGTCCGCGCCGCCGGTGAACCCCCCGGCCCCCCAGGGAACTTATTACCATGTCGTCAAAAATGGAGAAACCCTCTCCTCGATTGCCCGGGACCGCGGAGTCACGGTTGCTGCCCTGAGCGAGGCCAACCGCTCGGTGGATCCGAAGCGGCTGGCAGTCAACCAACGTCTCAACATTCCCGGCGTCCAAATGGCCTCCCGGGAATCCGGCACGGAAGTGATTGATGAAGCCGCGCCGGCCCCGGTGACGTCCTACCGTTTCGGCACTGGGGAGGAAGCCGGAACCCCGGAATCCCCGGAAACCAATACCTTTGGCGACCCCTTGGCCGAAGGAGCGGAATTCAGCCGGCTTTCCTACCGGGTGAGCGAGCGGGACAGCATGGACAGTATTGCCCGGGAATTCGGCACCACCCCAAGGGCTCTCCGCCAATTGAATCAGATGGGCCCGTTTGACCGCCTCACGGCCGGAAGTTTCATCAGCGTCCCCTGGCAGCTTGTGGCCTGCGCTGAATAGCCATTTGTCATGACAAACGGTGCCGTATGGCTTGCGGCACCGCCATGGTTGGCTGCCCGGCAGGGGATTCCCCTGCCGGGCAGTTTGGTTTTCGGGGGCACTGGCCGTCGTGACCCGGCGGTCCGGAATGGCCTGAGGCAGGCAGCACGGGATTCCACGGGCCCCGCGCCTAACCAAAAGAATTCAACTGGAATTTTTTTAAAAAGTTCGGCTCTCTTTCTAAAAAAACCTTGTCCCGGGCGCGGGTCTGGCTACCCTGAACCCGGGCCCTGTTCTCCGTTAGGACGGCAGGGGCCCGCCCCGTCCCACTTCCCCGATGTCTCTTTCCTCTGCCGTCAGCTTCCGTGCCCTGCGACCTGATTTGAAGTCAATCTCCGATCCGGTTCCCGCACCCAGCCCGGCCCTGTCATCCCCCATCGAGCGGACCCCCGGCCGCGTTGTTGTCACCATCCCAGGGTTTTCCCTCTGAACCCGGATGATCCATTCTGACCCGACTGCTGCCACCCTATCGCCTGCCTTGTCCCCGATGTCCGATGTGAATGCCCTGGCCACCCTGTGGAATCACGTGGTGGATAATCTCCGGACCCGGATTTCTCCGGATGCCTATGACCGCTGGTTTTCATCGCTTTGCCTGACCGAAGCCAGTGATGAGCGGGTGCGGCTGGTAGTGCCTGATTCGATTCACCAGTTGTGGATTGAAATGAACTATCTCAATCCTCTCAAGGAATCCTTCCGCGCCATCACGGGAATCATGCCGGCCCTGGAATTCCTTTCCGGCGAAACCGGACATCCTGCCATGGCCATGGCGGCGTCCGTCAAAGCGCGCCGTCTGGCTTCGCGGCCGGCCAGAAACGGGGAGCGTCCGCGCCCTTCCATCAATAATGGAATGGAGGAATCATTGCCGCTTGCCGCCGCCAGTCCGATTGTTTCTGCCGGGCGGGAGCCGCAGTTGGATGCGGCCGCGCCTGAAGAGGCGGGCGAATCTAACGGGGACGGAGCAGAAGAAGGGGTTGGTGCTTCCAGCGCAGAGGCCGGTCAGGAACCCGGGGAACAGGTCAGCCCCCGCCATACCTTTGGGACTTATGTGGTCGGAGCCAATAACCAATTTGCCCATGCCGCTGCCATGGCGGTGGCCCAGCGCCCGGCCCGCGCCTACAACCCCCTTTTCTTTTACGGGGGGACCGGTCTTGGCAAAACCCATCTGATGCATGCCATCGGAGCCCACATCCGGCACGCCCGTCCCAAGGCCCGGGTGCTTTACATCACCAGCGAGGAATTCACCAACCAGTTCATCGCGGCCCTCCAGGAACACTCCCTGCCCCGCTTCCGGAAACGCTTCCGTCAGGCCGACGTTCTCCTGATCGACGATGTCCAGTTCCTCGCCGGCAAGGAACGTTCCCAGGAAGAGTTTTTCCACACTTTCAATGCCCTCTTCGACGGCAACAAACAGGTCGTCCTATCCAGCGATTGCCCGCCTTCCGAAATGCGGAACCTTGAGTCCCGGCTCGCCAGCCGGTTCGAATGGGGCATGATGGCTGAAATCACGCCCCCGGATGAAGAAACCCGCGTCGCCATCCTGCGCAACCGCGCCACTTCCCTGCGGGTGGATGTGCCTCCCAATGTAATCGACTATCTGGCCTCGCGCATCCGCAGCAACGTGCGCCGGCTGCACGGTGCCCTTTTCCGCGTGGCATCGTGGATTTCCCTGCACGGTCCCATCTCCATGGCCCAGACCGAGGATCTGCTGCGCGACCTCCTCCAGGAGGAATCCCGGCAGTCCATCACCATCGACAAGATCCAGCGGACCATCGCGGAAAGTTACGACATCCGCCTTGCCGACATGACCAGCCGCAAGCGCCCGGCCAATATCGCCTTTGCAAGGCAGGTGGCCATGTATCTTGCCCGCGAACTGACAGGATCGTCCTATCAGGAAATTGGCGACGCCTTCGGTGGCCGCGACCATGGCACCATCATGCATGCCTGCCGCAGCATCGATGCCAAAATCAAGGAAGAGGAAAGCATCCGTCTCAAGATTGATGGCCTTGCCACCGCGATGCGACGGTCGATGTGAATCCCGTGCCCGCTGCGATACCGGGAGCGTGCGGTTGCTGCAGGCCGGGCCGGGCCCGGGGAAAATTTTGTCAGGACCCGGACCGCCCCGGCGCTTCCGCATACCGGGCGGCGGAGTGAATGGCATTGCCGGGTCCGTCTCGCCAGACCGAGATCAGCCAGGTTTCCCCCGCACGGGGCCGGCTGCCCCGGAAGACAAACTTGCGGCGTCCGATCCGGACCTGTCCCCCGCGGTCGTGGGCTCCGGCAGTGCCCGCGATCAAATGGGCTCCGGTGAGGACTACGATGCTGCCGTCCTGCGGTTCACTGCTGGACGGGGCGGCGACGGTGCCCAGCCAGAGGGCCTGGGGCACTTGGCCCTCGGCCGCCTTCGCGGGATCCTTGAGGGCTCCGGTGCGCCGGGCGTGTTCGATCTGATCCTTGAGTTTTGCCGCCATGGGGCCAAGGCGGGAGTCCTCCTCCAGCCGGCGTTCCAACTGATAGGAGCGGTTCAGCTTTTCCAGCCACATCATGCCTGTCATGAGGAAGAGGCCACCGATGGCCATGACACCCCAGCGGAATGCCGGCAGTTGCCAGAACGGCGACGGCGGCGGAGCAGGCAGGGAGGAAGCACGGGCCATGGGAAAGGCGGAACCGCATTTAAGGCGGAATGCCCGGCCGGGAAACCGGGAATTCCGCGGTCCGGGGTCAGGCGATGGTGGTGCAGGCGCGGAATTCCGCGAGGCGGGTGGTGGCCTCCGCATGGGTCAGGGCGGCAAGGCGCTTCACCCCGAACTCCTCGCAGGTGAAGGAAGCGAGCACACTGCCATAGACCACTGCCGAGGAAAGGTCACCGAAGCTGAAGGCGGATTTGCCAAGGGAAGCAAGATATCCGGCTATGCCGCCGGCAAAGGTGTCGCCGGCCCCGGTGGGGTCCTCCACATGGTGCAGCGGATAGGCACAGGTCATGAATAACCGGTCCGGTCCAAAGAGGAGGGCTCCATGTTCGCCCTTTTTCACCACCACATACTTCGGTCCCAGTTCCAGTAGTTTGCGGCCGGCTTTGACCAGATTGGAAGTATCCACAAACAGCTTGGCTTCGTCCTCATTGATAACAAACAGGTCCACTCTTGGCATCAGCTCCAGCAGGCGGGGCCGGGCGATATTGATCCAGAGATCCATGCTGTCGGCAATGACAAAGGGATTGGCAAGGCACTGTTTCAGCACATCGAACTGGTTATCCGGACTCATGTTGGCCAGCAGCAGCACTTTCACCGCCGCTGCTGCCGGATTGAGCCGGGGATTGAACTGCTCCAGCACGTCAATCGACACATTCAGCGTCTCCCGGTGGTTCATGTCGTCATGATAGCGCCCGGTCCAACGGAAGGTTTTTCCGCCTTCCACCACTTCCACGTTGTCGAGGTCAATCCCATGGCCGTCGAGCAGCGCCCGGTGTTCTGCCGGAAAGTCGGAGCCCACAATGGCACAGAGCTGCACCGGGCAATTCAGGCCTGCGGCAAGGGCGGCATAGGAAGCGCTGCCCCCCAACAATTCATGATGAATCGCCGAGGAGGTGTGAATGGAATCAAGCGCGACGGAACCGGCAATAAGAACAGACATGGTGAAGAAAAAAGAGGAGGATCAAAGTCCGGAGGAAGAACGGAACGCCTGCCCTTAGCGTGCCCGCCCCGGGGCTTCAACCTGAAATGCCCGCCAGCTGCCCCGCACAGCTGCGGGCATAGGCCGCCGGGTCTGCCGCCAGCAGGATCCCACTAACCACCACCACCCGTTGGGCACCTGAGGCGATCACCTGCGGCAGGTTCTCCAGTTTGATGCCGCCGATGCAAAAAACCGGGACGCCGATCTGCGCATAAACCGCCCGGATGCCGCGGGTGCCGATGGGCAAGTAACCGGGTTTGGTAGGGGTGGCAAACAGGGGGCCAAATCCGAGGTAATCGGCCCCCTGCTCCATGCCCTCCTGCGCCTGGACCAGACTGTGCGAACTTTTGCCCACCCAGCACCCCTGCCCCGCAAGACGTTTCGCCTCCGCCACCGTCATGTCGTCCACGCCGACGTGCACTCCTTCCACCCCGGTCCCGGCCGCCAGCGCCGGATGGTCATTGATGATGAAGGGCACGCCTGCGGCTTTTGATAGGGGGTGGAGTTCCCGCGCCAGTTCCCCGATCCGGTCGGGCAGGAGTTCCTTGGCCCGCAATTGCACGATGTCGACCCCACCCGCGATCATCTGCTCCAGCATGACACCCATGTCCGCCGGGTCGCAGTAACCGGTATCAAGAATCCCATACAGGCGGCATTGGTGAAGAGATCGCATATGGCTCCTTCCTATCCGGCGGATCCGGAAGCTGCAAGACCAAGGGCGGAAGGGCGGCCTGTTTTGCCGGCTGGGATCAGCCGGCGGAAAATCCCCCGACTTCCCACCTGGTAAACTTTGCAGCAAACCCAAGCCGTGATATACCTGCGGACTAGCTTTTTTCCGCATCTTCCCGTCATGTCTCCTTTCCCCTCCATTCTCATGGCTTTTGCGGCGTCAGCCGTCTGCCTCTTCCCGCCACCTGCCGCTGCGCAGGAGGCAAACCCCCAGCCGGTTCCCCCGGCAATTCCGCGCCTGAAATCCCTGGATTTTGCCCCCTTCTCTCCATCCATGGAAGGCCTTGGCGGAGAGCGCGCGGCTGAATTGCACAACCTCGTGAAAAATGCCACGCTTCAGGAAGTGCAGGCCGCCCTGACGTCCGGTATATACACCTCGGAGGAACTTACCGTCTATTTTCTGAAGCGCATCCGGCGCTACGATGACGACCTGCGCTGCTACCTTGAATTGAATCCCCTCTGCCTGGAGGAGGCCCGGGAATCCGACCGCCGCCGGGCGGCAGGCAGATCCCGTGGCCCCCTCGAGGGCATTCCGCTCAATCTGAAGGACAACATCGGCACCGTGGCGCCACTCCACACCACGGCCGGTGCGGAGATTCTCCTGACACATTCTCCGGCCAAAGATGCCACGGTGACCCGCCGCCTCCGGGAAGCCGGCACCGTGATCCTCGGCAAAGCCAGCCTGTCCGAACTCGCCGGTTCGCTGACCACCGATCCCCCCGGCTTCAATGCCATCAGCGGCATGGGAGTGAACGCCTACCGGAAAGGCCTGCCCGTCTCCGGCTCCAGCAGCGGCTCCGGCATTTCCACCAGCGCCGGCCTGACCCTTCTGAGCGTGGGATCCGAAACGTCAGGATCGCTCATCGCCCCCGGAGCCGCCAATGGCGTGGTGGCCATGAAACCCGGCCTTGGGGTGGTCAGCGGGGAGGGCATCGTGCCCCTGATCCGCTTTCAGGATTCTGCCGGCCCCATCGCCCGCCATGTGGCTGATGCCGCGCTTCTGCTGGGGGCCATGGATGAATTGGACACCGACTACACCGCAGCCTTGAAACCGGATGCTCTCGAAGGGGTCGCCGTCGGCGTGCTGCGGGCCAGCCTGGCCGGCAAATCCCCGGCCGGCAAAAATACCGAATGGCTGCGGCGCATTGATGAAGGCCTGGGCAAAAGCAAAGCGGCGGTCCGCGATATTCCTGACACTTTTCCGGATAAACCGGACATCCTGCCGATCATCTTCATGGGACTGGAACTGGACACGCTTGGCTATATGACCGCCGCCGGAATCCCCGTCAAAACCATCGCGGACTTGAAAGCCTACAACTCCGCCCAGCCGGAAACGCGCATCCCCCGCGGCCAACACCTGATCGACCTCGCCGCCCGGAGCATGCCCGGAATTCTAACCGAACTGAACGCAGCCAAGGAACCTCTGGCCAAGGCATACGAAAAGCAGGCTCTGGAGTTGCGCCGGAAAATGGCCGCGCTGCTGGATCAGGCCTTCCATCAGTCCCAGGTGGAAGTGCTGGTCAGTCTCGCCAACGCCCATTCGGATCTTTATGCCACGGCCGGTTATCCCGCCATCACCGTGCCGCTGGGCCTGGACACCAACGGCACTCCGAACGGCATCACTTTCATCGGAAAACCCGGCCAGGACGCCAGGCTGCTCGCCTGCGCCTACGCTTTCGAGCAGGCGACGCGGCTCCGCGTTCTGCCGGCTTCCACGGCGGATTGAACTTTTCCTCATGGATAAATCCTGATGGATACGAGAGCTGCCGGGACTAGTTGCTCATCTCCAATCCTTAATAAAAAACTGAGCCGCCCAAGACGATCTCATTTTGGACGCGATGCAGCGTGTAGCCGGCTTGTCCGCGGACGAGCGCGCCCAAGTGAAGAGCCCTCTCGCCTCCGTCCGTCTGGACCGCCAGCGGAACTCCCTCCGCACCGGCCCCACCCCGGCTGAACGGATTGCGGCCCTAGCCGCATTGAACCGTGCCAGTGACGGCTGGCTAGCAGAATTTTTGGGCGCGGAACGATTTGGGAATGCCGCGCAGCTTCGTTCGGCGGGATCGGTTATGTGGAGTGCGGTGGCCCTCCGCCGCTTTTGCTTCGGGCTAACGGGATCGACGCACGAACGCCCGGTTCACGGGGGAGGGGGCTTCTGAAGGCTCCGCGCCCCATGCCTCCGGCATCATACGAAAGCGGCGGAGGGCCGCGCGCACTCCATAACAAAACACCCCGCAGACGAAAGTCTGCGGGGTGTTTGCGATGGTTGCCAGGAAGCGTGGGGCGTCCTGATCCGGAAGCAGAAGCTTACTTCTGGCCGGGGCGCCATTCTTCGGCGGCGAACTTGAAGGCTTCTTCGAGACCCACCATGTCGGTGGACGGACGGAGCGCTTCGAAGGCGGCGGTTTCCTTGCGGAGGTCCTCTTCGCTGTAGTTGGCGGCCTTGACGGAGAGGCCGATGCGGCGCTCGACCTTGTCCACCTTGATGACGCGGGCTTCGACTTCCTGACCGACTTTGAGCACGTCCTTGACGCGGTTGACGTGGTCTTCGGAGATCTGGCTGATGTGGACCAGACCGTCGATGTCGTCCTGGAGCTGGATGAAGGCGCCGAAGCTGGCGATCTTGGCCACGGTTCCCTTGACGAGGTCGCCGACGTGGAACTTCTCGTCGATGCCGGACCATGGGTCGTTTTCGAGCTGCTTCATGCCAAGGCTGATGCGCTGGTTGGCCTTGTCGATTTCGAGCACGGTGGCTTCGACTTCGTCGCCCTTCTTCAGCATTTCGCTCGGGTGGTTGACCTTGCGGGTCCATGAGAGGTCGGAGACGTGCACCATGCCGTCGATGCCTTCCTCCATTTCCACAAACGCACCGTAGGCGGTGAGGTTGCGGACCTTGCCCTTGATCTTCATGCCGATAGGGAAACGGGCATCGATCTCGTCCCATGGGTTGCCGTCGAGCTGACGGACGCCGAGGGAGATCTTCTGCTCTTCCTTGTTAATGCCGAGCACCACTGCATCCAGTTCCTGACCGATGACGAGGACGTCGGACGGGCGGGCGATGCGTTTGACCCAGGAGAGTTCGGAGACGTGCACAAGGCCTTCGACCCCTTCGGCGAGTTCCACAAAGGCACCGTAGGCGACCAGTTTGGAGACCTTGCCCTTGACGCGCTGGCCAATCGGGAAACGGGCTTCGATGGCTTCCCATGGGTTGCTGAGAAGCTGCTTCATGCCGAGGGAGACGCGCTCCTTCTCGCGGTTCACATCGAGGATGATGACATTGACCTTCTGGCCGATGGCGACCACTTCGGTCGGATGGTTCACGCGGCCCCAGCTCATGTCGGTGATGTGGAGCAGACCATCCATGCCATTGAGGTCCACAAAGACTCCAAAGTCGGTGATGTTCTTGACGGCCCCTTCGACGCGGTCGCCGATCTTGACGGTTTCGAGGAAACGCTGACGCTGTTCGGCGCGCTCGGCTTCGATGACTTCGCGGCGGCTGAGAACGACGTTCTTGCGCTCGTCGTTGACCTTGACGATCTTGAATTCGTAGACATTGCCGACGTATTCGTTGAGATCCTTCGGCGGGATGATGTCGATCTGGCTGCCGGGGAGGAAGGCTTCGACGCCGACGTTGACGGTCAGGCCGCCTTTGACCACTCCCTTGACCTTGCCCTTAACAAGACCGCCGTCATGGAAGACTTTGACAATTTTGTCCCAGTTCTGTTTGTGGGCGGCCTTCTCCTTGGAGAGGACCACCATGCCTTCATCGTTTTCGAGGCGCTGGAGGAGGACTTCGATTTCGTCGCCGACCTGGATGTCTTCGTCCTCAAATTCGCTGACAGGGATGGCACCTTCGGACTTGTAGCCGATGTCGACGAGGACGACCTGGGGCTTGATGTCGAGGATGATGCCTTTGACGATGGAGTGTTCGCGGAGTTCCTTGAAGGAATTCTCCATCATAGTCAGAAGTTCTTGATTCATATAATACGGGTTAGTGGTTGGGTTGTGACGTTGACCAATTTAGCAGTCGCTGCCTCTTTCAGGGGAAAGAAAAGGGGTGGCAAACAGGCCACCCCGGAAGCGCCGGCGGGATCGGAAATTTCGACAAGGGGCGGACTTTAAGGGGGCTTTCCCAAAAGGCAAGGGGCGGATGCTTCGGAAAAACGAAGGATTTTCCGGGATTTTTTACCGGAGGGACTTGAACAGAAGGGCACGAAGGCCGGCAAGCGAATTGGAATATCTGGTGTCGACACTCTTCCAGCCACTATCCTGCATTTCACCGTGACCTTCGCGCCCTTCTGTTCAAATTCCTACTCATGATCCTCACACACAGCGCACCGGACCAGTTGGCGGGCTTGTTTGCCGGGTTGAAAGCCTTGTCGGTAGTGGACCGGGAATTGCACAGCGCCATTCTGCGGCAGGCGCTGGAAGCCAATCCCCGGTATCTGGGGGTCTGGGCAGTGTGGGAACCCGATGCCCTCGACGGACGGGATGCCGAGTTTGTCCATCACCCCGGACACGATGCCACGGGCCGTTTCCTGCCGGTATGGCACCGGCGTTTTGGGGAAATTCAGGTCGAAGCCAATGTGGCCAGCAATGATCCCAAACGGGGGGCGTATTACATGCTGCCCACCCGGATGCGGCGCAGCGTGATGGTAGGTCCTTATGAATATCCGATGGGAGGGCAGTCGGTCCTGATCGTGTCCCTGGCGTCACCCATTTTGGTCCAAGGGCAATGCCTGGGGGCGGCGGGAGTTGATTTTTCTCTCGAGGACCTCGCCGCTCAGATCAGGGAGCACCCTACCCCCGCAACCCGTCAACTGGTCGGGAGCATGGAGCGGGAAATGCGCCACAGCCTGATTTTTACCGATCCTCAAGGCGTCGTGGCCTGGTGTTCTACCACGGCCCGGCAGCGGTTGCGGCCATTTTTTGGCCGCGACGCTCTGGCCGGCAATGCCTTGCCCCCCGCTTTGGCGGCCCTGTTCGAAGACAAAAGCAAACCATCGCCGCGGCGCCCCCATCCGGAGGTCCTGCTCCAGCAGGCAGACCGTTCGGTGAGGGTGCGACTCGTCCGCTCCCGCCGGATCGGTGCGGCGGTCCTCCTGGTGGAAGACGAGGACGCCCCCAGTCCGTCCCAACTGCTGTCGCGCCGCGAGCGTGAAGTGATGGATTGGCTGAGCGAGGGAAAATCCAATGACGAAATCGGCATCATCCTCGGCATCAGTCCCCATACGGTAAAAAACCACCTCGACCGCATTTTCAAAAAACTCTGCGTGGATCACCGGCATGCGGCCTCGACCCAGTGGCGGCGGGAGCGGGAGTCTGCACCGGGGGCCCAGCCTTGAGGGTTTTCCGCCCTGCGGCGACCTTTCTGCCGTTCCGGTTAAAGGTGATATGCGACGCCACCTTTTGCATCCTCTTTTACGTGACCCTTCTGCTGGAGGACTGCGGCGAGAGCCTGGGCCCCGGACTCCGTTGAGTTTTTGCCTCCAAGGTTCCTCAGAAAACTGATCAAGGTCTTCTTACTTGAGGGCCGGTTTTTGGGATTTTTCCTCAACACGGACAACGCGCGCTCCAATGAATCTTCCTGCTGGGTTCCGGAATCCTTAAGCGGTGCGCCGGAAGGCTCGGGCGGCCCCGAAAAAGTCAGGGTATCAAATCCATCATGACGGTGCGCCTTGATGTTCCGGCTGCAAAGATGTCCGACCAGGGGATCGAAACCCTTGTCGCCGGACACGATGTGAAAAAAAGCCGTCGGGTCCATGACCGCTTTCCGTCCCACATAATAGGCCAGCGCGAAATCCAACGCATTCCTGCCGGAGGACTCCAGCCGAACCAACTCCACCGATCCCGCATGCGGAAGCAACTGCTCCACCAATTGGAAATCCATCCGCTGTTTGGCACCTATCAGAATGGTGACGGTCGCCGGTTTCCCCCTCGGAACCGCAGGTCCGATGGAACGGACATTCTCATAATCCACGAAGACATGGTTGACCGGAAGCGGTTTTCCAACCGGATCGGGAGCCGGGTCGGCAGGGTTGCTGGATTGATCGATCAGTGATTCCATGTCGGCATGGGGCAGTCTGGGATTTTGATAGGAGATTCCCCGTAATCATTCCGCTTCCGCCATGGATTACTTTGCCGCAAAGTCTCAGGAATCAAGGTGGGCAGCCCAAGAAGCTAGCAGACCACCCTATAATTTCAATAATATTTTGGTGGCTTCCCCCGATTTTCATACCCTCCGGCAAATCTTCTCCGCGCTGTGGCACCTTGGCTCCTGGTCCGGCGTTGATTTTTTGACGTGAGCCGGGAAAAGCGGGGGGAGGACTTCTGCGGCGGCAGGCAGCCCCGGGCGCAATGCATCGGCATTTGTCTTTTAGGGGGCATGTGCTTTGCTGCGGGTTCCTATGAAAAAAATTGTTGTCGCGTATTCCGGCGGGTTGGACACTTCGGTGCTGTTGTCCTGGCTGAAGCAGAAGTATCAGTGTGAGATCATCGCCTACTGTGCGGATGTAGGCCAGGAGGAGGAGCTGGACGGGCTGGAAAAAAAGGCCACCACCACCGGGGCCTCCAAATGTTATATTGGTGACCTGCGCGAGGAATTTGCCCGCGATTACATCTTCCCCATGTTCCAGGCGGGGGCAATTTATGAAGGCCAGTATTTTCTGGGCACCAGCATTGCGCGGCCCTGTATTGCCAAAGGAATGCTGGACATCGTGGCCAGGGAAAAGGCCGATGCGGTGGCGCATGGGGCGACCGGCAAGGGCAATGACCAGGTTAGGTTCGAACTGAGCGCAGCCACGCTGGCACCCCATGTCAAGGTGCTGGCCCCATGGCGGATGGATGACTTCCGCGCCGAGTTCCCCGGCCGGGCCGAGATGATTGCTTTTGCGGAGAAACACAAAATTCCCGTTCAGGCCTCGGCCAAAAAGCCATACAGCATGGACCGCAATCTCCTGCATATTTCCTTCGAAGCAGGGATGCTGGAGGACACCTGGTTTGATGGCACCACGCCGGAAGTGCGCGGCATGTATGTCCTGAGCGTGGCTCCGGAGGATGCGCCTGACAAACCCGAGTATGTGGAATTGCTCTTCGAACAGGGCAACTGTATTGGCCTCAAGGCGGATGGACTCGACAAGCTGCTGGGCAAACTGAAAGTGAAATCCACCGGCAGCCGCGATGGTTTTATCCTGCTGACGCCCTATGGTGTGATGAAGGCCCTCAATGCACTCGGGGGAAGGAACGGCTGCGGCCGGGTGGACATGGTGGAAAACCGCTTTGTCGGCATGAAGAGCCGCGGGATTTATGAAACCCCGGGCGGCTCGATCCTTTACGCCGCCCACCGCCAGATGGAATCCATCACCATGGACCGCGAGGTGATGCACCTGCGGGACAGCCTGATTCCCAAATATGCCCAGCTCGTGTATAACGGATTCTGGTTTGCCCCGGAACGGGAAGCCCTTCAGGCCATGGTGACCGAGTCCCAGAAAAATGTCAGCGGCGAGGTGCGCCTCAAGCTTTATAAAGGCAATGTCATGGCCGCAGGCCGGCGCAGTCCGCTCAGCCTGTATGATGAAGCCATCGCCACCATGGAGGCTGACCCTACCCAAAGTTACAACCAAAACGACGCCACCGGCTTCATCGCCCTCAACGCCCTGCGACTCAAAGCCACCGCCCGCCGCGATCTCGCCGGCGGGGGAAAGCCCAAAGGCAAATCCAAGGACAGGAAAAAGGCCGAAAAGAAGAGCAAAAAGAGCAGGAAATAATTCTGAGGGAAAGTGCTTTTCCTGACAAACCCCGTCCGCTGCGACGGACGGGGTTTTTTGTGGGGAGGAATGCGGATGGGAAATCCGCCCGGCGGTCATGGCTTCGGAGAGGATTGTCCTGCCGCCCTCAAGTCACCGGGTTTTCAAGAGCTGCCGGATGGGAACCCAATCCGCGCTCCACCACTGAGTTCAGGACCCGCAAAACGAGGGGAGCGAGATCATGGAGGGGGAAGAAAAAGCGTGCATCCCCGGAACCCTGCTGCATTTCCGGAGAGGCAGGCAGGTGAACAAACACCGCCCGCTGGTGGGCCGGATGGGAAGGCCGGCGTGTCAGGTGGAGCAGGCGATAATAAAGATGATTGCAGACGAATCGTCCGGGGTCGGTGCTGTGCCGGACCGGCAACGATGATCCGGCGAAGGTTTCCGGATTCAATTGGGTGGCCAAAGGGCTCCGGACGGATCCGGGACTGCGCCGCAGGATGGGGGACTTCATTGGTTGGAGGCCGGCATTGTCCGGAATCCGGAAATCATCCTCATTCCATGCCATGGTCTCGAGCGAGAGTTCGTTCCGCCCGGAGACTCCGCTGGCGACGATCCAGTGCGGATGTAGGCGGCGGATGGAGCGGCTCAATTTTTGCCATGCGGCAGGCCCGCTCACGGGCAGCAGCAGGCCGTGGATCCGGACTCCGTGCGTCAGGGGAGTGCCATGGAACCGGCGGACGAGCGCGGCGGAAGGATTGAAGACATCCCCTCCGAAAGGTTCGAATCCCGTAAAAAGTAGTGTGGAAACCGCCATGGCCATTCATCAGCCATCGCGGAAGGCTGCACTAAAGCAAACGGGACCCCGGTGCGGCCACTCCCTCCAGCCTGATGGGGCATCCGGATCGGCCAGACTCTCCAGCCATCTCCAGCCCCGGGCCCGCCGGGCTGATTTTCCATCAGTTCAGATTGATGTTTTGCTGGGCGATCAGCTTTTCTGAAGCCTCACTGACCCCGCCCTCTCCGTTGCCCGTAAAGGTGGCGTTGGCCACGACGTTGGCGATGCAACTGATGTCGTTGATGCGCAGTCCGGCCCCGCCGCTGCCGGTGACGGTCAGGTCACTGAAAATATTGCCGGTGCAGGGGGTATTGTGCTGGTCATCGGCTTGTGCAATGAAGATACCCTGAGCACCATTCCCCGTGACTGAGAGATGGTTGAAGTTATTAAAATTGCTGTCCCGCATGAAGATGCCTTGGCTGCCATTGTTCTCCAGCCGGGCGTGTGAGATGATGTTGCGGTCAAAGCGCAGGTCGATGCTGATGCCGGCGGCATCGTTACTGTGGAGGTAGAGCCGGGTGAAAAAGCTTTCTTCCGTTTCGTAGGCCGCGAAGCCGTCGAAGTGGTTGTGATACGAGGTGAAATCGCTGACATGGATTCGGCGGCTGTGTTTTTCCAGCACCAAACCTCCGCTGCGGGCACCCCGCGCGGTGACCCGTTCCACCCGGATATCCTCCGCACTGCGGATGGTCAGGGCATTGTTCCGGATAAACGACAGCCCACCATTGTCGCACGGCCCGCCGTTGCATTCATTCAACTGGTTGTAGCGGTTTCCATCCAGAATCAGCTTGCGCAGGGAGACACCCGTAACCTTGCGGGTGGGCGGCGTTTCCATCGGGCCAATCACCACCAGTGGACAATCGGCATGATCTGCCAGCATCAGGATCGTGGATTCCTGGTCACCTGACAATTCCACATCGTTGCGGTCCAGGACCAAGGGCTCGCGTAGGACGTAGGTGCCGGAATCGAGGAGAATGCGCCCGCCATCGGGAGGAAGGGCCGCGATGGCCTTGGCAATATCCGCTCCTGGGCCGAGCGGAACGCGGATTTCAGCGCGTTTGAATTCCGGCGAACGGGTGATTTCCAGTCCGTTTTGGAGAACCGGACGGGCGGCGTTGGTTCCCATAACGTTAAAAATGCCAAAGGCCGCCAAGGGGAAGCCGAGAACAAGAGCAGAAAGGGTCGTGACGCGGCGGATGGTTTTGTTGTTCATGGAACGCCTCCTTGGTTCAGGGGTTTGAGGAAGAGAGTCTGACAAAAGTAACGTTGTACTAAGTCAATGAATTATCAGGAATTTAACCGTTTTGAGATTAGGAGCAAGCATTAAAGTTTAATTGGATGTCAGCTTGCACCGATTGCCAAGGCAACGGGGATGGCATGACAAACCTGTCGCCAGCCTGGAAAATTCCACTTATTGGGAAAATCGCGGCATTGCTGCGGTTTGACCGGATGGATGAGGCAGTGGTTGCCATTGAGGAAGATACACGAATGATCCTCTTGTTCGGTGAGGGACAAGCCTTGCCGGTTGGTGCGGAGACGGGTGAAGCGGGCGATCACTTCCGATTCCTCCAAACCCAAGAAACCGGCGATGGCGGCGACTTCCTCAGGGTCCACTTTGACGTCCCCAGGCCAGCGGCAGCACGCCGTACAGCGCTGACATTTCCAATAGCTATGGGGGGGAGGGACTTCGTAAACCATTTATCAAACCCGGAATTATTTTTGTGAAGAAACCGTTTCCTGGTCAGTTTGTCCACCATTTAAATCCCGCCATGCCTTCCCTGCTCATCTCAAGGCGAAGCCGGGGCATCTGCGCCTGAAGTGACTAGCAGAACCCCGGCCCGGATGGCGGGCCGGATTACTGGGGTGCCGGCGTCAGGGTGAAATCATACTCCTTGTGCCGGGTTGCCCCGGGAGCCTTGATGGCGGCCACTCCGCCCTTGCCATCGCGCTCAAGAATAAAGCCACACCATTTGGCCTTCAGGAGCGGGCCTTTGCGGCTGAAGATCAGGTAGGATGGCGGAGGGGCAGCGGCAATGATTTGGGCGGTCGTTTTGGCATCAAACCCGAGGAATCCGAGGGTTTCCGGATCGACGCTGGAGCGCTCGACTTTCCAGCCTTCCCCATCGCCGGCCGATTGGATGGGGACGGTGCGGCGCAGTTCCAGTCCGGAAGCACTGCGCTCGATAAACTCGCACTGCTGGAACCCGGGGTGGATCACCAGACGAAACCGGTTTTTGGCATCCGTGCTGGTCCATGTTCCTTCGGGATCGACCCAATGTACCGCCGGAACAAAATTGGCTTGGCGGATCGGTTCCCAATCCTGACGCATCGTGCCATCGGGCGGGAGAGCAGGGCCACATTCCCCGCCTTGGTCGATAATGAAAGTTTGGACGCGTTGGACAAATCCCTTCCAGAAAGCCTCCTCGTGGGCGGCGATGGTGTCCCATTGGTCAGGAGGGGTGCCAGCCGGGAGGCGCCACGCTCCGCGCGTGATAATTTGATAGGGCTGGTGGCCGGCGGGCCGGGCGGCCGCACGCGGGGCGGGTTTGCCTTTCCGGCCTGTGAGGGACGTCTCCGGATCCGGGTCCGCCGGGCTGCCAAGGGCAGTCCAACCGAACCAGCGGTTGCCACTGACGGGCCAATTCCGGCGGGCGGTGTCGGCGGCATGGACAGTGGAGAGGACCCAGGAAGCCGGCGTTTGCTCGGTAAGAGCAAGGCAGGCCGTGCCAGGCGGGGTGGCTTTGGCTAGGGTGACGTGGATCACCGCCCCGGCCCCAGCCGAGGAGGACTGCCATTTCCACTGGTCTTCAAAGCCTTCTACCCGGCTGCTGGCCAGGGCGGGATCTAGAAAATCGGTAAATTGCGTGCGGATCCAGTGCAGGACTTCGTCCGGTTTCAGTTCACGTCCGGCGGCCTTGGGGGGCTTGATCACCGTGAGACCATAGGCGTCGAGGCCCAGCGGACCATTGCCAGCTTCCAGCTTTTGGAAGTGCCAAAGTCCGGCCGGAGCAGCAGCCGGCCGGGTCATCAGCGCGGTCTGGTGCGGCAGGGCCGGACGGAAGTTGATCATCGGCAGCCAATCCGCCACGCTCTGCGCCATGAGAATGCTCTGGCCAGCGCACCACAAGGCAAAAGAAACCAGGGAAATCCTCATCATGGCAAACGATATCTAAACCCGGGCGGCCATGGGCTTTCAAGAGAGGATTGATCATGGCCTTTGCCGGGACTGGTTAATTTCCGGAGCAGCATTAATTTCCAATGTGATCACAAAGATCATAAGCAATTTTGCGCGGGCTTCGTCTTGCATCCTTTCCACTAACGGATAAGGACAGGCAGCATTTCTCTGCCCGCTTTTGGACTCCTCACCGCTTTCCCCTTCCGGATTCCCGCCCCGTGCGCGCAGCCATGTCTGGATGCCCGTGACCTTGGCGCTGCTGCTGCTGCCTTTGGGCGTGTGGAGGTTGAGTGCCCGCCAAAGCCATGGCTTGGCTGATTCGGGTCTGGCGAAGTGCCGGGCCATTTTGAAGCCATGGCAGTATTCGGAATCCGTAAAAGCCGGCCATCCGGCACCGGCCGCATCGTTGCATTGGCTGCATGCGTCGGTGACCGGCGTGGTGCCCAGCCTTGCCGTGCGGAACAGCATTCATCAGGCCATCGACCAACTGGAAGGGATCCAGTGCGATCCTGAAGGAATTGCCCAACTGCGGGTGATGCCCCACCTCGAAGCCAAACGCGATGGCAACCGGATCCTGCTGAGCGGCGAGGTTTCCCTTCGTGAAACCGTGGCCGAGGCGGTCCGGCTGATCGTCCATGCAGAGCCCGCAGTGGTGGTGGATGCCTCT
Source organism: Verrucomicrobiales bacterium (assembly GCA_038210825.1). GTDB lineage: Bacteria > Verrucomicrobiota > Verrucomicrobiia > Verrucomicrobiales > V1-33 > CAIZWU01. Next base: position 63,776 of record JBBQWG010000017.1, read on the forward strand.
GCAGTGACGGTGCATCCGGCGGTGCTGCCCGTGAGTCTGCCCCAACGGGTCCAGGATGCCGGGGACCATGCTTTCCTTGCCAAAACCTGGCCGGCGGTTAATTTTGCCTGGCCGGTGGTTTCGATTGATTTTGAAGGGCGCACTCCCCGCCTTCTGGGCCAATTTCCGCTGCAAAAGGTGCGGGACCAAGTGGTGGAGGCACTGCGGGCCGCCCGGCCGGATTTGGTGCTGCATGAAGAGGCCGCCGTCCTCGACAGCAGCCTGCCGCCGGTGGATTTCGCTGGCCCGGACGGAGCGGAATGGGTTCCGCCGGGCTGGCTAAAAGACACCTGGGACAAGTGGATGGTGTATCCCGCTTTGCGGTTGAGGCTGGAACGCCACGAATACCGCCTTGATGGACTGGTTCCCAGCACGCCGATCCTGAACACCGTGCTCACCGTGCTGCATCGTCTGCGCCCCGATTTGAAGTTTGCCAAAGGCGATCTGGAAATCCGCCAGGGTTCGTTGGACAGACCGGTTCTGCTGCCTGCTTCCCTCAAGGGCTGGACCCCGTCAACATGGCTGCAGCCCCTCGTTGAGCAGGTCTCCACCCTGCCCGTTCCTCCCACCTCACCCACGTCCTCATTCTAACATGGAACCTTTTTGGTATTCTATCACCCGTGCCGCCAGCACCCTGATTCCTCTGCTGCTCCTGGCCTATGGAGCCGGACTCTGGACCGGGTGGATCAAATGGCACACCTGGAAGCGGGAGTATCAGGCTGTGGAAACCGACTACCACAAACTCCATGACATTCATGACGTGGCCCGGGCCACCATCCCGGAACTGGAACAACGCCGCGAGGCCCTCACCGGAGAAATCCAGGGGCTGGAGGATTTGCTGGGGCAATACAAGGATGCCAATGAGAAATTTGAAGCCGAGTCCCTCCGGCTGAACCAAAACCTGCGCGCCACCAAGCGGAACTACGAAGCCCTCGAAGACATCTGGCGGGTCAAACTGGCGACGGCCGAACTGCGCATTCAGGAACTGGAATCCCTTCTGCCCCGGGAGTCCACCGCCGCAGGCATGGCGGCCAAATCTCATGCCGATCTCATCCCGCCGGGGACTCCAGAGGGACAAGCCAGTGAGGAGGGGCACCGCTTGATCCCCTTCCCGGCCAGCGTGGTGGAGACCGCAGCAGCGGCTGGCGAAACGGCACCTCCCGCCACGGCTCCAGCGGCGGCGGCCTCCGGCAAAACGTCGCGGAGAATCAAAGGACGCCGCGCGGTGTGAGGCCGGAAGGACCATACCCGGCCGCCATGGGCTTCTGCCCTTGGCCTCTTTCCCATGGTCGATGCTATTAATCGTCCGCCGAACCGCGCTATCCGGGAGAACCGGCTCTATCAATTACCCTTCCGGTTCCACGCGCCGTGGGCTTCCGCTTTGCTGCGGGCCTCTTCTTCCATCAACAGGTCACGAAACTGGGGGGCGCTCAGGCCGTCCGGCTGGGCGCGGTCGCATTCCACAATCCGCGCCAGGCCATAACGGACGAGCCATTGCGCCAGATTGATGAGGCCCTGTTCGGGATCCTTCAAATAAATGAAGGCATAAAAGGCATCATCAGCCGGATTTTTTTCCCATCGCGTCACCACGCGGAATTCATTGGCACGGAGCAGGCCAAGGCTGAACTCGCGGGCCTCCAGACCGAGGGCGCGGAGCGGTTCCTCACTGTCGAACCCAAAATATCCCGCCATGTCCCGCGCCGCTTCCGGCTGGCCGCCGTCGGTTTCCACCGTGTCCACAAAATACAGACAAAACCGGTGCTGGCCCTCGGGGGTCTTGAGCAGGAAAGTGTCTCCCTCGTTAGCCGGATCATCAAGGAGGCTGATTTCGGTAATGACTTGATACTCGGCCATGGGCTGCCCGTCCGCATTGAGGGGCAAGGAGGGGGCCGGCACCGCCGCTCCGGTCAGGGGCGGCACCGTCACGGAGGGCCCTGCGGCTTCCACTCCTGCGGTTGGCTGTGCCGCCGCGGCCGCGCTGCGCCGCGCACTGGCGGTCCGGCTGAGCAACCAGCCAATCAACAGCAAGGCCAGCAGCAGAATGCCGGTGGCAACAAGGGTGAACCGCGTGCTTTTATCCTGAATCATGGGCCGGAAAAGGGGGTGGGCAAAGTCCCACAGTGCGGACTCCCGGATCCGGTGCAACGCCCTTTTATCCCTCGACGGCCTGCTGCTTCCGGTCTTTTTTGAAAACCATGACCGACTGGCAACATCAATATGAATCCGGCCAGACCCCATGGGACCGGGGCGCACCTGCTCCGGCTCTGGTGGACTATCTGAAATCCAATCCAGTGGCGGGCCGGGTGCTGGTGCCGGGCTGCGGCACCGGGCAGGACGTCAAAGTGCTGGCCCTGGCCGGAGCCACGGAAGTGGCCGGTCTGGACGTGGCCCCGCTGGCGGTGGAGCGGGCCCGCCGTTTCCTCGCCGGTATCCCACGGGCCATCGTGGAACGGGGGGACCTGTTTGTGGATTGCCACCAGCCCCCCCTCGCCGGAAGCTTTGATCTGGTGTGGGAGCACACTTGTTTTTGCGCCATCCCCCCGGGGCGGCGCGCCGACTATGTGGAGGCGGTGGCCGCCGCCCTGCGTCCCGGCGGACACCTGTTAGGAGTCTTTTACCTGAACCCATGGGATGAGGATGAGGACCAGACCCAGGGGCCCCCTTTCGGCACCGGACTGGACGAACTGCGGACCCTGATGGAAACGCGCTTTGATTTGGCAAAAGGCTGGCGTCCGGAGGTCGCCTATCAAGGCCGGGAGGGCCGGGAATGGTGCGGACTGTTTGTCAGGCGATGATTGAGGTCAAACCTCAACCGAAGGGTGGTGGATCCACCTGCAACAACGCCACAAAAGCCTCCGCCACCGCGGCATCATTGAGCACCAGGGTGCCCCTCACCATGCGCGGGCCGGATGCGGTTTCCGCCATCACCGGGGGATCCGTGGCTTGCAGGTGTTGCGCATAGGCCTTGAGGGATGAATGCCCCTGCGCCAGCAAAGCCCGGCGGTGCAGGATGCGGAACCGGAGGGTTTTGGCAGGGTCGGTGAGCCGCCGCAGATCCAGCGTGACTCGGCCCATGGTGGTGCGCGGATTGATTTCCACCAGAGGCCGCAGCCGGATCCGGCCAACGGGATCGCGGTATAAAAAGGCGTCCACGCCAAGATTGCCGTAGAGCCGGTCCATGCCGGGAAGACTGCGCAACAAGGAGGGCAGCGCTTCCTCATACAAAGATTCTGCGCCGGCCTCCTGCAGGGCGCGGGCGGCCCCGGCGGGAAGAAGGCGGGTGAAGGCCGGTGCCGACTCACAGGCCAAAAACCGTCCCCCGGCATCATTGAGCAAATGGACTTGCCCCTTCAGCCGGGGCAGGCTGCCGGGTGTCAGTTCATACTGGCAGGAGAAGTCGGCCACCCGTTCCAGCCAGGCTTCCACCACGACGGCACCCTGGTGGTGCAGGACCGGACGCAGCCATGTCCGGTCGCGTTCCGTCAGGCCGGAGGTCTGCACCTGAATCAAGCCCCGGCCGGCAATGCCCCATGGCGCTTTGAGGCAGGCGCGGCTCCATCCTCGCGATGCGAGCCGTTGCAGTTCGTTGGTCACTCCGGTTTCAGTGCTGGCCGGCAGTCCCCAGGTTTCTTCCGGAAAATGATGGGCAGCGGCCAAGCGTCGGGCCAGCGCGGCGGCGTTAGTCTTCGCATACAGGCTGCGCTGCGCCTCGTCCCATGGCAGATGCGCGACCACCGCTTCTCCGGTGTTGCCCACGAGATCCCCCATGACTGCGGCGGAGTCGGCAGACCACGCCCATGGGCGCAGTCGTCCCAGTTTCCGTTGCCTCAAGGGCGAGTCCAGCTTGATCCGGCCTGCGCCGTTGAGGAGTTCCCACTGGGGAAACACAATGCCCATGTCCCGCAGGGAACGCAAATGATCTGCGGAAGGGAGCCGCCGAACGAGGACAACATCCTCTGCATGCAGACTGAAGCACGGCAATAGATCCAAGTCACGCGCAAGGGCCGCAGTCGTCGGGTCCGCGTCTGCCGTCGCGGGGTCACGGGTCAGGGCGCAGGCTTCCGCCGCCGGGTTGAACCATCCGACCCATGGGGTGCGTCCTTTGCTGTGCGAAAACAGATCAAGGGCCGCAATAAATTCCTCACTGAATCCGGCCTTGAGCCGGCCCTCGCGGTTAAATGGCACATTGCCTTTGGCCCGGGCCGGTGACAGTGGAAAAGCCATGGTGTCCTGCCACGCCTCCCAGTCCGGCCGGGCAGGATCCTTCCAGCGCCGGAACCAGGTCAGACCATACCCGACATGCGCGATTTCATCGTGATAGATCCGGTCGAGCAGACGGCCGGTGCCGCAGTCGCCGATGCGGTGGAACAACTGGCTGTAATGCCGTGCATAGTCAAGGTTTGCCTGTTCAAATGTCAGGCTCAGATGACTGACATAATCCAGCGGGGTGGCCATGGCCGAGATGCTTTTCCAGAAGAAGCCGTTCACTGGAAGGTCTCCCAGTTTCAAGCCGCCGGCAGCCATGCGCTCCATGTAGAGCCGGGTGTGTTCCTGTTCCTCGCAAAGCGTGTGCAGCAGTCCGCGCCGGAAGGCAGGAGGAGCCCCCGGAAATTTCAGCAGGGCGAGGGCCATCAGCTCCACGGCCAGCAGTTCATGATTGGCAAAGGCATGCAGCAGGACAGCGCGGGCCTCGGACTGGTGCAATTCATCCGCCCGGGGCAACCTGGCCCGCTCGCCCCGAGCCGAAAATTGCAAGCCCGGCGGACGGCCCGGGAGGTCCGGCAGGTCCACCGCCCCGGCCGGAACAAAGTCCGTCAGCCGGCCCTCGGGCGTCTGCAGTTTCTCCGCCATGGTATTAGCCAACAACACCCGCTGGGCAAATTCCCGGATTTCCATAGCAGACCACTCTCTGCCGTTATGGCTGGAATTTCAATGGACTCCGGACAATTTGGCATTATTGACCCCCTGTCGAATTCCCCCCTTCGCCTGCCATGTTTTTGTCCCGCTTTTTCCCTGCCGCTGCCTTCGCCTTTGCTGCCCTTTTCCTGACGGGTTGCCAGACTCCAGTCGGGCAGCAACAGCATATGCCGCCCGGTATCATCCGCGGAGCCGATGGCACACTGTATTACGACCCCAGCGCCCGCGGGACTTCGGTACCAGGTGCCCCGCCCCCCCCTGCGGCTCCGCCGGATGTGATCAGCTTCTGGGAGGGTGGTCCGGGCAATGGCCCCCCGCGCATCCGCATCAACCGGGCGGAACAAACGGCTTATTTCTACCGGGGCGACCAGCTCATCGGGAAATCATGGCTGTCCACCGGCGACGCCGCGCATGTGACGCCGGCGGGCAATTTCCGCATCATCCAGAAAAACAAGTGGCACCGCAGCAGCCGGTATGGTGCCGCGGTGGACAGTGCAGGCAATGTGATCGTGGCGGAAGTGGACAACAAAAAAGACAAGCTCCCGCCCGGCACCCGATACGAAGGTGCCAAGATGACCAACTTCATGCGATTGACCAACGACGGCATTGGCATGCACGCCGGTTTCCTCCCGGGCTATCCCGCCAGTCACGGCTGCATCCGCATGCCCGAACATATGTCGGAACTCTTCTTCAACAACGTGCAGCTCGGCACCCCGGTCACCATCGAATAAATCCCATGGCCCAGCCTTCCCCTGTCTGGCCTGGCATGGCAGAACTTGAAATTGAACCGGAGACGGTGGCTGCATTCCAGCAAGCCGGTATTCCCTTCCGGCTGATCGACTGCCGCGAACCCGAAGAATGGGACCTCTGCCGGATCGAGGGGGGAGAACTCCTCCCCCTTGGTGAATGGGCTCAACGGCATGCCGCAGTGCTGGCGGATCCTGACGAACCGGTGGTCATCCACTGCCATCATGGGATGCGCAGTGCCAAAGCGGCTCTATTCCTCCGGCAGAAAGGGCATGCCAAAGTCTGGAGCATGGCCCGGGGTATTGAAGGCTGGTCCATCGAAGTGGATCCCGCAGTGCCCCGTTACTGAAGGCCGGCCGGCAGAATGGGTGGCCCCGGCCCCGGGCCCGGACCGGCTGGGTTCAATCGAGATCAGGCACTTCGTCAGGATTCACAAATCCCAGCCGGAAATATTTCGCCGGCAAATTTGTTAGTCCACCGGTGGGCACCGGCACGGTGACGCGGATCTCTTCATTGCCATTCGCCATGGCAGTGACCTCCGCAGGATAATCCGCCGCTTTCCATTGCTGCAGATCGGCGCTTTCCTGCACCAGGATGGCGATCCTGGACGACGAAGCCGATGGGCGCTCAAAGGCAAGGACCACCCCGCCCGGCCCGGGGATCACCCGCTGGGTGGACCGGGCCAGTTCCACGGTCCCATAGGAAGAATTGCCGGAAAGCACCGTGGGCGGTGTCAGCCGGCTGGAAGCAATGGCTTCCCACGGTTGCAGGTCGCTGAACCAAAACAGGGAAATGCCGGCTCCTCCATAGAGTTCCGCATACTCAACCCTGATAGGAACGGCTTCGCCGGCGGTCAGTGGGACCGTAAAATGATGCCATCCTGCGATGTCGGGGGGCATCCACTTGTCGAGGACAAGTTGCTGGTTGATCCAGATGCGGACTCCGTTGTCGGATGGTGCGTAGACGGTGTAAATGCCGGTGAACGGAGCCGTCAGGCGGCCGGTCCAGCGCACCGAGAAGAAATCCACCGGCACCACCGGATCCGGAGACCCGCTGCCCCAGTCAAAGTCGATGGTGGGATCAGTGCGGATCAGCAGCGGGGTTCCCACGCCAGGTTCCATACCTTGATAGTATTCGCCGCGCAGCCCCTTGAGGGGTGCGGGCACCGTATTCCAGGTGAAGGTGACGCTAGCCGTCAGGCCGCCGGGATCCTGGACCCTCACCAGCGCGGTGTAGGACGCGTCCGCATGGCTGCTTACGATTCCCGAAATCTGGCCGCTGCCCGGGTGGATCGCAAGGCCGGCGGGCAGTCCATCGGCGGTCCAGAGCAGCGCATCCCCGTCTGGGTCCGAAGCCAGCGGACGCAGCGCGACCACAGAGCCCCGGATGGAGGTTTGCGTTCCCGGATTGGTGAGGAGCGGAGCCACGTTGTCCGGCGGGGCCGTGGTGCTCCATGCAAAGGTGGTGGTGGCGGACAGGGTCCCGTCGGAAACGGTCAGGACAACCGTGTGGGAAGCGTCTGCGGCAAGGCTGACGGTGCCTGAGATCAGGCCCGTGGCGGGGTGGATGGAAAGCCCTGCAGGCAGTCCAGTGGCGGAATACGTCAGGGGATTGAAATCAGGGTCCGAGGCCGCTATGCCCAGCGTGACCGGCCGGCCACGCACCGTCAACTGCGGACCGGGATCCGCCACCTGCGGCACCCGGTTCACGCCCGGTCCGGTGGCCACACGTTCAGGTCCAACCGTCTCCCATGGCAGGGTATTGCTGAACCAGAACAGGGTAATGGTGGCTCCGCCATAAAGCTCGGCATACTCCACCTTGATCGGAACGGCCTGATGGGCCGTCAGAGGGATGGTGAAACTGTGCCAGCCGGAAAGGTCGAGGGGCGTCCATTTGTCGAGCACAAGTTCGTTATTCAACCAAACCCGCACCCCATTGTCGGACGGAACCACGAAGGTAAAGGTTTCGCTGTAGGGGGCGGTCAGGTAGCCGGTCCAGCGGGCGGAGAAACCATCGGCCGGGATGGCAGGGTCCGGCGAACCAACTCCCCAGTCGAAGGCAATAACCGGATCTGTTCTGACCAATAGAGGGGCAGCCGCACCCGGGGTGAGGCCAAGGAAATATTCCCCCCGCAGGCCGGCTTCGCTGCCGCCCGGACGGGCGGGAGCCGGTGCCGCCGTTTCCCCGGCGTCAATCTGGGAAAGATAGGCCACCAGATGATCGAGGTCAGCCGCGCTGAGATGGACCCCCTGATGGGCTTGGACAGCCGCCGCCAGAGTTGAGGCGGAACCATCATGCAGATACGGAGCAGAGTTCCAAATACCACGCAGGGACGGCGTATCCAAACCTGTCAGGGCTTCCCCCAGGCGCAGACCACTGGAAGGTTTGATAGTGCCGATGTTCCGCAGGGTATTCAGGGCGCTGCCGGTAAAGCGGGCTCCGCTGTGGCACTGGGCACAGTTGGCGGTGCGGAAGACTTCGCGTCCAGCCACAGCCTCAGCGGTGAGGGAGCCATCCGCCTGGCGCCATGGACTGGGCACTTCTTCGGCAAGGGAAGTGACGTAGGCGGCCAGCGCATCCAGGTCGGCACTGATGCCGGTTTTGGGGGATCCCAACGGCTGGCTGCGGGTCCCCACATTGAAGTCAGCATCCGTCATCAATCCGGTGCCGCGGGACAGATCGCGGATCTGTTTTTCGAAGTCCTGGATTTCATCAAAATTCCCGGTCCAGTGCGCCGGCCCCTGCCCTGTCCCCGCCTTGCCCCGCAAGTCCGTGGTATTGCGCAGACCTTCGCCCATTCCCGTAAAGTCCCAGGTCCGCCCGTCGTGGCCGCCATCGTTATGGCAGGCCGCACAACTGATATACCCCTGCAGCGAGAGGCGGGGATCGCGCGCATCGTAAAAGAACTGCTTCCCCGCCAGCACCGCTGCCGGAAGGGGCTCGTGCGCGACAGTATGCCAGGTGGCCGGGCTGGGAATATCGGATCCGGCCGGACGTCCCCCGTTCACCAGCAGGCTGAGATCCAGCACCTGCACCGTGCGGTCCATGAAATTCTGCACAAACAGCCTGCTGCCGTCCGGCGACACCAAGAGTCCCTGGGGTGCCCGGCCCGTGTCAATTTTGAACAAAACAGACTTGGCTATGGCATCCACCACCGCCACCTGACGGCTGCCTTCCAAAGCGACATATAACAACAATCCCGTAGGATCGAAAACCGCATGGGAAGGTACTGCCGAGTCATCAAAATCCAACCGCGAGGCGTAATCCTCCATTTCGGCCGTCAGTCCGATGCGTGAAACAATGGCCCGCACGGTGGAATCGTGGGTCAGTTGGCGGGTGTCCCGCAGCACCCCCCGTTTGAGGTTGTCCTGCTTGGATGGAACCCACGCCGCGCTGCCGTCCGGCGACAGCACCGGCGGGCCCAGATAGTTGGGAATGCCGCGGCCGGCATTTTCCGCATCAGGACGTTCGCTGTGCTGCAGGATGATGGTTTTGGTCAGGGTCAGCCCGGCCGCCGCAACCACCAGCACCTGTCCCCCGTGGTTGACTCCCTCCATGGTGGTCTGCACCACGGCAGTGGATTCCCCCGGCAGGGCCGGGGTAATGAAGCGGGAGAGATACACCCTGCGGCTGTCGGCACTAACGGAAAGGTGGCGGATGTCCTGACCGGCGGCCAGACTGGCAGTCACCTCCCCGCTGGAGGGATGCAATTCCAGCAAATGCCCGGTGCCTTCGAGGGCGAGGAAGGCGGCGCTGCCGTCCGGGGCAAAGGCGAGACCATGGGGCTGCGAAGCCCGGGCCATGGCCAGGGTGGCCACCACCGCAAAGGTGTCAGGATGAATCACGCTGAGGGTGGCCGACTTTTTATTCACCACCCACGCCCGGCCATCCGGGGCGATGGCCACGCTGACCGGCTGGGTGCCCACCGCCACTTCCGCCAGCCTCGCATTCGTGGCGGCTTCGAAAACACTCACCGTGTTAGCGTCAGGATTGACCGTCCACACCCGCCCGGATCCGCCACGGGTCTGCCATGCCATGGGGGAGGAAACCCCGGGAGGGACCGCAGCCAGCGGGCCATGCACGGCCTGAATGAAAACCCGGGCGAGCGATGCCCCGCTGTCATCCGTGACCATCACGGTGACTTGATAGCGGCCCGGCCGGGTGAAGGTTTTTGAAATGGTCCGGCTGCCGGAAAACAGGGTATCCCCGGTGCCGTCGCCGAAGTTCCAGCGGAAGCGGGGATTGATGCCACCCGTGGACGGGGCGCTGTAGCTGATAGCGGTATTCACTGGTTTGGCCTGCGCCGTTAGGGGCCCGAGGGTTAGTCCCCCGACGATGGTCCAGGTGAAAGTGGCACTGCCGGCCCGCCCGGTGCCATCGGACACTGTAATGACCGGGGTGAAGCTTCCCTCCGTATCCGGAATGCCGGAGATGAGTCCGCTCACCGGATGCACCGCCAGCCCTCCGGGCAGGCCGGAAGCCGTGTAGGACAGGGGATCGTTATTGAGATCGATGGCCTCGATCTGCAGGGCAGCGGCACCGCCGAGCAAAGTGGTTCGGGCGGCTGGTGCGGTGACCACTGGAGCCGAACCCGGAACCCCTGGCGCGGCCAGCACGCTCTCGGGTATCAACTGCCGGGGAACTCCCGGACCGCTGTAACTGACGTGAAGGATTTCTTCGCCGGTTTGCTCAAAATAATGGACTTCGATTTCATGCATCCCCGCCGGGAGCTGAATGCTGCCCTGCTGTTCTGCCAGGCTGTGCTGACCATCGTTGTTGACCACCATGATCCCATTGATGAAAAGCCGGCTGCCGTCATCCGAGGCGGTATAAAAGGTGTAAGTCCCGGGCACCGGAATCCGCAGGGAAGCCCGGAACTGCATGGCAAACTGGTCGGAACGCAACCGGGGCGCTAGACTGAAATCCCAGACCCCGCCGGAGTGCACCGGGGTGAGCGCCGCAAAGTCAGGCAAGGCATTCCACGAGCCTTCAAAATAGTCATACCGCACCCCGGGGACAGGCTGGAACAGAGCAGTGGCGGGAATAGGCTGCCGCGGGGTGCCCGGACCGGCATAACTGATCTCCAGATTCTGGGCACCGGTGGCCTGAAAGTAAGCTACGGTGATGCGGTGCACTCCGGCATGCAGCGGGATGGTGCGGCTGAGTTCACTCGCGGTGTGGATGCCATCATGATTCACCACCAGTTGGCCGTCGATCCAGATCTGGGTGCCGTCATCCGAGTTGCTGAAGAAGGTCCAGTCGCCGGCTGCCGGGATCCTGACATTGCCGTCGAAGGTCAAAGCGTAATGATCCTCCCGCTGGCGTGGTGCGGTGCTGAATACCGGGGTCACCCCGGAAGCCAGCGGTGTCAGGGCGGCGGTGTCAGGCAATACCGACCACGCCCCTTCATAATACCGGTAGCGCAGGCCCGGCACCTCCCCGGGCGGGTGAATGGTCCAGACGAAGGCAATACTGTCGCTGACGCCTCCTGACAAGGTGCCGGTCACGGTGACCGGAAACACTCCAAAGGCGGAGGGGGTGCCACTGATCTGGCCGGTGGATGGCTGGATGATCAGGCCCGAGGGCAAGCCGCTGGCCGTCCAGGTGACCGCACTGGTAGCGGTGGCTGCCATCGGGAGGGAGAGGGCCGCCGACCCCGCATGGAACTGCGGACCCGGGTTTAGCACGGTGATGCCATGGACCGCCTGATGCTCGCCAAAAACCTGCACTTCGGCCAGCTGCAGGTGGTTGGTCCCGTTCAACTGGATGCGGAGGTAGCGGGCATTGCGGTAAAGGTTGATCACGGTTTCCGGACCGGCAGTGCTGCGGTAGCGGTAGCTGGCGGCCTCCGCATTGCCATCCGAAAAGGGGAAGTCAGAAATGTGGACGGAAAAATCTGTCAGGCGGGAACCCGTATTGTTGCCGCGGTTGAAGAGCCGGACCGCATGGAGCGGATACACCGCCCCCAGGTCCACCTGCCACCACGGATTCGTTTCGTCCTGCGTGATCACCCCGGGAGCAGTGTCGAAGTCACTTTGGGTCACTCCGTCCACGGCACGGTTGGAGGTGTAGAGGGCACCGAAGTTTGACGACTGCAGGGTGGGCCTGTCCAAAGCAAGGTTGCTGCCGGGAATGGGAGTGGTGGCTGCGTGGCTGACCTGAATAATGCGGGAACGGCTGGGAACGCCATCGGCATTCAGACCAAACAGCATCCAATATCCCGGCAGCATGACGTTGGGATTGTTGTGAGGGGACAGTTCATAAACCCCGGGAGTGGACTCGCCAAAGGAGGGACTGAAATACCGCTGGTCGGTGGTCAGGCCATGGGTCACCGAGGCCATGCGGATCATGGCAAAACGGCGCAGCCCAGGCGTGCCCCGAACCGTGAAGCGCCCGGTATGGCCTATCAGAGAGGGGGCATCGGAGAGGGCGGGACGCACGGCTTCCGCACCGGTGGCGGTAAAATGGGATGGAGGATGGTAGACCTCGAGGTCGGCGTGGTCCACGGCGGCATTGCCGGCCAGTCCCCCGCCTCCGGCCATGACCCGGCCATCATGGAGCAACAGGGCCACGGAGTGGTAGTTCCGCGGCACCGTCATCCCGGCTACGGTGCGCCATTGGCCGGTGCGGGGATTCCAGATTTCGCCAGCCAGCACAGAACCGGCGTCACTGAATTTCTGGCCGGAAGTATTGCCCCCCACGACCATGACTTCCCCTGACGGCAACACGATTCCGTTGGCAAACCGCCGCAGGTGGGCCATTGCCGCCACCGGGGTGACGGTGGGCGGATCAGTGTAGAGATTGATGGTGGCCGCGAGGTTGGTCGGGGTTTCCGAGGAGCCGGTGGCGAGCCCTCCGGCGACAAGGAGCTTGCCTGGTTCATACATCGCAATCGCGGCATCCTTGGGATACCACGTGCCTGGCAACTGCACTCCGGCACTGACTAGCGACCCATTGCCTTCCGGATCCAGCCAATGCAGGTTTTTGGTAGGACCGGCATGGATGATCCGGCCGTCCGGAGCCACGAACACAAAGGGGGTCCAGAGGGATTCGAGGGATGGATGGGTGGAGATGGGACTCCAGTTGATGTTGGAGTATTTGCGCCATGTGCTGCCATTGAAGCGTTCGGCCGTGTTTTCCCCGCCACTCCCGGAAACCGTAAAGAGGTCTCCCATCGGCAGGATCAGGGATGAGGTATACCAGCGGGGATCGTTCAGATCCGCCGACCGCGACCATGTATTGTTCTGCCAATTGAAAATGCTTGAACGGCGGACCACATTGCGACCGCCCATGACCTGGAATCTGCCGTCGGCCCGCAGCACCGTTCCGCCGCAGAACATGTCATGCTGGTTCCAGTTGACCTCGGTCACGGTGCCGGTGCTGGGATTCCATACCGCCGCATAGGTAAACTCAGGTCCGTTAGGAAAGGAAGTCCGCTGATTCGAAGCAAAGGTGAGGACCCGGCCGTCCGGCAGGTTGGCGGCGGTGACTGGAACATGCGGCATGACGGTCCGGCTGTCCCACCGGCCCATGCTCTGGGACTCCGCCGGTTCCACCGGATCCGGAACTCCCGCAAAAGCCGGCAGCAGCGCGGCGGCTGCCGCAAAAAAAGCATCGTCCCGGGCATGGGCCTCGTCCGCCCGCAAGGCGGCGCAGGGGAAGCCAAGGGCGGCGGCACACCCTGCGGCAAACGGCAAGCGGATCAGCTTCATGGCTTGGAAAGGGACAGGACTGCCGGAGCCGGCGCTGTCCCGGCAAAGGTGGGATCCGTCAGGGTATGGAGGAAAGCTACGAGGGCTGCCTTGTCCTCCCGGCTCAGTTGCAACCCCTTGGCAGGATGCTTGGCGAGGTTGGGATCAAGGGTTTGGGAGCGCTGCACCCCATGGTCGTAGTGGTCGATCACTTCGGTTAGGCTGGAGAACCTCCCGTCGTGCATGTAAGGAGCCGTCAGGGCGATGTTGCGCAGGGAGGGCACGCGGAATTTGCCATGGTCGGCGGCCCGTCCGGTCACGGCCCCGCGGCCCGGCGCGGGAGCGGCATCAAGCCCATTGTTGGCAAAGCCCTGATTGGAGAGCAGGCCTCCGCTGTGACAATGAAAACAATCCGCGCCGCGGAGATTCCGGACCGGATCATGCTCCGTCACAAACAATTCGAGCCCCCTTTGTTCCTGGGGGGTCAGACTGGCCTTGCCCAGCAGGGCCCGGTCAAATTTCGAATCCTGGGAAATCAGGGTCAGGAGAAACTGTTCCAGGGCCAGGCCAATGCGTCCGGCTGTGATCTCCGCACTGCCAAAGGCCCGGTCGAACGCTTCAGGCCAGGCCGGATCCGCTGACAATTTTTCCACCGCGCGGTCGAGGGATTCGTGCATCTCGAGAGGATCGGTGATCGGTTGCAGCACCTGTTCATGGAGCCGCTTGGCCCGGCCATCCCAGAAAAATTCCTGCTGCCACGCCAAATTGAAAAGCGGCATGGCATTGCGGGTGCCTTGCAGACCACCGGCTCCAAGGCTGAATCGCTGCCCCGGGTCTGTGAAAGCCGCGCTCTGTTGATGGCAGGAGGCACAGGATTGCTGGCCGGTCCGTGACAACCGTCCCTCATGAAATAAGCGCTTTCCCAGCGCCACCCCTTCCAAGGTCGGCGCATTGCCGGACGGCAGCGTCACCTGCGGCAATCTCCGGGAAATCTGCAGGGGCCACGGGGTTCCATTCACCGCCGAGGCTTTCGGCTGATGAGGACGCACTGGTTCCTGATACAATTCTGGAAGCACTCCCCCAAGGCTGAAAGCCTGCTCTACCCTGGCCTTCAGGCGGGGGGCAACTTCATCCCCATCCCGCGAATGGGTGAATTCTCCAAATGTCGCGGGATCAAGCCCGGCCAGCACGCGGGCGAGATCGAAGTTCAGCCGGATCGTGCCCCCGGTGGTGAGATCCAGCGGACCTTTCAACTCCACGGTCATCCGCTGTGGGGTTCCGGCCAGATGATAGGAAAACCCTCCGGAGTTTGGCCTCCCATCCACCCTCGGGTAATGGCCTTCCAAGGCCATATAAATATACCCTCCCTGCCAACCCCAGTGCAGACCATTGCGCAGGGGATTCAGGGGATGCTCCGGCGGCCATTGATGCGGATCTGCCCGGTCCGTTGCGGCATCCACTCCAATCTGAAACCGCATTCCCTGATAGTTCCGGGCAGGAACCCCTTCCATTACCGCCCGGCTCCGTCCCTCCCCTCCGTGAAAACTAGCAAACCAATCGGCAGACTCCAGCCAGGTCCCATCCTCCCGCAGCAGGGATGGCCCGGACATGATCCAGTCCGCCCGTGCCAGCCTCAACTCCGATCCTTCCGCCGCGGTGCCAAAACTTACCGGTGCACCATCCCATAGCCACTGCACCTCAATCCCCACCGGATGAAAGCGGGGGGGAGGCAAGGATCCCCCTTCGGCTTGGGCACCCCTTAGAGCGGCCCAGAGAATAACGAACCATTGCAGTAATCGTAAAAAACGCGTCATCGTGCAATAAAAATGTATGATTCAAAAATAGATCTGGAAATTATAGTTGTTCGCTTGGGGAGTCGCAAATCTTTTTTGCACAATCGGGGTTTTTCGCAAAATTAATAATAACTGGGAGCGCCGTCCTGGGTCCGCGTCGGCAGGCCGATTTCCGATTGCAGCCATTGAGCTTTGCGCGCCATTGGCTTTCATGGAATGGCCGTGGGTTCCTTGGCCGCGTTTCCCCTCCCCTTCTCTGCCCGAATTTTTTATGAGCACCCGCACCGAAACCGACACCATGGGCCCGATCGAAGTCGCGGCTTCCGCCTATTGGGGAGCCCAGACGCAACGGTCGCTGAAATACTTTGCGATTGGCCGCGATGTAATGCCCCGGCCCCTGATCCGGGCCTTGGGAGTCCTGAAGAAAGCCTGCGCCCAAGTGAATACCGATCTCGGGAAAATGCCTTCCGAAACTTGCGGCTTGATCGCAGCCGCGGCCGACGAGGTGATTTCCGGCGAGCTCGACGCCCATTTTCCGCTCCGCATCTGGCAGACCGGCTCCGGCACCCAGACCAATATGAATACCAATGAGGTCATTTCGAACCGTGCGATCGAAATGGCCGGCGGGGTGATGGGCAGCAAATCGCCCGTCCATCCGAATGATCACGTCAACATGTCCCAGTCGTCCAATGACACCTTCCCGACCGCGATGCACATCGCTGCCGCCGAGGAAGTGGTGCACCGCCTGCTGCCCGCATGCGGACATTTCCGGGAGGCCCTTGAAGCCAAACGGCAGGAATTCAACGACATCGTCAAAATCGGCCGCACCCACCTTCAGGATGCGACTCCGGTGACCTTTGGGCAGGAATTTGGGGGTTATGTCAGTCTGATCGACCGCGACATTGCCCGGATTGAAATGGCACTGTCCGGCCTTTACGATCTCGCCATCGGCGGCACTGCGGTCGGCACCGGCCTCAATTCCCATCCAGAGTTTGCCGGACGCGCCGCGACCAAAATCGCAGAACTGACCGGCCTGCCCTTTGCCAGCCACCCCAACAAATTCGCCGCACTCAGTGCCCATGACGAATTTGTGTTCGCCTCCGGAGCCCTGAAAACGCTCGCGGGCACCTGCATGAAAATAGCCAACGACATCCGCTGGCTGGGCAGTGGTCCGCGCTGTGGTTTGGGCGAACTGGCCCTGCCCGAAAACGAACCCGGCTCCTCCATCATGCCCGGAAAAGTCAATCCGACCCAGAGCGAGGCCATGACCATGGTGGCCGTCCAAGTCATGGGCAATGATGCCGCCATCGGCTTTGCTGGAAGCCAGGGGAATTTCGAGCTTAATGTGTTCAATCCCATCATGATCCACAACTTTTTACACAGTGTGGAACTCCTCACCGGCACCCTCCACAGCTTCGCCGATTACTGCCTCGCCGACCTCAAAGTGAACCGGGACACCGTAGAAAGGTATGTCGCCGACAGTCTGATGCTCGTCACCGCCCTGAATCCCCACATCGGCTACGACAAAGCGGCCGCCATCGCCAAAAAAGCCCATAAGGAAGGCACCAACCTCAAAACCGCCGCCCTCGCCCTCGGACACCTCACCGGCGAGCAATTCGACCAATGGGTCGTCGCCGCCCGCATGACGCGGCCGTAAAAATCCAGTCCTGTCCGTTAAGAATCCGAGGGTTACAAAATACTCGGGATGTCGGATGGAGTTTCCGGAACCATGCTTGTTGTTCATTGAGTCCGGATTCGGGACCGGGGGGGGAAGTCACGGAGGTTTTTCAATACAAGCCACCCCGAGGCGACTTTGCTACTATGTCCGGACCGTATCCATCGACATAACTCTGTGGTTTCCTTCTTTTTACGGTTCACTGTAGTTTCGGGTCCCAAAGCCAGGTAAATTAGTTAATTATAGAAAAACAACTTGCGCCAAAGGGGGGTCCCGGCGTAAACTTTACAGTAATTATAAAGTTAGTTCTGGAAGGTAAAGTATTTTCCCGAATTTATGGCTCAAAATTCTGCTTTATGAAGGCGTTCTTTATCACCCTGCGGGGCCTGCGTTACTGCCTCCTGACTTTGCTCAGCGTTCTGCCTGCGACTCAGGCGCTTTCCCAGGGTGGCTCGTCCATTCCCAAAATGTTGGGGGTTGATCAGAACCGCAACGGGATGAGTGACCTGTATGAGAGTCTCTATCCCGGCTTGTCGGGACCGGATGGTGATGATGATGGCGACGGGCAAACAAACCGTCAGGAAAACGCCGCCGGCACCAATCCTCTGGGCGCGATGGACCGGTTGGATTTTACAGGGGTGAGCAATGAAATCGCCGGCATTGCCACCGAATGGCCCACCCAGCGGGGAAAGGAATATCAGATCCAGACGGCCCACTCCCTGGCCGGTCCCTGGATCAACGAAGGAGCGGCGATGGTGGGGGATGGCACGCCGCTTACTTGCCTCTGCCCCCGGACTGGCCCGCTGCAATTCATGCGTCTGGTGGTCCGTGACATTGATAGTGATGAGGACGGGGTGACCGACTGGGAAGAAGGCAAAGCCGGAACCGATCCGCTCCTGGCGGATAGTGACGGCGACGGACGCACGGACGGGGAGCGGATTGTCCACCAACTCGCCCTGCCCAACACAATCAATGTAGTGGCATCCAATGCGGCAGGCACGGAAGCCGGCCCCACTCCGGCGGTTTTCCAATTCATCCGTTCGGGCAATCTCAATCCCGTCACCGTTTCCTACACTACCGGCGGCACGGCAACTCCCGGCACTGACTACACTCCCCTCTCCGGGATTGTCCACTTTCCCATGGGATCGAATGTAGCCACGGTCACGGTCACCCCCATCGACGATGGAACAGCCGAGGCCGCTGAAACGGTGATTCTCACGGTGGCTCCAGGACCAGGCTATCTGAGCGGGGTCATGAACAGCGCCACCGCGACCTTCAACGACACCCGGTCCGGTCTGTTGGGACGATATTTCAATACCGAGGAAACAGCCTACCCGGTCTTCCCTGCGACCAACCTGAACTTCAATCCCGCCCAACTCAAACTGACGCGGGTGGACGGGCCGATTGATTTCAACTGGGGAGCCGGCCCACCTGCCGGCACGGGCCTCACCAATCCGGACTCATGGTCCATCCGATGGGAAGGCAAGGTCGTTCCCACGGTGACCGGGAACTATCTGTTCCACGTCCTTGCAGACCGCGGAGCGGTGTTGGCTATCGGCGGCGTCAACCGCATCAGCCAGTGGAGCGCCACCGCTGGTCAGGAATACAGTTCGACCACCGTTGCGCTCACCGCTGGAGTCCCGGTGGATATCCGCCTCGACTACCGCGAAAGCGGCACCACGCCGACGGCTTCCGGCATCCGCCTGTCGTGGACCCCGCCAGGGGGCACCAAGGAAGTCATGCCCTTTGCAGCCTTCATCAGCGATCCCACCGTTCCCGCCGCCGGGGCGGCTCCGGTGCTTTCCGGCCCGCCCTATGCCTTTGCCCTGCGCAATGCTCCCTTTTCCTATCAAATCACCAGCAATCCTCCGGCCACCAGTTATGCCGCAGACGGCTTGCCGGCCGGCTTGAGCATTGATCCGGTGACCGGGCTCATCTCGGGCACCACGACCGCCCCCTCCGGCCTCGCCGCAGCGGTCATCATGGGGACCAACAGCCAGGGCACAGGGGTCCTGCAGGTGCCGGTTCTGGTGCTGGACAGTGGCGGGGGCCTCACCCGTGAAGTCTGGACGGGACTCGGTGGATCCGGTCTGGCTACGGTGCCATTGGCCACTGCCGCCAACACCAGCGCCCCAATCACTTCCCTCGAAGCTCCCTCCAATGCCGGTGAGCAATTTGGCGACCGCCTCCGCGGTTACCTGACCGCCCCGGCCAGCGGGAATTACACTTTTTTCCTGACCGGAGATGAGACGGCAGAATTCTGGCTCAGCTCTTCGGAGGAACCGGGTCAGCGTTTGAAACGTTCATGGGTCACTAACAGTGGACTGGCTCCGGGCAATTGGAGTGCCCTGCCCGGCCAGAAGTCCCTCCCGGTCCGTCTGACCGCCGGACGGCGCTATTATTTGGAAGTGCTGCGCCGGGAAACCTCCGGACCGGACCACCTTGCGGTCGGCTGGCTGCGTCCCGGCCAGACTGGCACTGCTCCTTCCGGGGTGGTGCCCGGTTGGGCCCTCAGCCCTTACCTGCCCCCATCCGCCACAACTCCGGATGGATCACTGTATATTGCCAATTTGTCCCCGCAGGCCGGGGCCTCCACCCTCGGCACCGGATCCGCGATCCTCTTCGTCAATGAGGAAAAAACGGCCGGTGAGTTGACCTTCACCTTCAGCAATCTCACCGGTCCCACTCTCTCGCCGCGCCTCCACGACAGCCGTCCGGTCCCCGGACCGGCGGGGACCATCCTCTTCAATATTGGGGACCAACTCCCGGACCCGCAGGGCATCCGCCATTGGACGTTCACCGCCACCGGCAACCATGCAGTGACCGACATCGTGGCGGCCATCGAGTCCGGCAGTTGTTATATCAGTCTGAACACGGACACTTACCCTGACGGGGAAATCCATGGCTTCTTCCAGCCTGCGATTGGCTCCCAATTCTTCACGCCTCCTGCCGCCCCGCCGGCGGCCGAGTTGGCCCTGCCCGGCGATGCTGCCCTGCGTCAGCAGGAGGTATCCCGCTTTCTCCAGCAGGCCACCTTTGGTCCCCGCAATGACGCGGATGGGGCCCGGACGGCCGGAGCCTCGGACAGTGCCCCCTTTGGCGGATACGATCCTGACAGCATCGAAGCGGTGGTTTCCCGCGGCTATGCCCAATGGCTGGATGATCAACTGGCGATGAATCCAGGAGTGGATCCCGAAAACCTCGTGCTGCAGCCCCTCCTTCCCGGCACCGTCTATGCGGCGGTATCCAGCAGCCGCCGCCGCCCCAATAACAACACCACGTATTACAACGGGTCAGGACCGCTCGCGACCTTCATCAAAGGCTACTACGACCGTTATCCCCGCACCGGGGCCGATCCCAATGGAGCCAACAACGAAAGCGCCACCGACCTCTGGCGCGCCTGGTGGAAGACCGCCGCCACGGCCCCCGACCAGGTCCGCCACCGCATGGCCTATGCCCTCAGCCAGATTCTGGTGGTTTCCGAAGATGGACCGCTGGATGAGCGCGTCCGCGCCGTCGCCCATTATTATGATCTGCTGTATTACCATGGACTGGGCAACTTCCGCACCCTGCTGGAGCGCATCACGCTCAACCCTGGGATGGGCCGCTACCTCGACATGCTGGGCAACCGGAAACCCAATTTGGCCACCGGCTATATTCCCAATGAAAACTATGCCCGGGAAATCCTGCAATTGTTCTCCATTGGCCTGAGACGGCTGCATCCTGACGGCACGTTGGTCCTGGATGCCAACGGCCTGCCTTTCACCACCTACGAACAGGAAAACGTAGTCGGATACTCGCACACCCTAACCGGATGGACCTATGGCACTGGCGGCAGCGCCAATTTCATCAGCCCCATGGTGGTCAACCCTGCCAATCACGATACCGGGGAAAAACTTCTCCTCGAAAATACGGTGCTTCCGGCCAACAGCACCCCTACGGTGCAGTCCTGTGACGAGGCTCTCCAAGCAAGCCATGACGTGATTTTCCATCACCCCAATGTGGGCCCGTTCATCTGCCGTCAGCTCATCCAGCGTCTGATTACCGCCAATCCCAGCCCGGGTTACATTTACCGAACCGCCAGCGCCTTTGCGGACAACGGAAGCGGGATACGGGGAGACATGAAAGCCGTGATCCGCGCCATCCTTCTGGATCCTGAAGCCCGCAATCAGGCCCCCCGGATGCAGCCCGGCTTCGGCAAACTCAAGGAGCCCGTGCTCCGTGCTACGCAGATGATCCGGGCCTTCCGCGGCTACAGCCACGCCGAAGCCACCTGGTCCAACACCAATGACCTTGGCGTCGCCATCATCTCCCCTGCCGCCAACCTCAATCTCACCGTCCCGCTCCGCACCGCCGACGTGGTCTACACCACCGGCACTTTGGAAACGGTCACCTCATCCTACATTGATGATGTCATTGATCCGGACGGCACCGGCACGGCCTCTGCCCCCACCAGCTTCTCCTTCGTGGTCGCGCCCGGCAATTTTATCCTGCTGCGCCGTCAGACCGCCCCTCCGGCCGGCGGTCTGGTGGTGGATGCCAATGGGGACACCAACTCCCCGGAAAACGGACTATATGTCTTCACCGGCAATGGCATTCCCCTGAGCCGCGCCCCTCACGCGGACACCACCGCCGAACTGAATCAGGGATGGATCACGGTAACGACCTCCCGCCGCGATGCACCCGGCACTCCTGGAGGCAGCGCCCTGCCCAACACCAATGGCGGGGTCCTTCTCGGTAACCGTTATTACCAGCAAACCAGCGTTATCACCACCCTTGGCACGGATGCGGTGAAGTGGACCCTTTCCACCTCCGGGAACAGCCTCCGGAGGCAGTGGGAGATGGGAGATACCCGCGGAGCCTTCCAGCAGACCCCGCTGCGTTCGCCCACCGTGTTCAACTTTTACGAACCGGATTATGTCTTCCTCGGAGCGACCGGCGTTGCCGGGCTTTATGGGCCGGAATTCCAGATCACCAGCGAAACCAGCGCCATCACCACCGTCAACTGGTTCTATGACCTGACCCGGCGCAACTCCAGCAGCACCGGCAGCCCGCTCAGTTATGGACAGGGGTATTCCTATGGCAGCCCAACCCAGAAGGAAATCAAGCTCGACCTCACCGCCGAACGGGCGCTCGCCCCCAATGCCGGAGCCCTGATCGACCACATGGCCTCCCGGATCATGCCCGGCCAGATGACACCGCGTCTCCGCACTCTCCTCATGGAGTATATCAATTCCTCCTACGCCGCTTCCGGCACCGATGCCGAAAAAATGGCCCGGGTCGGGGAGGTGCTGTATCTCCTTTCCATGTGTCCGGAATTCGCCATTCAGCGCTGACTTCCTGCCTCCTTCCATCAACCTTCCACCTTCCCTGCCATGACTTCACGCGAACTCCTGTCCCGCCGCTCGTTTCTGCGGAATGCTGCCGGCTTCGGCCTGGGCATCAGCGCTTCCAATGCCCTCTTCGACCTGCGGCTGATCAACAATGCCGTCGCGGCCACCAATGTCTCCGACTACAAAGCCCTCGTCTGTCTGTTCCTCAATGGCGGCAACGATGGCAGCAATATGCTCATTCCCTTTGATACCGAGCGCTACACCACCTACCGCGGCATCCGCGGGGATCGGCTGGCCCTCTGGCGCGATGCCGCCGAAGCCGCAGCCCGTCCCAATGCCGGCACCAATCCCAATGCCTACTACGGGATTCCCCTCACAGGAGTGGCTGACAACGGCTATGCGGTGCACAATGCCATGACCGGGGTCCAAAATCTGTATAACCAAAACAAGCTGGCCTTCCTCCCCGGCGTCGGCACCCTCGTGGAACCCATCACGCGGGCCCAATACCGCGCCGGCACGCGCAAACGGCCCCCACAACTCTTTTCCCACAACGACCAGGTCACGGAATGGATGACCTCGGTGCCTGACAAGATCAGCCGCACCGGCTGGGGCGGGCGCACCATCGACAAAATGAAGCTGGAACTCGTCCAGCAGGGGATCCCGGCGGGCTCCATCTCCATGAGCGTCTCCATGGCCGGAAGCAATACATGGGAAGTGGGGGATATTGTCAACCAGTTCCAGGTCGGCACCGGAGGAGCCGTGTCCTTCACCAACTACAGCGGAGCCCGCAAGACCCTCATGGACAAAATCCTGCGGGACCCCGGCGTGGGAGGCGATGCCCTGCTGGAAGCCGAACGCACCAACCTGACCCTGCGCGACTTCCGCTCCATCAATGAACGCGCCCTGCTCAATGGAGCCTCCCTTTCCGCTGCCCTGACGCGCCTGACCACCGGCAACCCGGATGCCGCCGTCGGCACGGCCATCAATACCGCTTTTGGCATTCCCACGGCGGTTGCCGCTTATAGTAATTTGTCAGGACTCGAACAGCAGCTCCACACTATTGCCCGGATTATTTCCCAGCGGGCCTATCTCGGGATGCGCCGCCAGATCTTCTTCTGCTCCATCGGCGGCTTTGACACCCACGGCGACCAGCCCGTCGCGCATAACAATCTGATGAATACCGTCAGCCGTGCCATGTCCCGCTTTTACGCGGCCACCGAAGCCCTCAATGTGCCCGAAAAAGTCACTACCTTCTCCATCAGCGACTTCGGACGCACCTTCAAATCCAATGGCCTCGGCACGGACCACGCCTGGTCGAACCACCACATGATCATGGGCGGCGCAGTCTCGGGCGGAAAGGTGTATGGCACCTTCCCCAACCTTGCCCTCGGCGGTCCGGATGATACCGATTCCGGATCCGGGGCCACGGGACGCTTCCTGCCCACCACCAGCACGGACGAATACGCCGCGACCCTCTCCCGCTGGTTCGGCCTGGGGGAAAGTGAACTGGACGTCGTCTTCCCTAACCTTTCCAGGTTCCCCAACCGCAACCTCGGATTCATGGCCTGAACGGTCGCCGGAGTGGAATTGGAGTTTGAATCTGGCGGACGCAGTGCCAGTCTGGGGGCCTGTCCTTTCCGCCCCCGCCCCCGTGCCTGCTTTCACCTTTCCCTGGTCCTTCCCTCTCATCACCGGTGCCAGCAGCGGCTTTGGAGCCGAGTTTGCCCGCCAACTGGCCCCGTCCAGCAGGACCATGGTCCTGACGGCCCGCCGGGCGGGGGTTTTGGATTCCCTTGCCGCCACCTTGTGTCAGGATCACCCCGGGCTGGTCGTGCATACTCTGCCCTGCGATTTGGCGGAAGCGTCTGACCGGGCGGCCCTGCCCGGCCGCTGCATGGCCCTCGGGTTCACCCCTGACTGCCTGATCAACAATGCCGGCCTTGGCGAATATGGCACATTCCACGGGGCCCAGTGGCCCCGTCTGGAGGCGGTTCTTGCCGTGAACATCACCGCCCTCACCCACCTCTCCCATCTCTTCCTCCCGCTGCTGCAGACACATCCCCGCTCCGCGATGCTCAATGTCAGTTCCCTCGCGGGGGAAATGCCCATTCCGGATTTTGCTGTTGATGCCGCCAGCAAAGCCTATGTGACCCGCCTGACCGAGGCTCTGCGCATCGAGTTCCGTCCTCTTGGCATCCATGTCACGGCGCTCTGCCCGGGCCCGTCGCCTACCTCCTTTGGCCAAACCGCCCAACGCGCGGGGGAAACCCTGCCGACCGCGGGTTTTGCCCGCAAATCCCCGAAACACGTGGTGCGCACTGGCCTGCAAGCCCTCGCCCGGAACCGTCCTGACGCTTTTCCCGGAGCCATCGTCTGGCTGACCTCCCGCCTGCTTCGCCTCTTGCCAGCGCCGCTCCTCCGGCTCATCCTGTCCTTCCGGCCGCGTCAGGCCAAACCATCTCCCCCATGACTCCACCTCCCTTCCCCACCATTTCAGACTACTACGCCTTTTTTGGAGCCATCAGCCTCATTCTCGGCATCCTGGGTTTTGTCCGGGCCAAAAGCCGCGCCTCCCTCATCGCCGGCGGGCTCTCCGGCATCGCCCTGATGGGAGCGGCCTTTGTCATTGCCAAACACTACAAATTCGAACCGGAACATCTCAACCGCGGCTATATCATGGGACTGGTGCTCTCCGCCCTGCTGCTCGCCCGCTTCCTGCCCGGATTCATCAAATCAAAGAAGGTTTACCCCGCCGGCATCATGGCCCTGCTCAGCCTCGGAGGAATCGCGGCCGGCATCCTTGGGCTCACAGACAGGGCCCTCTGAACCCTCACCCCTCCGCCGGCCCCGCTGGCCCCGCTGGCCCCGCTGGCCCCGCTGGCCCCGCTGGCCCTCCCGGATCCTATCCTATTTCCCCATGACTGTTCTCAAAGTAAAATATGTTCTCTGGGCGGCCGACTGGCAACGCTGCCTCCACTTTTACCGCGACCTCTTCGGCGGCACCATCACCATGGAGATGGATGTCTGGAGCGAAATCGTCATCGCCGGGTCCACCATCGGAATCCACGGCGGAGGCGAGGGAAAACGCACCTGGACGGGCCTGTCCTTCCAACTGGATGACCTCCGCGCCGGGATTGCCCGGCTCCAGGAATGTGGCGGTGCCCTGACTGCCGAGCCCAACGATACTCCCGAAGATCCGCTCCACCTCGCCATGTGCATCGATCCCGAAGGAAACGAATTCATGATGACGCAACGGCGGCACCACCCGTAGCAAGGCCCGTCCCGGCCTTGAGCCGCTTTCCGGCCGTCTCCCCAACATTTATACGGGGACTTGGCTCTGCTCACGGCAGCGCACACCATGGCTCTGCTCAAGGCCGGGACGGGCCTTGCTCCAGGGATTCGCGGCACCCTACAGCGCCCCCACGTCCAGCCATTTGCCTTCCCGCCATGACTGCAGCCCGAGTTCGGCCAGTTGCACCCCCTTGGCCGCCTCGCGCAAATCCCAGCGGAAAGCCTCCCCGCAAACGACATGACGCAAGAACAGCTCCCACTGGATCCTGAAGGCATTGGCGTAACCCCCTTCCGCATCGGGCACTTCCTTCCAGCTTTCAAAGAAGTTGATAGGCTGGGCGATGTCCGGGTTCCAGACCGGGCGCGGGGTTTCCGCCCGGCTCTGGGCATAACACTTCCTCAGCCCGAAGACCGCACTGCCTTCGGTGCCATCCACCTGGAAGGTCACGAGGTCATCCCGGCGCACCCGGACACACCATGAGCTGTTCAACTGGCAGAGAATCCCGCCTTCCAGTTCGAAGGTGCCGTAAGCCGCATCATCCGCCGTGGCCGCATAGGGCTGGCCATCCTCGCCCACCCGCACCGGCAGGTGGGTGGCTCCGATGGCACTGACCCGCTTCACCCCTCCAAACAAATTGTCGAGGAGATACCGCCAGTGGCAGAACATATCAATCATGATGCCGCCCCCGTCCTCTTCCCGGTAGTTCCATGATGGCCGCTGGGCCGGCTGGGCGGGGTCTTCTCCCGTGAAAACCCAATAGCCAAACTCTCCCCGCACACTCAGGATCCTGCCAAAAAATCCGGCATCCCGCAGCGCCTTGAATTTCAGAATTCCGGGCAGCCACAATTTGTCCTGCACCGCCCCATTTTTCACGCCGGCCTTTTCCGCCAGTTCCGCCAGCCGCAAGGCTTCCGCAAGGTTGGTGGCGGTCGGTTTTTCACAATAAACCGCCTTCCCGGCCGCCACCGCGCGCTCTACAAATCCCCCGCGCAGTTGGGTCAGGGAGGCATCAAAAAAGACCGGGTAGTCCGGGTTGGCCAGCACCGCATCAAGGTCCGTGGACACCGGCAAATCCAGCCCGGATTTGGCTGCACAGTCCTTCAGTTTGGCCTCATTCCGCCCGGTTAGGATGGGGTCCGGAATGATTGTCAGATCGTCCGAAACCTTGATTCCCCCATCCTTGATGATGGCCGCGATGGAACGCACGAGGTGCTGGTTGGTGCCCATGCGTCCCGTGACGCCGTTCATGATGATGCCGATTTTTTTGATCATAGGTGGAAAGTGGGTTGATGGTGAAAAGTTGATGGTTGATGGGCCATGCCGGGGCGCGGGCGCGTTCAGCAGAATTCTTGGTAGGCTGAGGTGATTTGGGCAAGATAAGCATCCTGATCCTGCGCCCAGCGGCGGGTGGAGAAGATTTCACATTCGTCAAATCCCCGGAAGCCCGCTTCCTCCACCCAGCCTTTGATCTTCTTCAGCGGAATGCAGCCCTCGCCCATCAGTCCGCGGTCATTCAGCAGGTCTTCGGTGGGAGTGCGCCAGTCGCAGACATGATAGGCCAGCAGCCGCCCCGCCGCTCCGGCGCGTTGGATTTCCTTTTCCAGGTCGGCATCCCACCAGGTGTGATAGACATCGAGCGCGATGCCGACTTCCGGCGGGCTGCCCAAAGCCTCACAAACATCATTGGCCTGCCCGGTGGTCACAACCGCCGAGCGGTCATCCGCATACATGGGATGCAGCGGCTCAATCGCCAGCTTCACCCCGGCGGCGCGGGCATGATCCACGCACGCGGCGATGCCCTCCACGATCTGCTTGCGCGATTCCTCCAATGCCTGACCCGGCACTGCCCCGCACACCAGCACCAGCGAAGGAGCCCCGCAGGCCGCCGTTTCATCAATCGCCCGTTTATTTTCATCCACCGCCGCCCGTCGCCCCGCTGCGGTCTTGGCCGGAAAAAACCCACCGCGCGCCAAACCGGTGCAGGTCAATCCGGCCTCCTTGATTTGCCGCCCTACCACGGAAGGGTCGCGACCTTCAAAGTTGTAACGCCACAAGGTGATTCCGCCCACCCCGGCAGCGGCATAGGCTTCAATGCACCGCTCCACCGGCCACGGTTTATTCGTGATGGTATGGATGGAAAACCGGCGGAGATCAGGCATGCGGGGTTACAGATAAAACTTCAGACAAGTTCCGCCATTCCCCAGCCGCTGGATCAGCAAGGCCAGTTCGCGGGCATGGTAGTCGCCCCACATGCTGGACTCGCCCCGCGGGATTTTGCTGCCTGGCGGAATGTGGTCCCAGCCATTGGGCCGGTGGTAGATGGAATGCAGAATCAGGCCTTCGTGTGCCGGATCGGTTGAGAGATAGGGTTCGCTGAGCACCGTCCGGGCCGTGGTGAGGCCGGCTTGATAGTAGGCCGTCCCGCGTTCGCCACCCATCACCCGTCCCAGCCGCAGCAAACCCTGCGCGGCAATACACGCGGCACTGCTGTCCACCGGCTCATGGCCGTTTTCAATCCGGGCCGGGGCACTGCGCCAATCCCCCAGATATGCCAATCCAGGAGCACCGGTGTCCCAATAGGGCACGCCGTCCAGCGGGGTGTGTTCCAGATAAAAATCCGCCGTGGCCGAGGCTGTTTCCCGGCACAGCGTCAGCCACTTTTCCGCCCCGCCGGAAGGATCCAGGGCTTCCGCCGGAAGCGTCAGGAGAAATTCCAGCAGCTCCGCATAACCACACAGGATCCACGCCAGCCCGCGAGTCCAGGTGCTGAAGGGACTGTAACCCTGCTGGGTGGAAGGACAACGGTATGCCTTGTCGTTCAGATTGAAAATCGATTCATGCGCCACCCTTCCGCGCAGGTCGTAGGCATCGCGCCCCTGACCGAACCAGACATTATACCGGCTGGTGGCCTCCGCATGCTGCAGAGCCCGCTCCAGCAGATTGATCCCGCGGTCGCCTTCGCCCATGCATTTGTGGCCCAACTGCCAACTGACCACCAGAGCCCTCATGGACCGGATGGTGTCTGCAAAAAGGGACTGCGGTCCATTGAAGGAATACACGTAGCCGCTGTCATGGCCGAGCGCGGTCCAGCGTGCCGCCTGCACCGCTCCTGACAATTTCAGGGCCAGTTCGTAAAAGTGCCTTTCCCAGGCATTTTCAGGGAGGCGCTTTTCATTCATCAGCCGCAGCAGGTTGCCATAGGTGCTGACGTTGTTGAATCCGTGGTCATGCACTCCGGTATGGCTGACATGCGGGGCCATCCACCGCAGGGTGGCTTCGCGTCCGGACCCGAGGAACTCCTCATCACCGGTGGCATCAAACTGGAGCAGGGCCGAGCCAAACTGGAAGCCCTGGGTCCATTCGGTCCAGCCACGGGTGGTGTAGGTTCCCTCCACAGTGAAAACCGGCGATCCCATGGCGGAATCCCAGCGGGACTGCAACCGCCGCAGCTTGCCGGCCGATGCCGCAAAAAGACGGGTGCAGACCGGCGCGAGATCCGCCGCAGTCAGTTGGAAGTCGGTTTGTATCATGAAGGCAGAACGGGTTTCGGGATGTTAGGAAAGTTCACAGCAGGGGCAGGTGTAGCCCGCCATCAAGGTAAATGGCTTCGCCGGTGCAGAAAGGCAGACCGCCCGACAGGAAACTGCAGACCGCCTGCCCCACGTCGGAGGGCTGTCCCCAGCGCCGCATGGGCACTTTGCCTCCACTGATCACCGGATCGTATTTCTCCTTCACTCCCGCGGTCATATCGGTTTCCATGATGCCAGGACGGAATTCCACCACCTGGGTATCATGGGCTGCCAGCCGCAGGGCAAAAACCCGCGCCATCATGCCGATGCCGGCTTTCGATATGCAATAGTCCCCCCGGTTCATACTGGCCATCTCGGCCGAGACGCTGGAAACAAACACCAGTTTGAATCCGCCCGGCAGCCGGGATTCTCCGGGATGATCCACCCACCAGCGGGCCGCCTGCTGGGAGATGAACCATGGCGCTTTCAGGTTCACCGCCATCACCTCATCCCATGCCGCTTCGGTGTTATCGAGGACATCCGCCCGGCCCGGGGAAGTGATGCCGGCATTGTTCACCAGAGCATCAAGCCGCCCGAAGGCCTGCAGCGCTTGGCTAACAAGAGCATCCCGGCTGGCCGCTTCCTTCAGATCGGCGCGCATTATGGGGAACTGCTGCCCCGGATCAGGTGCCACCGCCGCACAGGCCTGCGCCGTGGCCGCTGCGGCGGCCTCATTGGCTCCATAATGAATTGCCACTGACATGCCCTGCCGGGCCAGTTCAAGGGCCACGCCTTTTCCGAGGCCACGGCTGGATCCGGTCACCAAAACGGCGGGAGGGGGAAATTTCATGCACGCAGCATAACCGGGTCCCGTGATTTCTGATAGAAGCAAGAGACGAAACATAGCACAGAACCGACAAATTCAGCACCTCGTCCACGGGTTCTCCCATGCCGCAACTCCCCGCCGGAGCCGTGACAAGCCTTGCCACCTGACAGCCGTTGTGCTCCTGATGCCGGATGAATCCCGTTTACCGCCTCTGCCACGCCACGGCCAAAACCATGGCCCGCGCAGCCCTGAATTTCCGGGTGATCAACCAGGAGAAACTGATTGAGGAAGGCCCCGCTTTGATTTGTGCAAACCATGTCAGCTTTTTCGACCCCCCCTTGATCAGTGTCTCCTTCCAAAAGGAAATCCACTTTCTGGCCCGCCACACCCTCTACAGCAATCCAGCCGCACGGTGGATCTTTCCCCGTCTCAATGTCACACCCATTGACCAGGACCGCGCCAGCATGGCCGGATTAAAAACGGCCATCCGGATTCTTCAGGAAGGGCACCGGGTGCTGATTTTTCCGGAAGGCAGCCGTTCCGCCGATGGCACCATCCAGCCTGCCGCAGGCGGTGCCGGACTGGTCGTGGCCAAAACCCGGGTACCGGTAGTGCCCATCCGACTCTTTGGGGCCTATGAGGCCCTCCCCATGGGGGCAGCCAAACCCCGCTTCACCACCGTCACGGCCGTCGTGGGCGACCCGCTGCACTTTCCGGAAACTGCCTATCCTGCAAACCGGGATGGTTATCAGGCCATCTCCGACGCCATCATGGCCCGCATTGCCAGCCTGCCCTGCCCACCGGACCGGGTGCCTTGAACCAACTGCCGGCTTCAGCCATTCGCGACCCCTCAACCGGGAGCAAGGACCACTCCGCGTTCTGATTAGTGATAGGGAAGTTGCCGCAGGCGGTCAGGTCAGGCTCCGGCGGAAGGCAGCCATGCTTCCAGGACGGAGGCGAATTTTTCATTCTGGGGCATGGTGCCGATGCTGACGCGGATCCAGTCCGGCAGGCCATAGGCACGCATGGCACGGAGAATGACTCCTTGTTTCATGGCATGTTGGAAGAGGGCATCCCCATCGCCGACCCTAACCATGATAAAGTTGGCATAGGTGGGGATGAATTCCAGCCCGAGCCGGGTGAAGAGGGCTTCGAGGTAGTGTTTGCCTTCCCGGGTCACGGCGCGGGTGCGGTCCTGGTGTTCCTCATCCTGCAGCCCGGCGAGGGCTCCGGCCTGGGCGATGGCATTGGCATTGAAGGGCTGGCGGGTCTTTTGCAGGATATCCGCAAGGTGCTTCGGGGCGATGCCATAACCAATGCGCAGGCTGGCAAGGCCCTGGATCTTGGAAAAGGTGCGCATCACCACCACATTGCGGCCCGCCCTGACGTATTTCAGGGTATCGAGGGGCACGTCGAGGAATTCATAGTAGGCCTCGTCGAATACCACGATGACATGCTCCGGAACGGTTTCCATAAAGGCATCGATTTCCGCCTGGGTGCAGAGGGTGCCGGTGGGATTGTTGGGGTTGGCAATGAAGATTTCCTTGGTGCGGGAGGTGACCGCCGCCGCCATGGCGGGGAGGTCGTGTTTGAATCCGGGATCGTCCACCTCCACGGTGGTAGCCCCAAACAGCGTGGCCATGAGCTTGTAGACGACAAAGGCATGTTTGGCGGTAATGACTTCATCGCCGGGCTTGAGAAAGGCATGGCCGATGAATTCAATGATTTCATTGGAACCATTGCCCAGGATGATATTTCCCATCTCCAGTCCAAATTTGTTGGCAATGGCGGTGCGCAGCCGGTAGCCGCCGCCATCCGGGTAGACGTGGGCCTGCAGCAGGGCTTCCTGCATGGCCGCTACGGCCTTGGGAGAGGGGCCCAACGGGTTCTCATTGGAGGCCAGCTTGACAATTTCGTCCGGATTGAGACCCAGTTCGCGGGCGACCTCCTCAATCGGTTTGCCGGGTTCGTAGGCAACGAGGTCACGGAGCTGCTGATTGGCCTGATTCCAGAGATCGGTCATGGGGAAAGGGTAGGAAAATAGTTGGGAGGGAATGGAAAAGTTAGGAATGTCCCTTGGGTTATTTCGACGGGGCAGGAGGAGTTCCGGTGGCGGGGAGGGGAGTATCGACCGGAGGCTTGAGCGGGGGGCGGACATCGTAGGGGATGTATTTCATTTCCTTATCGATTTCGAGGGCTCGGGCGCGTCCCGCCTCCATGGCCTCCCACATGATTTCCCGGGGAATCTTGAGTTTCCATTTTCCGTTTTCCTGCACGGCTTCCAGAACGGTGAGGGGAATCGGCACCGGGGAAGGTTTGGCATAGGAGCGCTCGGCCACCATGTAGAGAGTGTCATCAAACTTGGTCAGGACCTTGAGTTTGTAGACGGGCAATCCGGAGAATCCCTGCTGGTCGCGGACCTTTTCGGTGATGGCCATCTCACGTTTGCGCATCCAGTCCGTGTAGAGCACCCAGAATTGCTCGTCGGTCAGTTCCAACAGAGCCTTGAGCGAGATGGGCCGGCCGGCATCATCGCGGGGCAGCACGCCCATGAGGTCATCTTCGGTCATGAGGTCCATCTGCCAGAGGGTGAACTCGCGGAAGAGGCTGCGGGATTTGCTTTCACAACTGGCAATGAAGGCGGAGTAGTTTTTGCCCTGCATGGCATCAGCGTAGATGTCGAAGAGATTGCGCCCGGCCACCTGCCAATCCTCCTGGGCCCGGAGACGGGCGGGAGCGGCCAGGGTGAAGATAGCCAGACAAAGCAGGAGGATGCGGAAAGGACTTTTCATGGGAGGTGGGGGGGGACAACTCCAGCACATCACAACGCTGCGGAAAAATCCAGCGCAGCTTGCAGGGAGTGCGGAGCGAACTTGCACTGGGTGGCGGACGCTGACAGGATGGCTCATGATGGAGGATATTCCTTTGCCTGGATCTGACCCGCCTGCCCTGACCACCCGGGTAGGGCCCCGCAAGGTGCGCCGCCCACGACCTGTATGGGGACGCCGCCTGCTCATGCTGGGAGGCTGCTTTCTCGTGCTCGGGGCTGCCGCCACCGTGGTCGTCAGAAGTGCCGTCAACCGTTACCTCAAAAGCAGCTCCTTCACCACACAGTTGACCGGGGCAGCCAGCCGGGCGCTGGAAGCCGACTGCCGTATTGAGGATCTGAGCTGGATCGAATCTTCCGCCCATGCCGGAACCTTTACGGCTGATGGCCGGGCCGGTGCGCGGTTCCGGCGGGTGGAGGTGGCTGACGTCAGGGCTGATTTTGCCATGGCTGGCATTTGGGACCGGGTCTGGAAGGTCCGGCAGGTCCGCATCGCCCAGGTGATGGCAGATTTCTCCCCCATCTCCGGTCTGCCAGGGGAAGCTCCCCGGAATCCGCTCCTTGAAGCCGGGCCTTCCCCTGAAGCCAGTCCCCCGCCAGGGTGGCTGGCCCGCTGGCTGCCTAACCGCACCGAGGTGGGACCGGTGACGGTGGACCGCTTCGATTTTGTGAGGAAGGAAACCCCGGATGCCCGGGGGGTGGAGGGACGGGGGTTTGCCCTCGAATTGAAACCGGAGTGGAAAACTGGCCGGGTGGAGGTGTCAGGACGCTCGGGGGAATTGAGTCTGACCGGGGAGGGCCAAAAAACGCTGCAGGTGAACCGGATGCGGGGCACCCTGCGGCCGGAAGGCGCTAACCTGGACCAGTTTGAAGGGGTGCTGGAGGAAGCCCAGGTTTCGGCGGAAGGCACGGTGGGATTTGATGGACCCGGCGAACTCCGCCTGAACCTGCGCCTGACCGGAGCCCGGCTGGACCGATGGCTGCCGGAGGACTGGCTGAAACGCTGTCAGGGCACAGGCTCCGCCCGGGCCACCCTGAAGGGAGAGTGGCGTCGCCCGGAAACACTCCGGGCCGAGGGGGATTTTCTCATCCGCGATGCTCTGATCCAGGCCCTGCCGGTGCTGGACATTATCGCCCGGAAAACCCAGAATGCCTCGTTTCTGCGGATGCAGGTGAAGGAAACGGCAGGACAATTTGAGCGGCGGGGACCGGATGACTGGCAGGTGCGGCGGATCCGCGCCGATGCGCCCGGCCTGCTACGTCTCAAAGGCAGTATCAACGTGGGCTCCCGCGGTGCGCTGCAGGGCGATCTCCTGCTGGGCATTGTCCCTGGCACCCTGCGTTATCTGGCGGGGGCGGAACAAACCGTTTTTCTGAGCGCTGACCGCTTCAGTGCCGGACGCGGTGAGGCGGGATCGCTCACCCCCGATGACACCGGTCTGTTGTGGACCCGCTTTGCCCTCCGGGGCACCCTCGACGAACCGAAAGAGGATTTGTCGGAACGTCTGGCCCGGGCCTGGTTCAATGCCACGGTGGATCAGGTCACTTCCCTGTCGATGGAAGCCGCTGCCACCGCCGCGCGGACCGCCACCGGAGCAGCCAATGCTGTTTTGCAGAGCGCCCCGCCGGTGCTGGAAAAAGCCCCGGAATTGCTTCAACAAGGGGTCGAAAGCGGTCTGAAAGTGCTCGATAGCCTGTTGCCCCGGTAAAAATCCCGCCTCGACGGCGCGGGAGATCCGGCGTTTACTGGAACCGTATGAAACCCTCCCTCCTCGCCGCTCTGCTGTTTGCCCAAAATATAACCTCCATGCCCGCAGAAACCCCGGCCCCGCCCGCTGCCCCTGCCGCCGCCGCCGCGCCCGTGCAGTATCTGGAGGCCCCCGCTGCCGCCAAAGAACTCGAAAAGAGGGCCGCAATTCCTGAAAAGGCCATCGCCATCCTTGATGTGAGGACACCGGAGGAATATGCCTCAGGCTATATCAAAGGGGCGCAAAATGTGGATATTGCCTCCCCGGAGTTTGAGAAGAATCTGGCCAAACTCGACCCATCCAAAACTTACCTCGTGCACTGCGCCGCCGGCGGCCGCAGCACCCGCAGCCTGGGCATCCTGAACAAATTGGGATTCAAATCCATCATTCACCTTGATGGGGGCCTTAATGGCTGGAAAAAAGCCGGCCTTCCTCTCGAAAAACCGGCTCCGGCTGCCAAATAATTCTTTTGTCAGGTCCCATGTCTTCTGTCCCCAGGAAGCAACCGGTGCGCGACCTCATGGCGCACCTCAAAAAAAAGGGCGACTCCCTGCGCCAAGGCGGAAAATCCGCCGACAATGACTTGCAGGTCGGCCTGCTCCCTAACAAAGGATCGCTGGGCCGCAACTACCGCTTCATCCGCCGCATCCTCCTGCCCCAGATGTTTTCCCGCCGCAGCGGTGAAACCCTCCGGCCTGACCTCGAAACCCCGGAGGATCATTCCTTCAAGGTCACTTGGATTGGTCATGCTTCATGGCTGGTCCAGACGGAAGGAGTCAATATTCTGATTGATCCCGTGTGGGCCAAATGGTTGGGCATCGTCAAACGGATCCGGATGCCCGGGCTGGCCCTCGAGGAACTCCCGCCAATCCATTTGGTGCTCGTCACCCATGCCCATTTCGATCACCTGCACCTTGGCAGCCTGATCAAAGTCGCTTGTGGCCAGCCCGTCATTACTCCCAAAGGCGTGGGGGATCTGGTGAAAAACCGCGGCTTCGGCGAGGTCGTGGAACTGGCCTACTGGGAAGAAATCGCCTGCGGTCCTCTCACCATTACCTTCACCCCTTCCAAACATTGGGGTGCCCGCATGGTGCACGATACCCACCGCAGTTTTGGCGGCTTTCTGATCCGGAACTCGGCCGGCCGCACCATCTTCCACTGCGGCGACAGTGCCTACTTCGAAGGCTTCACCCGCATTGGGGAAAGCGCGGGCATTGATCTCGCCATGATGCCGATCGGGGCCTACGAGTCCATGAGCGGCCGGGAGGTGCACATGAATCCCGAGGAAGCCCTCACCGCCTTCACCGATCTCGGCGCCAAGCACTTTGTCCCCATGCATTACGGCACCTTCCCTCTCGGCGGTGAACTCATGCATGAACCGCTTCAGCGCCTCCACACCACCGCCGCGGAGCGCTCCCTGACCAAACAGTTGACGGTTCCCGATGAAGGAAGGCCAAGTGTATTCTAGCCGGATGGTGTTGGACTGGTGGAAACGCCGGCCCTGACCCAATCCAAATAGGCGGGCAGGCCATGGGAGACGGGCCATGCGATGATTTCCGGCACTTGATAGGGATGCCTTGATTTCAGAAAGTCATAGAAGCCCGGCCATGCCTTCAGGGTGGTCTTGCCCGTCAGCATCACTTCCTGGGCCTGCTCCACCCTGCCTTCCCAGCGGTAGATGGAATGGACGGCGGGACCGGTCTGACAACAGGCCGCGAGCCCTGCGGCGACGGCAGCTTCGCCCGCGGCTGTGGCAAGGGCGGATGTCGGCCAGGAGGAGCAGACGATGAGGATGGCATCGTCGGGCAGCGGAGGGCAGTCGTGGAAATCCATGGCGGGGTCCAGTCTGGCAGCGGCCCTTGGTGGTGCAAGCACTTCGTGAAGTCCCGGCCCAAACGAATTCCGCCGGCAAACCACGGTCTGCCGGCGGACCCATCAGCAGAGGAACCACCCCTGTAATCCCATGGTGTCAGAAACGGAAGATGAGGTCTGCCGTGAGCCGGTCGTCAAACAGCCCTTTCGGGTTGGTCACGGCTTTTTCATAGGCGATGCCAAAACTGAGGGACTCCGTCAACTGGCTGCGGAACCCGGCCCCCGCCACCACCTGGGTTTCCCCGTTGGAAGCAGAACTGCCAAAGTTGATCAGATCATATCCTTCGGTGGTCAGACCGGGCCCATCACCGGCATCCACCACTGTGATTCCGGTCACACTGACAAAAGGCTGGAACCAACTGCAGATCCGGTAGTCGGCCATGGCACTGTAGTGCCAGATCATGCTTTCCGCGGCGCTGTCAAAAGGCACCCGGAGACCGGTGTTGCCGGTGAGGTGGAACCTGCCGAAGCCCTTGGCCGCCGAGACAAAGGCATTCAGTTCCCCATCGCCATTGCCCTGGAAGACCTCGCGGTTCCCCAGCGGAATCTCAAAGGTGAAGCCAGGGGTCAGAATGAACTGGTTGGCCCGGTCATCGATTACGGCATACTTCAGGCCAAGGGCCACATCCGCCCAGCCCCCCAATTCGGCTCCATTGTCCAGGTTTATGTCGATATAGCCGTCCTTGGTGGCAATGACAGCCAGCCGGTCCGTCACCGCATAACGAATTTGAAGGGCATAGAGATTTACCTCGCCTTTGCCCGTGGCAAAGCCGTCGTCGATGCGGTGGTGCATGAAAATGGGACGGATTTCGCTGCGGATCGCCGGATCTTCAAAAAAGACCGGATTGGTGACCGGGGAAATGGTTTCCGCAAGCCAGTCTCCTGTGGGCATGAGGGGCGGCGGCGGCACCGGGGTCTTGTCAGGACCGGCCTGGGCAGCGGCCATGGTGGTCAGGAGCAGGAGGGCGGGGAGTGATTTGGTATGCTTCATGGCGATGGCCAAACCAACGGCTGCGGGGAGGTTCCGGCTACGCACGGCTTGCGTTTAGCTGCGCATTTTATGCTGTTTCCAGTCAGGGTGCCGGCGCATTCTTAACAAAACAACCGGCCCGTTCCGGGATCCCGCACCGTGCGGCATGGAGCATCACCGCAGGCTCCCTGTGGCAGCAGGGAGCACGGCCGGCTGCTACGAGGACGCTCCCAGTTTGCGGCGCCACTTTGGATAGTCCTGGGCGAGCAATTTGTCCGGGGCGTTGGTAAACCATGAATAACTATTCCGCTTGTCCTTGACTTCCCGGAAGGAATAACGCTTTTCCCCATCAGTATCACTGAAGAGAGGGCGGTTGGTTTCGATCTCGTAAAACCGGGTCCACTGGGGACCTTTGCTGCCCTTTTTGCCAAGGGCGGCGGCATCAACCCGGGACCGCCGCAGCCACGCCACGGCGGCTTCGACCGATGCCCGCACTTCCGGCGCGGGTCTGCCAAGGGACATGAGAAACCGCACGATTTCCACGGACTCGGCACCGCTGAGGGACGGCAATTCGTAGGGCCGGGCCCCCACGGGTGCCAGGCTGACCGGGTGATGCTGGGCGCACCATGCCGTGAGGGTTTTGCCAACGCGGATCTGGGAGCGCAGAATGCAGCCGATCCCCGCGTGCACGGAGGTTTCAATATCACGCCTCAGGTCATTGCTGACCCATTGCCATGGGGATTTGTCGTTTTTGATATTCTTCAACTGGATCAGGACCCGCACCATGGCATCGTCATTGAAGGTGATTTGGTCGTGATAGGTGCCCTGCAGGGGGAAAACCTGGGGCCAGCCTCCCGATGGCATCTGCGCCCTTAACAAATAGCGCAGGCCGCGTTCTGCCCCTGCCGCGTAAACCTGCCGGCCGGTGCCTGCCGCGACGCGGGCAAGAAACTCGATCTGCGAAGTAGTTGCTTTGTTGTCGATGGTCGCGACATATCCCCACTCGCCCCAGGGAGACCAGCGCTGACCCGGGGCACGGGGGCGGCGGGTCATGGCGGTGTTTTTGGTCCAGCCGCCGGAAGGCGTCTGCCAACTCAGCAGATGGTCAGCTATTTTCCGGGCATCCGCGCCGGCGAACCAGGCCGCAGATTTTTGCGGAACCTCAAAGGCATCGGCAACTTTGGCAGGGCCGGCCTGTTTCCGTCCTGACTTGGCCAGTTCAAACGCGAGAATATCGATTTCCTGTTGCCGCAGCCTGACGCCCTCCGCCAGCCAGTGGTCCCATGGAGCCTTCGCGGACGGCGGGAGTTCCAGATAGACCGGATCCCACATCAGTTTGCCCCGGGCCCGGGCCGTGGCGGGGCCTTGCCCTGACAGGAGATGGGGCAGACCTGCCCAAAAGCCGGCAGCCAGCAGGAGAAAGGAGCGTCGGTTCAAGCGCACACCAGTGGCATGCCGTCCGCAGATTGCGAGGCCAATCTCCCGGCCGGGCTCAGGCATCGTGACCGGATCATTTGCCCGCCGCCCATGCCACCGCATTTTTCAGCAGGGTCTGGAACGCGGGCAGTTCATGGGCACGGGCATCGTGGCCCAGCGCGATCCCGGCAATGCGGGCCTTGTCGTGCCGCACGGTGAAGATATTAGGAAAAACCTTGCCGCTGTGCGGGCTGACCGCTTCTCCGAGAACTTCCAGAGGCGATCCGGCAGGATCCGGGATCATGTAATACAATTCGTCCGTGATGCTGAAGGAGGCGGGCACTCCCTTCATGATGGGGTGCTCCGGTTTCAGGACCCGCACTTCGAAAGGCTTCGACATGTTATCATGTCCCCGGGAACCGCCTCCGGCATATACT
Organism: Verrucomicrobiales bacterium; assembly: GCA_038210825.1. Taxonomy (GTDB): domain Bacteria; phylum Verrucomicrobiota; class Verrucomicrobiia; order Verrucomicrobiales; family V1-33; genus CAIZWU01. The sequence continues at coordinate 102,868 of JBBQWG010000017.1, forward strand.
TTGTTGAACTCCGGCCAGTCCTTGATGTTATACCAGAGGCCGGCGTGCAGCAGCACGATCCCCTTCCCTTTCGCGGCGAATTCCTCCAGCGCCGCCCGGAATTTGATATTGCCAAAGGTCGCCTGGTTGGTGCTGTAAACGAGGACATCGGCACCCGCCAGTTCGCTGGCGGCGGCCTGGAAGTCCTCGGTGTATTTTACAGCATAGCCCGCACCCTTCAGAATGGCCGAGTCCACCTCATTGAAATACTTCTGAAAGTTGTGTGAGGAACCGCCCCCCGCCAGCAGCACCCGGGTCCCCGGACCCCAAGGAGCAGAGATGTCAGCGGCGGCGGCTTTGGGGGCGGGGTCCGGCGTCACGGCGGCACCAGGGGCCGGCGCACCAGGATCGGCCAGTTCGGCCGTGATGGCCAGGGTGGTGGGAGCCAGCTGGTTGGCAAAGCTTTCCAGCACCACGCTTTGAATCGCTCCGGTCCGCGTCAGCACTTTGGTATACCACCGGACCTGAGCCTGATTCCGCAGCATGTCGGGGACATAACGGGAACCGGAGACTTCAAACCGGTTGATGAAGTCCGCAAACTCCACCCCATCGAAGGCGATCAGTTCCTCCTTCTGACCATCAGCAAAATTCACCGTCACCTTCATGGCCGGTTCACCCTTGCCGGATTCCTGGGCACCCCACCCGGCGACTCCGCCCAGGAAATGCAGGCGGTTGGCCTTGAATCCACCAACCGGCACTTCCACCCGCTGCGGCATGCTGCGGGCATAACCGCTGCCGCCCTTTAGAACGATCACGTTGCCGCTGACGCTCTTTTCCGGAGCCGCCACGTTGAAGGGAATGCCTTCGACGCTGATGGTCCCGGTTTTTTTCAGCTTCAGCGTGTCATCCTTGAAATCGCGGTTCAGGTAAAGGCCATCCGCCGTGCTGGCGGTGTAGGCCTTGCGCAGGTCAAGGGTGCGGAATTTCCCGCCGTCCACCGAAACCATATACGTCAGGATGTCGCGCAGCACTTCCCCGCCCAGGCCGTCGAAGCCCTCCGGCATGAGGCTGCGGCCGGTGTTCACGCGGCTCTTGATATCGGCCACTTTCACTTCCTGCTGGCCCGCAAGGCTCTTCATGGTGATGCTGGTGGCATTCTCCCGGACGATGATGCCGGAATAAAATTGACCATTCCTGGTCTCGATATTCCATGTCAGGTAGGTTGGCTCCACCTCGCGGTTAGGATCCACAATCGCGGTGAGGAGTTCCGAGGGGCCGTGGCTGCCCATGCCGGTCAGGGCAGGCCCGATCTCGACACCGGAACCGCCAAACACGTGACAGGTGGCACACGCTGCCTGGAACATGAGCTTGCCGTTTTCGGCATTGCCGGGTTTTTCCACCAGCGGGGCCAGTTTGGCAATGGCTTCATCCTTGGCTTTGGCCATCGGATTCAACTGGTCCAGCATGTCATTGGCTCGTTGGGCCACGGCCTTGTCAGGATAAGTGCGGAGGCGGAACGCATTGGCCGGACCAAAGGTGGCCGCATCCACCTGTTTGGCCGTGATGGCGTCCAACAGGGCGAGCGTCCAATCGGCCCGCTTGAGCAGGGTTTCGAAAGCAACCGGCTGCACTTCGCCGGGGAGTTTGCCGTAAACTCCGCAGACCGCCTTGCCCAGTGCGGGCTCATTCAGCTCGCCAAGAGCAACCAGAATTCCCTGCTGCAATCCCGCAGGCGCCGGAGTGCCCAGCAGGTTGGTGACCGTAGCGAGCGCTTCCGGATTGGCATTGCGCAGGCCCAGCAGACTGCGGGCTGCGGACAGGCGGGTCGCTTCGGGGGCATTGGCATCATTCAGCGACGCGGTAATGCCAGCGGTGATTTTGGCAATTTCGTCTTTCAGCGAGCCGTCGCGGTCCCACTTGGCCGCCACGGGAAGGGTGCTGCCGGACACGGCGCTGGCCAACAATTTGGACAAAGCCGCTGACAATTCAGGGTTCATGGCCGGGACCCCTTGGAGACGTTGTCCCAACGTATCCAGAATGGAACGCTTCAACGGGTCCACCGACTCCGGTTTGCCGGCCAGAGCGGTGACGAGTTTGGCAGCTGCCGCTGTGTCGTCATTGCGGGCGATGGTATCCACCAGTTGGGTCACAAGGGGAATCAGACTGGAGGAATCCGCACTGTCGAGGGCTGCCGCAATGCTGCCCGCAGGATTCCTCGAAGCGGCCCCCACGGCGGCGCTGCGTTGGAAGTCATCGTCCAGCTTCTGCCACGCGCCGATGATCTGCTGGGCGGTGGCATCGCTGATTTCCATGGATCCAAGCGCACGGAGGGCACCGAGTCGCACGGTAGCATCGGTATCACCGGTCAGGGTGGCCGTTTTCGCTTCCAAACTGGCCAGGGCAGCGGACTCTTCGGCCACGGCGCTGGCATTGCGACGGACCGCAAAGTCACGATCGGCAAAGGCCGCCGTCAGAATTTCCGGGGTGATGGCTTTCATCCCATGCAAGGTCCAGAGTGCGGCGATTTTGGTTTCGGCATTTCCTTTTTGGAGCTGGTCGGCCACCGGAGCCGCAGGGGCTCCCCGGTCAATCAGGAGCCGGCTGGACGTCAGCCGGATGGCGCGGTTGGGGTGGGCCAAAGCGGCAGCCAACTGCCCCGCATCTGCTTTGGCAAGCTCCGGCACTTCCAGTTTTTTGGCCTGCTTGTGCTGGATGCGCCAGATGCGGCCGAAATAGTGGTCGCGGTCCGGACGGACGGCGGCGTTGACCCGGTTATGATCCGGGCCGCGGGTATCGTTGTGGATCACCGCCTGGTTGTAGAAGTCCCCGACATACATCGCCCCATCCGGGCCGGTGCGGACTTCGATGGGGCGCCACCACATATCGGTGCTCCTGACAAATTCCGTCTCCTCACGGCCCGCCTGTTTTTTCGCTTCGTAACTCGTGGTCTTCGGTGTGAGACGCTGATGATGAATGATATTGATGGTGGGTTCGGTGGTAAAGTAGTCGCCGTTGTATTCCTCCGGCCAGGCACCGCCATCATAAACTACTGCTCCGGCACCGGCCGTGAAGTCGCCCACCCGGTCGATCTGGACGTAGGCGAGGTCCTCATATTTGATTGAAGAATAGCTCTTCTGGTCACCGATGATGGTTTTAAAACTGGCAGTGTTGCCCACTTTGCCGCGGGCGAGGGCATATTCCGGCAGCAAAACCTGGTTGAGCAGGGTGCCGCTGGTGGGCTGGGTCCACATGACCCGGTTGTCGCCGGTGATGGTGAGGCCCCAGGTATTGCCGCCTTTCGACGAATATTGTTCGATTTTGGAGCCATCCGGTTTGAAGCGCACCACCCCGCTGCCGATGTTGCCGAATTGTTTGGTGCCGTCACCACTGGTGACATCCGGCGAGGCACTGTAGCCATGGGTGGCATAGATCCAGCCGTCCCAGCCCATGCGGGGATTGTTAATCACGGCGTGGGTATCTCCGGTGCCCAGTTTGGTATAGAGCTTTTCCACCTTGTCTGCTTTGCCATCGGCATCGGTGTCGCGCAGCCAGAGGATGTCTGGAGCCTGGGTGACGATGACGCCGTCCTTGTAAAAGACCAGACCGGTCACCAGATCGAGACCTTGGTAGAAAATCTCTTTTTTATCCATCACGCCGTCGGCGTTGGTGTCCGTCAGGATGCTGATCATGTCCATGCCAGGACGGTCCTGAATCCCGGGTTCCGGATCCAGGCCGCCGCGGTCCTTCCATTCCTTGCCGCGGTAGTCCGGGCGCATGCCCCGGCGGCCGTTGGGATATTCCGGAGTCTCGGCCACCCAGAGGCGGCCGCTGGCATCCCAGTCGAAGTTCATCGGCTTGGTGATGAGCGGCTCGGCCGTCACCAGGGTCATGTCGAAGTCAGGATGCACTTCGAGATTTTTCAGGGTAGTTTCCGGTTTCTGGGGCCCGCCTTCTGGATACCTCAGGGAGGACAATTCTTCCGGGGAACAAAATTCGTCGACGTTGCTCCGTTTGCCCGCCCATGCCAGGCCCCGCAGCAGAATGGCGCGGTAGTGGGGCTTTTGGAAAGTGGTGTAGAGATGCCCCGGGATGCTCACAAATGCCCGGTAGGGCTGCGACCCTCCTTCCATGGTGCGTTCATAAGTCCACATCTGCGGCTGGATGTCGTAGATGTGGGCCTTGCCGCCCTCCGCCGGCTTTTTGCCGTCGCGCACATTGGGGGTGTAGGCTGTGGCCAGGACTCTGACATCGGGCGACAGATCCATGTCATAATAAATCTCGTCGTCGATGTGGAAGTTGGAAGCATCGCGGGTGATGGGATGGCCGCCGTCCAGCCGCTGGCTTTCGACATAATAAAGATCCATCGGCCCTTCCTTCCACTTGGTGGATTGCCGCCGCCAGCAGCCGCCGGTGATGGCCTTCCAATGATCTTCCTGCAGACTCACTGCCGCTGTGTGCACCACCACCAGGCCGCCGCCGCGTTTGAGGTATTCATCAAAGGAAGCCCAGCGCGAAGGCGGGATGGTGCCACCGTCCTGAGCATACATCAGCAGGACATCGGTTTCCTTCAGTTTGGCGTCGTCCGGCAGCTCCATGCCCCCATCGACCTTGAGTCCGCGGGAGGTAAGCAGGGGCTGCCAGTCCTTGAGAAACTGGGCGTGTTCGTGGGCACCGGGAGCGTGGGTTTTTACACCGCCGCGGATGAAGACGCGGAGCGGGGCGTCCGCCGCAAGGGCAGACAAACCGGTCAGGGCCAGCAGGCCAAGGAATATCAGGGTGGATTTCATGGGATAGGCAGCAGGAAAAAAACGGCGCGGAGTGGAGACAGGATCCTCGGAAGGGAGTCCGGCAGGTAGCGCTATACCGTGCCGGACCCATTCATTTATCCCGGAAACTACCTGCTTGGCAACGCTACCGGAGACCAAAACCCGATATTATAGCAGGCACTGCGCGGGATTATAGCTTTTTCAGACGGGATGGGTGTTGATTGCCAGCAGATCGGCGGCCGCTTCCTGGACCCGGGAGCGGTCCACCGGGTTCAATCCGCTGAGCAACGGCAGGATGGTCCCCATGTCCGCCACGCCACTCAGAGTGACTGCTTCATGCAGGACCCGCACCGGGTTGATTTCATTGCGCAGGTCCTCCAGCGGAACGAACTGCAGGCGCACCGCATTGGCCCCGGACCAATCGCCACTTTGCGCCAGCGTCAGCACTTTCTGCGAAAGCCCCGGGGCGACACACCCGCAGCCTGTGGTAAAACCTCCCAGCTTGAATTTTTCAAGGTGCACCAGCGCCGGTTGCTCGCCAATCCCGCTCACCACCAACTGGGGATCGACGAGGTCCACCAGTTCACCCAGCACCGCATCTTTTGCGGGATCTTCCCTGACAATGGCGTATTTGATCCACGAAACCAGCCCGTCTTTCACCAGTTCCGCGACGAGCGCAGGCGTGAGATACCCCTCGTTTTTCAGGTAAACCACGATCGGCCTGCCGAATTTTTCCGCGAAATGGCGCAACCCCGTGGCGACGCCGTCCGGGGTATTCAATCCCACATGCGGCAATACCATGGCGGTGCGGAAGGAATGGCCCCGCAGGATGGCCGCCTGATCCATCATCACGCCATAAGCCGGACCGGCGGAAGGCACAATTTCCGTCGCCTGTCCTGCGGCTTCTGCCAGGATGCCCAGGGTGGATTCAAACTCCGATGGCCGGAGGTGATAAAAATTGGCGTTGCCTCCATAAAGCAGGATGCGTACTCCGCCACTTTCCATGTGGCGGATCAGGCGGGTGTTCTGCACAGCGCAGACCGTGCCGTCCGCCGTGCGGGCGAGCGGCGGGACAGCAATCACGGATGTTTGATAGGAAGCAGCGGTCATGGGGATAGGCAAATTTCGGGTTGCGGGGTGGCGGGTTCAGTAGATATCAGGTTCGGGCGTTTCTCCGGCCGCAGCAAGGAATTTGAAGTCGCAGCCTTCGTCCGCCTGGGTGATCTCGTCCAACAGCAATCGTCCATAACCCCGGTGGTAACGCGGTGGAGGGGCCGTCCACCCGGCACGGCGGGTTTCCAGTTCCGTTTCTCCTATCAAAAGCTCAAGGCTGCGCTGGCCTACATCAAGGGCGATCAGGTCGCCGGTCCTGACAAGAGCAAGCGGACCACCTGCCGCCGATTCCGGAGCGATGTGCAGCACACAGGTTCCATAACTGGTTCCGCTCATGCGCGCATCGGATATCCTGACCATGTCCCGGATGCCCTGTTGCAGGAGTTTTTTGGGAATGGGAAGCATCCCCCACTCGGGCATGCCCGGACCTCCCAGCGGGCCCGCATTGCGCAACACCAGCACGGTGTCCGCAGTCACCTCCAGATCATCGCGGTCGATATTCTGTTTCAATTCCGCGTAAGAATCGAAGACGAGCGCAGGACCGGTATGGCGTTGCAGGCGCGGATCGGCGGCGGCCGGTTTGATCACCGCACCATTCGGACACAAATTGCCCCGCAGGACAAAGGTGCCGCCCTGGCTGGCAAGGGGGTCGCTCAGCGGACGAATCACTTTTTCCTCATGCACCTCCGCTCCCGCGATGTTTTCCCCGAGAGACTTGCCGGTGACGGTGAGGGATTCCGTGTGCAGCAACGCGCGGATGCGTTCCAGCAGGGCACTGAGCCCGCCGGCATCATGGAAATCTTCCATCAGGTATTCGCCACTGGGGCGGAGATTGGCCACCAAAGGAGTCGTCAGGGAAAGCCGGTCAAAATCCTCCAGAGTGACAGCCGCCCCGGCCCGCCGGGCCATGGCCAGCACATGCACGATGGCATTGGTGGATCCTCCCAGGGCCATGTCGGCAATGATGGCATTTTCAAAACTCTCCTTGGTTAGAATATCCTTTGGCCGCAGGTCCTCCCAGACCATTTCCACGATGCGCCGGCCACAACGGGTGGCCATCCTTGCATGCTCTGCATGGGCGGCGGGGATGGAAGAGGCATTGGGCAGGCTCATCCCGAGGGCTTCGGCAATGCTCATCATGGTGGCGGCCGTGCCCATGGTCATGCAGGTGCCCGGCCCGCGGGCTATCCCATCTTCCAATTCGGCCCAGGCCTCACATCCCAGATTGCCGGCCCGGCGTTCGTCCCAGTATTTCCAGACATCGGATCCGCTGCCGAGGGTGGTGCCGCGCCAGTTGCCTTTGGTCATGGCACCTGCCGGCAGATAGATGGCGGGCAGGTTCATGGTGATGGCTCCCATCAGCAGGGCCGGGGTGGTCTTGTCACAGCCCCCCATCAGCACCGCACCATCAAGGGGATAACACCGCAACGTTTCCTCCACTTCCATGGCTACCAGATTGCGGTAAAACATGGAGGTCGGCTTCATGAACATCTCACTCAGGGTCATGATCGGCAGTTCCACAGGAAAACCTCCCGCCTGCCAGACCCCGCGCTTCACTTCCTGGGCCCGGTCGCGGAAATGGGTGTGGCACGTGTTAAGATCCGACCACGCATTTAAAATGCCGATCACCGGTTTCCCGGCAAAGTCCTCGGTGGCATATCCCATCTGCTTGGCCCGCGACCGGTGGCCGAACGACCGCAGATCATCCGGCCCAAACCAGCGGTGCGAACGCAACTGCTCCGGAGTGCGGCGGGGACGGGGAATGGAGTTAGGCATGGCCAACTTTAAGATGGAACCCGGCGCGGCAGCAAGGCCTTAGCGGAACGGATCCGGAAGAAGTCCGCTCCCAGCGCGCGTTTTAGCTTGGTTCGGAGATGCCACTCACCCGGAGCTTGCCTCGGTCGCGCCCAGGCCCCATAACCAGCGCGGAACTCCTTTCCCCCATGCCCATGCCCCTTACCCACCACTTCCTGACAAGCATCGGAATCCTGGCACTTCTGGCGTCGGTCCCGTGCCGGGCTCCCGCCTTGGAGGGCAGCCCCTTTCCGGCCCGGGACACCCTGGTTTCGGACGTGGAGCCCCAGCCGGATGCTGCAGACTGCCTCGCGGGGTTGCGCTGGCAAGCCGGGGAATTTTCTGTCAAGGCCACGCCGGCCCGGGAGGACTCGGACTGGCTGCTGCGCTTTCCCTCACCATTTCCTTCCGGCGAAGCCGCCAATGATGCCGTCGCCCTTGAGTGGTTCATGCACCGGGATGAGGCCGGCCTCCCCCGCAAGGCTCCTGCTGTGGTAGTGATTCATGAATCCGGCCGGGGCATGGTAGCAGGGAAGCTGTTCGCCCGCGGCCTTCGCCATATGGGCTGCCACACTTTCCTGCTGCACCTGCCAGGCTATGGAGCCCGCACCGCCGCGATCACCGGCGATATGAAACAGGTTTTTCCCGGTTTGCGCCAGGCCATTGCCGATGCCCGCCGCGCCCGTGATGCCGTGGCGGCCCTGCCCTTGGTGGATGCCACCCGGATTGGCATTTGCGGCATCAGCCTTGGTGGCTTCGTGGCGTCCACCGTGGTGGGGCTCGATCACGGTTATGACCGGGGCTTTATCCTGCTGGCCGGAGGGCATCTGGAGGATGTCATTTTCAAAGGCCAGCGCGATGCGGCCACCCTGCGGCGGCAATTGAAGGACGCCGGCGTCAGTGATGCTGAAGTGCGGGCCGCCGTCCGGACTATCGAACCCATGCGTTTGGCCCACCGGACCAATGCCGCCAACGTCTGGCTGTTTAGTGCCAGCAAAGACGAAGTAGTGCCGCCATCCTGCTCCACCGCCTTTGCCAAAGCCGCCCGCCTTCCTTCCACCCATCATGTGGAGTATGCCGCCGGTCACTATAGCGCCGCCTTTTATATGCCCCTGATCCTGAGGCGCATCGGAGAAGTGATGCTGGATCTTCCGCCGTTGCCGGATCCGGATACCCCGGCGCGGGCAGGCCCCGGCCCGGATGCAAAATAATCCATCCTCTTCTGCCCTGTCCAATTTCCGATCTCCCGTCATGCAACCTTCCCCCATTCCCCGTCCCCTCTCCCGGCGTTCTTTCCTCACCCGCACTGCCCTGCTGGGGGCCGCCGGAATAGCCGCTCCCCTAACCACACCCGCCCAGCCTCCGGAAACTGGGGCTGCGGGCGCGACCCCGGCCGGCCCGCACTACTGCCTTTTTACGAAACACCTCCTCGGCATGGAGCCTGCCGCTCTGGCCGAACAGGTGGCTTCCCTCGGCTTTCACGGTCTGGAAGCCCCTATCCGCCCAGGCGGGCACATCGAACCGGAGCGGGTTCAAGACGAACTGCCAGGCTTTGTGGAAACCTTGGCCAAAGCCAATCTCAAACTCACCATCCTGACTTCCGGCATCAATGCGGTGACCCCGGCCCAGCATACTGAATCCATCCTTCGCACTGCCGCCAGTCTCGGCGTGAAATACCACCGCATGAACTGGTTCAAGTATGACCTCAAAAAACCGCTCCTGCCGCAATTAAACGAAGTCCGCGCCCAAATGAAGGACCTCATCGCCCTCAGCCGCGAACTGGGCATCCGTCCCCTTTCCCAAAACCACAACGGCCCCTCCTACGTCGGAGCCGCCATCTGGGACCTCGAATCCATCATGCGCGACTTCGCCCCGGATGAATGGGGCTTCGCCTACGACATCATGCACGCCACCGTGGTCGGCGGAACCTCATGGCAAATCCAATATCAACTCGCCCGCCCCCGCATCGGCGCGGCCCTTTTCAAAGACTTCACTTGGGGCGGACGCCTCAAACCCGAGACCGCCCCGCTCGGCACCGGCATGGCCGCCGGACCGGAATTCGCCAAAGCCCTCCGCTCCAGTGGCTTCACCGGCCCGGTCAGCCTGCACATCGAATACCTCAAGGCCCAAAAAATCACCAACCCCGCCGAAGCCCAACTGGCCCACGATGCCACCGCCCGGGACTTTGCCAAACTCCGTGAATGGTGGGGAGCGTGATTATTATAATTTCGACTAATGTTTAAGATTTGTTGATAATTTAGGCTTTGCAGTTCATACTGCCCCGGTGAAACTCAAGCCCTGCCTGATTCTGACCAGCTTGTCGGTGCTCCTGTGCCAAGCACAAGTCACTGATGCCCAACAGCCCCAACCCCGTTTCGGCTATGGAAGCCTTCCGGGCGGAGCTTATGTCATTCCCCCTCCCAAAGTCGCCCCGCGCCCGGCTACTTCAACCAAACCGGAGGCCAAAGCCAGCAAGACACCGGCAGCCAAGGCCAAAACGGTGGTCAAAACAGCACCTAAAACGACCACCAAGTCCCCCGCCAAACCCACTCCATCCAAACCGGCTGTGGCCGGAACAAAGATGAAGCCCAGCCCTCCAAAAGCCATCCCGGCCAGAAAAAACCCACCCACCAAGGCGGTCGCTGCAACCAAATCCAAAACCAGGACGGCCACCCCGGCCAAGCCACCCGCCAAATCGCCTGTCCGGACCGTGGTCGCCAATGCGACACCACGTCCAGCGGCCAAAGTCGTCTCCCGCCCCGAACCCGCCCGGACCGTGGCCTCCCGGCCTCAACCCGCCTTGCCCCGCCCTGCAGCCAATCCGCCCAAGGCTGTCTCCGCCCGCGCAGTAGTGACCGTGGTGCCCCCTCCCCACAACACCTCCACTACCAACTCCTCCACACTAAACCTGAACCGCAGCCCCAAGGCCCTTGGGGCGGATCGCACGGCAGCTCCGGACGCTACTGGGTTCCACTTTTTCGGTGTTCCAGTCATCCTGCCCGATGTCCCGGCCGCCTCTTATGCCTCTACTTCCGGTCGGGGCTCCCACGAGAATGCTTTCGTCGACGTCGGGGCGGCCCGCCAGGCCCTTGGCGGTGACAAAAATCCGAATCGCTACACCAAAGCGGATCCCGCTGCGCAATCCACAGCCCAGCCTGCCATGACCCACTTGGCCCCCACCTCCGTGGAGCCTGCCGGGCTCGGGACAGAGGACCATGCCACGGCGTCCAGCGATGCCAGTATCTCCACGGACGACCTTTATACCACCCGCTCTGTTCCCGCCAGCCTCGATCTCGCTGCCATCGTCCCCGATGCCGCCGAACCCGCGCTGGAAACCACGACCTTGGACGAACCGGCACTGCCTGCTCCCGTGATCTCGAAACCCCTCCCTTCCGAAGCGGTCGTGACCGCAGTCACGGAGGAACCTTCCGACCTTGAACCCGCCCTGCCCCGCGAGACCCCGGCTCCATCAGCCCCCGCCAGCAGACTTGCCTCAGCGGCTGACGACCTCGCCGAAGAACATGACCTTTCGGAACGCGAGCGCGCCTTCGTCCGTTCTCTCGCCGAAGCCGCCGGCTCTGTCACCAGCGCCAGCGGACCGGTCAACAAGGACCTGCCCCGCACCATCGCCAGCGCGGCCTCGGCCCTGATGGACCAGGTCCCAGCCGAAACCGCCACCTCCTTCCGTGCGGCGGCCAGATCGGCCGGGGAAACGGTCAATAATACCGTGCAGGACGCGGTGCCCGGGCTGCCCATGGAGATCAGCAACGATCTCATGCCCGCCACGCCGGAAAAAATGCCCGACCGTCTGCCTGACTTCAACGCGGCCCCTTCCGGTAAAATCGATGTTCAATCGGACCGGCAGGCCGACTACGATCAGGCCAATAACAAAGTCATCTTCACCGGCAAAGTGGAACTCAACAGCGCCGCCATCCGCCTCCGCGCGGAACGCGTCGAAGTCTTCATGAAAAAAGGCGGTGGTGGCATGGAGCGCGTGGAAGCCTCGGGCAATGTCCTCATGCGCACCCAGGATACCGAAAACGGTCCCGGTCAGATGGCCAGCGCCGGCCGCACCAGCTACAATCTCAAAACAGGCGAGATCACCCTCTCGGACTGGCCCAAGATCCAGGAATCCGGCAAGTCCCACGTCTCCACCGATCCCTCCACCAAAATGTATATGTTCACCGACGGCCGCCTCCGCACCGACGGCCCGAACCGCACCCTCATCGGCGGTATGCAGTAGCTCCCCCTTCAAAGTTTCGCAGGTTTTGGCTAACCGCGAATGAACACCAATATACGCGAATCCATGGGCTGCCTTCGCTGGATGAACGTGAATCAACGACCCATTATTCCAACTCCGGTTGCCATTCGCGTTGATTAGCGTCCATTCGCGTTTTCTCTTTGCTATGCCATGGTGCCAGGCTCCCTGCCAAATCTTCCATGGTTCCTCGCCCCCACCACGCACAACCAAAATCATAAATCATAAATCATAGACAACATTTCCCCTGTGGATTACCTCAGCAAAGCCCGCACTGTCATTGAACTGGAAGTCGCCGAAATCGAGCGCCTTGCCAGCCGTATCGGCCAGCCGTTTATTGATGCCGTGGATCTGCTGCGCCAGACCGTGGAACAGGGCCGCAAAATTGTGCTCTGCGGAGTCGGCAAATCCGGCAACATCGCCAACAAAATCGCCGCCACCCTGAACAGCACCGGGGCTCCCACCGTCATCCTCCATGCCCAGGATGCCCTCCATGGCGACCTCGGACTTGTCAGTGCAGGCGATGTCATCCTCACCCTCAGCTACAGCGGCGAGACGGATGAAATCCTCAATCTCCTCCCCCACCTCAAACGCCAGCACTGCCGCCTCATCGCCTTCACCGGCTGTCTGCAAAGCACCCTCGCCCAGGCTGCAGACGTCGTCCTTGACACCAGCGTGCAGCGCGAAGCCTGCCCGCTGAACCTTGCCCCCACCAGCAGCAGCACCGTCATGCTGGTCCTCGGCGATGCCCTCGCCATGGTCCTCCTCGAAGCCCGCGGGTTCCAGTCCACCGATTTTGCCCTGCTCCATCCGGGCGGCAGTCTCGGCCGCGCCCTCCTCACCAAAGTCTCCGACATCATGCGCACCGGCGACCGCCTCCCCCTCGTCGCCCCTGATGCCACCGTCCGCGAAGCCGTCCGCACCATGGGCCGTTGCCGTTCCGGTTGCGTGATCCTGACGCATCCCGACGGCACCCTCGCCGGCATCTTCACCCAGGGCGACTTCGCCCGTGCCTTTGAAACGAACCCCAATCTCGCGGGCGAGCCCGTCCGCCAGTTTATGACTCCCGGCCCTATCACGATCCAAGCCGGCAAACTCGCCGCCGAACTCCTCAACCTCCTCGAACGCCACCCCGTGGACGAACTCGTCGTCCTCGACCCCGCCCAACACCCCGTCGGCCTCGTCGACACCCAGGACCTCAGCCGCCACCGGATTCTCTGACGCCGGGATCAGGGCCAAGGCTGCCTCCCACCCCACCCGCCTGCATGTTCATACCGGGTTTCTGGCTGCACCAAATTCCGGGTGACTGCACAAATTTCCGGGTAATTTGTTTTTCCATGACTTTACCTTCTCCATCCCCACTTTCGGATCAAAAACCCTCCGATGAACTTCTTCGCTACAAGTGGCTCTGGCCTGAAGATTACACTGTGCCCTTAATCCTGATTGGGGGATTTGAGTTTATGGACAGGGCTTACGAGTTGCATGGAATGAAATCTGATTTATCAAAGGCAACTAAAGACGGTGAGATTGGGAGAGGGAAAGTTCTTGAATTTGTGATTGATAAATGTGGCACGCTGGTGCGCCTCAGACAGTGCGGAAGTGTAGCCTGCACGGAATTCAAGTATGCCTCGCTAATTTACACTAAAAAAGCCAGTGAAGTAAAAAACCAACTTTCTGAGCCAAAGTGGAAAAGTAAAAAGGAAGCGGATTGGCCGCATTGTGCGGATAAACCAATGCCATTTTTGGCGCAATTTGATATCCCGTCTAATAGTTTGACGTTAGCTAGGTTTGTGGGGAATAGAAGAGTTGCGCTGTTTGGGATTGTTGCCTCTGAGTCGGAAGAAATCTTTGCTATTACATCTCAGGAAATCAAATTTCAAAGTGCGGATGATCATTACAAAGGTGAGAATCTTCGGTTAAATTGTTGAGACTGCACAAATTTCCGGGACCTGCCGCCTTACCAGTCAGGCATGAAGTAAGACAATCACGCCCTGAGGCAGGGGAATCCGGGGAGGGTGCCTCCGGGGGCAACCGGGCGTTGGGTTCTGTCATGTTGTCCTGTCCTGTCTGTGGGTCGGGTTTGGGCTTCCCTCCGGAAGCAAGGGTCGTGTAAGGATCCTCTCAACAAGTTAAGGCCCCGCCGGTTCAGCATTCCCACACCCCTCCATGATTCCCCGCCTTCCCCTGCCCCTGCTCATGGGCGTTGCTGCCCTGTGTTATCATGCGGCCCTCGCATGGGAACATGCGGGATCGGTCTGGCTGACGGCCCTGTGGGCGGCCGCGCTGTGTGCCATGGTCCGGGCGCGCACCGCACGACGGGCGTTTTATGCGGGGACCGGGGCGGCCCTGCTGGTGGCGGTGCCGCAACTCTGGTTTTTGGCGGGGATCTTCCAGAGCATGGCGGTGCCGCTCTGGATTACCCTCGCGATGTGGACCGGATTCTTCACGGGGACCTTGCATGTAATCCACCGCAAGGGAGGCCCGGTTTGGACCATCGCCCTCGCGCCCGTGTTATGGATGGGGTTTGAGTTTTTCCGCACAGAAGTCTGGATGCTGCGCTTCGCATGGCTCACGCCCGGTTTTGCCCTGCCGGCGGCCGAAATGGGCTGGCTGTTCCAGTCCCTGGGGGTTTACGGCAGCGGGGCCCTGCTGGTGATGACGGGGGCAGCGCTAGTGTTATGGAGGAAGCCCTTGGCCATGGCAGCAGGGGTGCTGGTGCCGCTGCTGCTGCTGGCCGGGAGCCATCCGGTCACCCCTGCCACCACCCTCCGCATCACCGGCGTGCAGTTAGAAGATGTGATGCCGGACCAGCTCATGGAAGGCCTGGAGGCCGCCCGTGCGGCCCATCCGGATACCCCACTATTCCTCCTGCCGGAATACAGCTTCGATGGGACCATCCCGCCGGATTTCCTCCGCTGGTGCCGGGAGCACCGCGTGCACCTCATTGCCGGCGGAAAGGACTATCAAAAAGGCAGGAAGAACCGTCAGGGCGGACTGGCCTTCTACAACACTGCGTTTGTGGTGCAGCCGGAGGGCACCATTGTCCACCAGCAGGGCAAGTCGATACCGATCCAGTACTTCGACGACGGCGACCCTGCCCCCTCCCAGGCCGTCTGGCACTCGCCCTGGGGCCGGCTGGGGATCTGTATTTGTTATAACCAGAACTACCGCCGGATCAACGATGTCCTTGCGGCCCAGGACATGCAGGCCCTGATCATCCCCACCCTGGATCTGGAAACCTGGGGACCCCACCAGCATTGGCTTTCTGCCCGGCTGGGGGCCACCGGGGCGGTGGAATATGGCATTCCAGTGATCCGCCTCGCCAGCAGCGGACTTTCCCAGTTTATCGATGCCCAAGGCCGCCTCCTCGCCTCCGGCAGCATGCCAGATCAGGGGGAAATCGTCTCCGCACTCATAGCGCTCAGCGCTCGGACGCGCCTCCCATGGGACCGCTTTGCCGCCCCCTACGCCTTTTACCCCGCCACCGCCCTGCTCCTGTGGGCCCTGACCGTCAGTTTCATCGACCACCGCCGCCGGACCACGGCCGTTATGGCAAAGACGGATTGATATCCCAGGTGGCAACTTCCCCGCAGTAGACGCCATCGGTTGCAGACCAGCGATATCGTTCTCGTTCCCGCAGATCTGATCTCCTGCGGCCAGCTTGCCCAATCCGTCAGCAATTTTCCCGCCAACAGCAATGCGAGGCAGCCCAGCATGCAGCTGATTCATCAAATTTCCAGGCAGCAAATTTCAGGCAGCAAATTTCCAGGTAATTTGCACCAAAATGATTGCATTATGGTGCGGTGGCAGTATTTTGTGGGGCAAATCCCTGCCAACTGCGCCATGCCAGCACGTCCTTTTTTATTCACGGAATCACAAGCTGGCTGCTTCCACGTGGTGAATCGCATTTATGACCGTCGGTATCTCCTTGATACTGAAGGAAAAGAGATGCTGCTCAAGCTGGTGCGGGCTTATGAAGATGTCCTGGGAGTCGAAGTGCTGACGTTTTGCGTGATGGACAATCACTTCCACCTGCTGGTGCGGGTGCCCCATCGCCCGGAGGGATTTGATGTCCCCCTG
>JBBQWG010000018.1:0-117007 GCA_038210825.1 Verrucomicrobiales bacterium
GTCGAAGAGCAGACTTTGTGGCAGGTCCCAAGGGGTGAGCAGATGGCGCATTGGTTGTGCTAATCAGTTAAGCACCAATTATATGCGTGTTTTTAGGATTCGCAATAACAATCATGGACTTTTTGCGGTCACATCTGGAAAGGTATCCAGTTTCAGGGGATGAGGCGTCTGTGCAGGATTGATGAGAGGAGAGGGCGGAAATCAGCGGTCCGATGGGGATCAGTATTTGGCGGTTGGCGGGCAGCCCCACCAACCGCGGATTTCCCCAGCGCCAACGGCGCATCCCATGACAGCCTGGGGTTTCAACCCCAGGGAAACGCGACGCCTCAACCGCCGGGAGCGCCAAGGGCGCATTCCATGACCAACCCCGCAGTGAACCCGGGGGATTGCCGGTCAATAGGGCCGGGCCGGGATCACCGGGACGCCATTGGTTACCACGCAGATCGTGTAAACGGTTTGGCCATTGATGATGTAAGGGTAGTAGTAGCTGCCGCTGCAGTAGTAATAACGGACTCCGCCGTAGGTGCGCATGGCGTAGCCGGCGGGCAGGCCATACATATAGCGGTGCGGATTGCGGGGATCGAAGGGGCCCCGCGGATCAAACACTCCCCGGGGGTCGGCGATGCCCCTCGGGTCCAGCACGCCACGGGGGTCCGCAACGCCGCGCGGATCGCGCACTCCGCGGGGGTCCGCAATGCCGCGCGGATCGGCGATGCCGCGGGGATCAGCGATCCCCCGGGGATCGGCCACCCCCCGGGGATTGGCCGGGCGGTGCCGGGGGGCGGCATCGGCGGAGGGTGCCAGAACGGAAAGGACCAGTGCGGCGGCGCACGTCAGGGGGAGGCAGGCTAAAAGTGATGTTTTCATAGCGGGATCGGATGTCAGGATGATAGGATCAGCGGCTTTTCAGCATTTGAAGTTTGGTGGAATCGGCGGCAGGGCGTTTCGAAAAAAGGCGCTCATCGACCGGCACATTGAGTTCCCATTTGGATAACCGGATGTCCCATGTGGGGCTGCCCTGAAGTCCGGTGAAGGTGAGGAGATAACGGCGGGGCAGGTTGTCCTTTTCCGCAATCCAGACATCGCCGGTCATACCGGGCTGTTTGAAGTGAAGGCGTTGGCACCGGGTCCATCCCACGCGTTCGGTCCCGAGCACGGTAGCGGAAGTGACGTCGCGGAAAAGCTGGCCCGCCACATCGCCGGCGAGGAGTTCCGCCACCGGGGGACGGAAGCCAAATCGTTCGTCCATGCGGTCGGCAAACTGCTCGATGGTGGCGGCCTTGAGTGGCTCCAGCGCATGATGCTTCAACTGAGGGTGCATCAGGCAGATGGAGGTGCCGTCGAAGGCAATCTCCCGCGTGGCGTCGCCGGCCTGCTGCAGGATATAAAACCGGTTAGGACGCTGGACGGTGATTTGGAGCGGGCCTTTTTCAAGTTTGCCGCCCACGCCGAGGGCGGGGTCCACCGTGTGTTTTGCCGTCAACCGGATGGTCCGGGCGGCCCCGATGGTATCAGCGGCCGATTTGGCGAGGGCACGGGCGGCGGGTTCGATCTGGGCTTGGGCCCCCCCGGCAGTCATCGCCAAACTGAGGGCAATGGCAGATAGGAAGGAGCGGGTGCGGTGCTGGAGGTGGCGCATAGTCATGATGTAGTATGGTGTTTTGTCAGGTAAAATCAGGGGACCGGCTGCCGCATGAACAGCGGAGCCACCTGGTCGCGGATGAATTCCGGCTTCACATTGTCGAAGTGATGTCCCTTGTCGTGGTCCTTCCGGAAATCCTTGGAATAGGGAATCACCACAATTTTTTCTGCGTAGAGCTGCCGTGTTTCCGCAGAGGCATTGGCTGGAAGGATGAATCCCTTGATGCCCGCGCCGGGCACATGGAACTTCCGGTCCGCAGTGCCGGAGAATGGCATGGCCACCGAAAGCATGCGGTCGTGCGGGGAGGTGAAAATGTGGAGTTTATGCTTCACCCGCTTCAGGGCTTCGGTCAGGTCATAGTCGCGGCTGATGGAGGTGCCGAGGAGGACCACGTGATCAACCTGCGCCGTCTCAGGCAGGCTCTCCAAAGCGAAAATGGCCTGGGCGGTGCCGGCGGAAAAACCGAGCAGGCCGGCCGGGGCCTTGGGGTGATCTTCCTGATAGCGGCGGATGGAGTCAGCGGATGCGGCGGCTTGCAGGCGTTTGTAGGCAACGCTGGCCTTCTGGTCGGCCATCAATCCTTTGCCGGTTTCCCACGACATGAGTTCGCCCCCGCCCGGATACCCTGCCGCCAGCATTCCTTCCACCACCCCGCCGGCGTAGTTTGATTTCATGGTGCCCCCGCCCGCTCCATCGAAGTAAAAGAGGCATCCCTGTTTCAGCCGCTCCGCGCGGTCCGCCTGCCGGCTGCCATCCCATCCCGGCTTGGAAGCGCAGCCGATGCCGGAGCCTATCAAAATCAGGCAAAGCGCAGCACGCAGGAGCAGAGTGAATCGGGCAGGGGTGCGGGATTGATGCTTCATGCGGTGGCCAGGGCGGAGGATTGCGGAATAGAATGTTTCGTTTTCAGTCATGTTATGTTATGGCATGGCATGGCATGGAACCGCTGCCGGCGTTTGGATTTCAATTTTGCGGCGAATACCAGATCGGCGAGGTGTAGGCGCGCTCGGTGGTGACCATGCGGGTGCCGGGGAGCGGCCTGGTGCCGAAACGTTTCGCGTCGTAGGCAGTCCAGCGGGGGGTTGGGATCTCGATCACCCTGACGTAGTAGAAGGCTTTGAGTTTCGCGTCGAAATCGGGGTCTTTCCAAACAGTGATCAACTCGGGGGCGCCAATGGTGTTGGTCCATGTTGCGTTCTCCACATCGACAGTGCTGCCGACACTGGGAACCTTGCCGTCCGCGCCGGGCTGGCGGTCGCCGCCCCAGACCACGTCATAAACCTTTTCCTGCAACCCGCCGTCCGCATCGAGCCAGCCTTTGATGACCTGGATCCGGTCGAGGTTCGCGCCGATCGGGTCTTTCATCGCGGCGACGAGGAAAGTGGGTGATTTGCCTTCCGGAGCTGCATGGAGATCGCCGCCCATCGGCACGCCCTTGGTGTAGCCGGTAACGGCGGGGCTCCGCGTGTCGGCATCGGCTTTTTCGAAATCCCAGCCGCCAAAGAATCTAACGACGAGGCGGGAGCCGGTGGTGGCATAAGTCTCCCGGCGCTGCATGGCGTCCCAGATCGAGGCGCGGGTGTTTTCCTCGGCCCAGACGGCGGCATAGCCGGATGAGACGACCTCCCAATCCATGATCTTCACGCCGGTTTGCCTGACGTCGAGGAATGTGGCCGTGAGACGATGCGGACTGGGCTCGCCGGGGGTGACTTTTCCGAAGAAATTGTCCTCCTCCGCTGCGGCGAGGGCGGTGTGGGCATCCGTGCTGCCGATCAGGCCGAACTTGTAGGGATTGGTGCCTAGCTTTTCCTCGAGCCTGAGTCCGTTTTTGAGCGCGGAACGGGCGTATTCGAATTCAAGCATCTCCTGTTTCTTCGCCGCCGTGCCGTCGAGGTTGCCCTTGTCCCATGTCTCGTAGTCCGCAAACTCGTCGTTAGGGGAGAGGAAGGCATGGGCCTCGCCGTCGCCCTTCATCTGGGTGACTTCGTAGAGCCGCTCCCACTTGGCGCGCAGCTCCGCGTATTCGCGGTCGATGGCTTTACCGAAGGCCTCCACGACAGGAAACATGGTGCCGTTGCTCAGGTTGCCGTTATGTGCGATGGCCAGCACGCTGCCGCCGGTTTTCTTTTCGTAAGCGTCCATCCATTTCCACAACTCGATGGGATTGTTGCTGCCGAGGGGCGGAATGCACGTGTATGGTTCGACTTGGATGGCTTTGTCAGCGTTGTCGCGGAAGATGACATTGCGGTGCAAGTTGTTGCCCTTGTCGAGAGAGGTCCACTCATAGCCGATGAAGGCCGTGAAGCTGCCCGGATCATTGTAGGCCTCGGCAGCGGCAATCGTTTCCTGCCAGGCACTGCGATAGGCGCGCGTGCCAGGGGCATACACCAGGGCTTTCGGGAACTTGCCCTGCGAAAAGGAGGTGATGATCTCGATGGCCGCCTCGCCGCCTTTGCCGGACTGGATCATGTCATACCATCTCCGGCCTGACGGATCGGCGAGAAGTTCCGGCTTGCCCGCAAGCAGATCGGTAAAAAAACCCATGTTGTCCGAGTGATCGGCGACCACAAGGAAGTCGAGCGGGCGGGAGAGTTTCGCTGCCTGTCCAGTGGACGCCATGATCTGCTCACCCCGCGCGAAACGATAGGCATCGCGAGGGGTCAGGCGGCAGCCGAAGGCACCGGCATCGAACGAGAAACCCGTGTGCAGGTGCGTATCACCGAAGAACGGCCGCGTGGGAAACTTGCGGTCCGCGTAAGGCGAGTAAGGGCGCTTTTTGAACGCCTCCGCCGCCTTTTCCTTGTTGAGCTGGCCGGCGTCGCCGCCGGGTTCCTGCGCTAACAGCGCGGTCAGCAACAGTCCGTGAATGGCGAGCGGGAGGCCAAAAGTGGCTAGCCTGGTGGAGTTGATTTTCATAATGATTTCGGGATGGATTGGAATTTAGAGAGAGGAAATGCGCTCCACCACCCAGAGCATCGCCACGCTGCCAATGGCGTAGGGAGGAACAAGGGTGGACCAGCGCGGAAGCTCGTGGGACATGCGGCGGAGCGGAGCGGTCAGCACCAGCACGACGGCGACAAAGGCAAGCTGGCCGGCCTCGACCCCGAGATTGAAGAGCAGGAGCGCCAGCGGGATGTCGTTCGGCGGCAGGCCGAGTTCGCTCAGCGCTCCCGCAAAGCCGAAACCATGCAGCAGCCCGAAAACAAACGCGACCAGCCAGGGCGAGCGTTCGGTCAGCCCGGTCTGTCCGCGTTTGGACCGGATGATTTCCGTGGCGACAAACACGATGCTCAGCGCGATGACTGCCTCCACCGGAGCGGCCGGCAGACTCACATGTCCGAGGGTTGCCAGTGTTAGGGTGATGCTGTGCGCGATGGTGAAGGCGGTGATTGTTTTTACTAACAGTCCGGTCCCCCGCACGATCAGCAGCAGCGCGAGCACGAAAAGCAGGTGATCAATCCCCATCAGGATATGCTCCACGCCCAGCATGAAATAGCCGCCTGCCGCCTGACCCGCCGTTTCGGCCCCGAAGACAAACGATGGCGATTCCGGCCGCAGCAGGCGCGAAACAACCCGCCCGTCAGACAGTTCGATGCGCACCAGCGCGTCGATCATGGTCGCCTGCAGGCCATGGATGGCCACGTTCCATCCCTCGAGGCCGCGCTGATCCAGGGAGATGGTCCATCGCCAGATCTCCGCTCCGGGAATCCGCTCCACCCGGGAAGGTATGAGAACCCGTGAGTTTTTCGGCAGGGAAGGATGGATCGCCAGCACGCCGCGTGAAAGTTCTGCCGCGGTGGGAGCCGGACATCCACAAGGCATGATTAGCCTTGAAACAGTCTCCTCCACGACAGGCTGCGGGTGCGGGATTTCCTCACCGGCCAGCGGCGGGCCGCCCAGTGCCGGAACTTTCCACAACACGTCGAACTCACCCGGCGTGCGCTCCTTCAAATCAAGAAATGCCGGCCGCACCTCATGGGCGGAAGCCGCTGCGGTTAGAATCGCGAAAATGACAAGCAGCAATTTCATGGGATCGCAGTGGCGATGGGGGGCGCGGCGGTTCCGTCGGGCGTAGGTTCATGCACCGTGATTTGATAGCGCTGTTTCAGCCGTCCCATGAATTCCACATTGGCCGCCTGACGGCGGTCTTCGGTGAAATCCCGCAGCACGGCATCCCGCACCGCTTCGAATGCCACCGCTGGCGGCTCGCTGCGTCCGCTCACCATGACCAGATGAAGCCCGTATGCCGAAGCCACCGGCCCGCGCCATCCGCCTTCCGGCAGGTCAGTCATCGCTGTGACGAATCCGTTGCCGAAGGACGCCGTGATCTCGTTGGGATCCGCGTTTTCGAATTCGTAAGGGAGCAAAGACGGATCACCAAGGGTCTCCTCGTCCGCGCCTTGGGCCAGCGCCTGCAGGGCCGCCTGCGCGTCCGCCGCCAGCTTGTCACCGCGCTTGTCCTTGCTGAAATACACCTGCCGGAAACTGAGCCGCGCCGCCTTCTCATACCGCGCCGCATTCTCCGTGAAATATTCCCGCAGCGCCGCCTCGTCCGGCTCCACCGCGGCGGCGATGTCCTGGGAGAGAAACTCCATCTTCTGCGCCATCCGCCGCCGCACGATGGTATCATTACGGTCCAGTCCCATCGCTAGCGCCTCGCGATAGAGCACTTCCTCGCGGATGTGGGCTTCCACCAGCCCGCGCAATTCCTCCTTATCAGGATCACGCTGCCACTGTTTCGCGAAGCCTTCGCTCAACCAGGCGATGGTTCCCGCCGTCACTTCGATGCGATCCTTCGGCGCGTTCTCCGGTCCTTCCTCTCCACGCCAGGCGTGCGCGGCGAAGATCAGCGCGCCCAGAAGAAGGAAGTGGATGAGCGGTTCATGGAGGATTCGTTTCATCGGCGTCACGTGAGGGTGTAGCTGTGCCCGGCGGCAGGCTCGATTCCGGCTTTGACCCCGGTTTGCAGAGCGAGGCCGGCCATGGCGGCGTGGAAGGCAGTCAGGAGAAATCTCCCTCCGGCGCGGAGGGTGGTTTTCATGAAGCGGGCAGGTTGGGGCAGGGCAGGCGGTAAGGGGGAAACCTCAGAAGCGGACCTCCAATCCGAGGACCGGGCCATGGCTGACGATGTCCATGTTGAAGGCATCCTTGCTGTAGTCGATGCCCATGGCGCGGTAGCCGAGGATCAGGCCGGCGGAGTCATTCAGATTATAGCCGAATCCGCCGAAAGCGTTCCAGATCAGGTCGGAACTGGTGCCGAAACCACCCACATCCCCAGCGTAGCGGAAGAACCAGCGGTCGTTGAGATCCGCCTGGCCGCGGATGCCGATGATGGGGTCCACCCAGTCGGTATCCACCGCGCCGTTGGTCTCGCCGCCCCGGGCAAAGCGGCCCGTCAGCTCCACTTCCATCGCCGTGAACCGCGCCCCGGCATACAATGACATGTGGTAGTCTTCCGTATCAATGACGCGGTAGGAGAGGGCAGGCGTGACGAACAATTGCTTTTGCTCGAAGCGGAAGCTGTCGAAGAGACGTCCCCCACCGTCGATGTCCTGGGAAAGCTTTGCGTAGATCACATCGACGCCCAGCGACCAGCGGTCATATCCCACCTCGAACAGCCCCATGAAGGTCATGTCGAGACTGTCGAGGGTATCCGACATGGTGATGTCCACGGGAGTGGTGAGATGACCGATGCCGACATCGCCTTCGACGGCAGTCAGCCAGCCGTAGGGTGCGGCGCGGAACCACCAATCGCTGGAGGCGGGAGCGGGAGGCAGAGGGGGGGCCGGGACGGTGGTGCCGGCGGGGGAGGCGGAAGTCAGGGCCAAGGCGGCGCAGAGTGAGGCGTAGTGTGTTAGTTTCATGAGTTGGTTGGGATGGCGGGATGGTGGGAAAGAAAGATGTGGTTGGTCTCAGGGCTTGGTTTCAAGGCTCACGTTTGGCTTTGAACGGGCCGTCATCGGTCAGAATCACGCCGTTCCGTGCGACATAGTCGTCCCACAGCGCGAGCATGGCTTTCGTTTTCGCAGGCTCTTGTTTGGAAAGGTCGGTCGTTTCGCCGGGATCGTTCTGGAGGTTGAAGAGCTCCCACTCGCCGCTGCCTCCGGCCGTTTTCTGGATGTAGCAAATCTTCCAGTCGCCCTGGCGGATCATGCGGTTGCCGAAGAGTTCCTCGCCGATCCAGTCCTCTTCGGTGCGCACCGATTCGGTCTGGCCAGTGAGCAACGGGTTGAGCGATTTGCCGCGCAGGGGCGCGAGTTTCTGATCGGTTCCGGACGGATGTTTCGCTCCGGCGAGTTCCAGGAAAGTGGGCACGAGATCGGTCACGTGCATGACGGCGGGCTTGATCGCTCCCGCGTTTTTCACACCGGCTCCCGCGATGATCATGGGAGAGCGGATGCCGCCCTCAGCGGTCCAGGCCTTGTAGAAGCGGAACGGAGTCGAGCCGACCTGCGCCCACGCGGCGCCGTAGTCCGTCGCCGATCCCTTGCGGCCCCAGTTTTCGGGGCGGGTGTCGAAGTTCTCGAAGAACCATTTTTTGGCATCCGCGCTGAAGACCGACTCAACCAGCGCCGCGAGTTCCACGGGTTCCGCCCCGTTGTCCGAGAGGAAAACCACCACCGTGTTTTCATACTGCCCCGTTTGTTTGAGATGATCCATCATGCGTCCGATGTGATGATCCATGTTCGCCAGCATCGCGGCATAGACCTCCATCCGGCGGGCGGAGGATTTCTGCTGCTCCGGCGTGAGGTCGTCCCACGCGGGGATCGTCGGCAACCTCGGCGAGAGCGCCGTATCCTTGCTGACAATCCCCAGCTCCTTCATGCGCGCGAGGCGCTTCGCCCGGATGGCATCGTAGCCCTTGTCATAAACTCCCTTGTATTTGTCCAGCCAGTCGTCCGGCGCGGCGAAGGGCGAATGCACTGCCTGGAAGCTCAGGTAGGCGAAGAACGGTTTGCCGTCCGCCTTGTGCTCCTCGTTGCTCTTGATGATGAAGTCCGTGTAGGCCTCCGAGGAAAAATGGTCGTCCGGCAGCTTGTCCAGGATCTTGCCGTTGAGCGTGAAGGTCAGCTTCGGATGGTCGGGGTTCGGATAGGTCATGTCGCTCCAGTTGCTGCCGCCTCCCTGGAGCAGGGTGAAGTCGCGCTCGAAGCCCATCGCCGCAGGCCATTGCGAGGGGTCGTAGCCCATGTGGGATTTTCCCGCCCAGTAGGTGTGATAGCCTGCTTCGCGCAGCACCTTCGCCACGGGCACGACGCGATCGTTCAGGTAGCCTTCGTAACCGGGTTTTCCCTTCTGCTCCGGCCCGGCGAATTCATCCATATTGCCAAAACCCGCGACATGGTGATCGCAGCCGCTCAGCAGCATGGAGCGGGTGGGCGAGCAGGTCGGGCCGACGTAGAAATTCGTCGCCCGCACCCCGCGTTTGGCGAGGGCATCCAGGTTCGGCGTCTGGACCTCGCCGCCGAAGCAGGTGATGTCGGAGTAACCCATGTCATCGGCGATGATGAGGAGGATGTTGGGTTTCGCGTCCGCGGCGAAAGCCGCCGCAACGGCCAACAGGCCGGAACAGAGCACGGTGAGGGTCCGGGTCAGCGGGGGTGCGGCCATTGAAGTTGAGCCTCGGTTTTTCATACTTGAACTGGAATTTTGTCAGGGTGGATTACTTCACTTTTACAATCCCTGGCGGTGCCCACGTGCCCTCACCCGGGGGCAAAATGGAAGGGGCCTCCGTCTTCGGCCAGTAGAGGCGCATGACGAGGTAAACCGGGCCGTCCGGGGCGGGCAGCCAGTTCGCTTCCTGTCCGGCACCGGGGCTGTCTTTCCGGAGGTGGATCGTCAGCGAGCCATCGTCATTCTTCTTCAGGCCCGGAAGCATGGGGGAATTGATCAGGTAGCGGTTGATCGGGTTCCTGATGAGGAGCTGGCTCTGGCCGTCATACATCGTCACCGACCAGAACGCTTTGGCCGGGGGAAACTGACCTGCGGGGAAGGTGATGGAATAGTTGTGCTTCGATGTGTCGATAATTTCGCCATCAGCCAGCCAGCGGGTCATGGGATAGACGGCTTCCTCCGCGTTGTTGCCGAAGATGCCGGCCTGGGCGGCGGCGGCACGGAGGAGCCAGTCGCCCTTGAAGAACGCGCGATCACCAAATGCCGAGCCGACTTGCCAGCCGTTGATGCGTTTGCCGATTGATGCCATCCGTTGCTCCACCTTGCCCTGCGCGGCTTTTACTCCTTCCATGGCAGCGGCTTGGTGGGCCGGGGAGAGGTCCTTGAAATCGGAACTCTTGCCGGGCCCGACTCCGATGCGCGCGAGTTTGGCGCGGATGTCCGCTTCTTCCGCCCCTGCGGGTGCGAACGGAAGAACAAACTCCAACAATTCGAAGAAACGCGCTTTGGCGGTTGCGGCATTGGCCTTGGGAAACTCAATGGGCGGCGGAGCGGGCGGTGCCGGTTGTTTGAAATAAGCCGATAGCGTTTGGAGTCGGTAACCGTCCTGCACCTTCGCGACGTTAGGCATGTCATCCGGGCCGGAGAGCTGGGTGCGGATGATGGCCAGAGTGAACTGCGTAGAGGAGTGCAGAACTCCTTTGATGCCAGGGGGCGTGTCCCCCTTCCAATCCGGACCGGCGACGAGGAAATCCCCCGCGCCGTTGCCGGTGGCCCGACTGCCGATGTAGCCGTAGTTGAAGGTGTTCCAATCCACCAACTGCACGGAGAAGTAGCGTCCTTTTTCCACCGCCGGCACGGAAACCACCCAAGGCCCGGCGCGCAGGTCGAGACAGGCGAAGGAGTAAGGCGTATCGCTGTTGGGCACGATGACCGCCGTGTCCTCATAGGTGAAGACGCGGCGGCTGTGGACGAGTTCGTTCATCGGGCCCTTGTATTGGGGGGACGACTTATCCAGCCAGAATTCGTAGTTGGCCGTGTAAGCCATCACGAGCGGAAGGCCGTAGGCATACGCCTCTTCGGAGATGGTTCTCACCTCTTCGACCTCAGGCAGCCCGGCCATAGCGGCCCCGGGACGGCTGGATAGGAACGCGGCCAAGGCCACCGCGGGAAGTAGATTCAGTCGTTTCATGGAGTCGCGGGTGATTTGCGCAAACATGTCAGGGCAGGGGGAACCGATTGGTCGCGTGGCGGATGGCGTTCAGGGTTTGTAGTTGGTCATGCCGGGGCCGGTCTTGTCATAGACGTTTTGTGGTGGGTTCATTTCACCTCGACAATGAGCGACGGAATGCGGCCGGTAAATTTGGATTTCCTGCCTGACCCGATGGCTTCGACGACGGGAGTGGCAAGGTCGATACCGACGTCGGCGGTTTCGTCGGCGGAAAAGATCATCGGCTGGGTGCGCCCGATGCGGCCTTCGCCGGCTTTTTTGTCGTTGATGAAGATCGTGGCGAGGCCGCCCTTGCCAACACCGCCGCCGTCGTAAGCGAACTCAAGACGGATGGTGGATTTGCCGGACGGGAGTTTTTCGGTGGCGACGACTTCGGTCTGAGTGAGGCCGACGAAGTTATACAGATAGGCGGGAATACCGTCCTGCACATAGAGCGACCAGCCGCCGAAGCGACCGCCCTGGGCGACGAGCGTGCCATGGGCCGTGGTGCCTTCGGGAATTTCGATTTCTGCGGTGATGGTTTTCGATTTGTTCTTGATATTGATGAAGACGTTCTCCGTCATGCCGGTCATGCCTTCGGCGAGGGTCAGGGAGGTGCGGCCCGCCATGAGGTCGGGGCGGCCTACCAGCTCGGCATTGATGCGTTCAAAAACGCGGTCATCCAACGGGAGGGCGAAATTTTTGGAGGCTTCCGAGAGGAAGAGCTTTTTGAGTTCTTCCAATTTCCCGGGCTGTTCCGCAGCGAGGTTGTTCACGAGGCTGAAGTCCTTGCTCAGGTCGAATAGCTCCCAGGCGGAGTCATCATCGAGCGCGCGGCGGGGTTTGCCTTCCCATGGGGCCTTGTGGATGGTGCGCGCCCACATGCCGTTGTGATAGATGGCTCGGTTGCCAAACATTTCGAAATACTGGGTGGTGTGGCGCTCCTTCGCGGCGGCATCTTCGAAGGAGTAAGCCATGCTGACTCCGTCCATCGGGCGTTGTTTCACACCGTTGACGATAGTGGGTTCGGGGAGTTTCGCGGCTTCGAGAATGGTGGGGGCGACGTCGATGACGTGATGGAACTGGGTGCGGAGTTGGCCCTTCGATTTGATCCCTTTCGGCCAATGGATGGCCATGCCGACCTTGGTGCCGCCCGGATCGGAGGCAATTTGTTTAGTCCAGGTGTAGGGCGTGTTGAACATGACGGCCCAGCCAGCGGCCATGTGCGGGTAGGTTTCGTGACCGCCCCATTTGTCGATAACCTTGAGCATGTCGGGCACGGTTTCCGTGACCCCGTTGAAATAGGTCATCTCACTGAACATGCCGCTACGGCCACCCTCGGCGCTGGTGCCATTATCACCGTAAACGAAGATGACGAGGGTGTTGTCGAACTGGCCGGTTTGTTCGATGGCGTCGATGATGCGGCCGACCGAGTGATCGGTCATATCGACAAAAGCGGCGAAGGTTTCCGCCTGGCGGGTGAAGAGGCGTTTCTCCTCGGCGCTAAGGGTTTCCCAGTCCGGAATCGCGTCGGGTTTCGGTGCGAGCCTGGTTCCTGCGGGGACGATGCCGAGTTGGATCTGGCGGGCGAGGGTTTGCTCGCGCATGGCATCCCAGCCGCCGTCGAACTGCCCCTTCCATTTCGTCACCCAATCAGCGGGCACGTGGTGCGGGGCGTGAACGGCACCGGGGGCGTAATAAATGAAGAACGGTTTGTCCGGAGTGAGCGCTTTCTGATGGCGCAACCAGGACACGGTCTGGTCCGTCATATCGGTCAGGAAATGATAGCCCGGATCTTCGGGGATGGTGACGGGGGCAACGCCGTCATATATCGAGGGCGCCCAGTGGTCGGTCTCGCCGCCGAGGAAGCCGTAAAATTTGTCGAACCCCTGTCGGGTGGGCCAGCGGTCGAAGGTGCCGGCCACGCTGGCTTCCCAAGCGGCGGTTTCATGCCATTTGCCGAAAGCGGCGGTGGCGAAGCCGTTGAGCCGCAACATCTCCGCGAGCGGTGCGACGTTCTGCGGAATCTGTCCGCTGTTGCCTGGGAAAGCCGTGCCGGTTTCGATGATCCCACCCATGTTGTTGACGTGGTGGTTGCGCCCGGATTTGAGGGCGGTGCGGGTGGGGGAGCAGACGGCGGTGGTGTGGAAATTGTTATACTTCACACCACCCGCCGCGATGCGGTCGAAATTCGGCGTGGCCACCGGTCCGCCAAAGGCGCTGGTGCCGGCGAATCCGAGGTCATCAATGAGGACGAGCAGGACGTTAGGCGCGCCTGCCGGCGCTTTAACCTCGAATCGGGGGGGTGGGGTGGCGTTGCGGACGTCAAGTGTGGTGGTGGTTTGCCTGAGAGGTTCGGGGATGGGCAGAATGCTGCGGTCAGGCGCTGCGGCATGGCTTGCGGATAGCGGCCCAGCCCACGCAGCGAAGAGAAAAGCGGAGGTGATTCGGGAGCGTTTTATTTTCATGGGAGTGGGCGCTCCGGTTGGGTGGTCCGAAACGGATTTGTTTTTTTCGGCCGCACGGGTACCTGTTGCAAACCGGGTATCATAACATGGATTAAAGCGGGCCATTTTGGAGGCCGGATCCTGACAATTGCGGGTTGCGTGAATCCGGGGAGGCCGAGGTGTCAAATAATATTGAACATATGTAGCAGATGCAATTGATATAACAATAATGATTGCGTCGGAGGGCTATTGGACCAAAGGCCAATGCAGCACGTGGCGGGTCAGTCATGGGTCGGAAGATGGAGGCTTTTGCGGACGGCGGAGATCAGTTCCATTTCATCGAAAGGCTTGACCAGCAAAACGGCGGCTCCGGCCAGACCGGCCAGACCGGCGGTATCGGTTTCCTCCTTGCCGGTGATCATGATGACCGGAATTCCGCTGTGCGCCCCGCTCAAGGCGGCACACACGGGGCCAAGCCGTTGCGTCCGGGCATGTGCAGATCCAGCACCAGGCAATCAGGCGCGCGGTCCGAAGGGGAAGCATCGAGTTCATCAAGAAAGTCATCGCCACTTTCGAAGGTCGTGACGGCAAACCCCATGGAGCGGAGCAGACGGCTCAGGGAGGCGCGCACCGGAGCATCGTCATCGACGATGGCAATCAGCGGCTGAGGGGGAATCATTTCCTATCGTGGCATGGGCGGAGCCCATCCGATATTGGACTTTGGGCCAATGCGCGGCAGGGGACAGGGGGCAGAGGGCAGAGGGCAGAGGGCAAAGGGCAAAGGGCAAAGGGCAAAGGGCAGCGGTCAGCGGTCAGCGGTCTGGATCGTGCGTTACGTCGCGGGGACCGGGAGGGCGCTGGGGGGTGGAATTGTTATTTGGCGCGTCCGGCGAGGTGGACGAGTTCGGCGATGGAGGAAACGCCCAGCTTCCGCAGCACGCGGGCGCGGTGGACTTTGATGGTTTTTTCCACCGTGCCGAGGGCGGCGGCGATCTGTTTGTTGAGACGGCCAGTGAGCAGGTGGTCGAATACTTCGCGCTCGCGGGCGGTGAGGGTGTTGAGCAGTGCGCGGGCTCCGTCACGGTCCGCCTGTGCGATTCTTTGCCGGCGTCCGCGCTGGAGGGCCGCGTCCACGGCTTCAAGGAGTTCCATCTCCTCCACGGGTTTGGTCAGGAAGTCCACCGCCCCGCCCTTCATGGCACGCACGCTGGTGGGCACGTCGCCGCACCCCGTCAGGAAGATGATAGGCAGGGCGGATTGGTTATGGCTCAACCATTCCTGCAATTCCAACCCGGTGCGGCCGGGCATCGAGATATCGGCCACGAGGCAGCCCATGGCCCCGTCGTGGTGGGCGGCGATAAACTCCTCTGCGGATGGGTAGCTGCGAACGGTGCAGCCTGCCGACCGGAGCAGTCGGCCGACTGCGCGGAGCACGGCGTCATCGTCATCCACGAGGAAGATGGTTTCGGCGGCTTCGGTCATGGGGGTTCGGCTTCATGGAGCGGCAGTTCCACGCGGAAAACGGCACCTCCCTCCGGATGGTTCTCCGCAGAGAGCTTTCCGCCGTGAGCCGTCAGGATGCTGCGGCAGATGGCGAGACCCATGCCGAGACCATCGGCTTTGGTGGTGTGGAAGGGATCAAAGATTTTCTCTTCGGTGCCGGGAGTGAGACCGTGCCCCTGATCCTTGACGCACAGGGACATCCTGCCGTCTGCCCCGGAGAGGTCCACGATAATGGTGCGGCGGTCCCGAGAGGACCCGGCCATGGCTTCACAAGCATTGGCAAGGAGATTGAGCAGGACCTGTTGGAGCTGGATCCGGTCGCCGTAAACGCGCAGGGGATCGCCGGGATAATGGGTGGTCACTCTGACATTTTTGGCCACCAGATCGCTCTTCATCAGGCTGAGGACTTCTTCCGTCAGGCTGGCGGGGTCAAGCAGCTCCATGGCCAGCTCCCCCTTCTTCAGCATGCGGCGCATCCGGCGGATGACATCCCCGGCGCGGCGTCCTTGGCCGACAATATCGGTGAGGATCTCCCGCACCTCCGCCGCCGCCGGCGGATCATGCTCCATGAAGCGCAGGGCGGCCTGGGCGTTGCTGAGGATGGCGGCGAGAGGTTGGTTCAGTTCGTGGGCCAGCGAACCTGACAATTCACTCAGACTGGCGACCCGTCCGAGGTGGGCCAGTTCCACATGGTGCCGCAGGGTTTCCTGTTCTGCGTGTTTGCGGTCCGTAATGTCTGCAATGGACGCGAGCACAAACAACCCATCCGAGGTGCGGAACGGGCTGAGACCGATTTCGACCGGGACTTCATGACCGGCTTTATGACGGCCAAAGAGGTCCCGGCCGCTGCCCATGGCGCGCGCTCCCGGCTCGGGGTCCGTGAAATATCCGCGCCGGTGGCCGGGGTGGTGGCCGTGATAGCGGCCTGGCACCAGACGTTCGATGGAATGGCCGGTCAACTCGGGACGGGAGTAGCCGAAAACGGCTTCCACCTGGGCATTTGCCAGGACAATTATTCCCTCTCCATCCACCACGATCAGAGCGTTGGGAGAAGCCTCGAAGACAATCCGGAAGCGGTCTTCCGCCAGCCGGCGCTCCGTAATATCGATGGAGACACCCCGCAACAGAATCGCCTTGCCTGACGCATCCCGTTCCACGCGGCCGTGGGCTCCGATCCACCGGATCCGGCCATCGGGCAGAATGATCCGGTAGTCGGCTGCGTAGGGGGCCGTTCCGGCAAGGGTGGCGGCTATGGCGGCATTCACTCCGGCCCGGTCTTCGGGGTGCACGGTGGCCGCGAACCGCTGGATATCAATCACTTCATCAGGCCCGACTCCATACAGTTGGCGGCCTTCGAGAGGGATCCAAATGCTATCTGTGAGGAGATTCCATTCCCACAAGCCCAGCCGGGCAGCGGTGGCGGCCTGACTGAGACGGGTTTCCGTTTGTTGCAGATCCGTGGTCAGCCGTGCCGCTCTCAGCACCCCGCGGCTCAGTTCATAACCCATGGCCAGCACCATCCCGAGGAACGGAAAACTGGCCAGCAAGGGCATCTTCACCAGCCCGGCGGCATTCAATCCGGCAATGACCGGGGCCATCAACAGAAAGACCGTCATGCTCCCGCCCAGCAGGACCGCCCGCCGCCGTCCATCCGGGGAGCCGCCCCGCCATAACTTCAACGAGGCATCCACCACAACAATGAGCAGGACGAAAGCCGCCGCCTGACCGAGGCGCAGCCACGGATTCGGATCCCAAACCGCGGGGACGCTGACTTTTTCCCCCATGAAGTTCATTTTCCCCAATTGATGGAGGGCGCGGTAATGCAGGCTGGAACCGGTGGTGAAATTGGCCACTACCGCGATGAGGCGCAAGCCAAGGGCGAGGAGCAGGAGCCAGCGCCGTCCCGTGCCAAAATGAAAATGAACAAACCCAAGGCACCCGACGGTGATCAGCAGCGTGAATCCATGGGCCCACCGCACCGCAGCACTTGCCGTCCCCACTGAATCCGTGCGCATGATCAGCAGCTCGCAGACCGCCATGCCAAGCACCCCCGCCACCATGACGAAAAAGGATAAATGCGCCCAGCCCCGCCGCTCCCGCCACCAGACCACCAAATGCATCAGCGCCAGCATCAGGCACGCCCCGCCTGCCGCTGACCAAATCACGGTGATCCAATGCATGGTCGAGATTTCATGCATTTTCCTTCACGGTCAATAACAGGCTTGGACGCTGCACGGAATGAGCCGTCAGGGCGGGTTCAGCGGACCGGAGATGCCGAAATATCCGGCGGTCAGTATAGGAAAAACAGCACAAGGTAAGCGATCAGAATCAGACCAAAGTGGGTGACCGGAAAAATCCACCGGCACCTCCGGTCAATGAGGTCGCCTTTTTCAAATGTCCATGCCGGTCACAGAGGCAGAAGTTCCATGGTAGCGGAACAGCCCCCCCGCAAATCCAGCTTGCAGGCATGGGGTTTCCATGAGTGCATGCCAAGCAACTATCCATATGGAAGAAACAGACCAGCCTCAGCTGGCGAAGGGCACCAGGACCTGCCGAAGGGTAATCCATCCCGTGCTGACGCTGCTGGCAGCAGGCTGTCTGATAGCCTTGATTGGCTGGACGGGGGAAGTCACCCCGCCGATCCATGCCGTGACCCTGCTGGGGGGGCTGTTGTTTGCGGGACAACGCCTGTGGGTCTTCATGGCCGAACGCCGCAACGGACGGGAACGCCGCCGTCTTGCGTGGCATGCTTCCCTGGCGCTTCCGGTGCTGGCCATGACGGTGATTCTGCTGGCCCGGTCCGTGCCTGATGAGGGACCAAGGGACGCGGGTGGCCATGTCTTCGTCCTGTTGGCGGTTCTCTTCTCAGGACTGGCTTCGGCGGTGCATCATCAGACCCGGTTCACCGCACGGGCGTTTCATCCTGGGGCCGTGTTGATGATTTCCTTTGCCGGCCTCATCCTCGCCGGCACCCTGCTGCTGAAAATGCCGCGGGCCACGGAGCCCGGGGTGGCCTGCACATGGCTGGATGCCTGTTTCACCAGCACCAGTGCGGTCTGCGTGACCGGTCTGGCGGTTCATAACACCGGGGAATTCTTCAGTCCCACCGGGCAAACCATCATCCTGGTGCTGATCCAGTTGGGTGGCCTCGGGATCATGACCCTGACATTTTTTGCGGCCGTGGTCCTCTTTGAAGGGCTGTCTCTGCATGACCGTCTGCTGCTGGGTAAAATGCTCTCCGAAAAGCGTCTCGCCCGCATCGGCCGGACTCTTGCCTTCATCGTGGGCATGACCGTGGTTTGCGAAAGCATCGGGGCTGTGGTGCTGTATCATGGGCTCGACGCCGTGGAGGATCCCGGGGAGAGGTGGTTTCACGCGGTGTTCCATGCCGTCTCCGCCTTCTGCAACGCAGGCTTCTCCACGCTGCCCGACGGTATGGCCAGCGCGGTAGTGTCAGGAAATCAGACCTGGCAGTGGTGCATCATGGGCCTCATCGTCGTGGGGGGGCTGGGCTCCCTTGTGATGGAGGATCTTACTCTTTGGACTCTGGCCAAAGTGAAAAGGATCTGCCGCCGGGAGACCGTGGTGCCCCGGCTGAGGGTTCATACCCGGCTGGTGCTCAGCCTCACCGGATGGCTCATTGCCGGGGGAGCTATTCTGATCCTGACCACGGAGTTCATGCTGTGGGACGGCCCGCAGAACGGCGGCAGAATGGTCACGGCTCTTTTTCACTCCATCACCGCACGCACTGCCGGATTCAACACCGTGCCCATGGGAGAAGTGGGTCCCCTGACCATCCAGATCCTGCTGGTATTGATGTTCATTGGAGGCTCGCCGGGGGGAACTGCAGGCGGGGTGCGCACGACTGTCTTTTTTGTGGGCCTGGGGCACTTGTGGAATCAGATGCGGGGAGGCCGCCGGGGCATGGTGTTTTTCCTGCGCACCATACCGCAGGAAACCGGCGCGCGGGCTCTGGGCCTGATCGTCCTCGCAGGACTGTGGCTGGCGGTGAATTTCATCATCCTCCAGGTGGTTCAGGCTGGCAGTGGCATTCCGGAAACTACCCTGCTCTTCGATTTGGTGAGTGCCTTCTCCACGGTGGGTCTTTCCCTCGACCTGACTCCGGACCTCACCGGCGGTGCCCGCGTTCTGATGATCCTGAACATGTTTGCCGGCAGGATCGGGCTCCTCACGGTTATGGCTACCCTGGTGCCTCCCGACCGCCGTCCTGCCTCAGGCAGGCCGGCCGAGGATATTCTGCTCAACTGATCCTTCCCATATGAAATTCTGCATCATCGGACTCGGCACCTTCGGCACCCACCTGACCCGGCAACTCAAACGGGAGGGCCATGAAATCATGGCCGTGGACAATGATCCCGCCCACATCAATGCCCTCAAAGACGAGATCGAATACATCATCCAGGCCGACTGCACCGATCTCAATGCTTTTTATGAAATCCCCATTGATGAATGTGATGCCGTCATTCTCGCCATCGGCGAGGACTTCGAGGCTTCCCTTTCCATTGCCGCCAACATTCAGCAACTGGGTGCGAAACGCATCATCAGCCGCATCATCAATCCCCTGCACGGGCGGTTGCTCAAGCTGCTTAAAATCGATGAATTGATGGTTCCTGAAGCCATGGCCGCAGCGTGGCTGGCCCGTTCGCTGAAAACACCCGACCTGATCAACAGCTACGAACTGGGCGGCGGCTTTGAGATTGCCCAGGTGCTGGTGCCGTCTGCCTTCGTGGGCAAGACCCTGCAGGAGACCAATGTGCGCGGCCGCTATCATCTCAATCTGGTGACCATCGCCAAGGGCCGGGGGATGACCGCCCTGGGCTCCACCCGCCATCCTATCAGTCAGGTGCAGGGCATCCCCCATCCGGACCGGCCCTTCGAAGCGGACGATATCCTGGTTCTCTTTGGACTCGCGGCGGATGTGCGCCGCATGATCGGCGACCACGGAAACAAATGAGGTCCGGGGAGGGGCGGAGGCACCGCCTCGGTAGGATCGGGAGCAAAATTTCCAACCAGCCAGCCGCGCAGAAAAACCGTTAAAGATCGATCCTGTTTATGGAAGCGATTTCTGCACAAGGCTTTGCTTCCATCCCGCTCTCCATGCCGGACTCTCCCGGCCGGTCCGGCAGCAGGGAGGACCTTTCCCTCCCGCCGCCCATGATTTCTGCAGTTCTAGCTTCTTTTTTCCCATCCAAAACCCAGAAGGACCTCAAGCGGTTCGCCAGCATCATTTCCGTCATCCGCCGGGCCGAGGCCGGGTTGAAGGAAGCCACCCTTGAGGAGCTGCAGGCCCGGACCCTGCAGTGGAAGACCGAATTGGCCGCCCAGAGCGATCCCCGCGAGATCCAGCGCAGGCTGGACCGCCTCCTGCCGGAAGCATTTGCGGCAGTAAAGCAGGCGTCGCGGCTGCTGATGGGCAAAACCATCATGGTGTGCGGCCGCCCGGAAGTCTGGAACATGATCCCCTACGACACGCAACTGATGGCGGGCATTGCCATGCACCAGGGGAAGGTGGCGGAAATGGCGACCGGTGAAGGCAAGTCCCTCGCGGCCGCTTTGCCGCTCTATCTGAATGCCCTGGCGGGACGCGGCGTGCATTTGGTCACGGTGAATGACTACCTCGCGCAGCGGGACTCGGAGAGCATTGGGTTTTTGCTGGGGTCGCTGGGGCTGACGGTAGGCTGTGTGCTGCACGATCAGCCGCCCCATCACCGCCGCGCCCAGTATGCCTGCGATGTCACCTACGGCACCAGCGCGGAAATGGGCTTTGACTATCTGCGCGACAACGGGATTGCCCTGACTCCGGGCGAACGGGTGCAGCGCGGCCACTGGTGCGCGGTGGTGGATGAAGTGGATTCCGTGCTGATCGATGAAGCCCGCACCCCGCTCATCATCACCGGCCCCTCGGAAACAACGGCGAATCATTACACGGAATTCAAACCGCTCGTGGCCGCCCTGCTGAAACGTCAGGGCGAGGTGCTGAACCGCCTTGCCAGGGAAGCGGGCGAACTCGCCGGGAGCGCGGAGGCGGTCCGGTTGGGCGAGTTGCTGCTGCTGCTTAAACTGGGCAACCCACGCCACCGGGTGCTGTTGCGCCTGCTGGAGTCGCCCGAATGCCTTGCGGCGCTGGACAAGATGGAGGTCAGTTATAAAGCCGGGACGCGGAAACTCCAGTTCCCCCAGTTCAAGGAACAGCTGTTCTACACCGTGGACCACCCCAAACGGCAGGTGGACCTGACGGAAGCAGGCCGGCAACTGATCCGTCCGGACGACCAGTCAGGAACCCGCCTGACAGATCTTTCCTATTCTCTCGCAGATGCCCGCCACCGGCCGGAAGGGGTTACCCACGCGGACCACCTTGCCCAACTGATGCAGCAGGTCGAATCAGAGAATCTCCGGATGCATAACACTCTGCAACTGCTCCGGGCCAATGCCGCCTATGAACGGAATGTGGATTATGTGATTGAAGACGGCGGGGTGGTGATCGTGGATGAAAACACCGGACGCAAGATGCCGGGCCGCCGCTGGAGCGATGGCCTGCACCAGGCAGTGGAGGCCAAGGAAGGCCTGCGGATTCAGGATGAAAACCACACCCTCGCCACCATCACCCTGCAAAATTACTTCCGCCTTTACCGCCGCCTCGCCGGCATGACCGGCACGGCGGAGACGGAAGCCGGGGAGTTCCATGACATCTACGGCATGGATGTGGCAGTGATCCCGCCTCACAAGCCCCTGCGGCGGCTGGACCGCAATTCCCTCGTCTTTCCCACCCGGCGGGCGAAGTTTGCCGCTGCCGTGGAGACGATCAAAACCCGACAGGCGGCCGGTCAGCCGGTCCTGGTAGGAACCGCCAGCGTGGAGGCTTCCGAAACCCTCGCCCGCCTGCTCCGGCGCGAGCGGGTGCCCCACCAGATTCTGAATGCGGTGAATCATGCCCGGGAAGCCGAACTGATTGAACAAGCCGGCCAGCCGGGCGTGGTCACCGTCTCCACCAACATGGCGGGGCGCGGCACCGATATCAGGCTGGGGCCTGGCGTGGATGCCTTGGGCGGCCTGCTGGTGCTGGGCACGGAGCGTCACGAAAGCCGCCGCATTGACCGCCAGCTCCGTGGCCGCTGCGGACGTCAGGGTGACCCCGGGGAAAGTCTCTTCCTGCTCAGCCTGGAAGACACCCTGCTCCAGCAAACTGACAGCACCAAACGCATCGCCGGACTCATGGGGCAGGGCACCGGCAGATCGAATCACGCCCAAATTGCCGCCGCGCTCGACGCCGCGCAGCGCAAGCAGGAGCAATCGCACTTCAGCCAGCGCAAACACACCCTGGATATGGACGATGTGCTGAACCGCCAGCGCAAAATCATTTACGGCCTGCGGAATGAGGCCATGGAGCCTGACAGCATTCCGCCCCTGCTGGCCGAACTGCTCGCCGATGGCATGGCCGACCATCTCCAAAAGGCGCTGGGCCGCGAATCCGATGAGGCCGCCGCCCGCGCCCTGCTGGATTGGGGCGACGCCGTTTTCCACGAGGCCAAACCATGGCCAGGCCCGCCCGCCGCTTCCCTTGAGCCGAAGGCCATGGTGGAGCGCCTGACGCGTCAGGCCCAGGCCCAGGTCCGCCGCATCGGAGAATTCCGGGGCTCGGACGACAGTCTGATGTGGCTGAGCCGTCCGCTCATCGCGGTCCTCGACAATCATTGGCGCGAACACCTGCGGGCCATCGACTCCCTGCGCGACGGCATCCACCTCCAATACGTCGCGCAAAAAGACCCGCTCCTCGAATACCGCTCCCAGGGATTTCAGTTGTTTGAAGAGATGTTATGCAATATCCGGCGCGATCTGCTCCAAACCGTCATTTTGATGGGTGCCACCCTGCCGGCTGCCGGGGATCTGGCAGAGGCCACCTGAGGGGGATCCAGTGGATTGGTTCTGGAGTGAGGCGGCCCTCCGCCGCTTTTTTGGCGGGATCGGCGCGTTGTCTGTGGGGTTTATATGGAGCAGGCTGCTGCGGCTCCGCGCCCCATGCCTCCGGCATCATCCCAAAGCGGCGGAGGGCCGCACGCACTCCAAAAAACGCTTTCCTACCAAGAGGATTCCACCATGGCAGAATCATGAAAGTGGCAGCCCGGGGCAGATTATTCTGGCCTTCAGGCTGCGGGCGGGTTACCCGCCAGGATGCATGACTTATCGCTGATCACGACGATCGCTGCCGCGTTTACGGCGGCGTGGGTATTGGGTTTGTTTACCCAGTGGCTGAGGCTGTCTCCGATTGTTGGATATTTGTTGGCGGGGGTGTTGATCGGGCCGCATACGCCCGGGTTTGTGGGGGATGTCCGCATCGCCACGCAACTGGCAGAAGTGGGCGTCATTCTGCTGATGTTCGGAGTGGGACTGCACTTTCATTTAAAAGACCTGATCGCAGTGAAAGGCGTGGCTATCCCCGGCGCGGTGGGCCAGAGTCTGGTGGCCACCCTGGTGGCAGTAGCGGTGTTCTCGGCGTTCGGCATGCCGGTCAAGACAGGGGTGGTGCTCGGCATGGCCATGGCAGTGGCCAGCACGGTGGTGCTGATGCGGGTGCTGATGGACGCGGACGTGTTGAACAGCGCCCAGGGGCATGTGGCGGTGGGTTGGCTGATCGTGGAGGACATCTTTACGGTGGTGCTGCTGGTGCTGATCCCGATTCTGGGCGGCGACGGGGCCGGAGCGGATGCCGGGACCCTGACATCTTCAGGCTTCTGGGTCACACTGGGAGTGGCTCTCCTGAAGCTGGTCCTGCTGGTGGCCATCGTCTTTATTGCCGGTGCCAGGATCGTGCCGTGGGTGCTGGTCCGGGTGGCGCGGCTCCGGTCGCGGGAACTGTTTACCCTGACGATTCTGGTGTTCTCAGTAGCCATTGCGGCGGGGTCCTACGTCGCCTTCGGAGCCTCCATGGCCCTTGGGGCTTTTCTGGCGGGCATGGTGGTGGCACAGTCGCCGGTGAGCCATCAGGCGGCGGCGGATGCGCTGCCAATGCGCGATGCCTTCGCGGTCATCTTTTTTGTTTCCGTGGGCATGCTGTTCGATCCGGCTTTTCTCATCCAGGAGCCGCTGATGGTGCTCGCGGCCCTGGGCATCATCCTGGTAGTGAAACCGCTTTCTGCATTGGTTATTGTGGCCGTTCTCGGCTACTCGGCGCGCACTGCCCTGACCGTGGCCATCGGGCTGGCGCAGATCGGGGAATTCTCCTTCATCCTGTCTGATCTGGCCAAGCAGCACGGATTGATGTCGTCCGCCGGGCACAATGTGCTGGTCGCCGCCGCGATCATTTCCATCACCCTGAATCCGCTGCTGTTCCGCTCCCTGCCGAAAACCGAGGCGTGGCTGCGGCGTCAGCCGTTCCTGTGGAAGCTCCTGAATGCCAGAGCCGAACGCCGGGCGGCGGGCATCAATCAGTTGGCCGCAGCCAAGGTGGAAGCGACCGGCGGACGGGTCGCCATCGTGGTGGGGTATGGTCCGGTGGGCCGGGTGGTGCACCGCGTGCTGAAGGACGCCGGGCTGTCCACGGTGGTGATCGATATGAATATGGACACCGTATCCGCGCTGAATCAGGAAGGTCAGAAAGCCATTTTCGGGGATGCCTCGCACGAGAGCATTCTCGACCAGGCGGGGGTGCGGCGGGCGTCACATTTTGTGCTGACCCTGCCGGATGCCTCCAGCCGCCTCGCCGTGGTCACCGCCGCCCGCAGCTTGAATGCCACCATGCGGATTCTCGTGCGGGCCCGCTATCTCAACGAACGGGAAGTGCTGGAACGGGTGGGAGCCAGTGTCGCCGTGTTTGAGGAAGCCGAGTCGGCCGTGGCTCTGGCGCGCCTCGTCCTCTCCGATACCGGGGTGCACCGTGAAGCGGCAGAACGCAAAATCATGGACCTGCGGCTGCAATTGATCACGGAAAACATGACTAACATCCGGGTGCAGCGCATCGGCAGCGTGATGGTCCCATGGTCCCGCGTCCGCTGGCTCTCCTCCGATGCCGACCGGGCCACCGTCCTCCGGCTGGTGGCTCAGGAACGCTTCTCACGCTGGCCGGTGGTGGATCCTGCCGATGGCCGGGCCAGGGGCTATCTATTTACGAGGGACCTGCTGGCCCATGATGCCGGGCAGGACTGGACAAGGGTGATCCGGCCCCTGAAAACGATCCACCCTGACGAAAACATCGATGCCACCCTGACCCGGATGCAGGGAGAAAATGCGGCGGTCTATCTGGTGGATGATGGGACGCAATATGTGGGTTTGGTCACCCTCGAGAATATCCTCGAGCAGGTCGTCGGCCGCTTGGAGGATGAATATACCCACGATGATCCGGTCTCGCTGGCAGATGCGGTGTCGAGAGGAACCATGATCCTCTCCCTTCATGCCACGACCTTCGACAAGGCCATCCTCGAACTGCTTGATGCCGTCCCTGCCCACCAGTTGGCGGGCAGTGGCGGGAAAGAAGAAATCCTGGAACTGATCCTCGACCGCGAGAATGATATCTCCACCGATCTGGGCAACGGGATCGCCATCCCGCACGCCCGCTGCCCCTCCCTGGCAAATCCCGTCGTGGTGATCGGGCGGTCCTCCGGCGGCGTCATCTTCCCATCGGGCACCCACGAGCCCGTGACCCTGCTGTTCCTCCTCATCACGCCGGCCGGCCGGCCGGAAGCCCAGCTTGCCCTCCTCTCCCAGCTGGCCCGGGTGGCTAGTGGCCAGGAGAGCCGCGCCGCCCTGCAACGCGCTGCTTCCCCCGCCGAAGTTCTGGAAATCCTGCACCGCTATGCCCAGCCTCTGGCTCCCTCTTGAATGAGGGAGGTGCCCCAGCCACTTTCGCCGGGGATGGAGTGGCAGGGATGCCCATCATCACGCCAGCATGAACAGCCGGATGGGCTGGTCGTGGCCTTTGAGCTGCACCGGGCCCAGATCCTCAGCCGCAGGTCCGCCAAGGGCGTCCATCACTTCGCCGGAAACGAGCAGGCGGGCCTGCCATGTTTTGGTGGCCTGTTCGATGCGGGCCGCGAGATTCACCACTTCGCCGATCACGGTGTATTCCATGCGGTCACCTCCGCCGACATTTCCGGTCACCGCCACGCCCAAATGCAGGCCGATCCCCACGCGGGTGGGGGTGATTTGCCCGGAGGCATTCATCTCATCCACTTTGAGCAGAATGCTCCGGGCGGCGGCAACGGCATTCCGGCAGCGGTCCGGGTCATCCACGGGGGCCCCGAAAACGGCCATGAAACCATCGCCGAGAAACTTGTTAATGATGCCCCGGTGCCCATGGATGACCGGGATCATGCCGCTGAAGAGGGTATTCAGATAGTGCACGACCTCACCAGGCGGCCGCCCGGCGGCGAAGCGGCTGAAGTCCCGGATGTCGAGGAACATGACACAGACGGAACGCTCCTGTCCGGCCGCACCGCCAGGCTGCTGCAGCAGGTGCTCCGCGACTTCGGGTGAGACATGCCGCCCGAACAGGCTGACGGTCCGGTTCAACTGCTGCATGGTCTGCAGGCCGGTCAACAACTGGCGCCGGAGCTGGGAAGCCACGAAGCCCGAAAGGAATCCGCCCGTCAGCAACAGGGCACTTT
Organism: Verrucomicrobiales bacterium; assembly: GCA_038210825.1. GTDB lineage: Bacteria > Verrucomicrobiota > Verrucomicrobiia > Verrucomicrobiales > V1-33 > CAIZWU01. The sequence continues at coordinate 26,314 of JBBQWG010000018.1, forward strand.
TGACAATATATTGGTGGGGAGACCGCAGGCTGGCGAGCAGGGCTGAATCGGCCCCCCGGAAAGCGGGCTCGAGGCGCAGCAGCAGAACGATACTAACAATCAAAAACCCAATGCTGGCGACCAGTCCGGCAAAACCGCAGAGCTTCCAATTCAGGCTCAGTGACGTCAGCCCGAGCAGGAGGAAATACACAAAGGGCAGGACGCCTTCAATGACCGGCAATCCGCCCATGTAACGCGCACTGATGATGATGGTTACCGTGGGCAGGCTGACCTCCACGAGGGTGTTCAGCCATGGAAACCATGAGGGGGGCTGCCGCCCTTTGCGCCACAAGCGGGACAACCACCAGCCCACGCCGCTTTCATACAGCAGAAAAAGCCCGATGACCTGCGCTACCGGAGCGAAGGAAGGCAATAACTGCTGGCGCACCGGTTCGCTCATCAGGCCCGGCCTGGTGCGCAAAAGGACGAGAACCAGCAGCAGAAACACCAGCAGGAAGATGAAAGCGGTGACGCGCACCCGCTCGGACCGGAGTTGTTGCCGCTCCAGGGCAGCCTGGATCAGACCGGAAGGTTCAGGGGGACTTGGTGTCATGGCCGGATGTAAGGGGAATACAAAAAAAAATTTGTCAGGACCGGATAATTCGCTCATCCCACGCCCTCCAGCGGAACTTTTTGCTTTTTCAACAGGTCGCGCAGCAGGGGATTGGGGAATTTGCTGCTCGGGGTGATGGCGTAGAAGTTTTCGTGGAGGCCTGCGATGCGGTGCCATTCGACGAGAGTGCCTTTTTCCAGTTCCCCGCGCACCACCACGGGCGGCACCAGCGCCAGCCCCGCACCCTCCACGGCCAGCAGCCGCAGCATGGCCATGTCATCCACTTCGGCCGCGATGACGGGGCGGATGCCGAGCTGTTCCATCAGCAGATCAAAAGCGGCGCGGATGTTGCTGTCCAGACCGGGCAGCACCAGCGGGGTGGTCTGCAGATCTTCCGGGAAGCGGAATTTTTTCCGTGCGCGGGGGCGCTGACCGACGAGGCTGACCGGCTGCTCATCCAGCAGATGGCTATGCCAGCGGGTCTCGGCATCGCGGCGCACCGGAAGGTTGGATAGGATCAGATCCAGCGTGTGGGCGCGGAGCTGGGATAACAAGTCGCGCAGATTGCCGGAGCGGATGACCAACTCGACGTCGCGGCGGCCAATCAGCGGACGCAGGAGGGACATCTGGAAATTACGTGAGAGGGTGGCGACGCCGCCGACCCGCAGGATCTGCCTCTGTCCGGAGGATTGATTCCGGAGCACGCCCACCATTTCATCACCGGAACGGAAAATCGATTCCGCGTAGTCGAGAGCGATCCGCCCCGCTTCCGTCAGGACCAGGGTTTTATGCTGCCGGTGGAACAAAGGCTGGCCGAGACTTTCCTCCAAACTGCGGAGTTGGGTGCTTAGCGCGGATTGCGAGAGGTTCAGCCGCCCGGCGGCGCGGGTGAGACTCCCCTCATTGGCAATCGCCCGGAAATAACGAAGGTGATGATAGTTCAGAAAGGCCATGTCATCCATTTACCAAACAGAACGATCCAGAGCAAAAGGTATATTGGAACGAACGCAAAAATGCCGGACAGCATGGCCTCACATGATGAATCCGACGACTATCCCGCTTTCTGACTTCCTCTGCCAACTCACTCCTGTCCTGGCCGGTCCACTGTGGCTGATCGCCTTCCTCCTCGTCCCGGACCGCTGGGCCAACCGCAAAGGGAGGAGTTTTGCCCACTTCGCCTCGTGGTCCGGCATCGGAGTGCTTCTGCTGGCGGGGCTCGCCATGGCAGGGCGTTTCACGGGCGGGCCGCTGGTGGTGGAGATTGCCGCGGCTGGTCCAGTGGGGATCGACCTCTACTTCGACACCCTGTCCGCCATCATGTTTTTGCTGGTTTCGTTTCTCGGTGCCGTGGTGCTGCGCTACTCCGTGAACTACCTCGCGGGCGATGCGCAGCAGGGCCGCTTCAGCAAGTGGCTGGGCGTGACGGTGGGAGCGGTCCTGACGCTCATTGTCTCGGGCAACCTGCTCATGTTTACGCTGGCCTGGGTGGCAACGAGCATGAGCCTGCACCAACTGCTGATGTTCTATCCTGACCGGCCGGTGGCCCTGCTGGCAGCGCGGAAAAAATTTCTCATCAGCCGGTTGGGCGATGCCTGCCTCGTCGGCGCGCTGATCGTGACCTGGGAATGTTTCGGCACCTGGAAATTCACCGGGATGTTCGAGGCGGCGGAGGTGCTCCGCGCCCAGGGTGGCGGCTCTGCCGTGTGCCTCGGGTGGTCGGGCGTGCTGCTGGTGGCGGGGGCGCTGCTGAAGTCGGCGCAGTTTCCTTTCCATAGCTGGCTGCCGGACACCATGGAGACGCCGACACCCGTCTCTGCGCTGATGCATGCGGGTATCATCAACGCGGGCGGCTTCCTCGTCGTGCGGCTCAGCCCGATCATCGCCGGGTCCCCGGTGGCGCTGAATGTCCTCGCCCTCGTGGGAGCGTTCACCGCGATCTTTGCCTCGATGATCATGCTAACCCAGACGAGTGTAAAACGCTCGCTGGCCTACTCGACCATCGCGCAAATGGGCTTCATGATGTTGCAGTGCGGCCTCGGTGCCTTCGCGCTGGCCGTGCTGCACCTTGTGGCCCATTCGCTCTACAAAGCGCATGCGTTCCTTTCCTCGGGCAGCATCGTCAGCATGAGCCGCTCGTCCTGGGTGCCGTCGGAACGTCCGGCAGCGCATCCACTGATTCTCGCCGGCACGCTCGGAACCGCAGTGGGGCTCACCGGCATCATCGGCGCTCTCTTCGGAGTCGGCCTGAAAAGCGGCGGGGGCGTGCTGCTGCTCGGCGCGGTTTTCATGATGGCGCTCGCCTATCTGCTATGGAATCTGTGGGCGTCCTCACACCGGGCCTCGCTGATTGGCTGGGGGCTGCTGGGCGGCACGGGCGCGGCCACCGCGTATTTCGCGCTGCATGCCATCTTCGAAAAATGGCTCGCGTCTTCGCTCGTGGCATACAATCCCGTGCGCTCGCCGCTGGAATATGGCGTCATGGCCCTGGTCATCCTCCTCTTCATGGCCGTGCTGATCCTGCAGGCACAACTCCCCGGATGGTCCGCCACCCGCCTCGGCCGTTTGTTCTACGTGCATGCCTCGCAGGGCTTCTACCTCGGCACCCTCGCCAACCGCCTGACGATGGCGGTTTATCCCAAAACCGCCGCCGGAAAATAACCGCCTATCCAATCCATTTATGAAACTAGCAGAAAATCCGCCGGCCAGCCAGGCGGCTTCCGTCAACCTCCCCTCGGCCATCACGGCTGCCCAGGCCGCCTGCCGGCGCATCGCTCCCCTCTGGCCGCTGCAAAACTTCGTCGCCGTGAATCCATTTGTCGGACTCACGGACCGGTCCTTTATCGACTCCTGCGACCTCGTCCGCCGCGTGGTTCCGGGAGGCATGCAGATGCCGCTGCCGTTTTATCAGGCGAAATTCGCGGCGGGAGAAATCACTGAGGCTGATCTTGGAGCCGCGCTCCGGGAGGGGCGGAAAACGCTGCCCGGCCCGTGGGCGGAGGCCCTTGCGGCGATGGATGTGGAGACACTGAAACAATTCCTGACCGGGAAGGCGACGGAGAGCACCGGGAATGAAATTGTGACCGTCGCGGAAGCGGTGGATCAAACGCAGGGAACTTCATGGGCGGCGGCCGTCACCGAAACCATCGCCCAGTTTTGTTCCGAGTATTTTGACCAGGGCCAATCGGCGTGGCGCCTGCCCTGGCGGGGCTTGCCGCTTTTCACGGCGTGGCGCGAAAAAGCATTGATCAACTTCAATGCCGAAGTGCTGGGCTTGCGCGGCTTCCGGCAGTATGTCAGGAGCCTTCCGGAAAATGCCGGGGAGTCCATCAACATGGTGATGCAGCGGCTGGGTATTGAGGTTGAAGATGCTGCGGACTTTTTCCACCGCCAGCTCATGAGCATCCGCGGCTGGGCCGGTCACGTGCAGTATCTTGTCAGGGAAAATGGCATGAGCGGACGGAGTGATGACGCCCTGCTGCAACTGCTCGCCATCCGGCTGGCCTACGAAGGGGCGCTGCTTGCCCACTATGACGGTCCGGCTTTGCGCCAGGGCTGGCCGGCGGCTTCCGCCGCAGCGTCTTCCGGAATTCCGCAAGTGCTTCCGGCATTCCTCTGGCAGCTCGCGCATGAACATGCATGGCAACGGCAGCTTCTCGGAAAACTGCGCTCCGCCGAACCCGCACCTGCCCGCCCGCGGCCGGCGGTGCAGGCGGTGTTCTGCATCGACGTGCGTTCCGAGATCTTCCGGCGCGCGCTAGAAGCGGCCACTCCGGACGTGGAGACCATTGGATTCGCCGGTTTCTTCGGCCTCCCTATCGAATATATCCCCTTTGGTCAGCACGACGGAGCCGCGCAATGCCCCGTATTGCTCACGCCGGCATTCCGGGTGCGCGAGACCCTCCGGAACGCCAGCCCTGACACCGTGGACGCAGCTTGGAAGCGGCAGCGGCTTGGCAAGCGGCTCACCTATTCATGGAATTCCTTCAAGACCTCGGCCATCTCCTGTTTTGCCTTTGTCGAAACCGCCGGCATCGCCTTCGGGGCGAAACTTTTCCGTGACGCTTTTGCCCCTGCGGCGAAAAGTCAGACCCGCCCCCATTGCTGCGGACCACAGTTGGAAAAATCAGAGTCGGACCAGACTGGCATTGCCCTGGAGGATCGTGTCTCCCTTGCGCTCGGGGCCCTGCGGCACATGGGCTTGACGAAAAACTTTGGGCGGCTCGTGCTCCTGTGCGGCCATGGCAGCGGGACCACAAACAACCCTTACGCCTCCGGCCTCGACTGCGGGGCCTGCGGCGGACACGCCGGCGACGCCAACGCCCGCGTGGGCGCGGCGATACTCAACGACCCCGCCGTCCGTCCGGCCCTGCTGGAACACGGCATTCTGATCCCCGATGACACGCACTTTCTCGCCGGGCTGCATAACACCACGACGGATGAAGTCACCCTCTTCAACCTTGACGGCATGCCCGCCGGGCATCAGCAGGATCTGGCCCAACTGCAAGGCTGGCTGGGAACGGCCGGGAAAGCTGCCCGCCGCGAGCGCGCCCCTCTGCTTGGGCTCGACCCTGCCACCCCGGATCTGGACCGGCGCGTGGTGGCACGGAGCCTCGACTGGGCGGAGGTCCGGCCCGAGTGGGGTCTCGCCGGCAATGCCGCCTTCATCGCCGCGCCCCGTGCCCGGACCGCCGCCACGTCCCTTCAGGGCCGCGTCTTCCTGCACAATTACGACCACCGCGCCGACGCCGGTGACAGCACCCTCGAACTGATCATGGTGGCACCCATGGTGGTGGCCAATTGGATCAATCTGCAATACTACGCCTCCACCGTGAACAACCCGGTCTTCGGCAGCGGGAACAAAGTCACCCACAACGTGGTCGGCACGGTCGGCGTTTGTCAGGGAAACAGCGGTGACCTGCAGACCGGACTTCCCCTGCAATCCGTTCATGACGGCACCCGCTGGATTCACGAACCGCTACGGCTGCACGTCTTCATCGAAGCTCCACGCGAACGCATCGCCGCCATCCTGGCAAAACACGAAAATGTGAGGCATCTCGTGGACCACGGCTGGCTGCTCCTCTTCGCCATCGGGGATGAGGGAAAAAGCTTCCACCGCTGTCTGCCCGGCGCGCAGTGGGAGGCCATCGGGTGCCCGTAAGTGCCCTCACTCCGGCCCCTCCACCCCGGCACCACCCCTCTGCCCGGCGCGCGCCAGCCCTGCCTGGCGGTAAGTCCAGCTACCGACCCATTCACCCCCGTTTCGCCATTCGAGAAATCTCATAACATGACAACCAAACAACAATTTCAACTGATCGATGGCATCTTCACGCCATCCGAAGCCTCGCGGGTTCTCCTTTCCCTCGTCCAACGCAAGATCGACTACCACCGCATGGAGAAACTCAGCAATGAAGAGCGCTTTGGGGGAGATACGGCCCACTCGGAAGGTCGCTTGCGGGATCTGGCGGCCCTGCACTCCTCACTGAAGGAATACCTGGCCCTGGCGGCCGAATCCCATCAGACTTTGGAAATCAAAGGCTGCATCGAAATCAAACCGCTTCCTGCGGCCCCGCCCCTCAGCCCGGGTTCTCCCTGAATTTGCCCAGTCACACAGGTCTGGGGTTCAACCCATGGTCACTGCACCGGAGCCATCAGGCGGCTGACGCGGGTGGCGAAGCGGAACCAGAAGCCGCGGTCCGTCAGTTCCTTGGCTGTGCAGAGCCTGGCCTGGGCAAAGTCGGCGGTGAGCATGGATTCGACCTGTTTGGTGAATTCCGGGGACTCGATGGCCATGGTGATTTCGAAGTTGAGGCGGAATGAGCGGTTGTCGAAATTGGCGGTGCCGATGGTGCTGGTGTCGTCCATCAACACTACTTTCTGGTGCATGAAGCCCGGCAGATGACGCCAGAGCTGGATGCCGGCCTGCTCCAGTTCTTCCAGATAGGACCAGCCGGTGAACTGCACCAGCAGGTTGTCCGTTTTGTCAGGAATCAGGATTTTCACATCCACCCCGCGTATCGCGGCGAGCTTCAAGGCGGTGATAAATTGTTCGTCAGGAACGAAGTAGGGGCTGGCAATCCAGAGACGCTTCCGGGCGCGGTTGATCAGATCGATGAAATAAAGGGTGCAGGTTTCGTTTTCATCGGCGGGGCCGGAGGGCAGGCACAGCACCGGCAAATTTGCGCCGGACGCTGCGGCCTTCGGCTCCCAGTTCAGCGCCGGCGTCTTTCCCGTCGCCCAGTGCCAGTCCTCGGCGAAAGCCACCTGCACGCAGGCAGTCACCGGGCCCTCCAGGCGCAGGTGCGTGTCCCGCCATGGGGTCATTTCAGGATCCTTTCCCAAATATTCATCTCCCACATTCAGCCCGCCCACCCATGCCTCGCGGCCATCCACCACGATGATCTTCCGGTGGTTCCGGAAGTTGAGCTGGAAGCGGTTGGTTCCGCCCTTGGTGGAGTTGAAGGCTGCCGCCTCCACGCCAGCCTCCCGCAGGCTGGCCAGATAGTCTTTCAGCCCGCTGGAGCCGATCTCATCGTAGAGCAAATAACATTTTACTCCCGCCCTTGATTTGGCGGCCAGCTTGTCGCGCAACTTCCGGCCGAGTTCGTCGTCCCGGATGATGTAAAACTGCACCAGCACGTAATCCTTCGCCCGGTCGATCCCGGCAAAAATGGAATCAAAGGTGGCCTGTCCGTCGATCAGCAGGTCCACCGCATTGCCCTGGGTGAGGGGCAGTTTCGCCAGCTTCTCCACCAGCATGGTCTGCTCGCGGGAAGGAAAGGCGAGGAGGTTCCGTTCCTTCAACTTCCCCAAAAAAGATTGAGTCTGCATCCTCACTTCTTTTTTGTCTGCGCGCAGTTGGGGCACATAACCTTTGAACTCACTGCGCCCGAAAACCCAATAGGCCGGCACCGCCACGTAGGGGAAGGTATTCAACGAGACCGCCCATGCGATGGCGCCCTGCGAGGTCCTCACCTCCATGACCGCGTTGACCGAGGTCAGAGCTCCCACCACATGCGAGAGGAAAACGAAGAGGGCAATCCAGCGTTTCCGTTTCGGACCGAGGGATTTCCATTTGTTGGCGATGAGGCGAAGAGGGTTCGATTTCATGAGGGGTGCCGCGATCCAAACACAGTCCGGCCCGGGAGCCACCGGGAAAGCGGAAGTTGACCGCCTCAACCCGGGGTTACTTTGCAGCATGGAGTTTGAGGATGCGCTTCACTTCCGCGATGGCCTGCGGGTTCTGGTGGGCGCTGTGGTTGGATGGCACCGTGAGTTCGCTTTGGGCTCCCTCCATCCGGCTGCTCCAGTAGGGCACAAATCCGTCTGATTGGGCTGGTTTGGTGTGGTCCGGGTTGCCGCCCTTCCCGCGGTCCCCGACAATGACATGGTAGGGAATATCCCCGGCGGGCCCGATTTTGTTGATAGCCTGGACAAAGCGGTTCTTGGGCGACATCGTATCCACGCTGTTGGGGATGCGCTTGAGATTGAGGGAATCGCTGGAGGTGGTGACGAACTTCAGGGCCTCACTCCCTGCTTTCAGCAGGGTGACCGGAGACTTGACAAGGCGGGAGCCAAGGCGCCCCACCCAGTTCGTGGCAAGGTCGCTGCCTCGCAGCGGAGCGGCAATAAAAACGACCCGGCCGACATCCTCACGCTTTTTGAAAATCAGGGAGTCGCTGAAAAGCTGGCGGGTTTCGGGCGATAGCTCAGTCTCCTCCGGGGATTTGCCGAAGAGATCCTGCCACACCCGGTCACCCGTGTCAGTGATCATGAGCCGGCTGATGCAACCGCCCATGCTGTGGCCGATCAGCACGGCGTCCTTGTGCCCGGGATACTGCTTTTTGATGTCATCCAGTTGTTGGCGGAAGATGGCGGCAGAATGGGGGTACGGGTAGCCGCTGGGATAGCTGTAAAACCAGAATTGATAGCGGGCCCGGATGGCGGGATCGGCCCGCAGGGTGTTGATGAGTGGTGCCCAGGTGGCAGGAGAGTCCATCAGGCCGTGGACACAGATCACTGGAATTTTGTCAGGATTGTAAGGCTGGAGCCGGGCAAGGCGGGCGGTTTCAGCGTATTTGGCCGGGCGCAGCAGCCGGGACAGTTCCATCTTTTTGGGATTTTCGCGGGCCAGCATCATGGCCAGCGGGGCGGTGAAATCGGCGGCGAGGGGATACTGGCGGCCCGCAAGGGTGGTGGTCTCGGTATCCAGCGGGTCTTCAAAGGTAATGGTGCAATGGCGTCCCTTGAAGCGGGCCACCGCCGTGACGCCGTAGTAAATGCTCTTGCCCTGGACATAACGGTCCTTTTTCCGGATTTCCGTGGCATCCTTGAGAATGGCAATGAGCGGCGCTCCAAGGCCTTCCTTGGTCAGGCGGTCGCGGGTGTAGCTGCCGCCTACCTTGATCTGATCGGCAGGAATGAACTCCAACTGGCCGAGGATGGGCTCTTTGGTGATGGTTGTGTTGCCGGTCAATTCCCAGGTGCCCGAACTTCCGTGCACGGTCAGGGGCTGGTCCCATGCCTTGATGCCGGCGTCGCGGAGCTTGGTGAAAATGCGGGCGACCGCAAAATTGTAAGCCTCCCGGGCTTCTTTGTTGGCAGGATCGCGTTTGAGTTCAGCCGCCGCAGTTTCGGCGGCGGTGAGGAGATCGGCGAGGGCTGCCTCCGGCTTCCCCTCATCGTCGGTCATGGCCTTGACGATGTTTTGCTGGGCGGTCCCGAGTGCTCCCAGGGTGGTGCGGACCGGGCTGAACTGGGGGCGGGTTTCCGCGACCGTGGCATATTGTTTGCAGCCCGTCAGCGCCAGCAGGCTGCACAGGATAAGGGAGGACAGTCGGACCATGTAGAGAAAAAAGGAAGGAATGCGGGAGATGCAAGGGGACTTGCCCAGTCCGGACCGGAGCACAAAGTCAATTTTGACTTCAGAGCAGCGGAAGGCCCGGGCCGTGGCCCCCACCCCGTGCAGGTGGGGGCTGGCATGGCGTCAGGATTTTTTTCCGCCGGAAATCATGGGATAGACGATTCCTGCGAGGGCGGCACCTGCGATGGGGGCCAGCCAGAACAACCAGAGTTGCTGAATGGCCCATCCGCCCACAAAAACGGCAGGACCGGTGCTGCGGGCGGGGTTGACCGACAGGTTGGTCACGGGAATCCCTATCAGATGGATCAGGGTGAGGCCCAGACCAATGGCGATGGGAGCAAATCCCTGGGGAGCACCTTGGTCGGTGGCTCCAAGGATGATCATCAGGAAAAAGAAGGTGAGGAAAATTTCCGCGGTGAGGGCGGAGGCCATGGAATATCCACCGGGGGAATGTTCGCCGAACCCATTGGAGGCAAACCCGCCTGCGGTGCTGAAGCCTTCCTTCCCGCTGGCGATGAGATAGAGGACCGCCGCTCCCGCGAGGCCGCCTACGACCTGCGCCACGATGTAGGGTATCAGCTCGGATTTGGGATGCCGTCCGGCCACCACAAGGCCCACGGAGACCGCCGGATTCAAGTGGCAGCCGGAGATGTGGCCAATAGCGTAGGCCATGGTGAGTACGGTAAGGCCGAAAGCAAGGGAAACCCCGGTGAAGCCGATGCCAAGCTGGGTGCCGTCGGCGAGAAACATGGCCGCAAGCACCGCGCTGCCGCAGCCGCCGAAGACCAGCCAGAAGGTGCCGAAGATTTCAGCGGCGAGTTTGTTTTTCAGTGTCATGTGGTTGGGATGGGATGGATGGGATGGGATGGATGGAATTGGGTGAAATATACAGTTAGAGAACAACAGTGCGGTACTGCACCACTCCGCCAACCATGACCGGCTGGTAGTAGAGACCATTCAGTCCATAGTAGGTGACTCCATCGATCACCGAAGGAATACATCCGGGTGGCAGCACGGGGACGATGATGCCCACAGGCGGGGCCACCACGACATAGCCGCTGGAGCCTGGTTGGTAGTAGGTCCCCCCGTAATAGGCATAGGGACGGCTTCCGTAATAAACCGTGGTGTAGCCCCGCGGCGGAGCGGCCACGGCGGCACCGATCACGGCCCCGGTGACCAGACCGGCGGCGGCTCCGGCCGCGAAACCGCCGCCCCGGTAATAACCACCATGGTGGTAGCGGTGGTGAATGTCGATATCCACGTCGCGGTGGACATGGCGGTTCACGTTGACATTCCGGCTCACGTTTCGATTGATGTTCACATTCCGGTTCACGGAACGGTGCCGATCTGCCTTGGCGGGGATAAGGCCAAAAGCGAAGATGCCAAGGGCGGACAGGATGGTGCTGCGGTGAAGGGAGAGTTTCATGGATGGTGGCAGGCGGTTATCATGGGATGGCGGTAAAGGGCGGATAAAAGCTATTTGGTCTCCGGGGTTTTGGTTTCCTCTTCCTTGATCGCAATGATCTCAATTTTGTGGGTGCCGGGGGGCGGCGTGAACTCGTAGGCGGAGAGCGGCAGGTTGCTGCCCATCCTCCAATTGGAAAACAGGGCGGTTAGAGCCGGTTTCCCTTCCTCCTTTGTGAAATGAAGCACCGCCTTGCGCAGGACCGGGAGCGGGCCTTCATCCACCCAGGCCTGCCAATCGAAGGATTCGTTTCGGAAGGCGAGGTGGTGGCAGCGTTTGCCGAGGACTTCCTCCACGCCCAGATACTGCCCGGCTGTGGCCTTGGAGGCACCATCGCCGAAAGGTTTGCTCATGAGCACGTCCTCAAGGGGAAACTCAATGCCCATGTCCGCGGCGGCGTCCAATGTTTCATCAATGGTGGCAGGGGTATTGATGGTCCCATAACAGCCCGCGAGGGCATCATGCACCGTCAGGGATTTTCCGTTATACAACAGGGTGCGGGCGATCCGGGCACTGCGGATTTCCGCCCGCAGCCGGTCGGGGCGGCGGAGGTTGACTTCGACGGTGCGGGTGGACTGGAGCACCGGGCCGTTTTCCACCGGCACCTCCTCCCAGATTTCTGCGGTGAATCCCACTCCTTTGGCATCTGCCAAATATTCCGAGGCCCGTTTGATGATGGATTGCGCGTAGGCATCCACGGCAGGGGCTTTGGCTGCCTCCGTTTGCGCGGAGACCGTGGTCGGGCTGACGGAGCCCAGAGGCAGGAGACCCAGACAAAGGGCCGCGAAGGAGGGTGATTTCATGATGATAGAAATGGAAAAGATAGGAATTGGTTTGGTTTTGGCAGAGGATGGGGCCTTTTCAGGGGGGGTAGATCACCTGCCAGTCGTCCTTCATGCTCACGACCGTCCAGCCTCTCGCAGAAGCTTCATCGAGTCCCTTGGCGAGCTTGCCGATGTGGGACGAGCGGTCGTAGGCCCATTCGCGGTCGGCATCGGTGTGGTGCACGATCAGGCCGAAACGGGGACCTTGGCCTGCGGTGGTCCATTCGAGCATCTGGAAATCGCCGTCGGAGTTGCCGAAGGCAGCGATGGGGCGGCGGCCGATGTGGCGTTGGATGCCGACGGGTTTGCCTTCCTTGTCGTCATTGTGCACCAGCTCGGGAAGTTTCACGATGACGGGTTTTCCCCCGCGCAGTTCGTATTTCAACCCCCCGCTGCTGCCGATGACCTGTTCCGGCGGGATGCCATAGACGCGCCCGGTCCATGGCCGCATGAACTCGATGCCGCCGCCGGAAACGATGAAGGTCTTAAAGCCATTGGCGCGGAGATAGGAGAGCAATTCGAGCATGGGCTGAAATACCATCCCGGTGAAAAGTTTACCGGTTTGGGGATGCTTTGCGGTGCTGATCCAATCGGTAACACTTTTCTCAAAGTCCTCGGTGGTCAGGCCGGTGTGCGTGGCGGCTAACAAGGCGGCGAGGGAGCGCTCGCCACCTGCCAGGGCGGTTTTAAGATCGCCTTTCAGCACGGAGGCGAAGGGTTCCTTCCCGGTCCACTCCGGGTGCTGCGGGGCCATCTGCTTGATCCGGTCAAACACGAAAAACGCCTGGAAATACATCGGCTGCTCGGACCAGAGGCAGCCGTCATGGTCGAAAGTGGCAATGCGTTCCGGCACCGGAACAAAGTCCGTGGAACCTTCCTTCGTCACTTTCTCAAGGAAGGTGGTAATGCTGGTTTTTGCCGCGCCCTCATTCCACGATGGCAGCGGGTCCTGCCGGGCAATGGCGCAGGGAAGGAATCCAAACCCACACACGAAGGCGGCGGCGGTGATGAATTTTGTGAGCACGATGGTAGGTGGTTTCGCCGGTGAAGTCGCGGGCCGCCCCCTTCAGGGACGGCCCGCATGTTTCACTAGCGTAACAATCAGCGGCCCAGGATGCCCTGCGTTTTGATGTTTTCCAACATCTTCATGGCTCCGGCGGCCTTAAGGGTCATGTAGTTGACGTTGGAAGGATTCATGCCGCCGCCTTCCTGGAAGGGAAAGCCGGGGATGGTCCCCATGAACTTTTGGACCTTCTCTCCAATGGGCACGAACAGCCAGATGTTGTCGGCATACCAGCGGAGATACATTCCGGATTCGTGAGGGGCTTTCTCGTAGGGATCGGCGCGGAGATTGATGATGACGGGCCAGCCGGGAACGTCGCGGGTGGCATCGGCGATGTTTCCCTCCTGCACGGCGAAGTGGACTTTCCAGTCGTTGTAGCGCACGGCGTTCAGCTCGCCGTTGGCACTGAAGTAGAAGATTTCTTCACGTGGGCCTTTAGGGGCGTCGCCTTTGAGGTGGGGCAGGAAGTTATAACCATCCGCGTGGACCTTGAAGGTCCTGCCGTTGGCTTTGTGGCCTTCCTTGAGTTTCCCGACGATCTCCGGCTCGCCAGCGGCGGCGAGCAGCGTGGGCATCCAGTCTTCCTGCGAAATGATGGAGTTGTTGAAGGTGCCGGGTTTGGTCACGCCGGGCCAGCGGACGATGAGAGGGACGCGGAAGCCGCCTTCCCAGGTGGTGCCTTTTTCGCCGTGGAAGGGAGTTGTGCCTCCGTCAGGCCAGCTTCCCGTCTCCGCGCCGTTGTCGGTGCTGTAGACCACGATGGTGTTATCGGCGATGCCGAGGTCATCCAGCTTTTTCAGGATTTCGCCCACGAAACCGTCGTGCTCGACCATACCGTCGGCATAGAGGCCGATGCCGGTTTTGCCTTGGGACTCCTTCTTGAGGTGGGTCCAGACGTGCATCCGGGTGCTATTATACCACATGAAGAATGGCTTCTCTTCCTTTGTTTTGCGGTCCAGGAAATCCATGGCCTTGGCGTGGACTTCCTCATCAATGGTCTCCATGCGCTTGCGGGTCAACGGGCCGGTGTCCTCAATGATCTGGCCTCCCTTGCCGTCCGCCTTGCAATGCAGCACGCCGCGCGGGCCATACTTTTTCCTGAACTCCGGGTCTTTCGGATAGTAGTAGGTCTCCGGCTCTTCCTCGGCATTGAGATGATAGAGATTGCCGAAAAACTCATCGAAGCCGTGCATCGTCGGGAGATGCTTGTCGAGGTCCCCGAGGTGATTCTTCCCGAACTGGCCTGTGGTGTAGCCCTGCTCTTTCAGAAGATCGGCGATGGTCGGCGACCAGTCCGGGACACCGCTGGGACTGCCGGGCATGCCGATGGTGAGCAGGCCGGTGCGGAACGGATGCTGGCCGAGGATGAAGGACGCGCGGCCGGCGGTGCAGCTTTGCTGGGCGTAGGCGTCCGTGAACATCGCCCCTTCTTTGGCGAGGCGGTCGATGTTCGGCGTTTGATAGCCCATCAAGCCGTGGTTGTAGGCGCTGATATTATGGACGCCGATGTCGTCGCCCCAGATAACGAGGATGTTGGGCTTTTTGGTCTGGGCATCCGCTGCGGCGAATGCACCGAAAAGGACGACTGCGGCAGTCAGCAGGGACAGGCCCCATCCTCGTTGGTGATTGGTTGGTTTCATTAGTGGGTGTGTTTAGGGTGCGGGTTGGTGGTAGGAACAATCAGAGGGCCGGAGCCGGAGGCACCGGATTGAAGGCCCATTGGATGGCATCAATCAGGGCCTGGGTGTCCACGGGCTTGCGGAAATAGCCGGCGGCACCGGCTTCGTGGGCGGCGGCGCGGATTTCCGGGGTGTCGTTGGCGGTCAGGAAGATGACCGGAATTCCAGTTAGCCGGGTGTTCAGGCGGAGTTTGAGATCCAGGCCGCTCAACCCCGGCAACGTCATATCGGTGACCACGCAGCTCTGGTGCCGGCTGTCGGGCAGGGCTGCATCAAGGAAATTTTCCGCCGTGGAAAAGGCCCGCGACTCGAACCCGGCCGAGGTCATCACCCGGCCAAGGGCGCGGCGGACGCTTTCATCATCGTCAATCAGAAAAATGATAGGCCGTTCGGTGGGCATGACAGGTTGCATCCTGCCGGGGCTGGGCCGGTTCCGCTATGATACCTTCGTATTATAAGATAGGGGGATGCCTCAGGGGCGGATTCTGCCGGCAGGGAGGGCCGGGGCGAAGTCCGCCCGGCCACAGAGCCGCACCAGTTCGGCGACCGACGGGACCTGCATCTTTTCCAACTTTACGGTTTGCTCCGCGATGTCGAGTTCGGCCGCGATTTGTTTATTGAGCGCTCCGGTGATGACCCAGGCCATGATTTCGCGCTCACGCCCGGTCAGACGGTCCAGCCGCCGCCTGATTTCCTGCCGGCCCGCCTCTGCGGCCAGCAGGGCGCGGTGTTTTTCCAGCGCCTCGCCGACAGCGCGGAGCAGATCGTCCGGATCGAAGGGTTTGGTCAGGAAGGTGACGGCCCCCTGCTTCATGGCTTGCACAGTGGATGGGATATCGCCATTCCCGCTGATAAAAATGATAGGGAAACCATGCGGCGTGGGGGTCAACCTGGTTTGCAGGTCCAGACCGCTCAGGCCGGGCATTTGCAGATCCACCACGAGGCAGGACGGCAGCGGCGGCAGCGCGGTCACCGATCCCAGAAACGCTTCCGCAGAGTCGTAAGCCAGGGCATCCAGTCCGGCCTGACGCACCAGCCGGATGAGGCTGCGCCGGATCGAGGCGTCGTCATCCACAATATAGACGGTAGGAAGCGTGGCATCCATGGCGGGGAATCCGGCGTTGGCCTGATTGATGTTATGGCATATTCCCGGTTTCCGGCAAGGCGTTATCTTCCCCCTCCGCCGCCGGAAGGGAGAACAGGAAAATGGCCCCGCCCTCCGGGTGGTTTTCTGCCGTGAGCGATCCGCCGAGGTTGTGGGCAATTCTCCGGCTGATGGCCAGTCCGAGCCCCAAACCACCCGGTTTGGTGGAGGCGAATGGATCAAACAGGCGGGACTGCATGGAGTCCGGAATGCCCGGACCGTGATCCCTAACCGTAACGATGATTTTCCCGTTTCGCGAAGTGGTGACAATTTCAATACGCCGGCCGCCCTCCCCGGCATGGGGCGTCAGGGCATCGAGGGCATTGAGCACCAGATTGAGCAGGACTTGCTGCACCTCCACCCGGCCGGCTTTCACTTTATGCCGCTCCGCGCCCGGGGTATGTTCCACAGTGGCCTTGCGGGTGATGATCTCGCTGTGCAGCAGGGAGGTTACCTGGGTGATACATTCATTCACCTCCACCGGCTGCGGGTCCGGCGGGGCCTCTTTTTTGAACATCGCCCTCATGCCGTGGATGATGCTTCCCGCGCGTTTGGCGTCGGCCGCGATGTCATCCAGAATTTCCGGCATTTCCGACGGGTTGGGCTGGCCCACACCAAGGCTGCGGCGGGCCACCTGGGCATTGCTCAGGATGGCAGCCAGAGGTTGATTCAACTCATGGGCGATGGATCCTGCCAATTCGCCCAGAATGCCGACGCGCGAGAGATGCGCCAGTTCCATGCGGTGTGCTGCCGCTTCCGTCTCAGCGGCCTCGCGGCTGGTGATATCGATCGACACTCCGCGCAGCAGCTTTGGTTTGCCCCCTGCAGTGCGTTCCACCACCCCGCTGGCGGCAATCCAGCGCTCGGTGCCATCGGGCAAAACGGCACGGTAATCGACGGCGTAGCTGCCGCGTCCGGCCAGAGCCAACTGAATCGCCTGTTGCACCGCCCACCGGTCGTCCGGATGGACCACCTGGTTGAAGCGCGGCAAATCGAACGGCTCGTCAGCGCCGAGGCCATAGAGCTGGCGGCCTTCCCGCGACACGTGGATCTCTTCTGTCAGGACGTTCCATTCCCAGATGGCAAACTGCGCCGCATTGGCGGCGAGGGACAGCCGGTGTTCGGAGTTCTGCAGATCCGATGCCAGCCGGGCGGAGCGGAGGACATCACGCATCAGTTCATAACCCATGCCCATGACCACCGCCAGAAACGGCAGGCTCATGATCATCGGCAGTTGCACCAGATCGGCCACCATCATGGCCGCATGCACGCTCGCATAGATCCCGAAAGCCATCAGACTCACCCCAATCAGCAGGACCCGCCGCTTGCGGTCCCATCCGCCCTTCCGCCAGAGCCGGACCGAAGCATCCAGTAGATAGAGAAATTGGACCAGCGCCGCCAGGGGGCCCAGCCTGACCCACGGATTGAGCACCAATTCTCCGGGGATGGTGACCTCTTCGCCCAGAAAAGCCACCGTCCGCAGATTGAGCAGCTCCTGAATATGAAGGTTTTGTCCGGTGGTAAAATTGGCCATGACTGCCAGGACCCGGAGGCCGACCGCCGCTCCCAGCAGCCAGGTCCGGCCGCTGCCGAAGTAGAAATGGACAAACGCCATGCAGAAGGTCATGGCCAGTCCAGTCCAGAAGTGCTGCCACTGCGCGATGTGGCTATAGCTGTCCGGGGAGGTGGCCCGCATACTGGCCAGTTCCCCGGCCGCAAGGCACACCACCCCCAGAACCGCCGTAAAAAAACACAGGTGTGCCCATGAGCGGCGGTTCCGCCACCAAATCAGCAGATGGATCCACGCCAGCAGCTACCCGGCACCCCCCGCTGCCGACCAGATGATAGTGACCCAACTCATCCCGCAGAGTTGCTGGCATTGCCCTGCCCGTCAACCTGGGGAACCCGGCAGGCGGGGCTATCCAGTTCCCCTTTCATGCCAAGGGCTGAAATGGTGCCTGGTTCCGGGACGTGGCGGGCCGCGCTCCGCCGCTGGTGGACAAACGCTCCTGGCAAGGTGAAGTTCGGCGGCTTTTCTTCCGGTCCCATGAATTGGTTTTTTCTTTTTGCCGTGATGTTGCTGCTGGCGGCCGTTCCCAGCACCAGTGTCGCTTTGGTGGTGGTGCGCTCGGCTACTGCAGGGGTGGAGCACGGACTGGCGGCGGCGGCTGGCATTGTGGCCGGAGATCTCATTTTTGTCCTCCTGGCGGTGCTGGGAATGACCGCTCTCGCCGAAACCATGGGCTCCTTTTTTGTGATCATGAAAATGCTCGGCGGGGCCTGGCTGATCTGGCTGGGTTTGGATCTGTTAAAGCGGCGGAACCCTTCCGCTGCTGCCCCGCAACTCACATCACGGGGCTCCACGGGAGGGAGTTTTGCGGCCGGCTTGTTGGTGACCCTCGGGGATGTGAAAGCCATTTTCTTTTATGCCAGTCTTTTCCCTGCGTTTGTCGACCTCGGGACGCTGACCGGCCCGCAGTTAAGGCTGATTCTGCTCCTGACCGTTCTAACGGTGGGTGGAGTGAAAATGGCTTACGCCTTGGCAGCCCCCGCTATCGTTTCCCGGATCGCCAGCCCCCGGGTCCAGCAGGGAGGGCGGATGGCCGCCGGGAGTGTGATGGTGGGGGCCGGGACGTGGATGGTAATCAAGGCGTGAAACAGCGATGCTGGCAGCCGCATTCCCGGATCTGGTTCACGGGTCACCCTTCACCGCAGCCTCAATAACTGATGATCGAAAGGCCGGCGATGCGGCTGAAATGCCCGGAGTTGTTGGTGACCAGGGGCAGATCGTGAGCAAGAGCAGCGGCGGCGATCCAAAGATCGTTGGCCCCGATCAATTGATTTTGTTTCCGGAGTCGACCCGTGCAGCAGGTATATTGATGGGCGATGGCTTCATCCATGGGAAGGATCTCAAAACGGCCCAACAGAGCGGCACAAGCCGGGTCACGGATGCTGCCAAAGCCCTGGCTGAGATACCGGTTCAGATGGCCGGAATGGACGCGGCTGCCGATGGTTGGGGGGCATGTGGCTTTGGTGTGGCCGGCATTCTATTTGTTAGGGCCGCCGGATTCCGGAGTGGACTCGTGGGGGTCGTATGGCAGGCCACGGGACAGTTCCGGGCAGGCTCCCTGGCGTATGGCATTCCCCCGGTGCTGCTGAGTGATGCGCATCCGCCCCGTGCTGCTTCCTGACAGGAAAGCGGCCACAAAAAAGCCGGACCCGTTGCGGGGTCCGGCTTTTTAAATTGATGGCAGCCAGGCCTATTTGTCGCCGAAG
Organism: Verrucomicrobiales bacterium; assembly: GCA_038210825.1. Lineage (GTDB taxonomy): Bacteria > Verrucomicrobiota > Verrucomicrobiia > Verrucomicrobiales > V1-33 > CAIZWU01. The sequence continues at coordinate 45,217 of JBBQWG010000018.1, forward strand.
GAGATGCCGACGGCGCGGGCGGTTTGGACCACTTCGCTGTCCGGTTCGACGAGACGGACGGAGCTGACAGCTTCCTCAATGGGCACGGAGTCCACATGATAGGCCTGGTAACTGACCATGTGGCCGTATTTGGCTTCTTCGATGAGCTTGACCGCTTTGACGCCGAACCGGGTGCCCAGCATGCGGTCAAGGGCGGTGGGACTGCCGCCCCGCTGAAGGTGGCCGAGGGTGCAGGAACGGGTTTCTTTGCCGGTCATCTCGGCGATTTTGGCCGCGACGTAGTCACCGATGCCGCCGAGGCGGTGTTCGGAGGAAGCGCTCTTTTCTTTGGTGACGGCATTGCCGCCGGGGAGGTGGGCTCCCTCGGCGACCACCACCATGGTGCTGTGGAGGCCCTGGGCTTCGCGCTGACGGATGGCCGCCGCGACGTTTTCAAAGGTGAATTCAATTTCGGGAATGAGGATGACGTGGGCTCCGCCCGCCATGCCGCCCCAGAGGGCGATCCAGCCGGCATTGCGGCCCATCACTTCCACCACCATGACGCGCTTGTGGCTGTCGGCAGTGGTGTGGAGGCGGTCGAGGGCATCCACCACGGTGCTGACGGCGGAGTCGAAGCCGAAAGTCATGGCCGTCGCGGCAAGGTCGTTGTCGATGGTCTTGGGGACCCCCACCACGGGCAGTCCATTGCGCATCAACTGCATCCCGGTGGTGAGGGAGCCATCGCCACCGACGACGATGAGAGCCCGGATTTCCAGCAATTTGAGGGTGGCCTTGGCTTTATCGATGATGTCCTGGGGGATTTCCGCGACATTGCCCTCACCTACCTTGGCGGCGAAATGGCCCTTGTTGGTGGTGCCGAGAATAGTGCCGCCCTGCTTCAGGATGCCGGCCATTTTTTCAGGCTCCAACATCATGTAATCGCCCGGGGGGAGCATGCCTTCAAATCCGTCGCGGAAGCCGATGACTTCCCAGCCGAGCTTGGCGGCGGCACCGACGACGCCATAAATTACTGCATTGAGGCCTGGGCAGTCGCCCCCGCTGTTAAGGATACCGATTCTCATGGATGGGTTAGTGAAAGGATGGGTGGGTGGTGGGATGGAAGGGAGGAGTCGGGGAAAAGAAGCAGCAATGCGGCCAGCGGCGAGACCGAGAAAGTCTCAATAAGGAACGGGCTGATAGCCACCGGACGGGTATGGCAGCGGCGCGGGATACCCCGGCGGCGGAGCGTAGGCCGGATTTGTCGGGTAGTAGGGAGGCGGCGGCCGATAGCCGGGGGTGGGCACCGGCGCGGGGATGGGGGGTGGTGCCGGAGCCGCCGCGACCGGAGTTGGAGCCGGCGCGACTGGAGTTGGAGCCGCCCCGAGGTATTCCTGGAGGGAACCGGGGGGACTTCCCGCCGCGCGCCAGGCTTCGTAGCGGTTCCAGCCATCGGCGAGAAGACGCAGCGAGGCGTTGAAGCGGTCCGGGGCTCCGAGGGTGACCACGATGAGGCGGTGCGGGATCACCAGGGTGCTGCCGTCGCCGCGTTTGATGACGGTTGCGGGCTTGGGCGCGGTGATGGCAAGGCAGGGACCGGCGAGGGTGGTGGTGCCGGTTTTGCCGCCGTCAATCCGGTTGCGGCCAATGATTTCGTTGGTATTGCGGACGTTGATGGAAAGCGGCATGCCGCCCCGGAGGAAGGTGATGCGGCGTTCCCGCTGGGAACTGTAAAAAGTAAACCCGGGGATGTTGATCGCGTGAGAGAGCAGGCGGGCGATGTCCGAGGCGCAGGAGTAACCGGTGGCCCCGGGGAGGTCCAAGCCATGGGGATTGGCAAAGCGTGTGTTGCTCAGGGCCAGTTTGCTGCGCAGGCCGTTCATTTGAGCCACAAAAGCCTGGAGCGGAGCCCCTCCCAGACCGGCCTGGGAAAGTTTGACTCCAAAGTGGGTGCCGAGGGTTTCGCCCGCAAAATTGTCGGAGGCCATCATCGTGGCATACAAGGCATCCCGCACGCTGATCCCATCACCGGGCTGCAATCCCAGAGAGCTGGGCACTCCCAGACTGAGCACAGTCGGGGGGACCGTCATGATCTCATCCAGGCTCGCCGAGGAACTGCGGACGAGGTCCAATGCGATGACGGCGGTGGCGATTTTAGTCAGGCTGGCGACCGAGCGCTTTTGGTCCGGCAAATAGGAAAAGAGGACGCGGCCGTCATTGGCATCAGCCACCACGTAGGAGGCGATGCCGGGATAAACCGGACCAATATTGGCCACGGCATGGGGGCCGCCGCCGGATGAAGTGGTCTGGCAACTGGTGAAAAAGGGAACCATGCACAGTCCCGCCGCGAGGCAGAGGAAGGATCGCAACATCATAAATGACAGGATACCGGGGAAACGGAAGGGGCACCTAAGCAGGCCATCCCCGGGGTGCAACGTGGAATGTGCAACGATGCCGGTCAGGAAGCTTCTTTATATTCCCATCTCTGGTGAGGCCCGGCCTAATTCCGGAAAGCCGAAGCCATTTTCCGGCCTGCACCGGCGGATTTTCGCTCATCCAAACCAAGTCCGTTAGACGTTGCACCCCGGGAATGCTCCGATTCGCTTATGTCATATTGCGCCTTATTCAGTTTGGCGGGGCGGCTTCTGGCCGTGCCCCTTTTTAGTCTTGCCGCGACCAGTTGCTCGGTAGTGGAGCGGGTGGGAGTCGGACTCTTATATCAAAAATCGCCCCTGCCTGCCGGCTCCATCCGGCGCGACGTGGCCTACGGTCCCGATGCCCGGCATCGTCTCGACCTTTTCCTGCCGGCCGGACCCGCGGGCTGGCCCACGGCAGTGTTTGTCCATGGCGGGAGTTGGACTGAGGGGGACAAAGCCCTCGAGGTGGGCGGGGCGGATGTTTATGGCAACATCGGACGTTATCTTGCCGGGCAGGGCATTGGGGCGGCGGTGATCAACTACCGTCTCCAGCCCGGGGCCACCTGGCAGGAGCAGATTGGGGACGTGGGCCAGGCCGTGGCCTGGGCGCACCGCAACATCGCGGATCATGGTGGGAATCCCGGGCGCTTTTTCCTGTTTGGGCATTCCGCCGGGGCGGAACTGGCGGCTTATGCTGCGCTGGATCCCCGCGTGCTGGCTGCCGCCGGGGTGCCTGCTTCGGCCCTGCGGGGTGTCATTGCCGTCAGCGGGGCGGGGCTGGACCTGACGGACCCCAAAACCTACGCCTTGGGTCACAGTCCTGACTATTACCGCGGCATTTTCGATCCTGCCAAAACCAATCCCCGGTGGCAGCAAACGGCATCGGCAGTCCATTACATCCGCTCCAATTCCCCGCCTTTCCTGGTCATGGTCGGCGGCGCGGAGGAACCGGCCATGATCCGCCAGTCGGTCCGGCTTCATGAAGCCCTGCAAGCCCGGGGCGTCCCCTCCACCCTGCTCAAAATCCCATGGCAAAGCCACGGCCGCATGGTGCTAACCCTGAGCCGCCAGGATCAGAGGTCCGGCCCGGCGGTGGTGGAGTTCATCCGGGAGAATGGCGCGAAACGTCCCCCGGCCCGGAAAAAACTGGCTGGGACTGCCCGCCCGGGAGCTGCGTAGTCACCCTCGGTGAATGGCACCGGTGAGGCCTAGTGCGTGACCTGCTTCCCCTTGCCTGCGGGCAGGAAACCACCATGGTCCCCCAGCCTGATCCCATGAAGTCCTATCGTTTTCCCTTCCTGCGCTATCCGCTCCCGTCCTTTCGGTCGGTGGCATAGCGCCTTCCTGCCGGGGTGCCCACCAAATTGACAGGCCTCCTAAAGCAGGCGAACTATCCCTTCAGGCTTTTGCGCTATTGGTGGGCGGGCCAGGCTCTGAGGGCAGAAGCCCAGCGCCTCGGCTGGCGCAGCCTGGTCCAGGATGCCGGTTTGCAGGTGGAATTTCTCACCGGAAGCCACTTAATCCGCCACACCGGGAGCCGTCTGGAAAATTCGCCCTTCTGGGTCCGGCTCAATCAAGCTTGGGGGGCCTTTTCCCTTGCTTGGGGTCCGAGTGCTACTTGCAGGCAAAACGGGCACCGGCATGGCAGCGCAACCGACCGCCTCGGGCCGGAGGATCCACATTGGCGCCGCCTCTGGATCGGTCTGGGAGCCGCCGTTGTGAGGTCTCTCGGCACGCTGTCCCTCTGGGCCGCTAACCATTGGGAGTCCCGGCAGGAGCGGCAAATATCAGCATGGATGGACGCCCTCCCGGCTGGATCTTGGCTCTGAGGACTACGTGCTGCTCAAGCGCGGGACGCAGGGCACTCCCCTTCACGAATATCTCCGAGGGGCCCATCCTGTGGAATTGGCCATCCGGAATTGACCGATGGACCGGACGGGAAAGGGAACCAGGCCTGCCAGCCAGTTGAATTTCCCTCTCACAATTTGACTTCTTCCTCCTCTTCCGCCGGTTCGTCAGGATCTTCTTCGATTTCCCGCCGCCACTTCCGGCTCACCCACGGCCGGATCAGCCCGTAAAACAGATAGCCGATGAACAGCACGGCGACCATGATCTTCGGCTTGTAGGCGATGAGCGCCACCATGCCGACCGCTCCGATGAACCAGGGAATAGTGCGTTTGGTGCGCCATGACAGGCCTTTGAAGCTGGGATACTTCACGGTGCTGACCATGAGAAAGGACAGCAGCACCAGCAAACCCGGCAGTGCCCATTTCCAGATGCCTAGTTCGATTTGCTTGTTGTTGAAATCATCCAGCAGCAGGGTAATGGAACAAATTACTCCGGCTGCCGCAGGGATCGGGCAGCCGGTAAAGTCGTTGCTGGGTTTTCCCGTGGGGGCCATGGCCGCGACGCAGTTGAACCGCGCCAACCGGATTGCCCCGCAGAGAATATAACCGAACGCAATGAACCAGCCGGCGCGGTCGTTGTCGAAGCGGTCCAGCACGAGGTGGTGCATCAGGAAAGCCGGGGCCACCCCGAAACTAACAATATCCGCGAGCGAATCGAATTCCCGGCCGAAGGGCGACTCCTCACCGATGGCCCGGGCAATGCGGCCATCCAACAGATCAAAGAGACAAGCTCCCAGAATCAGCCAGATCGCTTTGTAAACTTCCGTGGGAGCCGGATCGTGGCGCAGCAGCAGCATGGCATAAAATCCGCAGAATAGATTCCCGGCCGTCATGAAGTTCGGCCAGAAGTGGATTTTGGGGAGGTCCTGATTCATGCGGAAAGGGGGGTGGGGGGAGGAAACACCCGCACGGACGCTGAGCCGTGCAGGTTGACCCCAAGCCTAGGCGCAGCTACGGTATCGCAAAGAGAAAAATCCACCCCAATGCCGCAATGTCTGCCCCAGCAGACGATGCTTCTGCTATAGTTTCCAAACCCATGGTCCAGTCCCTCCCAGCCCCTCCCGCCACCGCCAAGGAAATCCGCATCCGTCCGGAAATGACCATGGGCGCACTGCTTGAGGCCTTCCCCGGTGCCCGCCGCGCCCTTTTTGCCAAATACCACGTCGGCGGCTGCTCCAGTTGCGGTTTCCAACCTGGCGAGACCTTGGCGGAAGTCTGCGCCCGCAACGAGGACATGCCCGTGGACGAAGCCATCGCCCACCTCCTCGCCAGCCGGGAAAACGATGCCGCGATGCAGATTTCTGCCCCGGATTTGAAGGCCGCGCTTCATTCCCCTAACCCGCCCCGCCTCCTCGACGTCCGTTCGCGCGAGGAATTCGACGCCGTCCGCCTCCCCGGAGCCCAACTCATGACCCAGCCCCTGCTCCAGGAGTTTTTCCACACCGGCGACAAATCCCAACCCGTCGTGGTCTATTGCCACCACGGCCTCCGCAGTCTCGACGCCGCCGCCTACCTCATCGGCCACGGCTTCCATGACGTCAAATCCCTGGCCGGCGGCATTGACGCCTGGAGCACGGAAGTCGATCCGTCAGTGCGGCGGTATAAGTTGGAGATCGAGTGAAGCAAATTTGAACAGAAGGTCACGAAGGTCAGGAAGACCGGAAGGCTGAATGGCCTGCCTTCAAAGATTCTTCCGCCTTTTCTTTCTGTCCTTCGTGCCCTTCTGTTCGAATAATTTCCCCCATAACCATGGACGAACAACTCCTCAACGACGCCATCTCCAATCCCCGCAACCTCGGCGAAATGGCTGATGCCGATGCCGTGGGCACCGTCGGCAGCCCTGAATGCGGCGACATGGTGCGTCTGTGGCTCAAATTTACCGAAAAGGACGGGCAGAAGGTAATCGACCGCGCATCGTTCCAAAGCTTCGGCTGTCAGACCGCCATCGCGGTTGCCAGCATGGCCACCGAGATGCTGAAAGGCCGCACCGTAGCCGAGGCCCGCCAGCTTTCCGCCGCCGAAATGTCCACGCCGCTGGGCCCCCTGCCGCCCATGAAAATCCACTGCGGCCAGATGGTCGAAGGGGCTTTGAAAGCCGCACTGGAAGCTGATGCCCCTGCTGCCGCCGCCGCACCTGCCGTGGCCGCTCCGATAGCCGGTGCCGGCCACCTCGCCGAAAGCCTCGGCGAAGCCGCTGCCCCAAAGTCCGGGAAGCTGAAGGTGGTCTTCGAATAAGGCCCACACGGGAAGGGTCGCAGAACTGTTGTGGAGATAGTGCGGTGGCCCTCCACCGCTATGATTTGCGGGCAATAATGTCATCTCCACGCTGCGGGGCTGTTCGCGCTCCAGGCATCACGTGCCGGGACGCGGCGTGCGGCGCGGAGAGGCGGTGGATTTTTCTGCGGTCCGCTGCGGTGTGGCACGGCGGAGTGGATTTGGCAGGGAGAAAACGCAGAGGACTGCCGCACACCAGATCAATCCAGCGTGACTTTGAGGTCCGGAATGGATTTGGCGAATTTGGTGGCTTCGCCGGGGGTGACGCGGGTTTTCCAGAGGTAGACCTGGCGGAGTTTGCGGAGGGACGTCAGGGAGCCGAGGGCGGTGTCGCTGACGTTGGTGCTGTGGAGATTCAGGTAGGAAAGATTGCTGAGGCCTTTGAGCTGGGCGATGCCGGCGTCGGTGACGGAAGTGTTATTCAGATTGAGCCATGCAAGGCGGGGGAATTTGCCGATGGTGGCGAGGGCTTCGTCGGTGATTTTGGTGTCGCTGAGGTCGAGTTCGGAGATGTTGCCGCCGATTTGGACGAGAGCGGCGACTTCCTTGTCCGTGACCATGCTGGCTCCGGAGACCCATTCCACGCGGAGGAGCGGGCTGCCGGTGACGACCGGGGCGACGGAGGCGCCCAGCTTGCGGATGGCCTCCTGAGCGGCGGCGGGTGCGGGGCCGGCTCCGGCCGCGAGGGGGTCCACGGCTCTGGCCACGGGCTTTTTGGCCACCACCGCTCCGCTGCCATCCGCGGCACCGACCCAATCCCCGAAGTTGGCTCCTTCAATGATCCATTGTTTGAGGAGTTCGCTCTCATCAAAGGTGAGGAGGCGGCCTTTGTCTTTGGGCGGCATCACGTCCTCATGATCCGGAGGGAGGAGGATGCGCTGGTATATGGAACTTTTGTCAGGATCCCCGGCGACCACGGCGTCGCCATCCGAGCCGCCTTTCATGATGGGACCGGCCCCGTCAAGGCGGAGTCCGCCTTTGGGGTTGGTGATTTTTCCGGAGGCGTCTTTGTAGGGAGCGCGGTGGCAGTCCACGCATTGTTTGGACAGCAGCGGCCAGACCTGAGTGCGGAAGTTGACGGCGGCACCGGCAGGGAGGGCGGCGGCGAGCAGGAAGAGGGCAGGAAGGAGGAGCTTCATGGGTGAAGGAGGAAGGGAGGGAAAGGGGAATGAGCCAACGTTGTCCATTGAACGTTGAACGTCCAACGTCGAATGAGATGGCAAACAATAGGCCCCACTCGGCCTGGGGGGCGGATGGGGCCTATCGGGGGCAGAAGTGGCAGGACGGTGGGCTGCTGTGGTCAGGCGAAAAGGCTGGCGGCCGGTTTGCCCTTGTCGGCGACTGTGAAGGGCCGGCCGCTCGGGGAGATGACCACCTGATCCACGGAGAGACCGAGGGAATAGGCAATGGTCGCATTGAGGTCCTGGGGGGAGGTAAGTCCATCCACCACCTTGCTGCCATTCGCGTCCGTTTTGCCATAGGCCTGGCCACCGGCGGTGCCGCCACCGGCGAGGACGCAGGTGAAGGCTTTTGGATAGTGGTCGCGGCCGTCCTGGTGTTCGGCCACGATTTCCGGAGTGCGTCCGAATTCGGTGGCGACCACCACGAGGGTTTCCTGGAGGAGACCGCGGCGGTTGAGGTCGGCCAGCAGGGCGCTCAGGCCATCGTCGAGATCCTTGCAGCGGGCGGGGACGGCAGTGAAGTTATCGTAGTGCGTATCCCAGCCGCCGTGGGTGACCTGGATGAAACGCACGCCATGCTCGACAAGGCGGCGGGCGAGCAGGCAACCCTGGGCAAAACGGCTGGAGCCGTAGGCATCCTTGACCTCGGTAGGTTCCTTGGTGAGATCAAAGGCTTTGAGGTCTTCGCAGCGCATGATGCGCAGAGCATCGGTGTAGAGGCCCTGGTGGTCTCGGATGGCGGGGCTGTTGACGACGGTATGGAATTGTTTGTTGAGGGAGTCCGCCAGTTTCAGCCGGGTGTTGAAGTCTTCTTCCGTCATGGAGCCGGGCATGACACTGTCCTGCAGTCCGCTGTTGGGATCGCCAATCGGGACCCCGGCAAACTTGGCTCCCATGAATCCTCCGTTCACGATATTGGGGTCACCGCTGACCGAGACAAAGCCGGGGATGTTTTCGTTCCGTTTGCCGGCAAGGCGCATCACCCACGAACCCATGGCCGGGTGAACGATGGTGCCGCGCATGTCGTAGCTGCGTTGCATCAGGTATTGTCCCTGCTCGTGGGCTCCCTGATTGGTGCTCATGCCGTTCATCAGCACCATGTGATGCATCTGTTTGGCCGTTTTGGGCAAGTTGCCCGAGAGCTTGAGGCCGGAGACACTGGTGTCGATGACCTCGGTTTCGCCCATCACGGTTTTGTTGCCGGGCTTGACGTCGAAGGTATCAAGGTGGCTCATGCCGCCGGACATCATCAGAAAGATGACACTTTTGGCGGCTTTCGGACGGTTCGGGACAAAATCCGCAGCAGTGGCGACCGAAGTGCCGAACATGGGAGCGAGGGAAATGCCGAAGGCGGATTTCGCCATCTTGATCATCAGTTCGCGGCGGGTGAATTCGTCGGCGTTATTGAATCTCATATCTGAAGAAGGTGGAAGGTTTCAGGTTTCAGGGTTCAGGACGGGGCCAAGGCTGTTTTGCCTGAACCCTGAATCCTGAACCCTTTTGCCTTGGTTATAAGATGAAGATGAATTCGTTGGAATTGAGGAGTGCGTAGATGATGTTCTTCACACCATCCCGGCCTTTTTTGGCTTCGGGCAGCATGAGGTCCATTTCTGCGGGAGTCGGTTGGCGGCTGAGGATGGTGAGGAAAGCCGCCTTGACCTTTTCTTCCGGGCTGGAGGTGGCGTCGATTGCTTTGTAAACCACCGCTTTGGAATCGCCGATGATCGTCTTTTCCACGTGGCCATTGATCAGGGAGAGCACCTGGGTGACATCGGAGTCGGAGGAGCCGCCTTCGATCACCTCGCGGCTGCTTTGGCCGAACTTGCGGAGGAAGTGGTTGGGCGGGGTGGGGGAGGAGAGTTCCGCCGCACGCAGCAGGTCTTTGTTATAGCCGGCCCATTTGGCCGGGTCCAGCTCGGCGGTTTTGGCATCGCCTTCGGCCATCATGGAAGCATCCATCATGGTGGCGGCGGACTTGCCCTTGCTGCCGGAGCCGATTTCCTTGGCAACGCGGTCCACCCATGCGTTCATGGCCTTGATGTCGCCTTTGGAAAGTTCCTGCCAGATTTCGTAGGCGTTTTGACCGAGATCGCGGCCGTAAACCCGTGCGGTGGGATCGAGGGAGCGCCCTTTGCGGTAGTCGAGGTCGGGCACCACGAGGGTGGCCATGGAGTCCCAGACCTGTTCTGCGGTCATGCGTCGCACGGCGCGGCCATGGAAGGCGTAGGGCAGGCGGGCATCCACGGCGGTAGGGTTGGTTCCCAAGGCATAACCACGGGTATTGAACAACACTTTCTGGAAAGCCTTGAGATCGTAATTCAGCTCCTTCATCACCTGCTGCAGGTAGGCGAGCACTTCAGGATTGCTGACCACGGTGCCGGTGGGGTTGTCCTTGCTGGGTTCGGCGTAGTTGTCCACGGGTTCGAACAGGCCGATTCCCATCACTTTTTTCCACATGCGGTTGGCAATCAGCATGGTGAACCGGGGATTGGATGGCTCGGTAACCCACTTGGCGAACTTGCCCCGCGCGTCATCGCCCTCGCGCCGGCCGCTGGAAGCTCCAGGGAAAACCGACCGGGCTTTGACGACTTCGTAGGGTTTGCCGCCCTTGCCGTTGAAGTCCATGGGCAGCTTGATCTGGCCGTCGCCGGTTCCGCTGACCCCGAAGTCATAAATGTTGTCGTGGAGCCAGCGGTAAAGGTCGCGGCGGGCGCGGTCTTCCTCCGCCGTGCGGCCGTTGTATTTTTCGTTGGCGTATTTCTGGCGTTCGTCCCGGCTGCCGGTTTTCAGCCCGTGGGTGAAGGCCGACATTTCGTAGAAGTCGATTTGCTTCCACTTGTCGTAGGGATGGTCATGGCATTGGGCGCATTCGATATGGGTGCCAAGGAAAATGCGGGTGGTGTTCGCCATGTTGTCGAGCGGCATGCCCCGGTCGCGCTCGAAATATCCGACAGCCCCTTTGCCGGGTTCCCAGCCGCCCCCGCTGGTGGTCAGCAGTTCATAGGTGAACTCGTTGAAGGGTTTGTTTTGGGCCACGCTTTCGCGGATCCACCGGAGATAAGGCACCCCGCTGCGGGTGCCGTCCGTGCCCAAATTGCTGGTGGCGCGGAGCAGATCGCAGAAATAATTATACATGTGTCCGACATAACCTTCGGAAGCCAGCAACTGGTCCACCAGCTTTTCCCGTTTGTCGGGCGCTGTGTCCTCAAGGAAGGACTTGGCTTCCTCATAGTTTGGAATACGACCGATGGCGTCGAGATAAACCCGGCGCATCCAGCGGGAGTCCTCGGCCGGGGGCAGAGGCTTGACATTGTTCTTCTGGAAGCCCGCACCGAGACGTTTGTCGATTTCCAACGCGGCCTTCTTGATCCAGGCGGCGTCGTTGGCCAGATTGGCTTCCTTGCGGTTCAACTGGGCGTGCGCGGGCAGGGTCAACGCCAAAGCGGCAGTGCCGAGGCAGGCTGCCCGCAGGAAAAGGGAAAGAGTGACGCGAATCATAAACAGGGTAGCGTTGGGGGTGGGAACAGAAAATTCTCCAGTCTGGGCGGGATAACATAGGTCAGAACCTCGGCAGGTGCGAGAAAAAAGCCTCTCTGCCGGTGCAAATCAGGGAAAGCCTGATGTTTCTTTGCAGTTTGACGGGAGCCTCCCGCGCCTTTAATAATTCTCCGATCTTTTGAAGAATTCAGGTCGGCAGGGCCGCTTCCTTGCCTGTCAGCTATGATTACACAGCGCGATAAGCCCGGAAACGCATGCGTTCCCGGCAACCGCGCTGGACTTTGTACATGACGCATTACGGCCACCCCATTCCCTTTTTATCGTTCCCAACCCCCAAGAAACCTCATGAAAGTGCTCGTCGTTGAAGATAATGAACCATTGCGCAAGTCGATAGGACAACGCCTGCGGGAAAGCGGCTGTGCGGTGGATGAAACTGGTGACGGCTCGGAGGGCCTGTGGCTGGCCACGGAGAATAAATATGCGCTCGCCATTCTGGATCTCATGCTGCCCAACCTTGACGGCGTGGAGTTGCTCCAGAAAATGCGGGCCAACAACAGCGACACCAGCGTGCTCATCATCACGGCCCGCGATGCCGTGGGGGACCGGGTGACCGGACTCGACGCCGGGGCTGACGACTACCTCGTCAAACCCTTTTCCCTTGATGAATTGATGGCCCGGGTGCGGGCACTGCTGCGCCGGACCCACAACGTCAAGGACCCGGTCATCCGCGTCGGAGACCTCGAAATCGACACCAACCGCAAGTCGGCCTCCCGCGGCGGAGTTCCGCTGGAACTGACCGCCCGTGAGTATTCCCTGATTGAACTGCTGGCAATGCGCACGGGGGAAGTGGTCAGCCGGGCGGAGATCTGGGAGCAGCTCTATGATTTCAATCAGGATCCGGAAAGCAACGTCGTGGATGTCTTTATTGCCTATCTGCGCCGGAAAATTGAACGCGAGGACAAGCCCAAGCTGATCCACACCCGGCGCGGCATGGGTTATATTCTCGAAGAGCGGGCGGCCTGATTCTGCCGCTGCCATGCCACTCAAGCCGAAGTCCCTCGAAGGCCGGTTGCTCCTTGGCATCCTCGCCACCCTGACCCTGACGCTCGCCCTCGGCGGGGTGGTGGTCTACCGGGTAGTGGATGGCCATTTGCGTGCGGAATTCGACGCTTCCCTTGAGGAAAAACTGCTCTTTTACCAGACAACCTTTATCCTGCGGAAAGGGGAGCCAAAGTGGAAAATGGGCCAAGCCGAGTGGGAGCGCGTCAGCAATCCGGCGGATCCGGATTATATCCAATGCTGGTTCCTGACCCGGGAAAGGCCGTTTTTCCGATCTCCGGGGCTGAAAGGCCATGATCTGCCCCGCCCCGCTATAGTGCCCGGGCAGGCGGAGTTTGCCGACCACCTGCTTTTCGGAAATACCCACGTCCGGGTGCTCAACCGCCAGTTTTTGCCCAATCAGGAGCCTGCGGGCGGGGCGGATTCGGATGCTGTCCCGGTAGCGGTGCCGGTCCAAATCGCGGTGGCCCGGGACATTGTATCGCTGCAGACGGCCTTGGACCATGTGAAATGGTTTCTCATCAAAACGGCAGTGCTGACTACCCTGCTGCTGATGGCCGGCACCCGATGGATCATCCGGCGGGGAGTGAAACCAGTGGCTTCCCTTGCCGGGCAGATTGAAGCCATGCCGCTGGTGGACAGCGATGCCCGCTTTGGACTACCCGGAGCCCCGAGCGAAATCCAACCGGTGGTAGGCCGTCTCAATGCCTTGATGGACCGTGTGGGAGCCGCCATCGAACACGAGCGCCTGTTTACTTCCAATGCCGCCCATGAACTGCGCAATCCGCTCGCCGCGATCCGCAGCCGGGTGGAACTGGCCCTCAGCCGCACCCGGACCGTCGAGGAATACGAGGAAACCCTTGATGGAATCCTTGAGTCCCAGAATGGCATGCAGCGGGTGGTGGATCACCTGCTGCTGCTGGCCCGGCTGGAAAGTGGCCATCAGGTCAGTGAATTCTCCGAAGAAGCCGTCTCCCTGCCCAAATTGTTGCGCAAGGCGTGGCGCTCCGCTTTTGACCGGGCCTCGGAGCGGCACCTTAAAGTGACTTGGCAGGTCACGGATCCTCCAGCGGATTTGATGCTGCCGGTGGCCTTGATCGAGATCGTGCTGCGCAATCTGTTTGACAATGCAGTTTCTTACACGCCCGAAGGGGGCGTGGTGATCATTACAGCAGAGGTGAAGGACCACCGGGCGACGGTCACAGTGGCCAATACCAATCCAGGGCTGAATGTGGACCAACTCGAAAACACGTTTGCCCCCTTTTGGCGGGGGGACCCCAACGCCAGTGGCCACCGCGGCAATGCTGGAATCGGTCTCGCCCTCGTCCGCAGGATCATGGAATCCATGCAGGGATCCGCACAAGCCAGCCTTGACGGCATCATGGTGGTGTATTCCCTCGTCTTCCCGGTCCGGCTGTGCCCGGAGGGAGGCCGCCCCTCCGCCGCCAGTCCCGAGCCTGCGGTGGTGATTGATGGCGGGGTCGGGGCACGGGATAATGCCATCTTGCATACCGGGCAAGTTTCAGTTGTGCCTGGAAAGGAACTGATGTAGAGGGACCGCCAACAGGGGCCATGTGGCCCTTGATCGAAGCCCTGCGTCAGCAGCCTTCCAACAAAGTTGTGTCCCGAGGCATGCAGAATTGTTGAATCAGAATCGCCTCCCCAGAAAAACAGAGTAAATGGAAATATACGTTGGAAACCTCGCTTATGAAACGACCGAGGCCGCGCTGACAACCGAGTTCGGAGCCTATGGCACCGTTGACAAGGCCAGCATCATCATGGACAAATTCACCGGCCGGTCGAAGGGTTTTGCCTTCGTCTCCATGCCGAATGTGGGTGAAGCCAATGCCGCCATTGAGGCCCTCAACGGTAAAGACGTTGATGGTCGTCCCCTGACGGTCAACCAAGCCCGTCCCCGTGAGGAGCGTCCCTACGCCGGTGGCGGTGGCGGCGGCGGTGGATACAGTGGCGGTGGTGGCGGCAGCGGCGGTGGCTACAAGCCCCGTAGTGGCGGCGGTGGTGGTGGCGGCGGCTACGGTGGCGGCGGCGGTGGCCGTGGCGGCTACGGTGGCGGCGGCGGCGGTGGCGGTGGCCGTGGCGGCTACGGTGGCGGTGGCGGCGGTCGTGATCGCGGTGACCGTGGCGACCGTGGCGGGCGCTACTAATCCCGCTGGCAGCCTGACTGCCGGATCAAACTTAACGAAGGCCGGGGGGCAACCTCCGGCCTTTTTCGCGTCCGCCCCCCAAGGTCAAAGCGGCCGGCTCCGTCCTTCCATGGGTGGCCGAAGGCTCAGGTCGATGCGCAGCGTATTTCCTGCGGGTCTGGTTCCCCGAACAAGGGTGCTGACCGAAGATTATGGACATTTCCCATGAATTGCCTAAAACCGGAGGTGATGCCGGACTGCCGTCCCGGTCCGGTATCTGAATCCTTCCCCTGTTCCAATCCCCCCTTATGCCCCTTTTCCTCACTAACCATTGCCCTGCAGAAGGCGGATCGCCCCGCAGGATGGGATGCCGTCACGCCTTTGCCCGGCTCAGCCAACTTCTGCCAGCCTTGGTTTTCGCAGGGCTGGGGCTTCCTGTCCATGCCGGGAACTATCCGGCCACAGGGGGATCCCAGGGATTTGGTTATTCCAACGGCACGCTCCCCGGTGGCGCGGTTTGGAACGACGGCTCAGCCCTGAGCAGCACCCTTGCCGGAACCCCTCCGGCCCCGGTGGCCTCGGTGCAGAGCAGTGCGCTGCGCCTCACCACCTCAGGGATTCCCGATGTTCTTTCCTCCTTCAAGTTGCCGGAGATCGATGTCGGCCTTGATGTCTCGGTCTTCACGATCAATTTCAGCCTGAAGTTGTTTTCCACTGGAGTGGCCGGAGAAGGATTTTCCGTCAATTTCGGCGACATTCCGCCCACCGATGGAGACGGGGAATTGGGTTGGGCGCTGACCAACGGGCTCGTCGTCGGATGGAAGACCTATGATGACCCGGCCATCGGTGAAGTGGAGGGTGAGATTGTGGTTTATGCGAACCGGGTGGTTATTGCCCGATCCCCCCAAACCTTTCCCAATGATGCCACCTTTCGTCCGGTGACGGTGCGCTGGGATGCCCAGGGACTGGACGTGCGTTGGAATAACACGGACATCTTCCTCAACCTCCCGGTGCCGGGCTTCGTTCCCGGAGTGGGGGACCGCGTGGCCTTCTCGGCCCGCACCGGACCCGTGGCGACCCAGGAAATCAGCATCGACACCCTCCAGGTCGTCACCACACCCCTGAACAATATTGCGACCGGCGGGCCGGTGATATCCGAGTTCGTGGCGGATAACAAGGATTCCTATGAAGACGAGGACCTCGAAAACCCCGATTGGATCGAAATTTTCAACGGATCCGCTGCCAATGTGATAATGTCAGGCTGGTTCCTCACCGATGACCCCGCCGTGCCCGCCAAGTGGGCGCTGCCCGCCTTTACGCTGGGGGCCAACGGCTATCGGGTAGTCTTTGCTTCGGGGAAGAACCGGACTCTCGCCGCCGGCCAATTGCATACGAACTTCACCCTGCCAAAAAGCGGCGGTTACCTTGCCCTGGTGCGTCCGGATTTGTCCATGGCCTCGGAATACTTTTATGCCCTGCAGGGAGAGGACATAGCCTATGGGGAGATCGGCGCGGCGCGGGCGCGGGGCTTTCTGGAAACGCCCACGCCGGGAAAAAAGAACATCAGTCTGGTAGCCGCCGGGATACCGGCGGAATCCGTCACTTTTTCGCGGGATGGGGGCTTGCTGGCCAACGCCACCCCAGCGGTGCTGGCCATCCAGCCGCCTGCCGCGCCCGGAGCGGTGGTGCGGTATTCCCTTGGGCAAACCATTCCCACCGAAATCTCTCCGGTTTACACCACGCCCTTCTCCATCACCACCAGCACCACGGTCCGCGCCCGCGTCTTTCAGCCTGGCAGGCTGCCCGGCCCGGTCAGCAGCCGCACCTTCCTGAAACTCGATGCCACCCTGACCAATTATAACGGTTCCGGTTCTGTCTTCTCGTCCAATCTCCCGGTGCTGGTGATGGACAGTTTTGGGGTGCCTGTCGACAGTACGACAGACCCTGGCCAAGCCCGGCCCTTCCGTCCGACCTATTCAGTAATGCTGGCCCCGGACAGCACCACCGGCCGCACCCGGTTGGATGCGCCGCCCGATTTTCAGGGACGGAGCGGCACCCATGTGCGCGGGGAAAGTTCCTCCGGCTTCGCCCAGAAATCCTATGCGTGGGAACTTTGGAACAATGAAAATGAGGACAAGGACGAATCCATTCTGGGACTGCCTGCGGAATCCGACTGGGTGCTGCACGGCCCATACTCTGACAAGTCGATGATGCGGAACTATCTGGTCTATTCCACCTTCGGGGAAATGCGCCAGGACTGGTTTGCCCCCAGGGTAAAATTTGTCGAAGTTTTCTTCAACCAGAGAGCCGGCCAGCCTGTCGGTTACACCGACTACCGCGGAGTCTACCTGCTGGTGGAAAAGATCAAAAACGCCAATAGCCGTCTCGGGCTGGAAAAAACCAATCCCCGCGTCACCGATCCCCTGCTCATCCAGGGAGGTTATATTTTCAAAAAGGACAAACCGAGTCTGGGGTCCACCGCATGGAATACCAGCCAGAACATCCCTATCCAAAGTTCGGATCCCCCGTCTTTGTCCAACGCCCAGAGGAACTACCTCCAGAGTTATCTGAACTCCTTTGAATCCGCGCTATACGGGGCTTCCTCCACCAATCCGCTGACCGGTTACGCCAAATGGATTGATGTTCCCAGCTTCATCGACTGGCAGTGGGCCGTGGAGATCCCCAAGCAGATTGACGGGTATGTCTTCAGCACCTATTTCCACAAGGACCGCGGAGGCAAAATGAAGGCGGGTCCACTCTGGGACTTCAACATTTCCCTTGGCAACGCCGACTATGCCGAAGGGGAGCACCGCACCGGATGGAACTATGATGGCAGCCGCACCGCCCCGCTTAATGGCGGTCTATGGTTTCCCCAACTGCACCGGGATCCCAACTACCGGATCGCCACTTTTGACCGCTACTGGGAACTGCGGAATGCCGTGTGGAGCACGGCGTCGATCCAGGCCCGCATTGAGGCGGTGTCCACGTTGCTGCGTGACGGCAACCCCACCCCCGTGACCAACTCCACCTCCCTGAGCGCGCAAAGCCCGGTGATGCGCCATTACCGGAAGCATCCCCTGCTGGGAGGCCGGCAGTGGCCCAACCCGGCCGACGCCACCACCCGGACAACCTTCCAGGCCGAGGTCGCCCATCTGAAACAATGGATTACCGACCGCCTCGCATGGACCGACAATCAGTTTTACAGCGGGAGCACCGTGATGCGTCCCCCGGTGCTCACCAGCCTTGGTTTGGCGAACAACACAATGCAGGTTTCGCTGGATCCGTTTCACACCCTGCAGCCGGGCATCCACTACCCCGCCGGCGAAATCCGTTATACCACTGATGGCAGTGACCCCCGGCCGTCCGGTTATGCCTTGCCTGGAACCCAGAATGCCATCCTGATGCCAGAGTTTGGCCAGGGCAGCTGGTTTGCGCCCACGGCTTCCAATGGCGGGTCGGCCCTTGCCCTCAGCGATTGGACCGGCATTGCCGATCCTCCCAACGCAGCCTTATGGACCGGCGGACAACTGGGCTTTGGGTTTGATACCGGAGTGTCCTCCTCCAGCAATCCGACGCTTTATTATGTCGGCGGTTCGAATGTGAATAACAATTCATGGAACGGCGGGACCGGCAATGTGCAGAGTGCGATGTTCAACAACAGTTCGGCGCTGATGGTGCGGGTGCCGTTTACCCTCACCGCAGATCAGCAAAGCCGGCTGGTCAGCCTGCGGGCCAAACTCCGTTATGACGACGGGTTTGTGCTGTTTGTAAACGGGGTCGAAGCCGCCCGGCAAAACATCCTCCCTGCCAGCCCGGCCGTCTGGAATGCCACGGCAGATGCCACGCCGGCGAATTTCACTGATGCTCTTGGGGTGGCTGGCGTCACCGTGGATATTTCGCATGTGCTGGGCAGCCTCCAAACCGGCACCAACATGCTGGCCATTCTCGCCCTCAATAAATCTGCGGCAGATACGGACCTGCTTTGTGTGCCCAGTCTCAGCGGAAGCCTCGGCGTGAAACCCACTGGCACCAACGCTCCTGCCGTCACTTCAGCGGTCTACAGCAGCCCCCTGGTGCTTGCCTCGTCCGCCTTGGTCAAGGCAAGGATTTTTGTGCCCGGAACGGGACAGTGGGGGCCGCTCGTCTCTTCCAACTATATTGTCGCGGCCGATCCTCCCACCCGTGAATCCCTTGTGATCTCGGAAATCAATTACGCCCCGCTTCCACCCACTCCACCTGAAACATCCGCCGGGGGCGTGGAAGCCAGTGATTTTGAGTTCATCGAGTTTCTGAATACCGGAGTCAATCCTCTGGACCTCACCGGGGTGCGCCTTGGCGGGGCCGTGCAGGAGTTTGATTTTTCGCAGGGGGATCCGATGGCGATCACCCTTCCGCCAGGGGGGCGTATTGTGGTCTGTGGCAAACTCAGTGCCTTCCGGGCGCGTTATGGCCCGGGTGCCAGGGTCGCCGGGGTCTTTTCCGGGAATCTTAACAACTCCGGCGAGCAGATCATCCTGACAGACCGGAATGGGGCCACTCTGTGGAGCTTTGCCTACCGCAATCAATTCCCGTGGCCCGTGCTCAATGGAACCGGCCGCAGCATCGTGCTCAACAATGCAGGCCAGCATCCAGCCCCGGACCCGGGCCTGGGGGCCAACTGGCGGCCGGGGGCGTCCGTCGGCGGAGATCCCGGCGGCTCCGGCAGCCAGCCCTTCACGCTGGTCGCAGATGGGGATGACGACGGCGATGGCGTGCCCAACCTCGTGGAATACGCCTTCGGCACCAATCCGGCAGACCGCGATTCCAACCGGGCCATGACGGTTTCAGCCGGGCCTCTGACGACCGGTTTTTCTCCGGGGCTCCGCTTCGAAGTCCCGCTCGGACTGCAAGCCGACGGCTTCCGGATGGAAATTCAGAGCAGCCCCAATCTCACCAACTGGTCGGCGGCCGTGCCTGCTCCGGTCAACC
Source organism: Verrucomicrobiales bacterium (assembly GCA_038210825.1). GTDB lineage: Bacteria > Verrucomicrobiota > Verrucomicrobiia > Verrucomicrobiales > V1-33 > CAIZWU01. The sequence goes on from JBBQWG010000018.1 coordinate 64,641, forward strand.
TGGGCAGCCGCGTCGGCCCGGATGGTCAGGCGTCCTATGTGTGGGAAATGCCCCCGGCTCCCCTCGCCCCCGAAGTGCCACGGTATTTCCGGATCATGGTCACCCAACCGTAGTCCCGGCTCAAGACAGGACTGGGGTTCCAAAGGCAAGGGGCCCTGTCTTCAACTACAGGATTTCACCCGGCTGCACCTTGGCGGCGGCGGGGTATTTTTTGAGCCATGTTGTGCTGGTGGCGGCGATGGCCTCGACCTGGGCAGCAGCGGCTCCGGTTTTGTGGGCCCCGGCGGCGAAGAGTTCGTCGAGGCGGGCCCGGGTGGTTTTCAGGCGGGCATCTCCGGCGAGGCGGTCGAGGAGATTATTGACGGTGGTTTTGCCGTCGCGGAGGTCGCGCACGGTGGCCACGGCATGCTCTTTGATGGCTTCGTGCGCGGTTTCCCGTCCCACGCCGGCTTTGACAGCTTCCATGAGGAAAGTGGTTGTCAGGAGGAAGGGCAGATAACGTTCGGTTTCCCGGGCGATCACGGCGGGGAAAATTTCCATCTGCTTGAGGACGGTGAGAGAGGTCTCCAGCACTCCGTCGATGGCGAAGAACGCGTCAGGAAGCACCACGCGCCGGACCACGGAGCAGGAGACATCGCCTTCATTCCATTGGTCCCCTGACAGGCCGGCAGCCATGGTGACATGTCCCTTGAGGATGGTATGGAAGCCGTTGATGCGCTCGCAGGAACGGCTGTTCATCTTGTGGGGCATGGCACTGGATCCCGTCTGGCCCGGGGCGAAACCTTCGCTGGCCAGTTCATGACCGGCCATTAGCCGAAGGGTTTTGGCCAGGCTGGACGGCCCGCTGGCAAGGTCGCAGAGCGCGGAGACGACCCGGTAGTCGAGGCTGCGGGGATAGACTTGGCCCACGGCTGTGAAGGCGGCCGGCAGCCCAAGGTGGTGGGCCACCTTCTGTTCAAGAGAGGCGACCTTTTTGAGGTCGCCTCCGAAGAGGTTGATTTGGTCCAATTGGGTGCCCGTGGCCCCTTTGAGCCCGCGCACCGGATAACTTTGAATGAGCTGCTCGAGGGCAGTCAGGCTGCCGGCGAGTTCCCCGGCGAACATGGCGAGGCGTTTCCCCAGGGTCGTGGGCTGGGCCGCCACGTTGTGGGTGCGGGCCGTGAGGATGAGGTCTTTGTTTTCCCGGGCGCGGTCACTCAGGGCGGCAAGGGTGGCCACGCCTTTGGTGAGGATGACTTCCATGGAACGGAAGATCTGGAGTTGCTCCACGTTCTCCGTCAGGTCACGGCTGGTCATGCCTTTGTGAATGTGCTCATGGCCGGCCAGTTCGCAGAATTCGTCGATGCGCGCTTTGACGTCATGGCGGGTGGCCCGCTCCCGGCGCATGATGGCTGCGATATCAATGCTGTCCCTGACCCGCTGGTAATCTGCAATGGCTTCAGCCGGAATGTCGAGCCCCAGCTCCCGTTGGGCTTTCATCACCGCGATCCATAACTCCCTTTCCAGACGCACTTTTCCCTCCGGGGACCAGATGCCGGTGATGGCCGGGGAAGCGTAGCGTTCGGCGAGGACGTTCGGGATCAAACTCATGGCCGCTGATGCCCTTGGATGGGCCATGGTGCAAGCGGGAGGGTGGGCTGCCGCCCGGGACGAGATGTCAGGCGCGGGAACCGTTTTACCATGGAGGCCGCGGCGGGGGCCAAAATTTCCGAGTTGGCTTTACCGCAAACCCGCGCTCTGCTGGAAAGGACTGATTCTGCTTATGCCTTTGGACGAACTCCGCAAGAAAATTGATGCTCTCGACAGCGAACTGCTACGCCTGCTGAATGAACGGGCCGAGGTGGTGCATGGCATTGGAGAGGCGAAAAAGGCGGCCGGCCTGACGATTTATGCCCCGGAACGGGAGGAAGCTCTCCTGCAGGCCCTGGCCCGGAAAAACGCGGCCCTCGAAGGGCGCCTGCCCGAAAAATCCGTCCGGGCGATTTACCGGGAAATCATGTCAGCCGCCCTCGCGCTGGAAGACGATCTCAAAATCGCCTATCTGGGACCGGAAGGCACATGGACGCATCAGGCGGCGCTGAACAAATTTGGCCGCAGCGTCGGGTATGTTCCGAAGGCCAGCTTTGAAGATGTCTTCGATGAAGTGGCCCGCCGCCGGGCCCATTACGGAGTGGTGCCCATCGAAAACAGCACGGAAGGGGCCGTCAATCATACCTTGGATTTGTTTGCCGACAGTCCTTTGAAGATCTGTGCCCAGATTCTCCTGCGGATCGAGAACTGTCTGATGGCCAAAATCCCGAAGGAGGACATCACCGTGCTTTACAGTCACCCCCAGGTCTTTGGGCAATGCCGCAACTGGCTGCATCAAAATTTGCCGCATGCCGACCGGGTGGAAGTCAGCAGCACGACGAAGGCGGCCGAGATCGCCGCCCGCACCCCTCACGCGGCGGCGCTGGGGGGGGCCTTGGGAGCCCAACTGCATGGTCTCACGGTGTTGGACCGGTCCATCCAGGACAGTGCCACCAACACGACCCGGTTCCTTGTCCTCAGTGAGAAGACCTGCCCGCCCACCGGAAACGACCGGACGTCCCTGATGTTCAGCCTGCGCAACGAGCCCGGAGCCCTGTTCAAGGCCCTGACTCCCTTCAGCGAGTTTCACATCAACATGTCGAAGATTGAGAGCCGTCCCTCCAAACGCCGGGACTGGGAGTATTTCTTTTTTGTGGATATCCTCGGGCATTGTGAGGATCCCGCCCTGGTGAGAGCCTTGGGTGAACTGGAACGGCAATGCAGTTTTGTCAAAGTGCTGGGCAGTTATCCCAATACGGACTCGACCGCCAAACCCTGACCAAATCACCAGCCGGGCAGTTTTCCATCCACAAACCGGACTGCGGGCCGCGGGCTGCTGGCGATCACCCCGCGGGAATCGGAAACGGCGGCTTTCCAGCCTGGTTGCACCGTCCCAACCACCCGGACCTGCCGGGTCCGGGCCGAATGAGCCTCGGGTTTCACCGATACGGTGACGGATTGCAGGTTGCCACTGTCCGGTCCCGGCAGGGCCAGGGCGAGAGATTCTGCCAGACCTGGCTGACGGGGCAAATAACCGAAACCCAATTGTTGGAGCGTTTCCGGATCGTGGAGCCGGATGCAGCAAAATTCGTCTTCGGAGGTGTAGTAAAAATTGTAATAATCGTCGAGGCACGCGAGAAGACGGAGGCGGACGGGTTCCTGCCGGTGGGGTTGCTTGACCAACTCCTCCCAGGCGACCGGGGAGTAGCCGACCGATTCCGCCCACGCAATGCGGGGGCCCTCAGGCAGATGTTCCACCAGATAGGTCTGAACCGGGCTCCCTGGAAACTCGACCGGCACTTCACTAACCGTTACGCTGGCACCAGGGGTGGCATAAAAACCCTGGCTGGGGAGCCCAATGGAGACAGCGGAAGGGTCGCGTTTGGCAGAACGGGCCTCATACCATTGCATCATCAATGGAAGGGTGCGGGCAGGATCGGTGACCCATTGTGACTTCGACAGGGCATCGGGCGCGGCGAGAAACTGCCGGACCGCTTGTTCAGCTTCCTCCGCATAATGCCGGACCGGGGCCACACTGCTGCTGCTGCCGGAGCGGGCCAAACTGGAAATGGACACGGGGTGCGAAGCCCACGAGAGGGACACTGGAGCGATGGCCGTTGTGCCACCAAGCAGAAGCAGAATGCCAATGGCTACCAAAGTCTGCGCCGCAGAAGGAAGCCGGCCCACTATCCACGGCAGCAACCGCCGGGCATCCACGCATCGCGCAAAGCGTTCGGGATGCAGCATCGGTTCCATGGTCCGGCCCAGGTTGACGGCAGGCGTCGGGCGACGGGGATCCGGCACGCGGATGCCGGTGAAACACTTCGGACAACTGACCAGCCGCCCGCAATGTGCCACCGACAAAACGGTCAGCCGCCGGCAGGCCGGACAATGAAAATGCACCCGACGCAGATAGATGATCGGCTTCTTCCGCCGTTTCGCCGGGGGATCCGACAAAGGCAGCGTAATCTCTGCAAAGGGCACCCCCACCGGCTCTGTCGGAGCCGGTTTTACCAATGCCTGCACCGCCTGAAGTGCCGCTTCCGCAGCCGCAGCGGCCCGTCGCGCCGCTTGCGTGGCGGCCGCGATGACCTGCGGGGAATGATCGTGGTGGACAAATTTCATCGGTGAATGGGTTTGGCCATCAGCCCTGCCTAAAAGTGATAAGGTTTCCTTTACTATTCTTCCATTTTGGTATGATGGCAACTAAAAATACGGAAATTATAGAAAATTTCGGTAATCCATCAGCCGCACGCCGGGTGCCGCCCCGCCGTCAAACCCTTAAAACTCAGGACAGGTCGAGCCTAAACGATCCAAACCCCTGCCAGTTTGGTTCCTGGCTTCTGCGCGAGGCCGATCCAAATATCCGGGCCTTACTTTTAGTCTTCGTTGATTCAATAAGTTTTACAATCAATCCCTCGGACCCTCCAGAACATCTTAAATTTTTAGTAATTTTGCTTGCAGGCTCGCCGTCAGGGTTTATTTAATTATAGAAATTATTGTTTTTATCATGAATTGTTTCACGAGTACCTGCCTTGTGGCGCTGATGTCAGCCTTGGTTTCGCCCTTGGGTGCGGCGACCATGGACATACAATTCAGCCCAACGGAAGGGATTGAACCGGACGGGGTGTATCAGGATGGGTCCACCCGTTCGGTGGGCACCAACGCCGTGCCGGGTCTGGTGGCGACCCTGACTGGGCGGGGATACGGGTTGGAGCGGACGTCCAGCGCCCGTTGGGGCATCCAAGCGGGCCCGCTGGCAGGGAATCCCGGGCAAAGTGGATGGACAATCCGGAATGGCTTTGCGCCGGACAGGTCGGGGGAGATGCTTTCCACGGAGAAAAAGGTGGAGGTTGACGCCTCCTACTTGAGTTTTTTTTTCCCGGGAGTTTCTGCCGGAACTATTCTCCAGGAGGTATCCCTGACCTTTTCCGGAGTCCGGAATCTGAAACTGGACAAAGCGTGGGCCGGTCTCAGCGTGGACAACTTCACCACTGAAACTGGTGTGAAATTGAACAATGCCGGAGGCGTCCCCAAAATCTCCCTGACCTTTCCCGACTTTACTTACATGGGTGGGGGACCCTTGGAAATCCGGGTTTATGGAGTCATGGGCGAGGACACGGGCTCGTTCGACCTGCTCACGATCACGGGCCAGACGATCGAAACCAACCCGATCCCGGAACCGGACAGCCGGTTTCTGGTGACAGCGGTCGCACTGGGGGCGGTGGTTTCTTTCCGGCGGCGGCGGAGTGACTTGCCCCGATTCCACTGAGGAACAGGTTCAGGAATTCGCTTAAAGAAAGGGGTTCAAGGCGCAGAAAAGCAGCTTGGCGCGGGCCGCCTGGTTCCGTATGGGTGGGGGATCGGCATGGAACGTCGTCCTTTCTCTCTGGTTACCCGGCTCACGATGTGGGCCGGGCTGGTCTTGACGGGCACGGTGCTGATTTTCGGCATCCGCAGTTATCAGGCCGGGCGGAAACAGGCCGTGTCCCAGTGGGAAGAGCGGCTCAAACATGAGGCCGGCATGGCGGCCCTGAAAGTGCAGGGATTCATCGCGGATGTAGCCCGCGATGCCCGTTATTTAGCCCGGATTCCCAGTGTCCGGGAATACGTCAGTGGCGATTTGGACGGGGAGGGGGCCCGGCAGCGGGTCGAGGACAACTTCCGCGCCTTGATGCTGGGCAAACCGGTGTATGCCCAAGTGCGTCTGATTGGCGAAGCAGATCAGGCCCGGGAAAAAGTCAGGCTTGATCAGGCGGATGGCTTCGTGACGGTGATGCCCGAAAGCAGCCTCCAGCAAAAAGGGGACCGCGACTATATTGCTGAAAGCCGCAGTTTGCCGGACGAGGGCATTTATCTGTCAGAGCTTGATTTGAATCAGGACTTCGGCCGGATCACCGAGCCTTGGACCCCGATGTTAAGGGCGGTGGCCCCGGTATTGGACGGGAATGGCCGCCGGTTTGGCTGGATCGTGATCAATGCGGATCTGCGCCCCTTGGTGGACAGCCTGCCGCGCCAAACCCTGCGCGGCTTGGAACTGGCGGTGGCGAACCATCAGGGGAGTTACCTTCTTCATCCCCGGCCTGAGTTCCGTTTCGGACGGGATTTGGGGACGGGATTCAATCTCCTCCAACCGGTCGGGCCGGAAGCCCTCCTTGTGCCGCAGCCATGGCTCGAATACACCGGGACCTACGAATTTCTGCCCGGGCTTTCCCGCGAGTTCCACGTCCGGACGGCCACAGATGGCCGGGTTGCTCTGGCCAGTCTGGCTCAAGTCCGGAACGAAGCTCTGCTTGCCTCGGCCCTGACGGCGGTGGGCGGGCTCACCCTGCTCACCCTGCTGGCGCGGTTGGTTACGCGCCGGCTGCGTGGTGTCGCGGGGGCCCTGACCCAGTTTGAAACCGGCAGTCCCGCCGTGACCTTGCCGGAACAACCGGGCGATGAAATCGGGCAATTGGCCGCCGCTTTCAACCGCATGTCCGGCAAGATCGTGGAACAGGTCCGCACCCTCGAAGAGGCCCGGCGCCAAGCGGATGAAGCCTCCCGGGCCAAGGACGATTTCCTCGCGGTGATGAGCCACGAAATCCGGACCCCGCTCAACGCCGTGACCGGCATGCTCCACGTGCTGGAGCGCAACCGCCCCGCTCCTCATCAGGAGCCCATCCTGCGCAGTCTGCACGCGGCAGCCGGCCAGCTCACCAGCCTGCTCAACGAGGCCCTCGACTGGTCGAAAATCAAAGCCGGCCGACTCGTCTGCGAGGTGGCCCCTTTTGAACTCCGGCCATTTCTCTCCGATCTGGAACTCACTCACCGCCCGCTCGCCGCTCAGAAGGGCCTGCGGTGGTTCACGGTGCTGGAGGAGGGCTTGCCGGAAAACGTTACCGGAGACCGGCTGCGTCTCTCGCAGGTGCTCCATAATCTGCTCAGCAACGCCGTGAAGTTCACCAATGCGGGATTTGTCAGGCTCGTGGTGGCATGGCAGGACGGATGGCTCAGCTGCCGCGTGGAGGACAGCGGGATCGGCATTTCGGAGGCCGAAGTCGGACGGATTTTTTCGCCTTTCGATCAGGCACACGGAGACATCGGCCGGCGGTTTGGAGGCACTGGACTTGGGCTTAGCATCTCCCGTTCCCTTGCCGTCCTGATGGGGGGGCGGCTCACGGTGGAGAGCACTCCTGAAGCGGGTTCCGCCTTTGTCCTTGAAATCCCTGCGCCTGTTGCTTCTCCCCGTCCGGTTCCCGCCGCCGTGCCGGTGCCTTTGCATTCGGCCGGACTTCATTTGCTGTGCGTGGAGGATTCAGCGTTAAACCGGGAGGTGCTGGCCGCTTTCCTCGCCGAAGCCGGTCTGACATGGGACATGGCCGAGGATGGGGCCGGGGCCTTGGCGGCCTTGGCCACAGGGCGGATGTTTCATGCCGTGCTCCTCGATTTGCAGCTTCCCGACACCAATGGCCTCGATCTCGCCCCGCTTCTCCTGTCGCAGCGGCCGGGGCTCCCCTTGGTGGCGGTGACTGCTCAGGCGGACGGAAGCACCCGGGAAGCCTGCCTTGCAGCTGGCTTCTCCGGCGTGGTCACCAAACCCATCCAACCCGATCTCCTGATGTCGGCCATCGCACGGGCGGTCGCGGACCCTGAAAAACCCGAGGGTGACTGGATTGTGTCTCCGCCCCCGCGGCACGATGCTCCGTTGCTCACGGAAGTGTTTGCCGCTGAACCGGAGCGGTTGCAACGGGTGCTCTGGACCCTGTCCGGGGAATTTGCCGCCGCCGCCACCGAGCTGATGGCCGCAGTGGGTGCCCGCGATTCCATCCGGCTGGGCCGTCTCCGGCATAAATTGCATTCCGCGCTGGCCGGCCTTGGCCTCACGGAACTTGACCAGGCCTTTGCCAGCCTGTTGGCGGGAGACTGGGCCCAGGCTCCGTCCATCCAGGCGCTCCTCCAGCAGGCAGCCCGGGACTGCGCGGAACAGGCCTGGCGGCCTCCCTCACCGGTTTGAGGCCCGCTGCGGCCGGCAGCCAAAGTCTTATAACATGGGCAGCCGGGCCAGCAGGCCTTCCCGGTAACTCTCGCCGAGGGGAACCCGGTGTTTTCCAATCACCGCCACCCCATCTTCAATCCGGCTGATCTTCCGCCAGTTCACCATGAAGGACCGGTGCGCCCTGACAAAATCCGAGGGCAGGGTTTCCTCCAGCTTCTTCATGCTCATCAGGCTCATCACCGAGCCTTCGGTCAGGACAAATTCCACATAGTTCGCTTCCGCTTTGACGAGCAGCAGCTGATTCAGGGGGACCCTGACAATCCTTGTTCCTTCTTTTACGAACAAGTCTTTGGCATCCATGGCCAAGCCGCCTGCGGCAGGTCCTTGTTGGCGGCTGGCCCGGGCCTCGCGCAGCCGCATCACCGCCTGAGCAAAGCGGGGAAAGGTCAACGGCTTCAACAGGTAGTCCGCGACCCGGAATTCATACGAAGCCGCCCCAAACGCCGCACTTGCCGAAATCACCACCACAGGGATGTCCCCGGCGAGGGCTTTGAGGACCGACGGTCCGTCCAGCCCGGGGAGATCGAGATCGAGGAAAACGGCATCAATGCCGCCAGCGGTGAGCAGTTGCAGCGCGGTCAGCCCGTCCCCTGCCATCAGGCAAAAGGTCGTATCCTCCAGGCGGGAGAGAAAGCTCTCCACGGTTTCACAAACCAGGGGGTCGTCATCGGCAATCAGGTAGCGCATCGGGGGTAACAGGTGAATCATTCCGCCTACCGGAGAGTTAACTTGGATAACCCTGGACTTCATCCGATTTTTATCCCCACCTAAGAGCACTTGGTCCATCCCAAGGGCGAGTTGGTATTTTGCCTCTGACCGGCCGCAGGGTGGGATATACCCTGAGGGCATCGCCCTTCTCCCCAAAATATGCAATCCCGGAGGGGCCTTGCGGCCGCCTCCGGGAGCATTATCCTAATAACCACGAATCATGATGCCACGTTAGAACGTGGCCGAAAGGGCGACACCGCCCACCCATTTGTCGTCCTGATGGGCGTCGAGCGCCTCCAGCGGGAGATTTGCCCCGACCCATGGGGTGAGCGTTAGAACGTTGGTAAGCTTAATGGGGGCACTCAGACGCAGGCTCACCGTATTCCAGCCTTCTATCGGCATCATCCAGCCGTCCGTGTAGGATATCTCCGCCGCCGGCACCAGACTGAAGCGGTCTGTGACCCGGATAGGAGCCGCAACTCCCAATTCGAAGTAACTGCCTTCACTTTCTGTCTCGTAATAATATCCGCCGCTGATGTTGACGGGACCCGCTACGACGACCGCCTGCAGTCCAAGATCATAAGCATCCTCTATCATTCCGCCGCTGAAGTTGTGATACCAGCGGAAGCTGGGTCCGACGCTGAGGATCCCGGTTTTATAGAACAGGCCGGTGTAGAGGTGGTTCTCCTCGAAATTGGTCTCATCCACATTCAGGTAGCGGTTGGACACCGTCCATACGAGACTGTCATTGATGTTCCAGTCAAACGTGGCGATGGCGTAAAAGAGATCATCTCCCATATCCATGCCGCGGCAGAAAAAAGTGGAGTCATAGCCCGCCGTGAGATTTACCGAGAAAGGTTCTGCCGATCCGGCGTAGGCTCCGGCACAAAGACAGGGACGGGGAGCACCCAGGAATTCGGCAGGAGCCTGAGCGGCGACAGGAGCGGGGGCCGACAGCGTGCCGGCTGACGCAAAAGCAGCCGGGAACAGGCTGAGAACACAGAATGGGGCGGATTTTAGGATGTTAGTCATGGATGGGTTGGGTGGTGAAGCGCCCTGAGCAGGGCAAATTTGGTTGCCGGGAATAGGAGGGAATGAGATTGGGAGCGGTGAGCAGCCGGATCACTTCGGTGATGCCGCAATTAATCTTTATGGGAATAATGCCCAGGCTTGATCTGATGGGGAACTCATGGCTCAAGGAAGCAAAGAAGCCTTGTAGAAGCGTTTGCCATCCGGAGGATTCACGTCCACATAGGCAGCGGAGTTACTAGCCGATGTGAGAATGGCGAGCTGGGTCCATGTGGACAGGTCCGACGATGCATCCAGCCGGTAGCTCCGTCCGGGAATGACATTGAAGCGGAGATCCGCAGCGGTATGGCTTTTGTTCAGCAGGGTAAACTTGAGATCGCCGATGGGTTGGAGATAGTTATCCCAGGCGAAAGTGGCCAGGAGATGCCCGCAGGACTGTCCCGCGATATTGGCGGACTGAAAATGGATGCCCCCGTAGATCCGGCTGATACCGCTTTCATCGGCCGCCGCAGAAAACCCCGGGTAAGTCCGGGTCACACCGGGCAGGCCATCCGAACCGCTCGAAAAGCTGATGGCATCCGTGCCGAAAAATTTTGCCAAAATGGTGGCTGCGGACCGGCTGAAGGTGCTGTGTCCGGAAGTATATTCCGGGAATGGGGGCGTGGCGATAAAAGATGTCCAGGCAGGGTCAGCGGTGGTGGCCGGGTTGTTGTCCGTGTCTGCTTCCCGGATGGCAGTGAGGGGCCGCCAGTAATTGGTCGCGTATTTGCAATCCCAGCACGCAATCGCCGCATCGGCCAGAGAAATCCCCAGAAGGGCAAAAAGCCGGGCATTCTCCTGCAGACTCAGCCCCTGGGCTGCTGACACCGTGCGGGCGATGCGCATCCAATGTCCCGGAGGGGTCTCGGTGCCGCCGCCGTCTGCCCAGAACAGGGCGATTTCGCTTTGATCCACCGTGCGCAGCGTGCTGGTGCTGCTGCCATAGTCCTTGGTTTGAGCCCACTCCATGGCGTAGGCGGCCCCCGTCAGTGCCACTGGCATCTGAGGCCGGATCTGCGCTCCGGAAACAAGGCCGAAGGGAGTGACGATGGGCCAGTTCGGCAGGAGCGCGGTTGCGTTTGCCGGGGGGGTCGGACGCCAGATGCCAGGAGCGGGTGGAACGTTATAGGCCACTACGTCGCTGGAGTGATCCGTCGCCCTCAAATTCAGGATGGCCTGGGCCACTCCATTACCCCAGGTCACTCCGTCCGTCTTCGATGCGCCACCGGGAATGGCGGCCAAATCCACCGTGTGCCGGATCAGGGCGTTCGCCCGGACGGTGGCATTGTTGGCATGGCCGGCCCCCGCATAAAGGGCATCAATAATCGTATGGGATGCCGCACTCACGGCAGCCGCCGGGGAAGCCCCCGCAGGGGCCATGGCCGAGACATGATAGGGCGTGTGCGTCCGCTGGATTCCATTGACCGCATCATAAATTGCCAAATGCAGCATGGCCATTTGCCGGGAAGCCCTCGGGGGATTTTGGGAGGTGCTGCGGATTCCGGACATGAGTTCCGAGTTCCAGTCGGTAACGACATCTGCCCGGCAGGGAGTGAGACCAACCATTCCGGCGAACACGCCGGCCGATAGCATCTTGAGCCGGGAGAAGAAAAATGTTTCCAATTTCATAAAAAATATGTGAGGACGAAATATGGCGGCAGGCAGGACTATCAATTTAGGATGCGTCACGAGGGCCCTTGGAACGTGGTCCAACAGTCTTGGCTGCTTCAATCATACCGGCCGGAAATCCGCACTGGATTTTACACCAACGGCGCGTTTTTTTATATGAAACCGCCACCTGGCGTGTTTGGCCGCATGGCGGAGGCCGGGAAAACCATCCGCGACCGTCTCTGAAATTCCGGTCCGGTGGGATTCCAACGCGTTCCTCCCCTCACTGGCATTTAGACAGTCAAATTTGGCTCATGCCGGCGATGAAATTAAAGCCGCCGGTCCGAAGGTGTCCTGGCTTTCTTTCCGCTGCGTGCTGCATTGCCACTCAGAACCAACGCTGATCCTTCACACCGCCCACCATCACCACCCCAAAATATTCTCCCATGATGAAACCCATGCTCCCTCCTTTGCTTGCCGGACTTGTTCTCTCCATCCTGCCTGGCATCGCCGGTGACAGGCCCGCCGGCAAATCCCCCGCCCCGCCAGCACCTGCTCCCCCCGCCAACCCCCTGTCCTTCTTTGGCGGCAAACTGGTGCTCGACTTTGAGGAGCGCCTGCGCTTCGAAGCGCGCGAAAACAATTTCGATTTCAACGACGGCATCGACTCCCTGACGGACGACGCGTGGCTGCTCCAGCGCGTGCGGTTCGGAGCCCTGTTCGCGCCCAGTTCCTTTCTGAAATTTTACGCGCAGGGGCAGGACTCCCGCGAGTTTTTCTCGGACCGTCCCGATATACCCGGCCAGCTCGGCGCCGAGGGCAATGACAAAGTGGATCTCCGTCAGGCTTGGATCGAAGCCGGCGATGCCAAATCCTCCTTCCCCCTGACACTGAGGGCCGGCCGGCAGCTTCTCAGTTATGGCGACGAGCGGCTGATCGGTTCCTTTGACTGGAATAACATCGGCCGCGCCTTCGATGCCGCAAGGCTCACCTACACGGGCAGCAACTGGAGCCTGGATGCCTTCGGCGCTTCCGTGGTGAATATTTCAGCCGATGACCTCAACGAATCCGACTTCACCAACAACACCGGCCGCGATCAGTTCTTCGGCGGTCTCTACTTCAGCACCAAGGCGTTCGATATCCAGACTACCGACCTCTATGCGCTCTATCTGGATGAAAGCGCCCCCACCGGCGACACCGGTTTCATCACTCTGGGCACCCGCATGAAATCCACCGCGGGCAAGCTGCACGGGTTTGACTACGATCTCGAAGCGGCCCTCCAGTTCGGTGATTTGAAAGGCAAGGACCTCACCGCTGGCGCGATCCATGCCGGCATGGGTTACACCTTTGCCAACGCGCCGTGGAAACCCCGGATCGGGATGGAATACAACTACGCCACCGGCGACAGCACTCCCGGCGACGGCGATGCCGAAACGTTCCAGAATCTTTTCCCCACCAATCACAGGTACTACGGTTACGCCGATTTCTTCTCGTGGCAGAACATCCACAATCCGGCGATGCAGTTGAAGTTTACTCCGTCCAAAACCATCATCCTCCAAGCGGACTATCATCTCTTCTGGCTCGCCGAAACCGCCGATGGGTGGTATCGTGCCAACGGGGTGACCAAGGTCCGCCCCCCTGCTCCCGGCAGAGCAACCGACAGCTTCGTAGGCTCCGAACTGGACTTTACCATCACTTGGAAACCGGTCAAAAACCTCTCCTTCCTCGCCGGCTACAGCCACTTCTTCAGCGGTGACTACGCCAAGGCTTCAGGCCCCGCAGACGATGCCGATTTCGTTTACACCAGCATGACGATCTATTTTTAGGCCCCGTGCTCCAGAACGCCAGTCTTGGAGCGCTTTCCCCCGGTAGGTGGTGGCGGGATTGGTTTCCTTTCCCTGCCATCATGCAGGATGTTCCTGCCCGGTTTCCTCCCGCTCCCCTCCCCATTTTCCGCAGACAGGGCACCTAGTCCTCCAGATAGAACAGGATGTCGCTCAGGCTGTCCGTTAGAGTCTGGAGCGCGGGCCAATCACGGGTCTTGATGGCATCCGCAGTGGCGGCAAGATTTCCATGGATGTCTTCCGTGTCTTTTGGGGAGATGCCGCGCTCCAGCAGGACTGCGGCGCGCTGACGCAGGCTTTTCGCGGTGGCCAGCAGTCCGGCGGGAGCCAGGTTTGAGCTGGAGTGGCCTTCGATGGGGGTGGTGGCGGTTCCTGAAACCGCTTCCTCTCCATGCTCCTCCTCCTCCAAATCATCGTCTCCTTCGGCGTCTTCCCAATAATCCCCGTTCCCGTCGGCTTCGAAGCCCTGCTGGGCATCTTCATCGGCAAAAAGTGCGGCCAGGTTGGCGCGGGCGGCATCCAAATTCAGGCGGTGTTGCCCGTGGGTATCGATGGTCAGGACTTCGGTGCGCCCGGTTTTCTTTTCGATGCCGGTGGCGGTAAGCAGTCCGTTGAGATCGAGTTGGAACTGGATGATGACTTCGCTGTGGGCGGGCTGGGGAACCAGACCGTCCAACACAAACTCGCCCAGCAGGGTGTTCTGCTCCGGCAAGGCACCTTCCCCCTGATGCACGGTGATCCTGGCTTTTTCCTGGTTGTCCTGATGGGTGTAATAAACTTCAGCACGGCGGACCGGAAGCGTTGTGCCCCGGGGGATCAGCGGTGCGGAAATGGGACGCCATCCGTTCCAGATCTCAGTGCTGTAGGTGTGGGCCGTGATGTCGATGAGAATGGCAGGTGCGGGAGCGCCGGCGAGGGCCGCCCCCTGGATGGCCGCCCCCATGGCCACGATGAGGTCGGGATCGATTTCGTGCCGCGGAGTCCTGCCGAGAGTGGCGTGCAGCAGATGATGGATGACCGGGGTGCGCGTTGCTCCGCCGACCAGCATGATCTTACTCACCTCCCGCGGTGTGATTCCGGCGTCGCTCAGGGCCCGCCCGACACAGTCAATGGTTTTTTCCAGCCAGGAGGCGATGAGTTCCTCATAATCGGTGCGGGCAATTTCTGTTAAGAGATGGAAGTTTCCCGTGAGATAATCCTCCTGCACGCTGGTAAAGGGATCGGTGCTGAGCCTGATTTTGGCTTGCTCCATAACGCCCTTGAGCCGCCTCAGCGCAGTTGCCGGAAGGGCGGGAGCACCTTCCTGAGTGGCGAAGCGTGCCACGCCGAGACTCACGAGGGCCTCATCAAAGTCATCCCCGCCGAGGCGGGTATCGCCGTGACTGGCTTTCACCTCCACGATGCCTTTTTCCACCCGGACAAGGGAGACGTCAAAGGTGCCGCCGCCGAGATCATAAACCAGCATGGTTTCGCCCTCCCGGGCGGCATCCGGTTCCCCGGCACCATAGGCGAGGGCGGCGGCGGTTGGTTCGTTGATGATGCGCAGGACTTCCAGCCCGGCGAGGGTTCCCGCAGTCTGCGTGGCCTTGCGCTGGGCTTCATTGAAGAAGGCGGGCACCGTGATGACCGCCTGGGTCACCGGCCGCCCGAGGTGGGCTTCGGCGGCGCGTTTCAGCTCTCCAAGGATGAGGGCGCTGATTTCTTCGGGAGCGTAAGTTCTGCCCCCGAGGGTTTCCTCATGGCCGGTGCCCATGTGTCGTTTGATCGACAGGATCGTGTTTTCGGGGGAAGAAATCTGCTGGTTTTTGGCGGCTTGGCCAATGATCAGTTTGCCGGAGGGATCCAGGCCGACCGCGCTGGGCATGGTGGGTTGTCCCGCCACCGGAATAACGGTTAGTTCGCCATCCATGACGACGGCGATGGCGGAGTTGGTGGTGCCGAGATCGATGCCGGCGACGACAGGTTGGAGGGTGGTGGGCATGGGCTCTGAAAAGGCGGAAAGGTGTCAGGGGAGGCGGGAGACGCGCACTTGGGCAGAGCGCACAAGGCGTCCGGTCGCCGCGGAACGCCAGCCTCCCAAAAGTTCCTCCACCACGGTATGATCAGGCAGCGTGGCATCGGTGACCACCTCCACGGCGGTCATGCAGGAGGGATCGAACAGGCGCCCGGCGGCAGGGAGACGTTCCAGGCCGGCCCGGGCCAGCAGCGTGTCCATCTGGCTGAGGAGGATGAACAGGCCATCTTTTTGTGAAGCCCATGCGCTGCGCCATGGGGCGGTGGCCCGGCGCTCCCCCGGCCACCATGAACCCGCCGCTGCCGGTGGCGCGCGGAAGGCGTCAGCCGCCCGCGCGAGACGGTCCGCCATTTCAATGAGAGGCAGGAGCAGCGCTTCGGCTCCCTCGCGGCTGACGGAGGAAGGGGCAGGGGATTTGGTGACAGGTTCCCGGGCCGCAGTGTGGAGGTCGCGCACCATGCGGCCTACGGCATCAATGGCGGCCCCGAATTCCTTCAGCACTTCCATCTGGCGCCGCGCGGTGCGGCGGGATTCGGCTCCGGCGGCCGCCAATTCCCCGCGCAGCTCCGTCAGTTCATGAAGCTGGCTGCCGGGTTCCGGAAGAGCGCCGCAGTCTTCACCGGTATCGCCTGACGTTTCGGGATCCTCCGGACCGATGGTGGGGTCGGGATTCATGAGGGGTCAGGGGGCAGGATGCAGGCTTGGAGGAAGTCCCGGAAAACCCTGGCCCCCGGCGCGGCCAGCCGGGATTGACTGGCGGCATGGAGGCGCAACGCCCCAACGGGGGAATCAGCGGGAGCCCGGCGCGGGTTGACCGCCCACGCGGCGCGGGAACGCACATCTTTGATGGCCAGGTAAGCTTCCTGCACTTGTTGGAACCTGAGGGCATCCCGCTCCGGGGGATGCTCCTGCACGGCCAGCTGCCAGGCCCGCCGGATCTCCGCATCGCTGGCGGAAAGGGGAACTTTTAATATCAGATAGGGATTCATGGATCAAAAAAGTTCAGGCTGGAAGGGGTCGGGGCGGGAGGGTAATTTCCGTGGAGCCGTGCGGCCGGGACGGGGCTCCGGTTCGGAAAAGGGTCCGGGCAGCAGGGGCGTGGTGTTTCCGCCGGATTCAATAATGGCGGCAGCCTGCTCCCTGGAGAGGTCCGGGGCCATGAGACGACCCAGCTTTTCAGCAATCCTCCAGCTCTCCCGCTCCATGCCGGCGGCTTCCATGGCCCGTTGCACCTCCCGGATCCGGGACTTCGGGAATAATTTGAACATCGCCGCAATGAGCCGCACAAGGGCTAGCATTTCCGGCGTTTCCCCGTCGGGGTAAACTTCAAATTCCCCGCCCTCCGTTTCCCAGCCGGAGGGTGTATTCCCGGCGGGATCCGCCGGGGAACCGGAGCCTGCTTCCGGAACGCGGGCGACGGCGGCCCGGGCGAGGTTCAGGAAGTAGGAGGTAATCTCCGCCGTCCTTGAGTCCCCCCTGGCATTTGCTTCCCGGAGGATGGCCTCCAAGTCCGGGAGGTAGGCGGCGTGGGGGGCAGGATGCTCCGGCAGGATGATGGCACCGAGGCGGATTTGATAGGGACATTGCTTTTTGGCCGCGGCCGCCCCCATGATCCTGACCAGTGCGAAGCAGGCATCGTCTCCAATCCCGCTTCCGGGCTGGTTCAGTTGGTAGAGTTTTTGGAAGTATGCCACCACTTCCAACAATCCGGCAGGATCCTGGGCGGCCGCACCTGACTTTCCAAGGTGGCCGACGCATCGCGTCATGATCTCCCCCAGCCGGGCTTGATCCTTCCAAGGCAGATCCGCCACCCCCGCATCCCAATGGGCAAGGTGCTGCATCCACCGCAGGTCCAGCCAGCGGGCAGGCATGTCCGGGGTAGAATCACTTTTGGCAAGACCGTGGCGCCATTGCAGGACGCGGTCCAGAAATTGATGGGCCCAGCCGCCAGGGGCCAATCGTGCGGCTTCCCCGGGCCAGGATCCTTTTTCGAGCAGGCCGCGCAGTGTCCGCGCGGTCCAGCGCAGCCTGTCAAAAGGAATGGGGGTGGAAGGATCTCCGGGCAAGGACGGGAGATCAAGGAGCAGGGGTTCCATTTCCTGCCAGAGCGTCTCCGGAACCAACTGCTTCTTTTTGGCAAGTGCTACAGCCTGTTCCTGAAGGACCCGGACCATCAGCGCGGCGGCGGCGGCGTCCACTGGATCGGCCTCCCGCGCCAGACGCAGGGCTTGCAGGGCCTTGGGATAGGATTTGCGCCGCGCGGCTTCCTCCGCGCCCAGAATCAGCACTGTTTTATCCCCCGGAAAACGTTTGGTCAGGGCGGTTAGTTGGGAGTTATAGGCAGATAGGTTGCCGCAGGCGCGGAAAAACCGCGCCAAGCGCACTGAGGGAGCGGCATCCTCCGGATCCAGGGCCGCTGCTCTTTCATAAAAACGCCTCAGGACCGGCTCATCCTCCGGCGTCGGGGGGTGCATCCCGCCTCCAGGTCGGGGAACTTGCAGATTTTCCGCGAGCATGGTCCACAGAGCGCTTTCACGGATCGGGTCGTGGATGTGCATCCGCATCCACACCGCCGTAAGTTCCTTGCCGTATACTTCCAAATTCTCCCCACTCAAGGAGTGTCCGTCCTCATGCAGAAAGAAGCGGATCACGAATGCCTCTTCCTGGTCCGAACGGAATTGGTGCTCGTAATAGTGGTCCAACAGACTGGACACCAAGTCCTGCTGGGCGGCGTGCGGCAGGGGGGATTTTCCCGCGCAACTGGCCAGCACCAAATCCGTCAGGACCGCGCCAAAGCCGGGTTCTTCCGTCGGAAAATGCGCCGCCAGAGGCTTGGCCAGAGCTTCATAGGCCTGCGGCAATTTCCCCCGGTTCCAGTGCCGCTGGGCTGCTGCCAGGGGCGCGTTCCATCGCGGTTCCAGCCCGGCCATGGCGGTCAGGATGGGCAGGTCGGCCTCCGGTGGCGGGTGGTCCGCCGTGGCCGGCAAACCCATGAGATCCCGGTAAAGTCCGGCCGCCCGGGCCGTCCCCGATCCCGGCGGCAGGGCTTCGAAGCAACGTTGCGCCTCCGCGGCTTCCCGGTGGTGGGCGTGCCGCACCCCACGCAGAAACAGCCGCCAAGGCTGGAACAGTGAGCGTCGGGGCAGCCCTTGGAGCTTCTCCCGGGCCGCCTCCCACCGGCCCTCGCCCGTAGCCAAAACAGCAGCCTGAACCGCCAACAATTCCACCGCAGCCGGCTGGCGGGGATCCGGCGGGACATAGGCGGAAGTCACCAGAAAATCTGCCGCCCGGACCGCAGCAGGCGGAGCCTCCTGTCCGGCATCAATCCCCCGCGAAGCCTCTTCCACCAGAGTCCACAGAGCCAATTCCACCTTTTTCCCGCCGGTGGCCCTCACCAGCGCCGCCTCCGCTTCGCTCTCCGTTTGTTTCGCATGCAGAGCGGCCATCACCTCCGGAGGAGCAATGGTTTTTAAATACTCCAGCACGGTGGCGGCATCCTGAATCAGGCCGCGGCCTAGCAAATCCCCGGCCAATCCGGCATTGGCCTCCACCAACAGGGGGAGGTAATGGATCTTGTCCTTCCGGCACAGATCCTTGGCCGCGTCCCGCGCCTTCCGCCACCGTCCGCGTCTGATCTCGAGGAGCACGGGAGCCGCTGCGGAATCGCTCTCCCAAGCACTCAAATCAGGCATTGTCATCCCCCCGCATATTGCCCAATCCGGCGAACTGTCAACGAGGGGCTGAATTCCGCTGCCGCTGCGGATGCTCCGGCGCATCCACAAAAATAGCCTGTTTTGCCAGAATCCTCCATGGGCCGCGATTTTCAGTCACAAATCCAGTCCGGCACGTCATGATATGTGAATGATGCTGAGCGACCACGATTTGCTGCGGAACTATCTGACCGGAGGCCACCAGGCCTTCCGCGAGTTGGTGGAACGTCACGCCGGAATGATCTACGGCGCGGCATGGCGCAGCACCGGCGACCGGACCATGGCCGAGGAAGTGGTGCAGGATGTCTTTTGCCTGCTGGCGCGGAAATCGGCAGCATTGGTGGGCCATCCCAGCGTGGCAGGCTGGCTGCACCGCACCGCCGTCAATACCGCCCGCAGCCGCAGGCGCGACCACGTCCACCATGAAAGGAAGCTGGCCCGCTTTGCTACGGAATCCCATATTACATCTCCGGAAGCGGAAACAACGGGGGAATATGGGGAAATCGATTCCGCCATCAACCGGCTGCCTTCCGAGGAACGTGCGGCGGTGGTGTTGCGGTTTTTCAAGGAGCAGGACTATGCGGAGATCAGCCGGCAGCTCGGGGTTTCGGAAGTGGCGGCGCGCAAACGCGTCTCCCGCGGGTTGCGCAGGCTTGAGCGCCTGCTCGGTCCGGCTGGCGCGGCCGCCTTCACTCCGGCCACCCTGGCAACGAGCGTGCCCGCCCGGTTGATCGAAACAGTGACGGCGGCCGCACCGCTAACCGCACCCGCATCCGGATTTTTCACCACCATGGTTTGTATGAGCACCATATCCAACATCACCGTCGCCGCCTCCCTCCTGCTCACCGGCGGACTTGCCTGGCTGAGCGCGGATCTCCACGGCAAAAACCGGACCCTGCGGGCGGAACTCGCTGCCTGCCAGGATGCGACTGCCAAGCCGGCCGCAGATTCCACCAAGTCCAGCGGCAGCCTCCTGGCCTCCACCGCACCGGACGCCCGCATGGCCGAACTGCAGGCAGCGCTGGAAGCCGAGCGCGGGAAACGGCTGGCGGCCGAGCGCGATGCCGCCGCAGTGCGCGGGCAGGTGGCCCAACTCAAGGACGAAGTCGTGGTCACTTACGGCAAGGTGACCCAGATCGGCGAAACCCTGGGCTCAGTCTTCAACGAAGCGCTCGCCCTCGTTGAACTGGAGAAAAAAGGGGAATTGGCAACTCCCGAAAACCAAACCCGCTTTGCCAAATTTCTTGAAAAAGCCTCATCGATTTCAGGCCTGTCCAAGGAGATTATCGACTTCGAGGACGCCCCGGACGAAGGCAGTCGTTTTGCCGCATCCGCCTACGGCGCCGTGTTTGGTTTGAATGAGGCCGCGCAGGATAAGATTGCGGCGTTCCTCGCCGGGCGGCTTTCGGAGGCTGGAACGAAAAAACTGACTTTGACCAATTTGCCGGACCGCGGTTCCTCCGAATTCCTTCCGTGGCTGGAGCAGCGGTGGGCCTTTTTCGACGAAGGCCGCGCCCAACTCCGCGAACTCATCCCGGCGGACAAGCAGGCTCTCTTCGACCAATCCGTCGAAAAAGGTGGCTACGGTTTCAAAAATCTTTCACTGAAAGGAATGCCGCTGATGTTTTCCCTCGGCGGCGATCCCCGTTGAGACCAGCAGCCCACTTCATTCATCCCAACCAACCAAACAAAGCGATGACTGCATCCGAAAAACAAAAAGCATTGCGCTCCAATTCCCTGCTGTGGCTGGCGGCCATGGTTCTGCCGGGGGCGTTTCATCTGGCGTTTTCCTCGACCCGGTTCCCGTGGCCGGTTATCATTCCGCTCTTATTCTTCGGATTGATGCACGCCTCCAACTGCATGCTGGCCAATGCCATGGGAAAACCTGCGGAAGACGCCGCAAAAACCCCGGATCCCGGAGCCTAACCGTCAGGGCCACGTCACGGAAGCGGGACTGCGCCGGCCCCTGCCCGGTGTTTTCGTCAGGGTGTCGCCCAGTTCTTCGCGTGCCGTCTGAGCGAGGGCGCTGAGCTTTATTACCACATCCGTTTCCGTGCCGGCCAGATTTTTGGATTCGCCCGGATCGTTTTCCAGATCATACAGTTCCAAGCCGATGGTGGCGCGCCCGTGCTTTCCGGTTAGGCCATCGGCTCCGGTGGATTCAATAGTGCGGTAGGTGTGGGGCAGCATCAGCTTCCATTTGCCGCTGCGCAGCGCCTGCAGTTCGTGGTTGCCGTAGTAAAAGACCATGGACTCATGCGGAGATTTCGCACCGGCTTCCCCGCGGAGCAGCGGACCAATGTCCTTGCCATCTATCTTTTTTTCCGGCATCGCCGCACCTGTCAGGGCGGCGATGGTGGGCAGCATGTCGATGGTGCCGGCCATTTCCCGGCATACCGTTCCAGCAGGGATTTTGCCGGGCCAGCGCATCAGGCAAGGCACGCGGATCCCCCCTTCCCAACAAGTGCCCTTCGATTCGCGGAACGGCCCCGCGCTGCCCGCGTGGTTGCCATAAATGGACCACGGGCCATTGTCGCTGGCAAAAACCAGCAGCGTGTTATCGTCAAGGCCGTGGGTATTCAACGCCGTCAGGATCTGTCCGGCCGCCCAGTCGATTTCCTCAATCACATCGCCATAAAGCCCCTGCGCGGACTTTCCTTTGAACTTCCCGCTGACATATAGCGGGACATGCGGCATGGGCGGGGCCACATACAGGAAAAAAGGTTTCGACTTGTGCTCACCAATGAATTTGACTGCCCGCTCCGCAATCCGGGTGGTCAGCCCGGCCTGGATTTCGGGGGTCACCTCAGGTTCGGTCACCCTGTCATTTTCCAGCAGGGGCAGCGCGGGCCAGTTGGCACGCTTGGAATTGGGATTCAGCGGCCACATGTCGTTTGAATACGGGATCCCGAAAAACTCCCCGAACCCCTGCTTCACCGGCAACAGGTCAGGGTGGTCCCCGAGATGCCATTTTCCAAACATGCCCGTGACATAACCCTTCGCCTTCAACACTTCGGCGATGGTCGTTTCCTCCGGATTGAGCCCGGTTTTGCTTTTTGGCGGAAGCGCCCCGTTGATCCCGATCCGGGCGGGATAACATCCGGTCAGCAAGGCGGCCCGCGATGCCGAGCAGACCGGGGCCGCCACATAAAAATCAGTAAACCGCATTCCCTCCGCAGCCATGCGGTCGAGGTTGGGGGTGTGATAGCCCTTGGCTCCCTGCACCCCCAGATCGCCGTAACCCTGGTCATCCGTATAGATAATGACGACGTTGGGCCCGGCAGCGGCGGCAGAGATGACGGCGGCCGTCGTCAGGGAAAGGAGTGTCAACAGAAGCGGGTAGAGTTTCATGTTTCCGGTTTATACCAGATGGGGCACCCGCTTGGAGCAGAAAATTTTACGGTGATACGTGTCCTGGGTAGTTTGATGTAGGCGGGTGCATTCCGGTCCATCGCCCGTGCGTCCGGGGGACGGGCCGTTTCCCAAAGAGCTGTGGTGCCCACAGCAGTCAAGAGCCTCCGGCGGATGTCCGGTGTGGGATTCATTTACATTCCATGGGCCGTTTCTGGCAGGATCCGCCCGATTTCTTCCACGCGCTGGCCAAAGCCCGGCCCATGGACAGTGCCCAAATCCACCAGGCCATTCCGGCGTCGATAGAGACCGGGATGGACGCGGGCTTCGATATCGGAGGCGACGGGGTAAAACTGCATTCCATTCGTTTCCACTCCGGCGATGGTGGGGGCGTGGGCGGCGAGCAGGCAGTGAGGGATCTGGGCCAGCATGGGATTGGTCAGGTCCTGCACCATCAGCGTCATGCCATGAGCCTGTGCCCAGCAGAGACTGAGCAGGGCTCCTGTCTGCGTCTTGCAGGTTTTCAGCGCCACGCCGGTCCAGCCGAGGGAACGGCCGAGGCGGACGTGCTGCCAGTCGTGGGCACTTTCATCCAAAAAGAGCGGCCGCCGGGCACTAACGGCATGCACCGGAATGGGATATCGCTCCAGTTCGTAGGGAAAGGGCTGCTCGACATACAGGAGCATGGCAAAAATCCGTGGTTCGTCATCCCGCAGTCGGTCGAGAATTTCCGTGACGTAGGCGGGATCGGTGACGGTGCAGTTGAAGTCTGCGGTGAGCCACAGAACATCATGGGCCAGAGCACAACGGCCGGTGCGGACAAGGCGGTCATAGTCCCAGGCGGCATCGTTGCCGCGGAGTTTGATTTTGAGCGCCTTCAGGCCATCCTGACGGATCCAGTCGCCCAGCAAAACAGGATGCCCATCGTCCGGTTCCTGACCGGTGAGGTCGCTGGCCTCCAGGGCATCAAGGCCGCCTACCAGATGCCATGCCATGAGCTGTTCCCGGCGTTGGGGGCGCAGGAAATCAGCGGGGTATTTGCCGGCAAAGGACACTCTGCCGGCGGAATCCTGGGCGGGAGTCAGGAAGGCGGAGAGGTCCCGGGTCATCCAGGCGGCGTGATAGGTTTCATAGACCGGGACTTCATTCACCCGCCCATAGGCATCGTGCACCGCCAGATCAAAAGCGGAGGCGCAGACCAGGGCGGCCAGCCATGGCATGGCTTCCGCGGCGGGGCGTTCCGTATTCCAGGCCAGCCATTCCGACTGCAGCGGTCCATCGATAAAGTCCTGTCCGCATTCCATGGCGTGGCCGGTGAGCCCGCAGGCCGGCCACGCCCCGGCCAGCCGGAGACAAAACTGCTGCAGGGCGGATTGCCGCTGTCCATAAGGCAGGGGAGAGGGCCAAACCCATGGCACACTCAGCGGGGTCTCGCCCCAGCCTTCGGCTTCCTGACCATTCCGGCGCCGGACCCGCACCCGGGCCCGGGCGCAGGAAACCTCAGTCAGGATTTCGGTGCCGAATTTCAGGGGCACCCGCGTTTCCACCGGCAGAAAATACAGAGCCGCTGCAGTGACGGTGATATCTGAGAATAGCATGTCGGAAAATAGGTCACAAAGAGCAGCCGCTCATACGATGAAGTCAGCCTGGGGCCGATTCCAGGGTGCCGAGAGTGACTCCCAATTTGGACTGGGCCTTGAGAAGACGCCAGAGGTCCCCGCCTTCGGTCCGGCCTTCCAGCAGGGCCCGGTAAGTTTGCAAAACCCTCCTGACGCCGGCGGGGTTCTCCTCCAGCAACTCGATCCGGTAGCGCCGTAATCCCGCGGCCTGCAAATCCGGAAAATAGCGGGCTCCGGTCTGCGCCTGGGCATTGAACAGGGTATTGCGGCAGCCCACGTCTGCCTTGAGCGGATGCTCCATGCCAACGCGGTCGCGCAGCTTCACCGAGTGCTTTTCGCAGGGCCGGCCGCAGTCCAGAAAGGTTTTCCCCTGCGACATAAAAGCAGCAAAAACACAGTGCTCCATGTGAAACATGGGCATATGCTGATGCAGGGTCAGCTCAAACCAGGCCGGGGGTGCTCCCGCCAGCAAGTCCAGCACCTGACTGATATTGAGATCATAGGAAATAGTCAGGAGGTCCAATCCCTCGTTTTTGAAGAATCCGGCCGTCAGCGGATTGGCCACGTTCAGGGAGAAGTCGCCCACGGTTTCCAGCCCCCGGTTGGTGAACCAGGGCACTGCTCCCAGATTGCGCACCAGCACGCCATGAGGATGGGCCCGGTCGATTAACTTAAAAAATCCCTGTTCCCCTGGCTTCTGAATGCGGGGAGTGGCCAGCAGCAGACGCATGGCTGAAGTATCACGGACCCGTTCCACCGCCGCCGCATACCCCCGCACATCCTCAAAATCCGCGTAAGCGACCGACACGCCTTCCGCCGCGCAGGCCTCCACCTGTTCCAGCGTCCGGCACAGCACGGACAACTCCGCCGCTCCTGCACCCGCAGCAAGGCCGTCCCGGCCTTGAGCCCGGTTATGGCCAGCGATCCGGGCATCCCCAGTAAAATCAAAATACTCCTGCCATGGCCGGGGATTGACGGAACATCCAGTTGTTGGTTCCGGGTAGGTTATCGTCCTCCGGGCCCCGGTGGACAAGGCCGGGACGGGCCCTGCTACAGGTGATTGGTTATGGAGCTGCGCCACCCATTCCCGCCGCATCCGGTTCAGCTCACTGAGCGGCAACATCACGTTTCCATCGATTTTGCAATCCAAGTGGCCGAGCGTGTAGCCCGTGCCGCCCAGCCGGCCCAGTTGGTCCCGCAATGCAGCTTCCGTGAGGGGCCGGTTGAGCGCGCCGGCCAGCGGCATGGCTGACTCCACCCGGCAGCCGGCGCCCTCCAGAACAAGTGGCAGTCCTTCACTGCCACTAACTGTCAGGCGCAGTTCCCGCACCGGCTGCCAGGCCGCTTCTTTTTCAAAAGTGGCCCGCAGGCGTTTGTCGAGTGCCGGATCACTGGTCTTCCAGACCCGGTCACCGGTCTTCAGTTGGGAAAAATCCACCTTGCCGCGGGCGAAGGAGAGCCGGTTGCCCTGCACTTCAAAGACCCG
Source organism: Verrucomicrobiales bacterium (assembly GCA_038210825.1). GTDB lineage: Bacteria > Verrucomicrobiota > Verrucomicrobiia > Verrucomicrobiales > V1-33 > CAIZWU01. The sequence goes on from JBBQWG010000018.1 coordinate 90,156, forward strand.
TCCTCCCTGCTCGTCATTGGTATCACCACCAGTGTCGAAAACCACCCCGTCGCCTGCTTTCAGGGCGGCCCCAACCGACTCCAGTTCCACCCAGTCGCGGCCCGCATGGCGCACCCGGCCTACCATGGCTCCACGCTTTTTTCCATAGCGGGCCCCTACCAGTTCCTGGTGGTTGACCCCATGCATCCAGCCGCTGAAAAGTCCCCGGCTGAAGGTCATTTCCAGGGCATACCGGTCCTCCGGGGTGGCCATGGGGCCGTTAGTCCGGCCGTCCATGGCGGCATCCAGAGCCTTGCGGTAGACCGCGGTGACGGCGGCCACGTATTCCGGGGACTTCAGCCGCCCTTCGATCTTGAAACTGCGCACGCCGCGTTCCAGCAATGCCGGCACTTCCTCCACGGCCGCCAAGTCCTGGGGCGACAGCAAATAACGTTTGTCTCCCAACTCCCGCAGCACCCCGTCCACCACCAGTTGATAGGGCATACGGCAGGCCTGGGCACATTCGCCCCGGTTGGCGCTGCGCTGGCCGAGACTTTCGCTGGTCAGGCATTGGCCGGAGTAGGCAACGCAAAGCGCCCCATGCACAAAAACTTCAAGGGGCACCGTGGTATCGCGGAAGCGTTCCAGTTCCCGCAACGACAGTTCCCGGGCCAGCACCGCCCGGTCCAGGCGCAGGCGGTCGTGCATAAAAGCGAGTCCTTCCGGAGAAGTCAGGGTCATCTGGGTGCTGGCATGCAGGGCCAGCCGCGGGGTCACCGCCCTTGCCAGCCGGGCCAACCCGATGTCCTGCACAATGATGGCATCGACCCCGGCTGCTTCGAGGATGCGGAGTTGCTCCACCGCATCCGTGAGTTCGCGGGTGAAGATCAAGGTATTCATCGTCACCAGCCCGCGCACCCCGTGGCCATGCAGATACTCCATCAGCCGGGGAAGATCCTCTGCCGTAAAGTTGTCTGCCCGCATCCGGGCATTGAAGCGGGACAGGCCAAAGAAAATCGCATTGGCCCCGTTGGCCACCGCCGCACGCGCGCACTCCCAATTGCCTGCAGGAGCAAGCAATTCCGGGGGCATCATCTCCTGAGGCGTCATCCTTCAGACATCCGCCCATTCCGCGCAGGGTGCAACCCGCAGTCCGACGTGCCTCGCTGGACGCGCCCGGGGAGGAGCGCGGACTTGTCGTCCGCCCCGGAGCATCTGCTGTTTCAAAGCCATGGCTGATCCGCGCCCGTGCTCCGCCGATGCTCCGGGGCGGATTAAAAGTCCGCGCTCCGTTTTGTGCTGAACAGCACCGCTCCCCATGCGGTTACCTTCATCAGCCATCCCAGCAGACCGAGCACTCCGATCCCACCAAAAACCACCGGAAAGATCCACAGCCACCAGCGGTTGCCCGCTTCCTTTTCCAGCACGGCCCGCCATGGTGCTTCCGGATCGACCCAGGCTTCCGGGGTGGAGCCGACAGGGTAGCGGGCGGCGGCATCTCGCGCCTTGCCGTAGTTGCTGTTCGAGGTGGTGCGGCAGTTAAAGTCCAGCCAGCCGGAGCGCCAGAGGCGTCCGTCGCAGTCAAATTCGAAGGCGATTTTCGCTTTGTAGGTGGGGGAACCGGGGACGGGCGGAGCGGATCATGGGTCCAACGTAACCAACCGTCCCACGCCGTCAAAACCGGATCGTGGCCGGCACCCCGGAAGGATTGTCAGGATGCCATTTTCAGTCAGGACGCCGGAGCTGTTCCCGCAGCCAGGCGGGACGGTTGGTGGTGATGGCATCCACCCCGGCCGCAGCCAATTGTTTGGCCACCGCCGCATCGTCCACGGTCCAGATCAGCAGCCTCAGATTTTGCGCTTTGACTTTGGCGGCGAATTCCGGCGTGACAGGCCAGTCGAAGTGGAGGTTCAGTCCTTCAAACCCGGCATCGCGGCAAAGCTCCAACAACGGCTCCAGTTGAGGGAACTCCCCGGTTTCGGCATCAGCCTTGTAGCCCTTCAAAAAGAAATGAGGCACGCCGGGCAGGGCCCTTTTGGAACCACGCAGCGTGTCCTCCTTGAAACTGATGACACACATCTGCTCCGGCTTCAGGCGGGAGCCTTTTAGAATCCTGACAAATTCCGGAAGAATTTCCGGACCGTCCTTTAATTCCAGCACGATCCGTTTTCCGGCGGGCACCGTGGCGAGGACCGTTTCCAGAGCCGGGATGCGTTCGCCTCGGAAGGCCGCACCCTTCCACGCGCCAACGTCCAGTTGCTGCGCTTCGTCCCATGTCAGGTCCTTGATTTTCCTGACTGGTTCCGCGAAGCGTTTGGTATCCGCATCATGGAAGACCAGCACTTTCCCGTCACGGGAAAGCCACAAGTCGATTTCCACCGCATCCGATCCCTGCTCCCAGCCGAGCTTGGCCGCAGCCAGGGTATTCTCCGGGGCATCGTGGGAAGCCCCGCGGTGGGCGATGATTTCCACGGCCTGAAGCCAGAACGGCGAAAGAACCAGCAGGGACAGGCCATAACGGAACAGGGATTTCATAAAAATGTCAGGAAGGGGAAATGAAGGGCAGGGGGACGCAGACCACACGCCAGTTACGGAGGCAAGCCGACATGCCTGACGGATTTGTTGCAAATCCGCGTCCGGGACTGGCTCCGCCCGGGGCAGTTTCAGGATGCCTTTCTGCAATGCCGGACAGCGCGGGGAGGCCCGTCGGCCCAAAAACCGGGCTGAATTGGGCATGGTCCTGGGCCCATTCCGGAGTGATTCCATTCGGAAAACTTCAGGGTATAAGAGTCTGAGGTCACCGGTTTCATCAAAATCCCCTGACCCGCAGCCGGGTAAAACCACTGGACCCCGCATTCACGGTTATCCTGAAAGTCCTTGCCGGTAGCGTGCCGGTGTCCGGGATCGGCACCCAGCTTCCCTCCGAAAGCGTGGAGCTGTATTCCGCTCCATAAGTTAGGCCCGCCGCATCCACAGGAGGCGAAAATTGATATGAAACCGCCCCATCCGCCACGACCGGTTGGGGCAGTTGTCCGGGCTGCGCCAGGGCAGGATCCTGCCCGGACCCCAGAAACGCGAAAACAACCAAATTCTGAATTCCCGTGCCGTGGGGCGATGCGTGGTCGGCCCCATTTCCAGCATTCGCGGCGCTGCCATACCACGTCAGGCGCCATTGTTCCAGTTTGGTCAGGGCACGTTCGTAAATTTCCGCTGCTCCCGTGGCCGAGGTGCCGCCTAAAACATGGACCAGTCCTCCTGCGGCAAGGATGTTTCCATTGGCCAAAAGCGTGGCGCTCTGGGCCCTGCGGGCGGTATGAAGCGATCCCGTGGGACTCCAAAGATTGGTGGCCGGATCGTATAGCTCGGCAGCGGCGGTATTGCCACCGGTATTAGTCCCGCCCGCGATCAAAACTTTTCCATTCGACATAAGGGTGGCGGAGTGGAATGACCGGGGCGTGGCCATGGCCGGTGCCGCACTGCACAGACCGGTCGCCGGATCATAAAACTCCACCTCGGCGGCGTGTCCCAAATCAGCCCGGCCCCCGCCCGCCAGAAGGACTCTGCCATCAGCCAGGAGCGTGGCCGTGTGACTGGCACGAGGATAAAAAAGCGAACCGCTGACGGTCCAGGCGGAGGTGACCGGATCATACAGTTCGGTGGTGCCACGGCCCTCGGCGGTTGAGGCACCGCTGGCGGCCAAAACTTTTCCATCCGTCAGCAAGGTGGTGGTGTGAGCTACCCGGGCGTGCGTCAGAGCACCCGCTGGTGCCCAAACCCCCGTGGCCGGATCGTAAAGTTCGGCACTGGCAAGGTTCACCGCTCCACTGGTGCCACCCACCACGAGCACTTTCCCATTGGTGAGCAATACCGCTCCATGCGAGTTCCGGGCGGTAGCCATGGATCCCGTGACCGTCCAGGTGCCGGTGGCCGGATTGTAAAGCTCGGCGCTGGCGAGAGCGTCATTGCCGAATCCTCCCGCCACCAACACCTTGCCATTAGGAAGCAGGACGGCGGAGTGATTCATCCGGGCCTGGATGGGAATACCCGTAGCATTCCAAAGGCCGGTCGTCGGGTTGTAAAGTTGGGCGGTGCGGGAAGCGGAGGTAGAAATGCCAGCATAAACCCGGCCCCCCATGACGAGCACCTTCCCGTCGGGCATCAAGGTTGCGGTGTGGCTGACAACCGCCGTGACCATGGAACCGGTCACACTGAAGGTTTCCGCAGCGTGGACCGGCACCGGGAACGTTAAACAGGCCAGTGCTCCTGTTAGAACCGGAAGAATCCTAGGGTTAAAAAAGTGACGCATGCCCTTGTCTATTGCAAAAATCCTGACAGATAGGCAAGCACATTCCCACCCCTCTCATTTTCCAACACGGAGGATTTGTGCACGGGCACATTTGAATGACGCTGGTTGGGGGCCTCAGGGGGCAGTCTGGCGTGCGGATCCTTCGCTCCAATGGCCGGCGTTTGAATCGTAGATTGTGGACTCGCCAAGGGTGGCGCCATACCAAATGATGTAGGATCCATCGGGTTCCCTTTGATAGAACAGTTCGCCATCCGGATGTTCGGGCGTTGCTGGAATGGGAAGGGAGTCAGGATATTCACCATGGCGGGCGCGATAGGATTCCGCTGCGGCGATGAATGGTTGCGCCTGTGATTTTAGCCGACTGTCCCTTCTGTCCCAAAAACCAATCAGACTGCCTGTCAGGATCAACAACATAACGGCCGGGATGACGAACCTTCGCGCAGATTTTGAAGACAGTAGTCTCTGTGCCATTGGCGAAAGGTCGCTCAATTCCCAATGCAGAACAACGTCTTCTCCCCGCGGATGAACAAACGGCCGCCCGCCACCGCAGGGGAGGCCTGAACTTTTTCGCCGATGGGGTTCCTGGCGAGGATTTCGAATTTCGGAGTGGCGGGGAGGACGACGGTTTCGCCCTGGTCGTCCGTAATGTAGATACGGTTGCCGGAGACGACGGGGGAAGACGCGAAAGTCCCGCCGATGCGTTCGCGGTAGAGGACTTCGCCGGTGGCGGCCAGGGCGCACCAGGCCATGCCGGCTTCGGTAATGCTGTAAATGTGAGGGGCCACGTATACCATGCTGGGCAGCTTGGGGGCGTTTTTATCCTGCTCCCAGACCAGAGAGCCGGCGCCGGTTTCGCCCCCGGCCCCGGACAGGCGGAAGGCTTTGGTGGAATTGGCCCCGCCCCACCCGTTAGGCTGGATGGCGATGCCGCCGGCGATGAGCACCGAGGGGGTAACGCCTTCGCCCTCGTTTTTCGCCGTCCAAATCAATTTGCCGGTTTTGAGATCGAAACTCTGCAGGACATCGCCGGCCCCGCTGATGACTTGTTTGCGGCCGGTTTCATCGGTCCAGAGGTTGGGCGTGATGTGGGCAATGCGTGAGGATCCACGCCCGGTTTTCCACGCCAGTTTGCCCGTGGCGGTATTCAGGGCAAAAACGAAGGAACGGTCCCACGGAATCTGCCAGCCAACCTTTTCCTTGTCGGTGCCCTCTTTGTCAGGGTCAGTGCTCCAATCCCACGGCATGACCAGCAGGCCGTCCTCCAGCAGCGGCGAGGCCCCGAGACCGTGACGGCTGTAGAAATGAAAGTCGGTGAAGGTCCACACGGTTTTCCCGGAAAAATCCACCGCCGCGATCCCGCCGCCGCCGAATACGGCATAAACCCTCTTGCCGTCCGTCACCGGTGTCGGGGTGGCGTAGGAATTCCGGTTTTCCTTGCGCGCGGTGGCTTGTTTGAACACTTCGGTATTCCACTTCAAGGCGCCGGTGGTGGCATCAAAACAAAGCACCCGGCAGGAGACGCCCTTATCCTCCGTCGTGGTCAGGAAAAGGTCATTGCCCCACACGATGGGGGACGACCAGCCCTCGCCAGGAACGGCGGTTTTCCATTTCACGTTTTCCGTGGCGCTCCACTTCAACGGCAGCTCCGGGCCGGTGGTCATGCCCTGCCGGCTGGGTCCCCGGAATCCGGGCCAGTTGTCCTGGGCAAAGGCCGGCTGAATAAGGCAGGTGAGCAGGGTCAGGAGGGCAATCGGTTTCATGGGCATGAGGAAAGAATCCTACTGAACAGGGTTTCATGCATGGCGGCCAGTCAAAATCATGCACCTGTCTCATTCTTTCCCCTCCCTCCCGTGGTCCGCAGGTCCTCCTGCGGCGCAGTCGTCAGTTGCGCTCCCGCCCCCGCCCGCCTTCCGGTGATCTCCGGCCCGCCATTGCCAGTCGCCACATCTGATGATCTGATGTAACCGCCCGGTGCCTCGTCGTGGCCAAGTGGCGAGGGTGATTCCTGAATCTTCGCGCGGTATCCCGACGGCCCGGGCCGGAAACCGGCGGTAAAGGGAAGGAAGCATCGGGCCATGAACTCATCGGGCTGGGGACGTCCCTTGTCCGGCGGCTTGCCCGGAGGACTCGTCGCCAGGAAGGACGACAAAGGCGCAGAATTCCCCGTTGCCAGTGCGAGGCTCCTTCGTCATGGGGATGGGTATCGGACGGCCCTCGAAGCGACCCGCAACCAGCGGCTTCCCGAAGTAGTCCAATGCACTCACAATGGAAAAAGGTTGTCCGGGCCGGAGAAGCGGGCTGAGATCCACCTCGACCTGTGACCGCCCCGCCCAGTTGAAGATGGCAAGGTTCCCACGACCGGGCACGTAGAGGCTGGGGCGGAGGATGACATCGGCCGGCCGGTCTGGTCGCGGTGAGCCGGGTGGGATGACGGTATTTCCGGATTCAGTTACCTGCTTGAACCGGTTGATGGAAAGCCCCGCATTGACGACCCAGTTGCCAGTGACCACGGCGTCCTCATTGTGCGGCGCGTTGTAACCCAGCTCAAGCGGCACCTCGTAGAGGATATTATCGGCGGCAACGATCCGCCGGCTGGGTTGACCGCCGCCGATGAGCACCCGTTGACGGTCCCCTGCCTTCACGGGGGCAAAGGCGATGTTCCCCTCGATCCGAAAGCCACTCACCGGGGCACGGCTGCTTCCGTATGCCTGAATGGTCGTCGAATAATTCGCAAAAAGAATGTTGTCCGTGAGTGCTTTCGTGCCCGTCTCGTTCTGCGTGTAAATCCCCGGGCCATGGTATCGGTCCGGCCCGATCGAGCCGATCCCATGGATCAGACAGCCATGGATCTCCGCGTCCAAGGCCGTCCGCCAGAATCCGATGCCGCTGTTCATGTCGTGGATGACGAGGTGGATGAATTTGGAATCTGCACCGCCAAGGATGTTCAGGCCGCCCTGCGGGAGGTCGGCCGGACCGTCCACCTTCAGTCCGTCGGCCGTCACGCGACGATTCCATGCCGCAGTTTCGGAAACCGTGATCTCCAGTTCCCACACCCGGAGATGCCGCGCGCTGGATTTCACTTCGACCTTCCCATCCAGCGTGACCCGGTGGCCGGGCACGGGGCGGATGTGAACCGGCCGGCTTGGGGCACCCGCCAGAGCAATGGCAAACCCAGGGCTCTCCCATCGCCGGTCCGCGTGCCGGTAGGTGCCCCCTTTCAAATACACCGTGGAGCCGGGCGGAACCGCGTGTGCTCCCGCGAGGGCAGATTCGATATCCCACGGGGAATCCGCAGTGCCGGCATTTCCGGGTTGTCCCTCAACCGACACATAGAAGCCCTTTCCGGACTCCCCTGACTGCGGATCAGCAAGGGATTCGACCATGCCCGCCCCCAATATCATCAGGCCAAGGAGGGCTCTTGGAAAAATCCGAAGTCCGGCAGCCACGGGGGCCGGCGAATCGGTGACTTCAATGGGTACGGCTAGCATGGATGTTGCCCTTTCTACGGCCGGCGTCTCCCGTTGTCTTGAGATTTCGGTCAGCCGTCTCCCACTCAAATTGGGTCCGCCGCGTGGCCGGGCAGATTTTTAGACAGTTGAACAAAAAACGCATCAACATATCCGGATATTTTGATATATTCCGCTTGAAGCTGGCACCGGGTTCTCTATTTTTGCTGCGAATTCATGAGTATGCCCCCTGATGCCCCGACTTGCGATGATCCACGCTCAAATGTTGAAGCCGAACTCCGCGCGGAAATGGCGAAGCGCATTTTGGTGATTGACGGCGCGATGGGCACGACCATCCGCGGCTACAAGGAAAAGGGCGTGCTGGACGAGGCCAGCGCACGGGGTGACCGTTTCCGCGAAAACGAAAAGGATATTCTCAACAACGGGGACATTCTTTCCATCACGCGTCCCGATATCATTGAAGACATCCACCGGCGGTTTCTGGAAGCCGGGGCGGACATCATCGAGACAAATACCTTTTCCGCCACGAGCATCGCGCAGGCGGAGTTTTTCCGTGAGGTCCCGGAGGGCATGAGGAAGGATCCGGAGTTTTTCCAAATGGTGATCGAGGATAAGTTCCTCAATGATTTGGCGTGGGAGATCAATTTTGAGTCCGCCCGCCAGTGCCGGAAATGGGCGGACCGCATCGGCGGGGAAACGAAGCGGAAACGGTATGTCGCGGGAGCGATCGGGCCGCTGACAGTGTCACTTTCGCAGTTCCCGGATCTCAACGATCTGAGCTTCCGTTACGTCACCTTTGACCAGGTGAAGCAGGCGTATAAACACCAAATCCGCGCCCTGATCGCGGGCGGGGTGGACACCCTGATGGTGGAAACGATTTTCGATTCGCTGAATGCCAAGACCGCGCTCGTCGCCATCCGCGAGGTGTTCGATGAAGACAAGGTGGAACTCCCCGTGCAGATTAGCGCGGCGGTTGGACCTGGTGGAGAGACCATGATTTCCGGGCAGGTGACGGAGGCCTATCTCAATGCCATGCGGCATGTGAATCCGCTCTCCATCGGTCTGAACTGCTCGCTGGGTCCTGACAAAATGCGTCCTTTCCTCGCGGAGCTCGCGGCCAGGGCGGACTGTTTTGTTTCTGCCTATCCGAATGCCGGGATGCCGAATCCGTTGGCCCCGACCGGCTTTGACCTCCTGCCGGACGACATGGCCGGATACGCGAGGGATTTCGGCGGCAGCGGTTTTGTCAACATCATGGGCGGCTGCTGCGGCAACACCCCGGAGCACATCGCGGCCATCGCGAAGGCTGTGGAAGGCCTGGCCCCGCGCGTGGTGCCGGCCGATCCCCACACCATGCGCCTGAGCGGCTCGCAGCCTTATGTACTGACCCCCAGCTCGAACTATCTGATGATCGGCGAACGCACCAACGTCGCCGGATCACCGAAATTCGCCAAGCTCATCAAGGAAAACAAACTGGAGGAGGCCGTCGCCATCGCGCGCCAGCAGGTCGAGAGCGGCGCCAATGTGATCGACGTCTGCATGGACGAAGGCCTCATCGACGGGGTGCCCATGATGACGAAATTCCTGACCCTGCTGCAGACGGAACCGGAGGTGAACAAGGTTCCGATCATGGTCGATTCCTCGAAATGGGAGATCATCGAGGCCGGCCTCAAGTGCCTGCAGGGCAAGGGAATCGCCAATTCCATTTCGCTCAAGGAAGGTGAAGCCAAGTTCCGGGAATGCGCCGTCAAAGTGAAACAATACGGGGCTGCGGCGGTAGTGATGGCCTTTGACGAGCAGGGTCAGGCCGCCACCTATGAGGACAAAATCCGCATCTGCGAACGGGCTTACCGCATCCTCGTGGATGAGGTCGGATTTCCGCCGGAGGACATCATTTTTGATCCCAATATCCTGACGGTGGCCACCGGGATGGAGGAGCATAACAACTACGCGCTCGACTTCATCAATGCCACGCGCTGGATCAAGGAAAATCTGCCGTATGCCAAGGTCAGCGGCGGAGTGAGCAACATCAGCTTCAGCTTCCGCGGCAATAACAAGGTGCGCGAAGCCATGCACAGCGTGTTCCTTTATTATGCGATCAAGGCCGGCATGGACATGGGCATCGTCAACGCGGGGATGCTGGAAGTCTACGAGGAGATCCCCAAGGACATGCTGGAAAAGGTGGAGGACGTGATCCTCAACCGCCGCCCGGATGCCACGGAAATCCTCGTGGATTACGCGGAACAATTCAAAGGCCAGGCCGGCAGCGCGAAGAAGGCCGAAATCGACATGAGCTGGCGCGAGGCCCCGGTCGAGAAGCGGCTGGAGCACTCGCTGCTGCGGGGCATCACGGACTTTATCAATCAGGACACCGCCGAGGCCCTCGAAAAACTGGGCAAACCGCTCAGCGTGATCGAAGGACCCCTGATGGACGGCATGAGTGTCGTCGGCGATCTCTTCGGCGCAGGCAAGATGTTCCTGCCCCAGGTCGTGAAAAGCGCCCGCGTCATGAAACAGAGTGTGGCCTATCTGGCCCCGTTCATGGAGGCGGAAAAGGAACTGCGCATCAAGGAGCGCGCCGTGGCCAAGGCCGCCGCGCTGGCCAGCGGACAAGCCGCCGCGGCCGAGGTCGAGGAGAAAAACAACGCCGGCACCATCGTGCTCGCCACCGTGAAAGGCGACGTGCACGACATTGGCAAAAACATCGTCGGCATCGTGCTGGCGTGCAATAACTTCGAAGTGATCGACATGGGGGTGATGGTTCCCTGCGACAAAATTCTCGACAAAGCCCGCGAGGTGAATGCGGACATCATCGGTTTGTCAGGGCTGATCACTCCCAGCCTCGACGAAATGGCCCACGTGGCCTCCGAAATGGACCGGCTCGGATTCAAAACGCCCCTGCTCATCGGTGGGGCCACCACCAGCGCGGCCCACACCGCCATCAAGCTCGCGCCCAAATACAACGGCAGCATCGTCCATGTGCTTGACGCCTCCCGCAGCGTCCCGGTTGCCACTTCGCTGCTCAGCGCCGGGCAGCAGCAGGATTTTATCGTGGAGAACGAAAAACGTCACGACACCCTGCGGGAGCAGTTCGGCAATAAAAAGAAACGCAGCATTCTTTCCCTCGCCGAGGCCCGGGAAAAGGCCTTTGTCAGTGACTGGGCCACGGTCGATATCGCCCGGCCGCCGGTCACAGACCTGATTCCTGTGACCGAAACGGAAGGGCACCCTGACACTATTTCGCCGGTGTCCCTCACTGAACTGCGCGGCTTTATCGACTGGTCGCCCTTCTTTCACGCCTGGGAACTGCGCGGCCGCTGGAAGGACGAAGAGCAGCGTTTTTCCTCTGCCCATGAGGACCCGGATCTCAAGATCCAGGCCGAGGAAACGGCGGCCAAACTCTACAGCGACGCCCAGACGCTTCTTGATACGATCATCGCCGGTAAGCACTTCACCCCGAAAGGAGTCACCGGATTTTTCCCGGCGAACGCCGTGGGCGACGACATCGAAATTTACGCCAACGAAACCCGAACCGAAAAACGGGCCACCCTGCACACCCTGCGCCAGCAGGTGATCAAGACCGGTGGAAGCCCGACGCCCAACTTCGCACTGAGCGACTTCACCGCGCCCGCCGACAGCGGCCGCCCGGACTGGGTCGGGGGTTTTGTCGTCACCATTCACGGCGCGGACGAGTATGCGAGGACCTACGACGACCAGCAGGACCCTTACAGTTCCATCATTGTCAAAGCGTTGGCGGACCGCTTCGCTGAAGCCTTCGCCGAGTGGCTGCACCAGCGCGCCCGTTTTTTCTGCGGCATCGAAAAGCCGGGCGAATTGACCCGTCAGGAAGTGATCCGGGAAAAATACCGCGGCATCCGACCGGCACCGGGATACCCCGCCCAGCCGGACCACACCGAAAAGCGCACCTTGTTCAGCTTGCTCAATGCCACCGCCCTGACCGGCTGTGAATTGACGGAATCCTGCGCCATGCACCCTGGCTCAAGTGTCAGCGGTCTCTACTTCAACCACCCCCAGGCCAAATACTTCGGCATCGGCACTGACCTCGGCAAGGACCAGATCGAAGACTACGCCGCCCGCAAAGGAATGCCGGTGGCTGAAGTGGAAAAGTGGCTCAGTCCTTGGCTGGCTTACTAGCAGCAGAAAGGCCGTCCCGGACTCAGGACATATCTAGACTGTTATTTGGGTATTAGTCATTGGCGAGTGTGGCGCAATTAGAAGTATGTTAGGTAGTTGAGCGGCCGCCTTGATGATACTAATGCGTTCGGATAGGGAAACTTTCAGCCAGGGCTGCTTTGTTCAGGACAAGAATCATATCTGTTTTGTCCGGGATGGGTTTCTTTCGTTTTCCGCCTTCCAGCTGATAGTCAATCCACTTGCGCTCCCTCCAATCTTCCAGCCAGTAATAAAGGTCATGAGGAGTCACGAGAGGAAAAGCCATTGCTGCACAAAACAGGCCGGTAAACTCCACGCCATTGGGAGAGCCTTCCAGCAGTAGGTCCATGACCTTAAGCCGAGCCTTGGTTAAAAACCTGGCATGTAGTTTCGATGCGACAAGTGACTTTGGGGCCTGACTCTCGAACATCAATTCCGTCTGACCGGTAGACTCGATGCGCGATTCATAGCGAATTGCGTCCTGTAACTGGGAGGCTTTGACTTCTGCCGCCTTGAATACTTCGACACCTTTGGGGTGGTTTGTTGCGAACACGAGATAGTAGAGCACTTTTTCGGTCCCTGGCTTCAGGATCACTGCCTCGGCGACATATTTGAAGCGACAGCGTTCGCGCAGACTGATGCAATACTCGCGGACGGCCGCCTCCTCTCTTTCCCCTGTGCCTTTAGGAAGCTCCCGGATCTTTTCAAGAACACCATCTCGCCCAAACAATTTTTGATAGCTGTCGGCGCGCGTCTCTGTTTCCACGAACCGTGTAAGGAACGAAGTCATCAGATTGAACATGACTTCGCATGACCGTTCCGTAAGAAATGCTTTAAGTTGCTCCATTGGAGCCCCTGCCCAGCCTTTCTGGTCAAGAAATACGAATTTGAACGGGTTTCCACCTGCTGCTGCGATCAGCTTTTCGATGACGGGGATATTTTGCGTAAACCTTCCTCTCAGAGCAGTTGTTTGAACTATGGCCGTCGAAGAGGAATCCGCGAACATTTTAAGCTTGGCGAATGGCTCCGGCTGCTTTTCGACGAATACGGCGAGCGCCTTGGCGTCGATTCTTCTCAAGTCAGATAGCCCGCGAATTGCCTCATTGAGCACTTTTACGGCGATACCGAATGAAGAATCACCGTGATCTGGTTGGCTACTTCCCCATGGTCCAGCAAATCCATCAATGTAGACAAGCCGGTCCCAAACACTTCCTACTCGATATGACCAGCCCGAAAGATATTCCGAAAGCAGACAGTGCTTGATGTAAGCCTGTTCCCTGCCGTGGTAATGGGCGAAGTCGATTTTATGCATAGACTGGGACGTGGGCTTTTGGTAGACCATCCCATGTTCTTCCCGCGAGAGTGCGACCGGCTTCCTTCTTTGGAAGGCGAACCATATTCACTGGTCGTTCTGACGGGATGTGAATCACCGTGGTTTTCGTCGTCTCAGCGGCAATCTCTGCGGGAACCCAATGACCCCATTGTTTGAAGTGAAATGCTACTTTGGCCGATTTGCATTGGTTCAACAGCCCATTCGCCCAATCTGGATGCATGGGGCGGGCATTTGGACCACTTTCACCACCAGCTATAACCCAATCAATAGGCTGCAAGCCATTATTCTGAAACCATTTTGACAAATCGATTGGGCCAAGAAGTGGCTCACAGGAAAGAAAGCGAACAGCAGCCTTATGTTTGAGCAAGTGTGGCAGCCGCTTGTCCGCGAATGTCTGGTTTTCGACTGTTGTGCCCAGCCAAACGTTTTTCGGCCACTCAACTTCAACCCACGGCACCATTTTGGCGACGTTCTCCGGTCTTTTCGTGAGAAGCAGCCAATCTAGCCAAGGAGTAGCTGCGATTAATGCCCAAAGGCGTTCGCGCTGATTGTCAAGATCAGCGCGTTTCTCAAAAACGTCTGCCATGCTGGCACAAAATACCCTATGGCGAGCTTTTGTGCTGCGGGCATCTTCGTTCCAAACAAGCGGTTCCTTCCAGTGAGTATCGGAAAAAAAGCGTCTAGGCGATTTTGGTCCCCAAACCTGCTGGCCCATCCGCTTGGCCCAAAGCTCCGCGTAGCAGTGTTCGCAAGCAGGAGACACCTTTGCGCACCCCCACCACGGATTGAACGTGTGTTGTGTCCACTCGATTTGAGAATTTTTGGCCATTTCCACTATTTAACACAACTAAATAAATTTGCGATTGGATTCTACCCAAACTACTTGGGCCAACGCAATTCACCCATTTCCAATGAAGTAGTGCCCCTCGGAATTCGTTGTCCTTAAGTGTAACTTCAGTGCCCCAAGCCAACTACTTTGGCATTCGGCATCGGCACTGACCTCGGCAAGGACCAGATCGAAGACTACGCCGCCCGCAAAGGAATGCCCTTGGCCGAAATTGAGAAGTGGCTCTCGCCGTGGCTCGCTTACTGAAGCGCAGGTTAGTCCATGACCGTGATCGCGGTCCACGGGCCATTGCTTTTCCCTAGCAGGGCGGGCCAGAACCATGACGAAGGATCAGGGAAGTGGAGGCCGTGGCGGTCGGTGATCAGTTCCCGGACCCGGCGGACCGGTCCGGGGCCGTCAGCCTGCCACGATCCCCACGAACGGCCGAGGTCGTCTTTGGCTAGCGGCTCGGGGTGCAGGGTATAGCCGGCAGCCTTCAGGCAGTCGGCACTGGAATGGAGTTGCCGGCTGGGGCGCAGGACGTGGCGGAAGATGACGGTGCGGCCGGTCGGAGTTTGGAAGACATTGATTTGGCCAGGGAATCCCGCCGCGAAGCGCACCTCCGCCGGGCTGAGAGGCACCGGACTGAGCTTCTCGCCTTCAAACCACCGGGGCCATTCCACCAAGTCGGCGGCGGCGGCCGGCGGGCGGGAGGTCTCGTGCTGGATGGCGAGGCTCGAAGTGAAAAGAACACCCGCCGTCCATGCCCAAATCAGAGGACGGGGCAGGGGCAAAGCCGGAGGGAGGGGTGATCTCAGATGCGCTCTCGACCAGCGGCCCGCCACGACTGACAGGCTGGCCGCCACCATCACAAACAAGCCCAGTCCGATTCCTTCGTGGGTCCACTCCGGCCAGACCACCAAACCCGACTCCGGAAAAAAGAGCAGGGTGGAGCGGACCGCATTCAACAGAATGACCAAAACCAGCGCCCCTGTTAGTAATAGCAAGGTGCGGCCCCAGGTCAGGTTGCCGCGGGCGGCGAGAGCCGCAGCCGTAAAACAGGTCACCCAGAGGAGTTTGACGCCACTGCAGGCGGCATCGACCCCGACTTCATGATCCCGCCATCGCAGCATGGTGCCGACGCGCTCCGTATCGATGCCCAGCCCACCGAGAAATTCTCCGGCCATAACCGCAGTGACGATGCGCAGCGGATAGCCGCCAAAGTATTGCAGGGAAGCCACCAACGGCAGACTGAGAAACAACAGCACCGTGATGCCCGGCTGACGTTTTGGCAGGGCGAAAGCCAGGGTCAGGGCCGTCACCAGGAAGCCGCCCCGGACCAAAGCGGGCAGGGGCAGCATGCCCTGGGTCAGGATCAAACCGAGGGCCAGCCAGACGCCGTAGGGGCTGGGGCGGAGGTCTTGGCGGCGCTGCCAGAGAAACGCGGCGGCCGCAATCAGCGCCACAAAACCGAGAGGATCATCGGAACCGTCCGTCATCCGCGACACCCACCAGCGGAACACCGGCCAGCAGGCCAAAGCCATGCCCCCGATGATCAGGAGCAGGGCCGGAGGGGTGGTTAAAAAGCGGAAACGGGACATAACAACAAGTTGGCTCGGCGATGAAATCGGGAACCTGCGGCCAGCCCGTTGTGGGCTGGCCGCAGGCCGGCGGTCAGGCCGGGCGGCGCAGGCGTCCCCCGAGCACGGCGATGAGGGCAATCATCACCAGAAGGAATCCCCCGGGTTCCGGCACCGTGCCCGCCGTGCCTCCTCCGCTGCCCACGGCGTGGACGCTGACTCCCTGCGGCAAAGGCAGCGGCTGGGTGACGGTCCGGGCATCGGCGAGGAGAGGACGTGGGGTTTCATCCACCGCCACAAAGCTGGTGAATTCTGTCAGGAGTTGGTATGTCAGGCCAAGGCTGGTGATTTCCTGTTTCAGTTCACTGGTGCTGCCCACCTGATGATAGTCACTCAGCGTGCGGACCCGCTCCCGGGCCCAGAGGGTGGCCAGGGCCGGATGATTCGTGCCCTTTTGGGCCGCTTCCGCCAGATCAAACTGGAAGCTTACAGCTTCCTTTCCTGACAGGCCAGTGATGGAAATATGTCCTTTGGGTTCGCCGCTCCATTTTCCAAAAAGTTCTACCGGGCGGTCGGCGAAAACATCGGGCACGCTGGGCGGTTCCATCTGGCTGATCTCCACGCCTTCAAACTGCACTTTCACATCCGTCAGGACGGGGGCTGCCACATAGTCGCGGAAACGTTTGGCCGCGCCGGCCGCTTCGCCGGGCTCAAGCACAATAAAGGGTTCGCCCCGTCCGGCCCGGGCGAGGCCTTCGATGAGAAAGCGGTTCACACTCGAGCCAATGCCAAAGGCGAAGAAGTTTGAACGGCCCAGGCCATTCCTCACCAGATCGAAGGAGCGTTTTTCGCAATCCACATACCCGTCTGTGATCAGGACGATCGACCGGCTGCGGTTTTCGTCTCCGGGCAGGGCAAAGGCCTTTTCGAGGGCAGGCAACAGATTGGTCCCGCCGCCGGTGCCCTGACCGTCGATCAACTGCACCGCCTTCTGGATATTGGCGGCGTTGGCAGGAAGGGGGAAGGAGGGCGACAGCACCGTGGCGGATCCGGCAAACAACATGACATTGAAGCTGTCCTGCGGGCCAAGGCCTCCGACGAGGCGCCGCAGGAGATCCTTGGCGGTATCAAGGGGAAATCCGCTCATGGAGCCTGACACATCGATGATAAACAGGTATTCCCGGGGAGGCGTGGCTTCCGGCAGGATGCGGGCCGGGGGCTGCACCGTGAGCCAGAAGACATTCTCCTTTTCGCCCTGATGCAGCAGCAGGCCACTGGCCACCTTTTGGTCCGCCAGTTGATAGCGCAGCACAAAATCGCGGTTTGCGGCGGTGGTGGCGGTGCCCGGTTTCAGGGTCAGCGAAGTGGTGTTGGCGTCTGGATAGCTGATGTCGGTTTCATGGCTGGGGCACTGCATGGACTGCACCGGCATGCCGGTGTTCATCCTGAGTTTCAAATCAAACACCGGCAGAGCGGGAAGGGTGTCGCTGCCGGCGGCAGGCGGATTCAGATAGGGATTCTGCACCCAGGCATCCGCCCTTCCTTCCGGAGAATCCACCGGGGTGGTGGAGTAGCGGGGACCCACCACGGTGGGGAAGACAAACTCATAAATCCGGTCGGTGGCCGCCACAGTTTCGGTATAGTGCAGCGTCACTCTGACTTCCTCGCCGGGAGCGATGTTGGCCACCTGCATCTGGCAGACGTTGGGCCGCTTTTGCTCCAGGAGGGCGGCGGTTTTCTTTTCCGCCTTGGCGGCTTCGTAAGTGGCCCGGGCCTGTTCCTTTTCCTGGATTTTGGCCCGGATCACCCGTTCCCCGATCTTCATTTCCATGCCATGCACCGCAGCCCGGGTGGAGGCCGGAAAGACATACAGCGCTTCGATAGGCCCCGCTCCCTGGTTGGCATAAACCTGCTCGACGACCACATCGGCGATGGTGCCGGTGACCTGCACCGAGACCTCCGTTTTTTGCAGGGGAAAGGAGGCCGGCACTCCGTCGCCCAGCACCTGAAAATAGGGCGCTAGGGTGCGGGAAGCCAGCGGATCGGCGGATTCGGCTGGCTGATTTGAGCCCGAAGGCCCGGACCCGGCGATCTGCCCGGCGGTATTGGGGGTGGGGATGACCTGGGGTTGTGCCGCGGCCGGCAACAGCAGCGCCCCAAGCAGGAGGAGGATGGAATGATGTCGTTTCATCGTTCCCATCCCTCGCTCCTGAATGAGGAGGGATGATGAAGGCTGGAAGAAAGTTGTGTGAAAAAGGAGCTGCCACGCCCAATTCCATCAGGCCCTGACCGGAAAGCGCAGGATGGCGACCGCTCCGGAGCCTTCATCGGCTGGGCGGTTGGCCAGGGAAACTTCCGCCCCATGCAGCAGGGCCGCCTCCCTGACAAAACACAGGCCCAAGCCGGTCCCGCGGCGGCCGGTCTGGGCTTGCTTCAGGGAATAAAACCGCTCAAAGAGTCGGGCCTCGGCGTAGTCTGGAATCCCGGGGCCATGATCGGTGATCACAAAGGCCGGGCCGGATTCTCCGCCGGCCGCCGGGTCTGCGGCCGGAGTGAAGGTGAAGTTCACCACGCCGCCATCAGGCGAAAAATCGATGGCATTTTCCAACAGATTCAGCAGGGCGGAATGCAGCAGTTCCGGAGTCCCCGTCACTACGCTGCCGGCCGGGGGCGGAACCGCCTGCACCCTGACATTCCGGCTCGCGGCCAGCGCCGTGGTATCCTCCACCAACTGGTCCATCAGGTAGGATACCGGAATGGACTCGGGGGATTCCAGGGTCTTGATGCGTTCCACTTCGGAAAGACGGAGCAGGCGCTGGATGAGGGTTTCGGCGCGGGCCGTCTCGCTCCGGATATTGGCAAGGAAACGCCGGCGCTGTTCTTCCGGCATCGGTTCTTCCAACAATTCTGCAGCTCCCTGGATGGCGGAAAGCGGGCTCTTCAGTTCATGCGTCAGGGTGCGGATGTAGCGCCCGGCATACTCGCGGCCTTCCAGTTCCTCCCTCATGGATTCGATGGCCTTGCCGAGGGCACGGGCCTCGCGGCCCAACCCCAGGCGCGGCAGGGCCGGGCGATTTCCCGAGGTGATGCTCTGGGCGTATTCCGAAAGCTGCCGCATCGGGCGGAACAGCCAGAAAAAGACTGCTCCCACAAACAATAACAACCCGCCGCCGATCAGGAGCCCCGATTCCAGAATCTGACGCCGCCGCTGGGTGACAAAGGCTGCCTGGTCCGACTTCGCTTTGACCACCGTCAACACTCCGATGATTTTGTCCGCCGCTTTGATGGGCGCAGCGACATGCATGACCGAGCTGGCAGGATCATCGGGATCCAATCGGTGGAACGGGCACCATACTGCCCCTGAAGCGTCAGCCTGACATCATTCCAACGCGAAAAATCCTTGCCGGTGAACTGGCCGCTGGAGTCGTAAATGACCAACCCGGCGGCGTTGGTGACATACACGTGCAGTCCCACCCGGGATTTGGTCAGGGACTGGATCCGGGCTTCGAATTCCCGCAGGCGGGCAGAACGGACGGCATCATGCAGGGCGGCAGGGTCAGGCTGGCCATCGGAAGTCAGGGAACTTTCAAGGAGAGCTGCCAGCAGGTGGGCGGTATCCACGAGGGTTTCTTCGGTGGCCTGATAGGTTTCGATGCGGCTGTCGCGCAACAATTGGTTCAGCAGCAGATAAAACCCAGTGCCAATGATGAGCGCGATTCCGGCCAGGGCCGCGTGGGTGGTTCTCATCGGACGGCCTCCTCCCGCAGGGCATAACCCAGACCGCGCCGGGTTTCGATCGGATCCGCTTCTGGAGCTGCAAGGCGAAGTTTGGCCCGCAACGTCTTGATGTGGGCGTCCACGGTGCGGTCGCTCGCGGCGGCGGGGTCCTCCCAGGCGATTTCCATCAACTGATCCCGCGAAAACACCCGGCCCGGGTGGGCCAAAAGCGCGAGCAGGAGATGATATTCATGGGCCGTTAGTTCCAGCCAGTGGCCGGCGCAGCGCACCCGTTTCCGCACCGGATCATGGTGCAGCAGAGCCCCCGCCGCGACGGGCGAAGGGGAATCTGCCGGAGTGGCAGGACTTGGCAGGGTGGGGCCGTTTCCTTTGCCGGGCAAGGATTGGCCGCCTTCGCTGCGCCGCAGAATCGCGCGGACCCGGGCCACCAGTTCCCGCGGGCTGAAGGGTTTGGTGACGTAGTCGTCCGCGCCCAGTTCCAGTCCCAGCACCCGGTCCAGTTCTTCGTCGCGCGCGCTGAGGAAAAGCACCGGAACCCGGGAAACCGAACGGATCTGCCGGCAGACATCAAACCCGCTCTGATCCGGCAGGCCAATGTCCAGAATCACAAACGCAAAGTCACCCTTTGCAAAGGCCGCCAGCCCTTCCGACCCGGAGGCACACCAGACAGGATCAAAATGCGCCGTCTTCAGAGCAAACAACACATTCTCCGCAATCGCAGGCTCATCCTCGATCAACAACAACCGGGTCAGTGACATAAGGCTACCGATGGAACATCCACCGGCCCCTGATCAACCGGGCAATGCTTCGCCTTCAGAGGTGCTTGCTTTCCTTGATGAGTTTGTCGATGGTTAAACTGAGACGCCTTCCATTAGGACGGCTTGGGATGTCTAGTGGACAATCCCGCTGCCTTTTTACGCCCCATGATTCTTGCTATTTAGTGCACACTATGTCCACCGATTTCGAACATCCTTTGCTGGCTTTTTTTGACATCACCGGTGATACAAATCCTGATAATTCCCAGCGGCATCGCCCACGCTTAAGCGTTAGTCTTGGATACGAAACTAAACGGGGTTGCCTCGTCTGCCGGAATTACAATGTGACTACGGCACCGGATTTTAGCGGCGCGAGTGCCACGCTGGGAAGTTACGATGCCACGTATTTTGCGGATTTCCTCCAAGCGCCGGGCTTCCTCGTTGTCAGCGGGCGTGTAAATTCCGATTTGGCGGAGAATGGCATACGGGGTTATGTTGCACATCCGGTGAGGACATCTGCCGGGTTAGACTTTGCTTTAAACGGCGAGTCAATTCCGCCCTATTATTTGTTGGAAATCACGGGGCGCTTTGATCTGGACCGCCGCCGGTTTGATAACTTCGAGGGGCAGCTATGCCCCAACTGCCATATTTGGAAGCCGACCAAAGGCAGCAAGTTTGGCTATGGGGAGAAAAATCTATTTCCGCTCCTGGAGTCGTGGAATGGCGGGGATTTTCTGCTTCAGAGGAATATTAAATCTGGGGTGCTTTATTGTACGAAAAAGGTGGCCGATTTAGCGAGGGCCAAAAAGTGGACCGGATTCGGCATCAAAGTCATGAGCTGGGGCTGTCCCGAAGGGGGACGTGCGGATCTGCGTTTTCCGGATTGGTATGAGGATCTGCGCCAAAAAGTGTTGGATGCCTTCCCTATCATAAATGGAGAAGTGCATTCCCCTCTCGATGAACTGCGGAAACGAAAAGAGGAGGGTATCGCTTGGCCTTACCCTCCCCCGTAGTGAGTAATGGGCTGTCCTGCCGCGATTTCCAGGGCCTCTCCAGCAAATTGGCAAGTCAGGGGTCCAGGTTCCTACAAGTACAATTTTCCGCGAAATACGCGGAGCAAAAAACATGAAAACTTCCCAAATCTCCCCTGATGATAAAGTAGTCAGGACTGCCGTTGCTCGAATGCGAGGCGGAAAAGTTCCAGGAGGTGGAGGTCCAGCCGGTCTTTCATGCGGCCGATGGCTTTTTTGCTGGCGATGATGTCGCGGAGGTTGGCGATGGGGAAGATGTCTTCGTGGTGGGCACGGGCTTTGGCTTCGGCGAATTTTTTCCTGAAGTGGGTTGAACGGCAGGCGTTCGTTCATTCCGCGGGGGCGGGTTGAAAGCCGAGGTAGGCAGGCAGATGGGTGGCGCACCACTCGCGGTATTCCCAGGTGCTATCAAAGGTGCGGACGCCCGGTGTATCCAGCACGGGACGATGCACGCGGCAAAAGCCGTATTTCATCAGCGTCGCCAATGGGCGGGCCATTTGACGGCGGCATTGCTCCCGAAAGGCTGCGGCATCCGCTGCTTCGCGATCATGTATTGGATGCAGAATCCCGGCATGGAGCGGATCAGGGAGTTCGATAGTTTTGCACATGGGAGGCGATTGGTAACCAAGGGCCATGACTTTAGCACGGATTCGATACCGGGCAACTTCTCCCCCGCGGTGGGGCGGACGGCTGGAATGGGGGCAGCTACATACGATCGGTGCGTCCGCAGGATCGTCCCTCGACTTACCAATGACGAGTTTCGTTTGGCGTGCTGCGGGCAAGCTCAAGACAATTTCATTCCTCCTTTGCTTTCCAGTGTGCACCTGCAGGATGAAGCGGAAGGCTTTTTGCAGCTTGCAGGAACCGCGCAGGAGCTGTCCCGTGCGGCGCGTTATGCCTGACTTTGATCTTCATCCCCGGCTCTCGGGTGGGTCCCATTTTCTGGGGACGGTGGATGGCTGCTCCATCCTGCTGAAGGACAATGCGTTTTTTCCATGGGTTTTGATCGTGCCTCACGTGCCGGAGGGCCTTGAAGATCTGCATCAGCTGTCATCGGAGCGTTATGAGGTGGTCATGGGTCTGCTGCGGAAAGTTTCCCTGTTTGTGTCAGGCTATTTCCGGCCGGAAAAGCTGAATGTGGCCTGCATCGGGAATCAGGTGCGGCAGATGCACCTGCATGTGGTGGGCCGCTCCGCCGGCGATTCCGCATGGCCGGGAACGGTATGGGCTGCGGATGCAAAACAACCATGGGAACCGGCACGCGTGGAGGAAATCCGGGCTGCGGCGCGGGAAGCTCTGGGATTGGCCTGAATCGTTGGAGTCCCGCCGTCAGGCGGTTTCATTCCGGGGGGAAACCGCCTGAAGGCGGGACTCCAACCATTGCCGCTGCGGCCAGTTTCATCAGTGCAGAGGACAATGCGGCGTAATCCTCCTCCCCGCAGGTGAGGCTGCGCGGCAGTTGCCGTGAGGAGGCTTTTTTTTCCTGCCAGTTGGTTGTGGAGAGGGTTTCAAAAAAGGAAGTAAGGCCGGCTTCGAGGGGTTCAGCAAAAATCCAGCCGGCGTCATGTTGGGTGACCCAGCGGCCGGTTTCGGTGGTGGCACCGGCAAGGGCAGGGCAGGCAAAAAGACCGCCTTCGTATAGGCGGTTCGGCAGCAGCCAGACGGAATTGGCTCCGGCATCGGAGAAGTCGAATGTCCAGTTGAAATCAATCCGGCCATACATGTCAGGAAGATCCCCGGGATATTGATAAGCACCGCCCCATTCCAGATTGGGCAGACCTTCCAGCAAGGCAGCAAGGCTGGCGGCGTCCGCGCCGGAAGGATAGCCGCGCAGGTAAAAGTGAAGCCGGTCCGGGAAACGGACCGCGAGGGTCCTCATCATTTCCAGGCTGCGGCGGCAGCGCAAAGCTCCGAAGAGTCCGATCACCCAGGGTTTGCCGTCACGGACCGGTCCTGGCTCAACGGCGGACGCCGGCAGAAGTCCGGCCGAGGGATAGACTTTGTTTTCCAACAAGAAGACCGGGCCACGGTATCCCTGCAGGGGGGTAAAGTATTCCCTGACAAATCCGGGCGAAGTCGTCACCAGCAGGGCGCTGCGGCGGAGGACCCACCGTTCGAAGGCCCGCAGCACCCGGCTTCCCAGTCCGGTGCCGAGCATGGCGGGCTGGATGTCGGCCAGTTCCAGAACCAGCGGGGGCGGGCGCAGCCCAATCCGGCGCCGGCCGCGTCCGCCCATCCAGCGGGCCGCCAGAGCGAGGAGGGCGTTGTCAGTATTGACGGCATAAATGACCCGGACATCTCCCAGCCGTTTCCGGTGCTGCCAGAGAATGCGGAGACTGCCCACGATGACAAAGCAGCGTTTGAGGTAATGGCGGTTTTCGGTGACGCCCAGTTCGACGTTTTCCCAGAACGGCAGCGGATCCTCCCGGTCCCGCAGGCGGTGGAACATATAGCCCTGCACGGACCATCCCCGGGCTTGCAGCGCAGCAATCCGTTTCCTAACCCGGGCATCCCCCCTCTCATGGGCGAAGCAGGCGAGGAGGCGGGCAGGAGAGTCGGGCATGGGAAGGGCAGATTTATCATCCTTGGGAATGACTCTCAACCCGCTTTCCGTCTAACTGGTGCGGGCACTGCTGGTGGTGCGGTGGCGCAGGGTCAGGGCACTGAACGCCATGGTGAGGACACAGCAGGCGATCATGGTCAGGAAAACCCCATTCCAGCCCCAATGGTCGGCGATCCATCCGACGCCGGTGCCGGCAATGGCGGAACCGAAGACATAGCCGAAAAATCCCGTGAACCCGGCGGCGGTGCCGGCGGCTTTCTTCGGAACGAGGTCCAGAGCATGCAGGCCGATGATCATGATCGGGCCATAGACAAAAAAGCCGATGGCGATGAGGGCGGCGATATCAATCCAGAGCGGACCGTGCCGGTTCAGGCCATAGACGATCAGTCCGGCGAGGGTCAGGGCCATGAACAGGATGGTGGCGGGGGCCCGGCTGCCTTTGAAGACCCGGTCCGAAATCCAGCCACAGAGCAGCGTTCCGGGGATGCCGGCAAACTCGAATGCCGCCCAGGCCACACTCGACTGCTGGAAGGAAAATCCTTTGGCGGTCTGCAGATAGGTAGGAACCCAGTCCACCACGCCATATCTCACAAAATAAACAAAGGCATTGGCCACGGCGATGGCCCAGAGGTATTTGTTGTTCAGCACATGCTGGAGAAAAATCTCCTTGAAGGAGAGGGTGCGTTCATGTTCCGCTGAATAGTCAGGAGGATAGTCATTCCGCCATGCTTCCACCGGCGGCAGGCCGCAGCTCTGCGGGGTATCGCGCACCAGCAGCAGGACCACGAGGGCGAGGAGGGCGGCGATGATGGCGTTGAAATAAAATTTGGCGCCCCAGTCCTGAAACAGCATTACCCCGAGCAGGGCGAACTTGGCAACCAAGCCACCACCGATATTGTGGGCCACGTTCCATGCGGCCACGGTGACGCCGCGCTCCCGGGTGCTCCACCAATGGACCATGGTTTTTCCGCACGGTGGCCAGCCCATGCCGTTGAACCATCCGTTGAGGGTCTGCAGCACGATCAGGGTGGTCAGGGAGCTGTAAATTCCCGGCACCGTGCCGCAGATAAAGGTCACCCCCGCCGACAACAACAGACCCAGGGTCATGAACCACCGGGGATTGCTCCGGTCCGACACCGAACCCATGATAAACTTTGACACCCCATAGGCGATGGACAGCCCGGTCATGGCGGTACCGAGGGCGGCCTTGGAATACTGGGGGTAATCCCTGAGAATGTCAGGAATCGCGAGGGCGAAATTTTTCCTCACCAGATAGAAGGCGGCATACCCGATGAAGATGCCCAGAAAAACCTGGCGGCGGAGGCGTTTGTATTCAGCATCGATCCGCTCCGGAGGAAGCGGGGGGGCGGCCGGAGCGGGCTGGAGGAGGCGGAACATGTGGGGGGAAGGGGCGGTGAGGCGGGCGGTCGTTTGGGCAAGCGGGGTAAATCAGGAAATGGGGGGCGGGGGCAAGCAGGAACGGCGGATGTTTTACCGGTTCAGGCCGGCGGATGAACAGTCCGGAGACGGCCGCGCGTAAAGCACGGGGTGCGCCACCCATCCTTGTCCGGTTCCCTGACCTTTGATTTCCTTGCCCGCCTCCTCTTACGCCGGGGCTTGAGGTGGGGGTTTTATCTGACCGTCCCCCTGCCGGTCCTGGTGGCGGCGGACCAACCGCAGTGGGGAGAAGCGTGGGGCCGGAACCAGGTTTCGGCGGAGACGGGCCTGGCGGACCGGTTTGATCCCGGCACCGGAGAGAATATCCGGTGGAAGGCGGCTTTGGGAACCCAGACCCACTCCACCCCGGTCATTGCCGGCGGGCGGGTCTATATCGGAACCAATAACGGAAATCCGCGCGACCCCAAACACGAAGGCGACCGGGGAGTGATGATGTGTTTTGATGAACAGGACGGCCGCCTGCTTTGGCAACTGGTGGTGCCCAAACGCACCGAGGACCGGTATTTTGACTGGCCGGATACTGGAATGTCCTCTCCCGCCACGGTCGAGGGCGACCGGGTCTATACGGTTACCAACCGCGGCGAAGTGGTCTGTCTTGATGCCATGGGCATGGCCAACGGCAATGATGGAACCTACCAGGATGAAGGCCGCCACATGTCCCCGGCCGGTGAGCCGGCCATGGTGCCGGGTCCGCTGGATGCGGATATCCTCTGGCTGCTCGACCTCACGGCTGAAGCGGGGATCTGGTCTCATGATGGCGCTCACAGTTCCATCCTGATCCGGGGAAATCATCTCTATCTAAACACCGGCACCGGGGTGGACAATACCCATCGGGTGGTCCGGACTCCTGACGCCCCGGGCCTGGTGGTGCTCGACAAGATGACCGGCCGCCTCCTCGCCCGCGACCGTGAGAAGACCGCTCCGGAGATTTTTCATGCCACCTGGTCCTCCCCCTCCATGGCCAACATCGCGGGACAGGACCGGATCTTTTTCTGCGGGGGCAATGGAATCGTTTATGCCTTCCTGCCATTGCCGGATGCGACCCCGGCAGACAGTGTCCAGACCTTGAAAAAGGTGTGGAGTTTTGATCCGGATCCCGAAGCGCCCAAACGTGACGTGCACCGCTATACCACCAACCGTCAGGAAGGCCCCAGCGACATTTTTGGCATGCCGGTCTATCACAACGGCAAACTTTACATTGCCTCCGGCGGAGACCTCTGGTGGGGGAAAAACGAGTCGTCGCTCCAGTGTGTGGACGTGTCAGGCACCGAAGACCCTGCCAGTGCCGGCCCGCTGTGGAAGTGTGCGCTGGGCAAGCATGTCCTTTCCTCCGCGGCCATCAGCGGAGACCTCGTTTTCATCGCGGACAGCGAAGGCACCGTCTTTTGTCTCGATGCCAAAACCGGCCGACCGCATTGGACCGCGCCGATGAAGGGCGAATTCTGGGCCTCGCCTTACATTGCGGATGGCAAGGTTTACCTTGGCACCCGGCGCGGCGATTTCCGGATCTTTGCGGCCTCAGCCGAAAAGAAGGAACTCTTCCAGCGCGACATGGGAGCCCCCATCAGTGCTACCGTGACCGCCGCCAATGGGGCCTTCTACCTCGCCACGATGAAGGAACTGATTTGTGTCAGGAAGTGAAG
>JBBQWG010000019.1:0-114269 GCA_038210825.1 Verrucomicrobiales bacterium
TTTGCCGCCGCGCGGGAAATACTGGTCGTCGAGGTTGTCGCCGAATTCCTCGTAGTCGACTTTGTAGTCGTCCCAGCCAATGCGCTGTTTTGGCAGGCCGGTGGTGCCGCCGGTTTCGAAGACGTTGAACGGCCGGTCGCCAAACCCCTTGGGGACAAACCGCTCGTTCTGTTCATCCCGCAGCCAGTCGTCCTGGAAGTGGGGGAATTTATTGATGTCGGCAAAGGTGGCCACCTCCTTGCGCGGGTCCCAGCCGGACTTGGCCGCCCAGTCCAGCCAGAACGGGCATCCGGTTTCCGGGTTGAAGTGCCATTCGATCATGGCGCGGAGATGGGCATCGAGATTTTCGGCAGGAGTCATGAGGGAAGAGTGGATCGCAGGCAGATTACGTTGGAAAGCGGAAAAGGGACGGGCGGGAAAGGGGGACGGACGGCGCCGCAGCTTTCTATCAGGGGATCGGGATTCGTGGGCATGGAAATTGTCGGCGGCTCGCTGGGAGCGCCGTCCGTCCCGGCGGCCTCAGCAACCTTGGACAGACTCAAAACCAAGGTCGCTGTAAAGGCATCGCGGCCGGCGGGACGCCCGGCGCTCCCAGCGGGGCCGCAGGGCGATCAGGGCAGATCACGGAGCGGGTTTCAGTTCCCACCGCTCTCCGAAGAAATCGGCGGCGGCGATGCGGCCCGGGGTGCGGGCGTTGGGAGCCTGGTTGAGGTCGATCACGGCCCAGTCGGGTAGTTTGGGGGTTTGGCGGGCGTTGTTGAGATAGTCGTATTCCCGGAAAGTAAAACTGCTGTTCAGCACCAGATATCGCTCCGGATTCAACGGGTTTGGGTAGATACAAATCAGCGCGTGGTGCGCTGCCGGGAAGGATTTTTCACCGGCTTTGATTTCGCTACCGGTCCATGAAATGGGGAGCTTCGCTGCAGTTTTGGCGATCAGGGCATTCGACGATGGATCGCCCCAGAGGATGAGGTGGGCCGATTTGATATCGTCTTCCGTGAGGGAGGTGTCGTCCTTCACCCGCGCGTCGCCGCGAAAGTGCCGCCGCCAGTGCTCAATAGCCCGATCCAGCTCCGCCTTGGCCCAGGCTCCGGCTTTTTCGCTGGCAGGCTTGCCGGTGGGGCGGACGAAGATGAACGAGTCCATGAAGGCATCGTCGATGGGGCCTTGGAGGTTGTGTTTTTTAACCACACCGTTGCCAACCCCAACCGTTTCGCGATTCCACTCTTCAACCGGGGTCCAATCATGGCTACCATAAGTGTATTTCCCAAACCTAACGTTCAATGATCGATCCGTTGAAGGACGCCATTCGCCTCCGAAAACTGACTTGGGTTCCGTAAAATGATTCTCCACAATCTCTAATTCAAAGGCGCCCCACGGGAGCGTGGGGAATTCCCCAGGCCCGAAGTTCAGGGAAAATTCCTTAACGTTATCAAGGCGGACGCTCAATTTGCCATTTTTATATTCCCCGCAGGCAATGGCTGGTTCCCAATGCTTTTCGAGGGCGTCAATCTGCAACCAAGCCGCCCTGTTGTATTTCAGAGTAAAAGTCTCCACCCGGACAATTAGCGGGACCTTACGCCCAATCGCAGCGATCGCATCTATTGCAGCGGCCACTTCCTGCTTAGCCCCGGTTTCGTATTTGTGTGCAGCCCCTTTGCCGATAACGTGTCGGAGACGTTGCTCCCGCGTGTCCAAAGCCAGGGCATCTATCATCAGGTCCGCCGCCTGCTTCTGTTTATCCAGTTCCCCACTGTAGGCCACGGTGGGGACGTTCAACAAATTCCCCGCCACGGCGGTGGCATCGTAGAGGTTCCAGAGTTTGCGTTCCCACGGTTGGGGCTGGAGTTTTTCGCCTTGGAAGAAGTTGAGGAATTGTTCGGTCTCGCTGAAGCCGGCCCCGGGGTTGGCGGCGCACCATTGCCAGGCGTGGTGGGTGGCGAGGTGCCAGCAGGCGGCTCCGCCGAGGGAGAATCCGCGCACGAGGATGCGGTCCTCGTCGATGCGGTAATCGCGTTTCACGGCTTCCAGGACTTCGAAGAAATCCGTCTCGCCGGCAAAGCGGTGGCCGTTGCAGTAGCGGCCGTAGGGATGCAGCACCAACGTGTCTTCCGGAGTGAATTCGCCAAGCTGGGTCTGGCGCTGATGGATGAAGTCCAGTTCGGTTAGTTTCTCGCCGCGCCCGTGGAACCAGCAGTCGAGCCGCCAGCGCCAGGGGAGATTTTTCTGAAACGACTCCGGAACCACCATGCCGAAGGGCTGGATGGAGCCGTCGATTTTGGATTGATAGCCGCGCGGCACCAGTCCGCGGGCTTCCAGCCATGGGGTTTTGCCCTCGGCGAGGGCGTCGAGGCGGGTGAATCCTTCCTTCAGTTGATCGACGGCCCAAGCGGCTTGTTTGGGCTCATAAAACTCATCATACCGCAGGGCCCAGTCGACTGCCTTGTGGAAGATCTGGACGTCCGGGAGATAACGCAGGAGCGGCTCCTTGCCGGACAGCTGGCTGCGCACCGCTTCGATGGCCGCCCCAAGGCGTTGCGTTTCGGCGGTGAGGGTGGTCCGGGCCTCGTCCGGGATGGGCACCCCGGCGGGTGGAATACGGCGGACGTTTTCGGCGAGATTGTCCGCCGGGCCATCGGCCCATGCCATCGCGCATCCGATCCAGAGCAGGCAGCAAAACAGGCATTTCATGTAATCCCATGCTGAAGGCCTGGGCCTGTGCCGTCAAGGACGCCGGATGCCGCGCCACCGGAATACACGGATTCCCTCTTAACAACAATGCGCCTTGCCTTCGTTTTCTTTTCCGTCGTGGCAGGCCGGGCACACGCCGAAAAACTCCAGTTCGTGATAAACATGGCGGTAACCGGACTGCTTTTCCAGCTTGCGTTCCAAGGTGCGCACCGGGCATTCGATATCAATTTCCGCAATCTGCCCGCAGCCGGTGCAGACCAGATAGTCGTGGTGCAGCCCGTGCTGGACGAGGATAAAATAAGTGGCCCGGTCATGCAGCCCGAGACGACGCACCACGCCGTGTTCCTCCAGTTTCATGAGCAGGCGGTAAACGGTGGCCGGGTCGCATTGGCCGGAAAGGCTGCGGGTAGCGGTGAGGTCCGCAATGGTCATGGGCCGTCCGTGCCGGGCCATTTCGGTGATGAGCAGGTCCAGTGCCTTGGTGCGGCGCAGGCCGCGGCCCCGCAGCCGTTCCACCACGCCAGCCACCAATGATTCGATTTCCGCCAATTTCATCGCGCAAGGACAACTGAAAACATCCTGCCACGCAATCGCACAAAAATGTTGCGCCCCTGCGGCCCGGGCCGGACCGTGGGCCAAAACCATCCTGTCATGAACCTCCTCCGCCCTTTTTCCGCCCTGCTCCTCCTCACCTTGCCGCTGGCCGGACTCCGGGCCGATGATCTTCCCCGCGCCAAGGCGGAAGAGGAATCGTCGGTCCGCGCCCTCCTCGGCAAAAATAGCATCATCATCGGCAAGGTCACCGATGCCTTCGAATCGCCCAAAGGCATGACCTTCCTGAACCTCGAAGGCGGCAAATTCACCCTCATCGCCTGGAAGGACAGTTATGCCAAATTCGAAGGCGGCAGCCCGGCCAAACTTTACAGGAACAAGACCATCGAAGTCACCGGCAAGATCGAAGAATACCGCCCGCGGGGAGCTGCCAAGGAGGATCCGGGCACACTTCAGATCAAACTCAACTCCCCTGACCAAGTCAAAGTCCTGACCGAAGGAGGAGCGGAAGGCACCGCCGAGGATAAAGATGCCAAAGCGGATTCCCAAGCCCCCAAGGAAAAAAGCGCCAAGGCCAAAAAGGAACCCCTGCCCAAAAAGGAAACCGCCCCGCCCGCCAGTGAAAAGAAGCCCGCCGAATCCAAGCCTGCGGCCCCGGCGGAAACCCCGGGCCGGGTGGATTCCAAAAAGTATTTTAAATAACGGTCAGGGTGCATGGCCGCTGGGAGCGCAGGCGTCCCGCCGGCCCCGGAGCACCGGCACTTGCCTTGCCTCGCCTTAGCCTTTTAAAAAATCCCTTACGGCCGCCGCAAGCCGCCGGGACGGACGGCGCTCCCAGCACGGCGCAGGCCGGAGCTTGCGTGTTGGGGAGGTTCGGTGATAACAACACGTCATGCTCACCGACCAGGAAGCCCCCGCCGCGCCACCCCAGCAATGGTCGTGGAAAAAAATCCTCCTCGGATTGCTTGGCATCTTCACGATTTTCCTCATCGCCCTTCTGGCTTACGACACCGAGCTGGAACCCTACGATGACCTGAAGCCCGCCCGGAGGGAGATCCCGAACGCAGCGACCAATGGTTATCTTTTTCTGGCGCAGCGCTGGGAAAAATTACCTGACCTTTCCAGACAGGATCAGGCGCGGGTGGTGGAGATGATTCAGGGGAGCAGCCCATGGGACCCGGCCCTGCTGGAGACGGTCCGGAAAGGGCGCGAACAGGTGGCGGCTGATTTGACCACGGCGCTGGCCAAAAAGGAATGGTTGGTCCCTCCCACCCTCAGCTATAGCCAGCTCATGGCAGAAGATAGCCCGACTTGGATTGTAAAACCGTGCCGCTACCTTCGCCTGGAGGCCGTTGCCGCAGCCCGCAACGGCGATTTTCCCACCGCGCTTTTACTGCTCCAGCAAATGCGTCAGTTGTCCGCCCGCCAAATCGCCGCCCAAGGCAATCTCATTTCCTTTCTGGTCGCGGTTAGCCTGCAAAGTCAGGCTGCCGAGCTTTGCTGTGACCTGTTGGAGCAGGGCAGGCCGGAAGCCTCTCAAATCCAGGGCATGGCCGCTCTCTGGGAGGACGAACCAGCCGCCCGCGAGGCGGGGAACTTGGCGATTCGGGGCGAAGTAGCCTTCATGTCGGACTTCGTCCAGCAGATGAAGGCGGGAAACCTTCCGGAAGCAGCCTGGTATTCCGGTCTGCTGCTCAAAAAGAATCAGACCCTAAACCGGTATCATCGGCGGATGCGCAACCTGATGGAGGTGTCTTTCGAGGTGTTTCCCTCCCTGGATGCTGCCAAGATGGCGGGTTTGGAAGCGCGACCGGACCGCCGTTTCCTTGGAAAAATCCTGAATCCCAACTTTCAGGGCATCCAGCTGACCGAAGGTGCAGAATCCTATGTGAGTGTCATCAAAAGCCTCCGCAGAGTTCTGTTCATTCCCCGGGCCATGCGGGTGCGGCTGGCGCTCCACCGCTGGCGCGCCGACCATCCGGATCAGTGGCCCGCCACCCTTGACGAATTGGTGCCTGACTACCTTGACGCCGTGCCCTCAGACCCATGGAATGGAAAACCACTGATGTGGGATGCCGCCACCCTCACTATTTATGCGGTCGGTGCCGACTGGGCGGGCGACCTGCCAAAATTTGACCCTGCCAGGCGGTCGTGGTTCGCGGAAGACAATGACTCCCCGGGAATCCGGTTAAAGCTGCCTCCTCCCCCGGCTCCGGCCCGTGCCCCGCTGCGGCTTCCTGGCAAACCCCTGCTCCTGTCGCCCAAAAAGCCTCCCCAGATTGCTAACTAAATAAGGTAAAAGGGTTGGGAGCATGCTTTGGGGGGGGTGTGGAATTCAGCCACCCGTCCGGTGCTGGGATTGGGCCACAATTGCCGGGCCTTCCACGAGGTTGCTCCGGCCGCCGCAAGCCGCCGGGACGGGCGGCGCTCCCAGCAAGAGGCCCTCTTTGCTCCCGGGGGCTTGCGTGTTCCGTGGGGCCTGCTATCGGGATCACGTATGGCCTCCGATCCAGAAGTTCCTGACCGGCCCCTGCGGCAGTGGTCGTGGAAGAAAATCATCTGTTGGTTCCTTGTCGGGCTGGTTATTGTGGTCGTAACCATTGTTGCCTACGACGAAAAGCCCGAGCCCTACGACGACTTGATGCCCATAACTATCGTGCCGGACGCCAAATCGAATGGTTATCTTTTATTGCAGGAGCGCTGGGAAAATCTTCCTCAGGCAGATCCTCAGGACTGTGACAGAATGAGAGATATGGTATGGGCGAAAATGCCATGGGACGATGCTTTGGTGGCCAAAATGAGAGTGGACAGGGAGCAGATCATCCCGGATTTGAGAGAGGCTTTGGCTTTGCCACAATATCTGGTTCCGCTGCCTGGGAGCTTGAAAGAACTCACTGCCTCGTGGATCGCCCGGCCATTGATGATCCTGGCCATGGAGGCCCTTCACCGGGCCCGTGCAGGGGCCCCAGCCGAAGCAGTCAGGATCGTGAGGGATTTGAAGGATCTTTCAGTCCTTCAGATTCAAGGAAGTCAACATCTGTTTCCCCAGTTGATCGGATTGACCATGAATAGTGTGGTCGCCCAACTGACCTGTGAACTGATGGACTTGGATACCCTGGACTCTGTCCAGCTGGCCGCTTTGGCACAGATATGGGAAGAAGACATTCCAGCCCATAGTGCCTTGCAGTCCGTGCTGCAGGGCGAGGCCGCCCTTTTGAGAAAGCAGATTGGAGCGGTAGAGTCCAGTGACCCCTGGCCTGAGGCATATCAGCCATCCGCCATCGATAGCTTCTTCTTCAATAAAAATCAGACCCTCAACCGCTTACATCGCGAACTCCGTCAGATTGGCCATGTAGCCTTCCGTCCATTTCCTTCGGAGGCTGCCGCGGAACAGGCTGGCTGGCGTGGACCGCCAGAGACGCCAAGGAAGCTGTGGGCTACTCTTGATCCAAACCGTGCAGGGAACCGGCTGCTTGAAAAATCCGCCGAGGAAGCGGTATATACCTCCCTTTACAAAATTCTCCCAGGCCTCACCAACAAAATGCTCTTCCAGCCCCCTGCGATCCGACTGAATGTCGCACTGCACCGATGGAGGTCCACCCGTCCGGGGCAATGGCCTGTTTCGTTGGATGAGCTGGTGCCGGATTATCTCCCTGCGGTCCCCTTGGACCCATACAATGGAGAAGCCCTGCGGTGGGATGCCTCATCACAAATTATCTATTGTGTAGGCCATGATTGGAGGCCGGAAATTCCTGAATTTGAGAGTGTTCATTCCTGGTTCAGTGGGGACTATGAGTCACCGGCTTTAAGGGTACAAAGGCCCCCTGACCCATGAAGCCGGTGGTGGCCGTCCGTAAAGTTACAGGTCAGACCCACGTCCAAATCAGCCTGCTCAGCTTGAGATGCCGCTTTCCTCCCAGACCCATCCATGGGACCGGAGTCGTCCTGAAGCTGCCCTCTACACGTAGCATGACTCTGCCGCAGGCGAGTCGTGGGCAGAGCAGGAGACAGTGCCTTTGGCGAATCCCCACACTGGATACGGGCATCGCCCGGGACACGGGTGGTCTGCGACACACCCATGCCACGGGATGAACCCATGCCACGGGAATGAATCCATCGCACGTCGCCTGAAAGTCTCCGCTGCCGCAGGGCGTTCATCTTTTCTGAGCGCTGCATGAACCCCTTCCCAGTTCCCCGCCATGCCGCCGTGGCCGTTTGGCTGGCGGTTGCGGGGAGTGCGTGGGCGGCTCCGAGCTTTACTCATGAGGTGATGCCGCTGCTGAGCCGGGCGGGTTGCAATATGGGGGCCTGTCATGGCAGCGGGAGCGGGAAGGGCAACATGAAATTGTCCCTGCGGGGCGAATCGCCGGAGGGGGATCATGCGGTGCTAACCCAAAACCTGCGCAGCAAGCGGCTCAATGTGGATGACCCTGACGCCAGTTTTCTCCTGAAGAAACCGGCGGAGTTGACTGAACACGAAGGAGGAAAGCGCTTTGAACAGGACTCGGAAGAATACCGCCTGTTGCGGGACTGGATCGCCGCCGGGGCTCCCATGGATCCGACGGATACGCCGGTGCTGACGGCACTGACCGTGAGCCCGCCGGAAGCCATCCTCAGCGCTCCGGTCAGGGAAATCCAGCTCACCGCTACGGCCACGTTTTCGGACGGATCCTCCCGGGATGTGACACGCTGGGCCGTTTACGAACCGTCCAATCTGCTGCCCAAAGTCAGCCGGGACGGCTTGGTGCAGGCGCAAAAAACCGGCGAAACCACGGTGGTGGTGCGCTTCGAGCAAATGAAGACGCCGGTGCGGCTGGCCTTTATTCCGGACCGCCCGGACTTTGCCTGGAATGCGCCGGAGCCGCGCAATCTGGTGGATGATCTGGTTTTTGCCAAACTCCGGCAGATGCGCACCTTGCCGTCACCGGAGTGCTCCGACACGACCTTTGTGCGCCGGGCCTATCTTGACCTGACAGGTCAGATTCCTTCGAGGGAGGAAGCCGAGGCCTTTGTTTCCTCCACCGATCCTGACAAACGCACGAAACTGATCGACACCCTGCTGGAGCGGCCGGCTTATGCGGACCACTGGAGCATGAAATGGGCGGACCTGCTGCGGGTGGAAGAGCGCATCCTCGATACCAAAGGCGTGGCCGCCTTCCATGGCTGGATCCGTCAGGGGGTGGCGGAAGACCGGCCACTGGATGCGTTTGCCAGGGATGTAGTGGCGTCCCTTGGCAGCACCTACGACAATGCCCCGGCCAACTTTTACCGCGCCCTCCGCGAGCCCACGCAAAGGGCAGAAGCGGCGGCCCAGGTCTTTCTGGGCACCCGGCTGGGCTGTGCCAAGTGCCACAATCATCCCTTCGAGCGCTGGACCCAGGACGACTACTACCGCTTCTCGGCGGTGTTTGACCGGATTGGTTATACGATTCTGGAAAACAAGAGAAAGGACGAAAACGACAAGCTGGAATTTGTCGGCGAGCAGGTGCTTTACCTCAGCAACAAACCGGAGCTGAAGGATCCCCGCACCAAAAAAGAACCGGCTCCCGCGCTGCTCGGGGAGAAGGCGGATTTGCCGAAGGACACCAACCACCTGCAATCCTTTGCCGAATGGATGACCAAGCCGGAACATCCCCTGTTTGCCCGGGTTCAGGTCAACCGGATCTGGTCCCACCTCATGGGCAGCGGTCTGGTGGATCCAATCGACGATTTCCGCCTGACCAATCCGCCATCCAATCCTGCCCTGCTGGATGCCCTGACGGAATATTTCATCCAACACGGCATGAAGGCCCGGCCTCTGATCCGGCTGATCTGCCAATCGCGGGTCTATCAGCTTTCCAGCACCCCCCTGCCGGAAAACGCGGACGATGGGCTGAACTATTCGCACCCCGTGCTGCGCCGGCTGCCGGCCGAGCCCCTGCTGGATGCCATTTACTCCGCCCTTGGCCGCAATCCGGAGTTTTCCTCCTATCCGGAAACCAAAACGGCTGCCGCCATCCCCGGCGTGCGTCTCGGGGCGCGCAAATCCAAGCCCACGGAGGACGACCGGTTCCTCAAACAGTTCGGCAAGTCTCCGCGCACTACCACCTGCGGCTGCGAGCGCAGTGATGAAAGCTCCCTTGCCCAGGTCTTCACCCTCACCAGCGGGCCGGGCGTAGCGGAACTGATCCGGGATTCGGGAAACCGGCTGACCGCCCTCGCCGATTCCGCAATGGACCCTGCCGAAGCCGTGCGGGATCTTTATTGGCGTGCCCTGAGCCGCCCGCCGGCGCCGGCGGAATTGGAATTCCTGACACCTCTCCTGGCGGACCCGGACACCCGGCGTGCAGCCTTGGAGGATATCACCTGGAGCCTCATCAACACCAAGGAATTTCTGTTAAGACACTAGGCTGGGAGCGCCGTGCGTCCCGCCGGCCCCGGAGCATCCGCAGCCATCCCCACCACTTTACTTTTCGCTCCGTATTCATCGTTTGCGCTCCGTAGTCATCGTTTGATATACCTACAAAACAAAAAGGCCGCCGGTTTGCTGAATAAGCCAGTGCTCCGGGGCCGGCGGGACGCGCGGCGCTCCCAGCCCATCCCGCTCCCCATTTGCCATGTCCGCCTGCTCCTCCTTCCACTCCTCCAGCCTGCTGTCACGCCGGTCCATGTTGCGCGCCGGCTCGCTGGGGATGCTGGGCATTACCCTGCCAAAAATCCTGCAGGCTTCCAGCGCCTATACCGGGCCTAAACCCCCCGTCCGGGCAAAGAGTGTGATCTTCCTCTTCCAGTGGGGCGGGCCCAGTCATCTGGAGACCTTCGACATGAAGCCGGAAGCGGATGAAAAGTTCCGTGGGCCGCACCGGCCGATGCGGTCGTCCTGTCCGGACATTGAAGTCAATGACCGCCTCCCCAAAACTGCTGCGGTGATGGACAAGGTGAGCCTCATCAAGAGTGTCCACCATAAGATGACCAATCACAATTCGGCCGGGTATTACGCCCTGACCGGCAAAGCCCCGCCCAGCGACGACCAGCGGCTGCGCGAATCCATCGACCTCTTCCCCGGATACGGATCCATTGCCGACAAGTTGATTGAGCGGCCCGACCCGGCCATGCCGACTTATGTGTCCTATCCGCATATCATTTCGGACGGCACCCCCACTCCGGGGCAATTCGCCAGCTTCCTCGGCAAAAAACACGACCCGCTTTATGTTCCGTCCGACCCTAACGACAGCGGGTTCAACCTGCCGCAGTTCAGTCTGCCGGAAGGACTCAGCATTGACCGGCTGCGACACCGCCGGGGCCTCCAGGAGTTTATCGACCGGCAGGCGAAACTGATGGATTTCAGCGCGGAAGCGCGGGGACTGGATGAATATTATACCAAGGCCCTCGGCATGCTGAACAGCACCCGGATCCGGGAAGCATTCAATCTCGCGGCGGAAACCGGAAAAATGAGGGAAGCTTACGGCCGCACCACCTACGGCCAGGGTTGCCTCCTCGCCCGCCGGCTGGCGGAAAGCGGGGTGAAGTTCACCACCTGTTATTTCAGCGACAGCATCGGCGGCCAGAAGACCGATGGCGGCGGCTGGGACACCCATGGCTTCAACAACACCCGGATGTTCCCCATCATCGAACAATATCACCTGCCTATCACCGAACAGACCCTTCCGACTTTGTTATTGGATCTGGAGCAGCGGGGCATGCTGGATGAAACCCTCGTGGTCTGGATGGGCGAGTTCGGCCGCACCCCGAAGATCAACGGCAACATCAGCCGGGACCACTGGCCGCATTGTTATACCGTGCTGCTGGCGGGCGGCGGCACCAAACGCGGGTTTGTCCATGGGTCGAGTGATGCCACCGGCAGCCATCCCGCGTCCGATGCAGTCACTCCGGATGATGTGGCAGCGACAATCTACTATCTGATGGGCATCGATCCCCGCAGCGAAGTGATGGATGCCCAGGGACGGCCGATCATGATTTCGAGCGGCAATCCGATCCTGTCCGTGGTGGCTTGATCCCAGGAAACGGGAAAATACCTGAACAGAAGGTCACCAAGTTCACAAAGAGAACTACGGGTGGGACCCTACTCCATTTCGCCTGCTGGTGGGACCATGCGGGGACCGTTTGCCCATGGGAGTGCACTGACCTGTGTGCTTTGTGCCCTTCTGTTCAATTAAAAAAGGCGCTAAAAAGGCGCTTCCCGGCGAACCGGGAAGCGCCTTGAAAGACGGGCGGGCCGTCAGGCATTAACCAATCTTGTATTCCCAGCCGGCGCGGTAGGGTTTGCTGATGAAGGCATTGGCCTCCGGGCTGTTGCTGAAGGCCATGGCCTTGGCATCCCAGAGGAGCTTTTTGCCTTTTTCCACGCGCTGGGCCACATTGCCGAGCAGGATGGTTTCGGTGAATGGAGCGGAATATTTGAAGTTCGAGCCCGGGAAATCGTAGGGACGGGCGCCGAGCGCGGCTTCGCGCCATTCCTGGTAGTGACCGATGGAGCGTTCAATGAGCTTCGGCGGATTGCCGATCTTCTGCATGTTGGCTTCCGGGATAATGCGGGAGCGGTCGCCGTAGTCGCCGGTGACGAGGAGGGATTCCTTGGTGCCGACGTAGACATTGCCGCTGTTCGGAATCTTCTGGAGGGATCCGTCCGGCATACGGAGTTTTTCCTCACCGATGGCTTTGGCGACGCGCTCCAGGGCGAGGGCGTCCTCGCCTTTCTCGTTTTTAAGCTGGCCATCATACCAGGTCACGACAAAACCGGGGCGGTCTTTACCGTTAGGCAGTTTGCCGGGGCCATAGGTCCATTTCAGGATGGCTCCCTTGGGGAACATGTCGTCAGACTGGCCATTGATTTCGATGACCTCCACGGAAGTGGGGTAGCCTGGATTCATGGACATGAAGATGGAATCCATGGTGTGGCAGGCCATGTCGGCGAGGGCCCCGCCGCCAAAGTCGAGGAAACCGCGCCATGCGAAAGGATGGTAGACGTCCTTGTCCTTGAAGGGACCTTCCTTGTATTTTTGCAGGTAGGGGCGCATCGGGGCGGGGCCGACCCAGAGATCCCAGTCCAGACCTTCCGGCACGGGATCTTCGCCCACGGGGCGGGGACCGCCCTGGGGCCAGATAGGGCGGTTGGAAACACAGTGGATTTCGGTGATGTCGCCGAGGATTCCGCTGTTCACGTATTCATAGATGCGGCGGTTGCCTTCGTTGGCGTGGCCCTGGTTGCCCATCTGGGTGGCCACCTTGAATTTCTCAATGCCCATCAGGAGCTGGCGGGATTCCCAGACGGTGTGGGTGAGAGGCTTCTGGGTATAACAATGCTTGCCGGCCATGAGGGCGAGGGCCGTGGCCGGGTAGTGGTGGTGGTCCGGGGTGCCGATCATGACGGCATCAAAGGTCTTCCCGGCTTCATCGAACATTTTGCGGTAATCCTGGAAACCCTTGGCTTCCTTCCAGTTGGCCTCGTCCTTGTTGGAGGTGTAGTTGCCGAAATTTCTGGTGTCGACGTCGACGTAGGCGGTGACGATATCGCCGGCGCTTTTGATCATGCCGGCATGGCTGCCGTTGATACCCCCGACGCCGATCATGGCGATCTTGAGTTTGTCGCCTTTGTTCTGGGCGTGGAGGATGGAAGGGAAGCCAAGGGCGCTGGCAGCGAGGCCGGCGGCACCGGACTTTTTGAGGAAGGATCGACGGGTGGTCATGGGGTAGCGTTTGGTTGCGGTGGAGGGGGGTAGTTGACGGGAAAATCCGCCGCCCGGCAAGGGACGGGGGCAGAGTGCTGATAAAGAGCGGGCGGAAGCGAACTTTCACCCGAAAAGGGTAGTTTTGACCAGAGCAAAAATCACCGGCCTGCAAAGCGGGATCTCTGCCGGAGAGGAATCCACAAGGCCGCTGAGAAGGGAGTCATTTTAATGATTTCGTGCGATTTCGAAGCGAATCGTCTCCACCCCGTCCATCAGAGCGACGATTTTTTGCAGTTCGCCGGAACTCAATGTCGCACCTAAGGCTAAGAGTTTCTTAATCGGCCGGTAGAATCCCTTGATATTTTTGTAACCGGGATTTGCCGCCGGTGACGTTTTCTAATTGTGGGCCGACTGAGTGGCCTATCCTCCCCATGAATAACTTGATTCCCTTTTTGCTGGTTTTTGGTGGCACCATGGCCATCGCCCTGATTGCTGGAGCGCGCGTAAAGACTATGTTCCGCCGCTGGAGCGAAGTGAATGCGACGTCCGGACTGACCGGAGCGCAGGCTGCCGCGCAGATCCTGCGGGAAGCCGGGATTTATGATGTGGAAGTCGTGCCGTATGAGGGGATGCTTTCCGATCACTACGACCCGGTGAACAAGCGTCTGGCGTTGTCAGAGTCGGTGTATGGCAGCCGCTCGGTGGCCGCCCTCGGCGTGGCCGCCCACGAAGCCGGGCATGCCTTGCAGCACGCCCAAGCCTACGCCCCGCTGGCATGGCGGATGAGCGCGGTGAAAATTACCAGCTTCGCCTCAGGGGCCATGATGTTTCTCCCCATTGTCTTTGCCGTGCTTGGCTATGCCATGCTGGGCATCACGATCATGGTGATTGGTTTAGCCATTATGATGCTGTTCAATCTGATCACTTTGCCGGTGGAATTTGACGCCAGCCGCCGGGCCAAGGTGCTGCTGAGCCGTAGCGGAATGATCCGTTCCGGCGAGGAAGAACGCGGCGTGAATGAAGTATTGAACGCCGCGGGCCTCACTTATGTGGCTGCCTTTGTCTCGTCACTGGCATGGCTCCTTTATTATGCTTTGCCTCTACTGACCGGCCGCTCGGACGAGTGAGCCCAAACAATCTGGTAGCCGCAGGTTATAGGATGGTTCCTGCCCTACCCCACCCGGCTTCAGCCCCCCGCTGGAGCCGGGTCTTTTTTTTGGGAATGGACGTCCTGGCAGGAGTATCCTGACGGGAGACAACAAATGGCTGGCCAGGCGCATGAGCCCCGGACAAGATGCGGGATTGCCCCGCCATGACCGATTCCGAGCCTCCTGATTCTGCCCTGTTTTCCGAAGCTGATTCAAAATTCGACTGGTGGCGGCAGCGGGTGGGTCTGGTGCTGGGGCCGGTGGTGATGATGTCCTTGCTGATCTGGCCGGTTCAGGGTGTTTCCCCTGAGGCGCAGCGCCTTGCCGCAGTGCTGGCCCTTGCAGTTATTTTCTGGATGACCGAAGCCATTCCCATGGCGGCGACGGCGCTGCTTGCTCCGGCACTGTGTATTCCTCTTGGCGTGGCCAAGGACAAGGAGGTTCTCGCCCCCTTCGCCTCGCCTTCGATTTTCCTTTTCATCGGCAGTTTTTTCCTTGCCGCCGCGATGCGCAAACATGGCTTGGACCGCCGGCTGGCGCTGTGGCTGCTGACCCGGCCGGGAGTGCTGCGGTCTCCTTTATCGCTGTATGCCGCCCTCGGAGGCATGACCGCCCTGCTCTCCATGTGGATGAGCAATGTGGCCACCACAGCCGTCATGATCCCGATCGCCCTTGGGGTTTTATCCACAACTCCACAATTGGCCACCCGCCCGCGGGCCCAGACGAACATCATTTTGTTGATCGCCTTCTCTGCGTCGGTAGGAGGTTTGGGAACTCCGGTCGGCACTCCTCCCAATATTATTGCCATTGGCTTTCTGCGGCAGTTGGCCGGGGCTTCAGTCAGTTTTGTGGATTGGATGAAATTGGGAGTGCCCCTGGTAGTGGTGCTGATGGGCTTTTTGCTTTGGCTGCTGCGGCCCCGAGGCATTGTGTTTACGGACCGTTCCCTGATGGAACAGGAACTTCGGCAGCGCCGGGCGGAACTGGGGCCTCTCCGGCCGGGGGAAAGAAATATCGCCATTCTCTTCACGGTCGCCATCACGCTCTGGATGTGGCCGGGGCTTTCGGAGATCCTCAACGGCGGCCCGACTGCCAGCAGCCTATGGCTGGCCAAACACCTGCCGGAGGAAACGGTGGGCTTGCTCTGCGGACTGATGGTTTTTCTGATGCCGGTGAATCTGCGGGAGTGGCGGTTCAGCCTGACATGGAAGGAAGCCGAGCGGATTGACTGGGGGACCATCATGCTGTTTGCCGGGGGCTTGTCCCTTGGCACACTCATTTTTAATACCGGACTGGCCAAGGCGATGGGGCAGGGCATGAGTGCCTGGATGGGAGATCCAGGGATGTGGGCCCTGATTGCTGCGGGCATCCTGCTGAGCCTTGCCTTGAGTGAGGCCACCTCCAACACTGCCTCCGCGAATGTGATGGTGCCGCTGATGATTGCGATCGCCCAGGCCGGTGACCTGCCGGTAATCCCCGTGGCCATGGCGGTGAGCCTTGCCTGCAGCTTTGGCTTCATGCTGCCGGTATCGACCGCCCCTAACGCCCTTGCCTACGGCACCGGACTGGTTCCCCTGCAACGGATGATGCGGGCAGGCATCGCGCTGGATATGGCAGGGGCGGTGGCCATTTTTGCCATCGTCTGGCTGATCTACCGATAAGCAGGCCGGAGGAGGGGAACTGCGGTTGCGGGAAAGGGTGGAGGCGCGCATGATCGGCGTCCCAGTCATGCGTTCCCTCCTCCTCTTTCTGACCTTGCCGCTGTTCATCCTCGATCAGGCCACCAAGCAATGGACTGTCACCCGGTTTGCCCCGCCGACAGACTCCACGCATGAGTATATTACGGTGATCCCGGGGTGGTTTGATTTGGTGAGAGTCCACAATACCGGGGTGGCCTTCGGCATGGCCAATGGGGTGCGGGGATCCAATTACCTCTTCGGCGCGGTTTCCCTGGCAGCGCTGGGACTGATCGCGTGGCTGTGGAAAACCGGGGCATTCCCGACCAGGCTGAGCCGGGTGGCGGTGGCCCTGTTGATCTCGGGCATTTTCGGAAATCTGACAGACCGGATTTTCCGCGGGTATGTAGTGGATTTTCTGTCGGTGGATCTGAAATTCATGCAGTGGCCGGCCTTTAATGTGGCCGATGCGGCGATCTGCATTGCGGCAGCCTGTCTGTTCCTGTCCGCTTTCCAGAAGATGCCGGACGAAACCGTGAAAGCAGCCGCCTGATGGGGCCGCTGGAGTCCGGAACCAGCCAACCAAAACCTTCTCCACGCGACGCTTGCGGAATTCATGGACATTTACCGACACCCCATTTTCGACATGGCCTGTGCCCAGTTTGACCGCGTGGCCGACTTGCTTTCCATCGAAAAGGATGCCCGGGACCGCATCAAATATCCGAAGCGCGCCCTTACCGTGGCAGTGCCGGTCCGCATGGATGACGGCCGGGTGGAAGTCTTCAGCGGGTTCCGCGTCCAGCATCACCTGTCGCTGGGGCCTACCAAGGGGGGGATGCGTTATCATCCCGAAGTAGCCCTGGGCGAAGTCGCTGCGCTCGCGATGTGGATGAGCTGGAAATGCGCCCTGACCGGTCTGCCGTATGGGGGTGCCAAGGGCGGGGTGACCTGTGACCCTAACCAGCTCTCCACTAACGAACTGGAGCGCATCACCCGCCGCTTCACCCAGGAAATCATCTCCTTCATCGGCCCCCAGATTGATATCCCGGCCCCGGACATGGGCACCAACGAACAGACCATGGCATGGATGATGGACACCTATTCCATCCACACCGGCCACACCGTCCCAGGTGTGGTGACGGGCAAACCGGTGAATCTGGGTGGCTCCCTCGGCCGGCGCGAAGCCACCGGCCGCGGCGTCGCCTTCCTCGTTGGCCGGGCCATGGAAGCCTTGAACCTGAAACCGGAGGGCACCACTGCGGTCGTTCAGGGATTTGGCAATGTGGGCTCGGTGGCTGCCGGGACGATGGCCCGGTCCGGCACCAAAATCATTGCCGTGAGCGATGTCTCCGGAGGCGTGTATAACCAAAACGGCCTCGACCTTGCCGCGATTGATGCCCACCTCGCCACCCACCGCACCCTCGCCGGCTTCCCCGGGGGTGAACCCATCAGCCAGGAGGACATGCTGGTGCTGCCCTGCGATATCCTGGTGCCGGCCGCCCTCGAGCGGCAGATCACGGAAAAGAATGCCGGCCAACTGCGCTGCCGCATTCTAGCCGAAGCGGCCAACGGTCCCACCACGCCGGAAGCGGATGCCATTTTGGAACAGCGGCCTGACATTTTTGTAATCCCGGACATCCTGTGCAACTCCGGCGGGGTGATTGTCAGTTATTTTGAATGGGTGCAGGACCTGCAGAGCTTTTTCTGGGACGAAGCCGAGATCATGGGAAAACTCTACCGCATCCTTGAAAATGCCTTCCGCCAGACCGTGAACATGGCCCGGGAGCGGCAAATCTCCATGCGCACCGCAGCCTTGAGCCTCGGCATCCAGCGGGTTTACGAAGCCAAGAAAAAACGCGGACTGTTTCCATAAGGAGGAAAATCGTTCCGCCAACAGATCTTCGCCCCCCGCTCCAGAGCAGAAGGGAAGCCCGCCCCATCGCATGGTTGAGCTCCTGTGGCATGGGTGTGTCGCAGACCACCCGTGTGCAGCGCAGAAGCTGGTGCCCTGACTTCTCCGGAGGAGAAATGGAACTGCGGAGAATCCCCGGCAAAAGAACCATTTCCGCTGCGGCCAATGCTCTGCACACGGGTGGTCTTCGACACACCCATGCCACGATTTCCTCCCCATACCCGCGCCCCACCGTGTCCTCCTCACCCTGAAAACCGCTCCTCCAACAAATCCTTCACGGCCCGTTCCAGCGCCAGTTCCGGGCCGCCGCAGGCTTGTTTGAGCGCATGGAAGGAAGCCAGGCCGGCTTTGTTATACCGGCCGCGCCGTTCCGCGAGGA
This sequence comes from Verrucomicrobiales bacterium, assembly GCA_038210825.1. Classification (GTDB taxonomy): domain Bacteria; phylum Verrucomicrobiota; class Verrucomicrobiia; order Verrucomicrobiales; family V1-33; genus CAIZWU01. The sequence goes on from JBBQWG010000019.1 coordinate 18,027, forward strand.
TCAGCCGGTTTTTCGGGGTATGCGCGGAAGGAATGAACTCCGTGGCGGTGGCCTCATAACCAAGGGCCCGGAGCAGGGCAAGGCGCAGGGCATCGGTGAAGGTCGCCGCACTGTCGCGGCGCAGGTTGGGCGAATGCAGCAGCACATCCAGCGGGTGCTCCGCTCCGGTGCGGGTGGCGAGGGTTTTGAAAAAAGAGGCCAGTTCTGCCTGACAACACGGGGCCACAGCCAGAACATCGGCGGACCGCCGCAGGCCAAGGGCGAGGGCATCATCCGTGGCGGTGTCGCAGGCATGCAGGGCCATCACCGCATGCAGCCGCTCCGGCAGCTCCGCCTCCTGAAGGGTTAGGGCCTGGAACGACATCGTATCCCCGAGCCCCAGCAGGGCAGCCCGTTCGCGGGATTGGCGGATGACTTCGGCATTGGTATCCACCCCGATCACCACCAGCTCAAATTTCGTGTCCTTCCAGTCCGGAATCTGGGGCAGCCGGCCGGCATTGGCCTCGCGGGCGAGAAAGGCAAAGGCCAGCGAAAGATAGGAATTGCCGCAGCCGGCATCCAGCAGGGTGAGCGGCCGCCCGGGCATGGCCTTAGCCAGGGCCCTGAAAGGCGGGGCGATCAGACTGATCATGTGGTTGATCTGCAGATACTTTTTCACCTGCCCCGAAGTCACGGAGGCATCGTCGCTCATCAGGCCCGTGGCATGGAGAAATGCGGCATGCGTCACCGGATGCAGCGGCAGCCGTTTGCCCGCCATCAGGCGCTGCAGACGGTCAGCCGTCCAGTGGGACCGGGCGCGGGCTGCCAGTTCGGAGTTTGAAAAATGTTTCATTCCCATCCCTCCTGACATCGGCGGTCAATGCAATCGCAGCAGTATGCTGGGAACTCGATTAAACCCCCGATTTCAACATAAGGATACCCTGATTTCCCGGATGAACCATTTCTCCCCCGATTCTTTTGCTGGAAAACCGCCTGCGGACCGCTAAGCTGCGTCCTTATGTCAAAAAATGCTCTCGGCCAGGGACTAGGGGCCCTTATCAGTGGGGCGTCCCGCCGCGGAGCGGCGGCCCCTGTGCTCGCCCCCGGAGCGGCCCCCGTGCCATCCTCTCCCCCCGCCGCTGCTGAAATCCCCGCCGGAGACCGGGTGGTGAAGGTTCTCCTAACCGCGATCACCCCCAGTCCGATGCAGCCGCGGAAGACTTTCCGCGAGGAACAACTGACGGAGCTGATGGATTCCATCCGGCAGCATGGGATCATCCAGCCCCTGACGGTGCGCAGGGTGAATGGCTCGCTGGAATTGATCGCGGGCGAACGGCGGTTCCGGGCTTCGGAGATGCTGGGGCTCAAGGAAGTGCCGGTCATCGAACGCGAGGCCAGCGACCGCGAGGTGCTGGAGATGGCCCTGATCGAAAACCTGCAGCGCGAGGACCTCAATCCGATTGAGGAAGCGGAGGCCTACGCGAGGCTTTCCAAGGAATTTTCGATGCGTCAGGAGGACATCGCCCAACGGGTTGGGAAAAACCGGGCCACCGTGGCCAATGCGATGCGCCTGCTGGATCTGGCTCCGGAGGTGAAATCGCTGCTCAGCCAGGGACTGATCACCACCGGCCATGCCAAGGCCATTCTGGGGCTGCGGGATGCGGCGCTGCAGGCATTGATTGCCGACAAGGTGGTGCGCCAGAACCTGACGGTGCGGGCCACCGAGAAATTGATCCAGGCGGAACACCTCGCAGGCCAGCCCGGAAAGTCCGGCAAGCCGTCCGCCGACGGCACCGCTCCGTCTAGCAGCACCCCGCGTGACAGCGCAGCAGCCATCCAGCGTATCCAAGCCAATCTCCGCCACAAGCTGGCCACCAGCGTCAGTGTCCATCACGGGGAAAAGAAGGGCCGGATCGAAATCGAGTATTACGGCAACGATGACCTCGGCCGCCTCCTCGAACTCCTTGGCGTCAGTGCGGACTAACGGGATTTTCAGATGAAAAGTCTCCCGCCATTTTCTGCCACCTGGCTGATGGCCACGGTGTTGGGGGCGGGATTTTGGCTTGGCACCGGAACCGGCCATGCAGCAACGCCAGCCGCCGCGCCTGCCGCCCCTGCCCCGGCAGCCCCGCCCGCCCCTGCGGCGGTGGCAGCCAAACCGTTCACCAATTATGATGTGGAAATCGTCAACCGGTTCCCCCATGATCCCAAGGCCTTCACCCAGGGATTGTTATTCGAAAACGCCGGCACCCTGCTGGAAAGCACCGGCATGCACGGCCAGTCCAGTCTGCGCCGGGTGGATTTGAAATCGGGCAAAGTGCTGCAGAAGGTGGATCTGCCGGCCCGTTATTTCGGGGAAGGCCTCGCCCTGCTGAAGGGCAAGCTCTATCAACTCACCTGGAAGGACCAGGTGGGTTTTATCTATGACGCCGCGACCCTGAAACAGACCGGTGAATTCCGCTACACCGGCGAAGGCTGGGGATTGACCACCGATGGCACCTCGCTCATTCTCAGCGATGGCACCAACCGCCTGCGCTTCATTGATCCTGACACGTTCAAGGTGACACGGACTGTTGACGCCACCCATCAGGGGAAGCCAGTCGGCCACTTGAACGAACTGGAATACATTGACGGTGAAATCTACGCCAACATGTGGGGAGCGGACCTGATCGCGCGGCTGGACCCGGTCACCGGCCGGGCTACGGGGGTGATCAACTGCACGGCCGTCTTCCCTCCGGCGCGGCGCAGCACGCCGGAGCAGGTGCTCAATGGGATCGCATGGCATCCGGAAACCCGCCGCCTGCTCATCACCGGCAAGTGGTGGCCGGAAATTTTCGAGGTGCGGCTGGTCCCGGTCAAATAAGGCAGGGTTGACTTGTCAGGAGATCCGGCCCTTGCCCATCGCTGACGCCCTCGGCTTTCCCCCGCCTTTGGCCTTTATTCCATGACCCCATGGCTTTAGGGCTCTGCCCATGAAAGCCAAAAATGTGCTGGGCACCGCCCTGAGGTCCTGCAGTGTCGATCCGTTGACGGGATTCTTCCGTGATGGCCTGTGCCGCACCTGTGAGGAGGATACTGGATCCCATACGGTATGCGCGGAAGTTACCGCAGAGTTCCTCGCCTTTTCCCTGCAGCGGGGAAATGACCTGAGCACGCCCCTGCCCCAGTATGAATTTCCGGGCCTGAAACCCGGCGACCGTTGGTGTGTCTGTGCGGCACGGTGGCTGGAAGCGGAGCGGGCGGGGTGTGCGCCCCCGGTTAGTTTGCTGGGCACCGCGGAAGGAGCCCTTGAGGTCATCCCCCTGGAAATTCTGAAACGCTATGGCACCGCCTGATCCCTGCCCTCTGGCAGGCGGCAGGAGCTGATCCCGCGCAGGAGTTTACTTTTTCGCATCTAACAGCGGGGCCGCAACGTTCTTAAAGCTGCATGATTACTCCTTCTCCCCCCGCGCCTTGGTTTGTTTTGGTCGCCCTTGCCGGGATGCTGACTTTGGCCCGCGCCGGCTCCCTCCCTGTGACGCCGGCGACGGCACCCGAATCGTCCCCGCGATTTGTCGCTGAACTGGGCACCCAGTTTGAGTTTGCGGAGGAAAGTCCGGCCGGCCCCGGCGGTGACATCATCCGCACCCGATTGTCGGTGCCTCTGTTTGTTCCGCTGAGCGAGCGCTGGAAGCTGATCGGCGTGCTCCGGGGAGGATGGACGGATTATTCCAGTGATCCTTTTGGCGGGGACGGACTGCAGACCTGGAACGTGGGCGGCCTGCTGACTTTGAATGGGGACTTCAACGAATCCTGGACGGCCACCGTTGGGGTGCTCGGCGGGGGCAGTTGGGAGGATGGCGCTTCCTTTTCGGACAGCTTGAATGGCGGCGGGCTGGCGATGCTCAGCTATAAATTTTCGCCCACGTTAACCGTGGGCCTGGGCGGCTTATATTTGTCCCGGCTCAATGAGGATGCCTTGGTGGTGCCCGCGCTTGGACTGGACTGGCAGGCCTCGGAGGCGCTGAAAGTCACGCTGTATGGCTTGGACCTGCGGGCGGAGAGGACCCTGAGTCCGGAATGGGCGGTGTATCTGCGCGGCGAATTTGATCCCGATGGAGCCTTGCTGGAACGGCGTCCCGGCTCCGAAGTGGAATCCTTCTCGGATCAGGGATTCCGGGCCGCCGCCGGACTGAAATGGACCCCCATCCCTTCCATGAGCCTGTCCCTCGAAGGCGGGGTGGCTTTCCATGAGTATTCCCTGCGGAATGACCAGGCTGTGGAACTGGCCAAAGACCGGATCAAGCCGGCCCCGTTTGTGGGAATCTCGGCCCGGTTATCCTTCTAACGCAATCAGAGGATGCCCGTGCCGGGTCCCCGGCCTTTGGTCAGGGAGGATTGGTCAGGCAAAATGTGCCTTCATCCGCGTCACGGAAAATGCCCTCGGTGAAAGTCTGACGGGTAAAACGCCCGCAGGTGGGAGTCGTGAAGGTGAACCGGTATTCTTCCCCGTGTGTGGGGCTGAAGGTGGCGGTGATCCGCGCGGAATTGATACCCGTCACCAGCCAATTCCCGTGAAATGTCAGAGAGGCTCCCTCCAGCAAACGCGTGCCGGTAGTGCTGCTATTCAGCGTGAGGCTACCTCCCGTGGGTTGATCACAAAAAGCCAAAGTTCGCCCGTTGAGGGATGCGGGAACCAGAGGACCCGTGCCGGCTGCGGTTTGTGCCGGCTGCGGACCAAAACTCCCGGCATAGGTCTCCACAAAATCATCCCCTTGGTAGACCCAGCGGACGAACCGGCCGGCCTGCGGGGCGCTGAACGTAAGATACAGCACTTCCCGGGTGTCCTCTGGAAGGGTCAACTCCGCCCGCGCCTCCGAGAAGCTGGTGCGTTGCCACGTCCACGCGTGGGGCGTGGGAGCCGTCCCGGACTGACAAGTCCCGTGTCCATCGGCGGCAAAACTGGTTTGCACGATGCGATGACCTTCATTGAAGACATAGTTCTGTCCCGCCGGCGACCATGGGGCCAAGCCCATGGCGGGTTGGGTGAGGACTTTGAGGCGGAAGAACTCATGGCCTGCACCGATCATGGGCTGCTGGATGGGCGTGCCATCTCCAAAAACCGGCGCGCCGTGATCCTTCCATGTCTCCAGATTAGGAGATGTCTGGAGTTGATAGACTTTGCCTGCCTCCGTGGGCATGGAAATCACGACTGCCGGGCGCAGGGTAAACACGGGAGCCGGGTTGCCTTGGGGTTCGGCTTGGGCTTCCGCAGAGCTTATCCCGCATCCAGCTACCACGGCCGCGATGAGGCCGGGATTCAGGATGCGTGAAAATGGTTTCATGGGGCGACCGGGGTAAACCAAAGGGACACATACTGGAAACCGGGGCGGGATGGCAAGCTTTTTGATGCGGGCGAATCCGATCCGCACGGCGGATTTCTTCAATGAAGCGGAAGATTGAACTAGCAGCCGTTGGATCAACGGGCTAGCGCAACGCGGTTCCGGAAGAGTGAGAAGGGCGTGTGGGGGGCCTGCCTCAGCGGGAAGCTTCGATCAAATCCACAAAATCCTTGAAAAAATAACGGGCATCATTGGGACCGGGCGCGGCTTCGGGATGGTATTGCACGCTGAAGACCGGGGCTTCCTTGTGCCGCAGGCCTTCCACCGTCTGATCGTTCAGGTTGAGGTGGGTGACTTCCACATTTGAAGGCAGGGAGTCGGGGTCGACCGCGAATCCGTGATTTTGGCTGGTGATGGCGACCGCTCCGGTGCGCAGATCCTGCACCGGTTGGTTGCCGCCGCGATGGCCAAACTTGAGCTTGAAGGTCTTGCCGGCAAAGGCGTGCCCCAGAATTTGATGCCCGAGGCAGATCGCGAAAAGCGGGGTTTTGCCGACAAGTTGATTCACCTCCTTGTGAATGTAATCCAAAGCCGCCGGGTCGCCCGGACCATTGGAAAGAAAGACGCCGTCGGGTTTCAGGGCCAGAATTTCCGCCGCCGTGGTGGCCGCCGGGACGACATCCACATGGAACCCTTCCTGCCGGAGGCGGCGCAGAATATTCCGTTTCACTCCAAAATCATAAGCCACCACGCGGTATTTCGGGTCGGGCAGTTCCTTGATTACCGGCCCGTCCGCATTGGGCAGGAGCCACTCCTGGCTCTCCGTGCTTTGCGGGTCCCAGACGTAGTTGCCGGCGGTGCTGACTTCCTTGACGTAATCGCTCCCGGCCATGGGTGCCGTGGCGAGGGCCCGGGAGGTAGCTTCGGCAGGATCAAGGACTTCGGTGCTTAAAAAAGCGCGCATGGCTCCGCGGGTGCGGAGGTGTTTGGTGAGACGCCGGGTGTCGATGCCCTGGATGCCCATCAGATTCCACTTTTTAAAATACCCGTCGAGGCTGTCCTCCGCGCGCCAATTGCTGGGCACAGGACAGAGTTCTTCCACCACAAATCCGCGCACATGGGGCTGGAAGGATTCATCGTCCGCCTTGCTCACCCCGTAATTTCCGATCATCGGGTAGGTCATGGCCACGATCTGGCCGCGGTAGGACGGATCCGTGAGCACCTCCTGATAACCCGTCATGCTGGTGTTGAAGCAAGCCTCGCCGGAGGTGCTGCCGGTGACTCCAAAGGATTCACCGAAAAAATGGACGCCGTCTTCGAGGGCTAGGATGGCTTTCATAAAAGGGGTGCGGTGTTCTGCGTAACGCAGCGCCCCATGAAAGCAAACCGGTTTTTCTGCCGGGGCTTTGCCCATCGCCTTGCGCTTTCGGGGAAAGGCTCAGCGAAGCAGCGACCGTGGAGAAATCACCCCTGCCGGAGCTGTCGCACCGCCTCGAAAAGCACGATCCCCGCTGCGGTCGCCAGATTCAGGCTGCGCACCCCCTGCTGGGGGATGGTGAGGCACTGGTCCGGGTGGGCGGCGAGGAGCGCTTCTGGCAACCCTTTGCTTTCCCGGCCAAACACGAGGTAATCCCCGTCGCGGAAGGTTTCATTCCAGTAGGCCCGGTTGGTTTTGGTGGTCAGGAAAAAAAAGCGGGCCCCCGGGTTGGCCGAGGCCTGGAGCGCGGCCAAATCCGGCCAGCGGCGGCAGTCCACTTCCTTCCAATAATCCAGGCCGGCCCGTTTCAGAGTGCGGTCATCGATGGAAAAACCCAGCGGCCCCACCAGATGCAAGGCCGCGCCCGCCGCGAGACAGAGCCGGCCAATGTTTCCAGTGTTGGGTGGAATCTCCGGTTCGATCAGGACCACATGCAGCATGAAGGGAAAATGGAGGTGGCCGCCCTTCGCTGCCACCCCCATTTTTTGGAAATGCCTATCCCGTCCTACTGCGCCGACGCCGTGGTGGGAGCCACGCTCGGAGCAAACAGCGCCGGATTCAGAAAGGCGCTCAAGTCCAGTTGGCCGTAAAGCAGGGGAATGGTGGGACCGGTGGAGGAGTGTTCTGCGGAAACCACGGTTTCCCGGGTGGCCGTGCCCAAGGAATCCGGAGCCGCTCCCGTCAATGGAAGGTCTCCCGCTGGAATCTCGGCCACCTCAGGGGCCAAGGCTCCCGGGGCCAGCACCAAGTCTTCCTCCGTCACAGGCGGCGGAGGAGCGGGCAGGAGGTTGCTCAGATCGGCATTGGTGTAGGACGCCATGGGCAAATCAGTCGCCTGCCCGTGGCCCGGAACACTCAACAGCTCGACCGGCGATTGCCCGGGTTGCCCCGTGGTCATGGCCCAGTCGGGCTTTGGCACGTCCACAAGGCCGCCATTCTCGGTCATGGGCAGGTCCAGCAGGCTGCCGTCTGCCAGTGCCAGTTGGTCCGCTCCCGAAAGATTGCTCTGCACCGTGTGGGTGGGCACCGGACCAGGCACCGTGGCTTCCCCACTGTTCAAACTGGCAGGCACCTCCGACTGGATCTCCCACTGCGAGGCATACTTGCCATTCTTGAACAGGCTGCAGGAACTCAGCCCAAAGGCGAGCGTGCTCATGCCCAGGACACGGCACATAGTAAGCGGAAAAGTCTTCATTTCCAGAACTGTAATAAAAACTATAGATAAAATCAAGGTGATTTCCATAAAATTTTAGGATTTCCGTAATATCAGAGGCAACTGTTTGAAGTGCGCGCGGCTTGCCGCCGCTTTTCCACAGGCAGCTTGCTGCCGTTTTCCGAGGGGGGGTGCGAAGGAAGCTGCCTTAGCGTGATCCGTCGCGGGACAACCCGCTTTCGATAGCGGCAGCAAGCTGCGCGCAGTCCAAATTGCCTGTCACGCCGTTGCGCCGGCCGGGCGCCGTGACCTTCAATCAGCGGTTTGCCGGTGCCCAACGTAGCAAGGCCCGTCCCGGCCTTGAGCAGAGCTATGGTTTGTGCTGCCTTTGGATCCGGAGATGACCAGAAAGCTGCTCAAGGCCGGGACGGGCCTTGCTACGGGCTACTTTCTCAAAAACGCCGCGAGGTCGGCGCACTCCTGCGCCGTCAGACCCAGTTGGGTGGCGCTCATCATCAGGCTGTGGCCCAGGGCTTTTTTGGATTTTACCTTCGCTTTGGGCACGGTCTGGGTCAGGCCGCCCATGCTGCGGATGATCACAGGGTCGGCATCGGTCAGGATCAGGCCGTCGATCAGCAGGCCGTCGGTGGTTTCAATCCGGGTGCCGGCGAAGCCGTGGGCGATGTCCGCATCCGGGTGGATCAGGCTGCGCAAAATGACTTCCGTGCCCTGGGTGCGGCCCCATGTCGTCATGTCCGGGCCGTATTCCACCCCGTTGCCGCTGAACTGATGGCACATATAACAACGCTGACTCACCGCCGCGCCGCGGGTGGCATCGCCGGCCAGCTTCAGTGCGTCCTCCACCGCGAAAGCGGCGGGCGGCGGGTCCGGCAGGTTCACCGCTGTCAGGACAATCTTGTCAGGATCGTATACCCCCTTTTCCTTCAACGCGGCGGCCAGGCCGTGGTCCTTCCACACATTGTCCTTCCGGTTCAGCAACCACCACAACGCGGTATCCTTCACCGCCGCCTCCGGGGTGCCTGCCGCCGGGCTGGAACCGAGAGCTTCCGCAATCGCCAGCATCGCCTGCGCCGCGTCCGCGCCGGTGTTGAACCCAATCGCCGTCAGCGCGTCCTTCCGCGCCTTCAGCGGCAGGGCCGGGGAAAGAGCGCGGGTTTTGAAGGCAGGGATGCTTTCGGGCGGGTGCAGCCGCCACGCGAGGGCGGCGAACTTTTCGGTCCATTTCAGGGGGTCGGGGTCGCCAAGGTTTGCGTGAATTTTATCGAAGATGTAAGCCTCGTTGTCTTGGCAGGCAAGCCCCCAAGCTTCTAGCAACTGTGCCGAAAATAGTTCCAAATTTTGGGCTGAATTTAGAATTCCTTTCAGTTTGACTTTATTTAGTTCCATTTGGCACGCCAACATTGTCAGAATGATTACAGCTGCATCAGGCGAAGTGTCTTTGGAAAAAAACCGTTCATCTAACGCATATTCAAACAACCGGATTGAGGTTGGATTAATAGCTGATTTCCAAAATGGGTTTTTCTTGTCAAATTTTCGAAGGTTACCCTCATGGATCTTCCTGAGAAAGTCAGGAATAAAGATGTCTTCCCCCCGGCCCTTAAACAGGATGTCGTAAAGATGCGAAACTCTCATCCTGACATGAGTATTCACCTCGGTGTCCAGGAATTTCTCATACAGAGCGGGAATGGTGTCTGTATGGAGCACACTTTTTTGCCGGATTGTATCGACCCCCAACGCCCGCACATGGACCGCTGGGCTTTTCAGGGCTTCAATCGCCCCCTCCACCGTCGCCACATCGAACTTCGGCACCACGGATTTAAACCCCTTGGGCGCGACGCGGTAGATGGTTCCTGACACACTCTCGTCCATATCCGCATGGCCGCCGGTGCGGGGGTCATACCAGTCGGAGATGTAGAGCGCGCCGTCCGGGCCGACCGCGATGTCGGAGGGACGGAAGAGGGTTTTGGTGTCGTCGGCTCGGGCGGTTTGGTTGCCGCCGGTGTAGTCGGTGCCAATGACTTTGCCTTCCTTGTTGGTGGTCAGGAAATCAAACCGCTCCAGTTTCCATCCCGCGCCGTCCGGCTGGGGTTTGTAGCCGAAGATCGTGTTTCTAGCCGATTCGCAGACGAGCAGGGTGCCTTCGTGTTTTTCGCCCAACGCACCGTTTTCATAGAAGACAATCCCGGTGGGAGCGCCGCCGCCGTAGACATCGCCGGCCGGGGCCACGCCGGGGTCTTCCTGACGCCAGGTCGCGGTTTTGATGTCCTGACCCGGCCGGCGGTCCGCCTGCCAGGGACGCGAGCCGTCGGCGCTGGCGAACCCGTAATTCCCGCCTTCCAGCACGCCGAAGACGCGGCAGGCGGGCTGATCGTCGTTGTCGCTGGCGAAGATATCACCGAAACTGGTAACGCAGTTTTCGTAGGAATTGCGCAGGTTGTGCGCGAGGATTTCCACGTTGGTTCCGTCAGGATTCATGCGGGCGATGAACCCGCCGACATACACCTTGCCGTCGTCGCTTTTCTGACCCGCGACCTCGTTGGGATCGCCGTCCGGGAGATTGGGATCCTTCGGCCACCACGAGGTGTTTTGTTTGGCCCCGATGCGGAAGGTTTTGCCGGATTTGTCAGTGAATTTCGCTCCGCAGTTCCCCGCACTGAAATACCATTTTCCGTCAGGACCCACCGTGACGCTGTGCAGGCTGTGGTCGTGGTTCCGTCCAAAAAATCCGGTCAGGAGCACCTCGCGGGTGTCGCCCTTGGCGGGATCGAATTTCTTGTCGCCGTCCACATCCGTGTAAACCACGAGATCCGGAGCCATGCTCACCACCACCTTGTTCCCGATCACCGCCACGCCCAGCGGCGCGCGCAGAAACGGTTCCTGCACAAACGGCCAGGATTCGTCCGCCTTGCCGTCGCCGTCGTTGTCGCGCTGCACCATGATGCGGTCGCCCTCCGGCTTGCGGTTGAAATTCTTCCGGTAGTTGACGCCTTCGGCCACCCAGATGCAGCCGTCCTTGTCGATGTCGATGTTCGTGGGATTGAACAGCAGCGGCGACGACGCCCAGACCGTGATTTCGAGGTTCGGGTCTGACAGGGTGAAAAGAGCCGGCGGCACCGGTTCTGCGGCAAGAACTGTCTGGGCTGGAAGGGCCAGCAAAAGGGAAAACAAAGGAAGGCGGCAGGTCATGGCGGGCGGAATAAACGCCCTGCCTTACCCGTTTTGCCGGAAAAGGGCAATCCTCCGCATGGGGGACGGCTGCATGGGGCCACGACCTTGGTTTGAGAATCGTGGCATGACTCTGCCGCAGGCGAGTCGTGGTCGTGCCGGGGAGAGTAACGTGGACCATGGCAAGGCACACGGGTGGTCTGCGACACACCCATGCTACGATGGATCCGGGCCTGCGGCGTCAGAGGCCGCTGGCCCCGTCCGATAGGAGATCCACCAGTCCCGGCCCATAGTCCCGCCATACCTTGTCAGGATCGGGCACGGACGCCCGGGGCAGTTCCAACGTCAGGATGGGCCGGCCGAGGGTTTCGCCGAACCATGCCCCCAGCGAACCGGGACGGGCTCCCAGCTTTTCCACCCGCAATCCGGTGGTCCGGGACAAACGCTCCGCAAGGGCCCGGGCCGGTTCGGGACCGTCGTAGTCCACACAATCGAGCGGCTGATGAATGGCCACAATGACGTCCGGCTGGGCCCGCAGGATAAAGTCGTGGAGCGCCCGGCCTTCAGGTTCGGAGAGGGCTTCATGACCAAAACGCGCTTTGTCCTCCCGGTTTCCTGCCGGGAAGTTCCGGTTCAGGTCCACCCCGCGCGCATTAAATCGTTTTCCGGCCGCGAGGCCATCCGGATTGGCCACCGGCATCACCACCACCCGGCGGCCCTGCCAGGCATCCGGGTGCGACTCCAGCCATTCCATGAGCCGCTGGGTCAGGGGAGTCCCCTCTCCTTCGGTGCCATGAATGGAGGCCTTGATGAACCAGAGCGGTCCCCCGGTCCCAAACCAATAACAAGTCAGCGGCCGGCCTTCCACCGACATCCCGATCACCTCCTCCCGCGCCGCCGTCATGGACGGTGCGAGCGGAGGCGGCGCCGGTTCCACCGGCGTCTGCCGCAGTTTCAGAAACAGCCACGTCGTCCCTGCCAGCAGCAGCAAAGCCGCTCCGACCGGAGCCCAAGACCAGGATTGCAAACCATCACGTGCCATCCCCCACTCACTCCCGCCCCGCCTTCCCGTCAAGTTTCGATAGCGATCAGATTCCACCCCTTCTACCCTCCCCTCTTCGAAGTTCAAAGTTCAAAGTTCAAAGTTCAAAGTTCAAAGTTCAACGTTCAAAGTTCAACGCTCTCCCCTCCCCTCCCCTGACCTCTCCCCATGAAGCCCGCCCTTCTTGTTCTCGCTGCCGGCATGAGCACCCGCTACGGCGGCGGCTCCAAACAAACCGACGCCATGGGTCCCCACGGCGAGACCCTTCTCGATTACTCGGTGTTTGATGCCAAACGCGCGGGTTTCGGGCGGGTGGTGTTTATCATCCGCCGGGAAGGCGAGGCCGTGTTCCGCGAGCGGGTGGTGTCCCGGCTGGAACCGCACCTCCCCGTGGCCTTGGTGTATCAGGACATTGCGGACATCCCGGAGCCGTTCACCCTGCCCGGCAGCCGGACCAAACCATGGGGCACCGGCCATGCCGTGCTGGCGGCCCGGGAGGAAATCCATGAGCCGTTTTGTGTGATCAATGCGGACGACTTCTACGGCTTGGAAGCCTTCGAAGCCATGGCCGCATTTCTCCGCCCGCCGATCCCTGCCAACGGCCCTCTGGCCCTGGCGATGTGCGGGTATGAATTGAACCGCACGCTGTCCGAGCACGGCAAAGTGGCCCGCGGCCTCTGCCGCACCACCCCGGACGGCCTGCTGCAGTCCGTCGAGGAGCTGACCGATATCTATCAAACCCCCGAAGGGGCCGAAAACCGGCCGCCGGACGGGCCCGTCCAAGCTCTGACCGGCAATGAAACCGTCTCGATGAACATGTGGGGCTTCCAGCCAGCGGTATTTCCCGGTTTCGCTGCCGGACTGGAGGAGTTTCTCACCACCCACCTCCTGGATCCTAAAGCGGAATTCTACATTCCCCTCGCCGTGGACGGGATGCTGAAGGCGGGCACTGCCACCTGCGCCGTCCTGCCCACCCGGGCCCAGTGGTTTGGGGTCACTTATCAGGAAGATAAGGCCCACGTTCAGCAGAGCCTGCAAGCCATCATCGATGCCGGGACTTATCCCTCACCTCTTTGGGGCTAAAAATCAAACGAGGTATATTTTTAAAGTAGGTATTGTATTTATGGCGGTTGTGGATTTAGGTGCGGTGCCCTTCTGGGCATCCATCCCTCTATGAAAACCTCTCCCGTGATTCTTGGTCTCCTCGGAGCCCTGCTGCTTCCCCTTTTCGCGACGGAATATCAGATTCCCAAAACCTCCCCGCTTTTTGCCATCACCTTTCCTGAAGATTGGACCGTGACTCACGCGCCGGAGTCCGTGGACGGGGTTTCCGGGGATGAAGGCATTCAGCTTTATGCCCAAACCGACGACTCTGAAACCATCGAGGACAGCGTCGACGAAACCATCGAATACCTCGTGACGGAAGGGGTGAAAATCAAAGCCGATACCGAGAAGAAAAACGAAGGGGAGATCAACGGAATGAAGGTCTCCGGCATCAACTGGGACGGGACGGACGAGGACGGCCCTTGCCGGATCAGCCTGAGCTTCATTGACGTGGGCGCGGATCAGGTCATCACCCTGCTCTACTGGGGAAGCGGAGCCGCCGAGAAAAAACACGCCAAGGCGCTGGAAGGCATTTTGCAGAGCATGACGGCGCTGAAAGCCAGGAAAAAAGGCAAAGCCAAAGCAGCCAAAGAAGAATAACTCCTGCGGTGCCCCACTTCCAAGCCGGGTGCGGAGGTCTCCTCCTGCCCGGCTTTTTTGCGCCGTCCTCCGGGGTAGGGCCCCGGCGGGTCAATGGGCCTCATCCGCGATGCCCGGCATCAAAGCCCGTCTTTGCGTATGCCTGAACCCCGGCGTAGGCTGCGTCTCAGACCCGCACTCCCATGTCGAAACCTGAAATTGCTCCGCTCACTGTCTGGCTGGTGGAAGATTACGCTCCGTTCCGCAATACGGTGTCGCGATTGCTCAACGGCACTCCAGGCATGGCCTGCACCCATATTTTCGCCACGGCGGAAGATGCGCTGCGTTCCCTGAAATCCCAAACCAAACCCCGCGCCATCCTTGTGGATGTTGGGCTGCCGGGCATGAATGGAATCGAATTCCTCACCGCCGTGCGCGAGGTCGCGCCGGACACCCGGGTGATTATCCTGACCGCCTTCGAGGACGAAGACAAAGTCTTCCGCGCCATCTGTGCGGGAGCCGCCGGGTATTTGTTAAAAAGTGCGGATGCTACCCAGATCACCGCCGCCATCCGGGAAGCCGATGCCGGGGGTGCTCCCATGACGCCCAGCATCGCCCGCCGCGTGCTGGAAATGTTCAGCCGCATGGCTCCAGCCAAAACCGACTACGGTCTGAGCGAACGTGAAAAGCTGGTCCTCGAAAAGATGGTGGAAGGCCTGACCAAAAAGGAAATTGCCAATGTCCTCGACATGAACTTCCACACCGTGGACGCCGCCCTGCGCAGCATCTACACCAAGCTGGAAGTCAACACCCGCACCGGAGCCGTGGCCAAGGCCCTGAAGGAAAAGCTGGTGTGACCCAAGGACAAGGAAAGGCGATTGCTGTTTATTTCTTCGGCGCTTCCTTCGCGCCTTCCGCAGCGGCCGGGGCGGGTTGGGCCTTAAGCCGCTCGTATTCCTTGGCGGCTTCGGCGAGTTGTTCCTTGCTCATTTTCTTTTCGAGTTCGGCTTTGAGTTTGGCAGCCGGCTCAAAGTCCTTGCCGGCCGCGAGGGTCAGGGCGTAAGCGCGGATCAGGTCGGGACGGCCTTCGACTCCGGAGGCATAGACTTCCGCAAGGCGGACTTGGGCCGGGGCCAGCCCGAGTTCGGAAGCCCGGGTGAGGATGGCGATGGCGTTTTTGAGATCGGGGGGCATGCCGCCTTCCCCGGTGAGGAGCATGTCTGCCAGCGCCAGAGCCGCAGCGGCATCGCCGGAAGCCGCCGCCCGGCCCAACCATGACATGGCGGCCACTGAGTCCTTCGGCATGCCGCGGCCTTCCCGGTAACGCAGTCCGATTTCCCGTTGCGCGAGGTTAAGCCCTCCGAGGGCGGCCTTGAGATGCCATTTGAGGGATTCCACGGCATTGGCAGCGACCCCGCGGCCTTTTTCGTAGTAGGTTCCCACATTATACATGGCCACGGTCTGGCCGCGGTCGGCGGCGCGTTGGAAACATTCCATGGCCTTTTTGTCGTCTCTTTCCACGCCCTCGGCTCCCTCGGAAAAAACCACGCCGAGCTTGAGGGCCGCATTGGGGTCACCGGCCTCTGAGCCCTTGGTAAACCACTTCACGGCTTCGGCGGGCTTTTTCTCCACGCCTTCTCCGGTTTCATACATGGTGCCCAAGGCGGTTTGCGCGTCGCTCGATCCCAGATCCGACGCACGGGTGAGATACTCGACGGCTTTAGGTCCGTTTTTCGGCGTTCCATCGCCCTGAAGGTGTTTCACGGCAAGGCGGAGCAGGGCTTTGACGGAGTTTCGTTTGGCCGCGTTTTCGAGAAGTTCGATCGATTTGGCAGGATTTTTGGCCACCCCTTCCCCGGCTTCATACATCACACTGAGCGACTCCCAGGCTTCGGCATCGCCGGCTTCGGCCGCCTGCTCCAGCCATTTTTTGGCGACGGCGGCATCCTTTTTCATGCCGGTGCCGGTCAGGGAAAGATTGCCCATCAGAACCATGGCCCGGGCCGACCCACCCTTGGCCGCTTTGTCCAGCCATTCGATGCCCTCTTCCGCGCGCTGGGTATTCAATAGGATGATGGCCAGATTTGCCTGCGCATTGACGTGCCCGCCAATGGCGGCTTTGCGGTAGTTTTCCTCGGCCTTCGGCAACGACTGGGCCACCCCGGATCCTTCCTGGTAGATCCGCCCGAGGGCAAACTGGGCGTCCTTGTCTCCCCGGTCGGCCTCGGCGGAAAATCCTTTGATGGCTTGCGCAAACTCGCCTTTTTTGTAGGCCTCAAGGGCATCCTTGACTCCCCCCTCGACGGCTGGCCCCCCTTCCGGAAAGATCATGAAGGCCGCTGGGGCCGCTGGGGCAAAGGCGAGGAGCAGGGCAAGGGCAGGAAGAGTCAGCTTCATAACAAAGGGGGACGGCCAGCGTAGCAAACGAAACGGCAAAAGGGAAGAGTCTCTTTTCAGGATGACCGGTCCGGACTTCCGTGCCCTCAACCGCTCTCAGGGCACCACCCGCAGGATGCCCTGCATCAGCCGCCAGTGGCCCGGGAAACTGCACAGATACGGATAGTCGCCCGGCTCCGCAGGCGCGGTAAACCGGATCAGATCCGACTGCCCGATCCCCACCAGCCGGCTGCTCTGCGCCAGGATGTCCGGGCTTTTCGGCAGATAGAATTGGGCCCTGGCATCCGGATCCGTCAGCATGGCATCCGCCAAGGCTCCCACCGCTGCGGCCTTCCCGCGCTTCACCAGCAGGAAGTTGTGCTGCAGGGGGCATTTTTCATTCCGGAAAAGCACCACCACCGGCTGACGGGCTCGCACGCTGAGGAGTTCCTTGTCGAATTTCATCACGGCGGGCATGACGCCCAGGTGCCACCCCACCTCGCCGTCTGCCAATAGGGTGGAAACCGGCACCCCCACCGCTACCGGCGCCGCAATCACTTGGGCTTGAAGCGCTTGAGGATCGGGGCCCGCCGCCGGGGGAGGCAACGCGGAAAGCTCCACGGCTTCGTGGTCCCGGCGGTCATACACCACCGGTCCGGACCGGTTTTCTTCCTGAATGGTCTGTAGAGGTCTTGCCCCGGACGCCGGTTTCCACAACCACCAAACTCCGGTTCCCACACTTCCCGCCACAAGGACTACGGCCGCTCCCTTGGCGAGCCACCCCGCTGACGCGGCCACGGTGGCCGTGCCGGCGGCCGCTCCGGAAAGGGGAGCCATCTTTAGCGCCAGTCCGGTCAGGGGTCCAGCCAGACCAGTCGGCGCGTGCGCCCGCGAGGCCAGAACGAGGGCTCCGCCCAGAAGCAGCGCTGTGCTGGTCACGCCGCGCCGTTGGAAGATCTGACGTAGTTTTTCGAGGGCGCGCGCGACACGCATCCGGGCCGTGTTCTCCGAAACACCCAGCAGGCTCCCCACTTCCCGCAGGCCCCTTCCCTCCAGATACCGCAGAATCACCGCATCCCGGTCGGCTTCCGGAAGTTTGGCCAGCACTTCGTCCAAATGAGGGGCCACGCTTTCCCACAAGGCGTGCTGAGCGTCGGAATCAGCAGGAGAATTCATGGCAGCAGTGTGTTCCCGTTGGCGGCGGCGTTGTTCGGTGCGGATCATTTTCGAAGCCACAAAACCCGTGTGTTTGTGCAGCCATCCTGACAACACCACGCCCCGGGGCAGCGCCGCCGCCTTCCGCGCCAGATCGATGAACACGACCTGGGCAATCTCCCGGGCCATGCCGTGGTCCCCTCCCGTCCGGCGCAAGGCCGTCCCATAAACCAAATCCAACTGCCGTTCCACCAGCTCACGGAAAGCCGCTTCCGAATGACCGGTCACGTAAGTATGCAGCAGGGCGGCGCAGGGATCCATAAACAATGTGTCTCTCCATGGAACCCGCCCAGTCGTCAAACCGCACAAAAATATCTCAAGCCGCTCAAACCGTAGCGCGGATTTGTAATCCGCCCCGGCGGCCATGGTCAAGTTGCATGGGGTCACGACCTGATGCGGTGCGGCTAGTGCGAGGTGCGGTTGGCTGGAAAGATGTCGTTAAATGTCCTCTTTGATATGAAAAGATCGCGCTAAAATCCTGGGGAGCAGCATGGCCGCCGGGGCGGACTACAAGTCCGCGCTCATCGGGCTTTTTGCTATTAATTCGTGGCCGGGAAGCATCAGGCGTCGAAATCCGTCGGCAGGCCCACGGCTTCCCATGCATCCAGCTCCGCCCGTTCCTTGTCGAGTTGCCTTCTGGCTTTTTGACAGGCATATTTTCCCAGCACCAGCCGGAAGGGCGGTTTGTCGCTGGCCACCGCCGCCAGGATAGCGCGGGCCGCGGCGGCCGGATCCCCCGGCTGCCGGCCATCCACCTTTTCCAGGTAACTCAGGAACTTCCCGGCCGTGGCCGCATAATCCCCGCTGGCCAGCGCTGCCCGGTCGAGGGACCGGGCGATAAATTCGGTGCGGAACGGCCCCGGAATCACCACTGTGACCTTCACACCATAAGGGGCGGCTTCGGCGGCCACCGCTTCCGAGGCCAATTCCATGCCGGCTTTGGCCCCGCCGTAGACACTGAAACCGGCGTAGTTGGAGATCGCGGCGGCCGCTCCGATATTGACAAAGTGCCCGCCGCGCTGGGCCCGGAATCCTGGCAGCGCCGCCCGCATCACGTGGAGCGGGCCGGTGAGGTTGACCGCGATATTCCGCAGGATCTGCTCGTCGCTGCAGTCTTCAAGAGCTCCTATCAATCCATATCCCGCATTGTTCACCACCACATCCAGCCTGCCAAAATCCTTCTGCGCATCCGTGATCGCGGCCGTGATGGTTTCCGGAAAAGTGACATCCAACGCATAAGCGCGTGCCTGAAGCGGATAGGCCTGCACGAGGTCCTCCACCCGCTCCGGGTCCCGCGCGGTCAAAGCCACCTGATCCCCGTTGACGAGCGCGGCCTCCGCCAAGGCCCGGCCCAATCCTGAGGATGCCCCCGTAATAAACCATGTTTTCATATGGTCCAGCTACGTCCCTCAAGAGGCGCGGTAGGCAGGGGCAGGCAAATTCCACGCCCTATCTACTCCTGCTCCACCTTGCGGGGGTTTATCCGGCAAATTAAACCTTCACCAACTTGCAGAGCGGTTTTGTTTCCGGCGGAATCCAAGGCAGCGGGAATTCAGGCTTTGCGGGAATTTTCAAGAAAAGACCGCAGCGGTCCGCTGCAGGACCGGGCCGATCCACCCGGTCGGGCCCGCCGCACGGCGATCGGCGTCGATCCGCTTCAACGCGGCCACCACCGCGTTCACGGTCTCGTCCAAGGTGGAGGTGCCGGCCGTGACCCCGACGCGGTCCACACCGGCAAACCATGCAGGCTGCAGGTCGGCGGGCGTTTCAATTTGATGCACGGTGAGGCCGGCCCGCCGGGCGGTTTCACTGAGTTGACGGGTGTTGTTGCTGTTGCGGCCGCCGATCACAATGAGCACCTCGTTTTCCTGACAAAGTTTATCGAGGGCCTCCTGCCGGTCCTTGGTGGGCTGGCACACCGTATCCCGGAAATTCACTTCCGCCCCGGGATGCCGCTGCCGCAGCAACTGCACCAGGGCCAGCACCCTGGCAATCGGCTGCGTGGTCTGGGAAACCACGCCGAACTTGTCCCGGTAAGGAAGGGCCTCAACCCCCGTTTCATCCTCGACCACGAGGGCCCCAGGAAAATCGCCGCACAGGCCCCGCACTTCCACATGTCCGGCCTGCCCGATTACCACCGGCTGGCATCCCGCCGCCACCAGACCGGCAAGGGCGCTGTGCGCTTTTTTCACCAGCGGACAGGTGGTGTCCGTGACCGCATAACCAGCCTGCTGCCACGCCTTGCGGTCGCGGTCCGCCGCCCCATGCGCGGTGATGATGACCCGTTCCGTGGAGCTGCTCCCCACCCGGTCCAGATGACCCCGCTGCACACCGAGGGTAGCCAGATGCTGGTGCACCACAGGATTGTGCACCAATTCCCCCAGCACGGTAGCCGGTCCCCCGGAGGCGAGGTCGTGGGTTTTGCGCAGGGCGTCGCGGACGCCAAAACACATGCCGTAGTGGGTGGCGAGGGTGATGGTCATGAGGGGTGGGAGGTGGGGGTTGGGGGTTGGGATTAGGGAGCGGGATTTCCGGGTCGTCCAGATGAACGCTTTGTGATGCAAAGTAATAAGGGAAAAAAGGGGTCTCAGGGTCCGGGACGGGCGGAGCGGACGATGGATTCCAGCACATCCAGATAGGAGGTGAAGGCGGTGCGTCCGGCTTTGCTGAGCGCATAACGGGTCTGGGGGCGGCCCAGCATTTCTTTGGTTTCCGTGGTGTAACCGGCCTTGAAGAGGGCGCGCAGATGGGTGATCAGGTTTCCGTCGCTCATTTTCAGTTCGGATTTGAGATCCTGGAAAGACCAGTCGGCGCGCGCTGCCAGCAGGGTCATGATCGAGAGCCGCCCCTTTTCGTGGATGATTTTGTCCAGTTGGGAGAAGTCAATCATGCCCGGGCGGATCAGGTTCCGGCAGATGGCGCTGCCCGGCAAAAACGTAGAGGGCGTAAATGATGTGCAGCCCGCCAAAAGTAATGGCCATGTAAACCACGGCGGACTGCCACTGCCGCCCATCCAAAGCCCGGACGGCCGGGTGGAACGAGAGAAGCCCGCAAACAAAAAAGCCCATGCCCAGCACCAGCAACGAGCGGGGAGCGAAGGAATTCATCGCGAGGAGCCCCAAACCGTAGAAGAGGATCCAGGAGGAAACCACATCCGTGTAATGGCTGGAACGGGTAGCGGCCAGCAGCGCAAGGACAAATCCGGCAGTCAGAGGCGGAGCCACCGCCCGCAGGGCCAACTTCATCCCGGAACTGGCAAACGGATCCCCGCGGCGGCGGGCGCTGCGCTGCAGCAGGCCAAAGTTGAAGCCGGTGACCAGCACGAGGACTCCAATCCACAACCAGGTAAATCCCACCGGAGACAACCGGGCAGAGGGCTCCTGCCGCAACAGAACCCCGCAGACCAGAAGCGTCAGGATGCCGGCCACCAGCGCTGCCGGGGCGGAAAGCGCCCGGTAAACCGTCGCCCTTTCCATCAGGGCCCGGATGGTTTTCAGATGCGCAGTGGCAGCATGGAGGTCAGATTCGCTCATACAGTCGTTTCGCAATATTACTTTGCCCCGCAAAGTAATGCTGGTTTGGGCCGGTGCAAGTTTTTTCCCGGGGGTCCGGCGGTTTTTCCGGCGCGGTCCCCGGCGGGGAGCAGGGAAATATTGATGTTCCAATGGCTTTGGGCGATTATACTCGCCACATCGCTGCACCCTGCCAAGGTGCACGTGTTATTCCTATGACCTGGTTGCTGGCTCCTCACAATACCGTTTTTGCGGCGGCCTTCGCCGTGCTGATCTGTTTTGCCGTGCTGGAAGGCATCAGTCTGCTGCTGGGCCTGGGCCTGTCCGACTTCCTGAGTGATTTGCTGGGACTTCCTGACGGATCTGACGCCGCCGCAGACAGCGCGGGGGAACCCGAAACCGGAATGGCCAGCCCTCTCCTGGCATGGCTGGAAATTGGCAAAGTGCCGGTGCTGGTATCACTCTGCGCCTTTCTGGGGGCCTTCAGCATCATCGGCATGACCCTGCAGGGGATTTTAAGCTGGACGGGACCGGGCCCTCTGGTGACATGGGCGGCCGCGCTGATCGCTTTCTTCGCCGCCCTGCCGGTGCTCAAACTCACCAACCGGCTGCTGGCGAGGATTCTCCCGCAGGATGAAACCAGTTCGTTTTCCCCCGATCTGCTGATCGGCCGGGTCGGCGTGGTCACCATCGGCACGGCCTCCACCGAACGCGCCGCCGAAGTCAAGGTGACCGGTCCCGATGGACGCAGCCATTATGTGATGACTTTTGCCAGTGGGGAAAGCGTGCCCCAGGGGCAGGAAATTATCCTGGAACGCCGCGACGGTCCCACCGGGCACTTTTACGGGGTGAAAAACAGCAATCCCGATCTTTCCCCTTCTCTTTACCACTAACCTGAATTCCATCCCATGAGCAACCTATCCAATTTGCATTTCCTGCTCCCGTTTCTCGCCCAGACAGACATTGAAGGTCCCGTCAGCAGCGGGGGCATCATGGATCTGCTGAGCAACACCGGCATCCTGACCGCCATCGCCGGAGTGGCCATTCTGGTGGTCTTTTTGAGCATTCTTTCCCGGTTTTATGTGCGGGCCAGCAAGGAAAGCTCCTTTGTCCGGACCGGGCTGGGAGGACAAAAAGTGATCGCCGACGGAGGAGCCATCGTCCTGCCCATCTTCCAGCAGATCACGCCGGTGAACATGATGACGCTGCGCCTGCAGGTGGAACGCGCCAACAGCGAGGCCCTGATCACGCTGGACCGTATCCGCGCCGATGTGAAAGCAGAGTTTTTTGTCAGGGTCAAGAAGGACAACGAAGCCATCGCCCAGGCCGCCCAGAGCTTCGGGGCGAAAACCCTGAATCCCGAGGAACTCCGCGAAATCCTGCAGGGGAAATTTGTGGATGCCCTGCGTGCCGTGGCGGCCGGCATGGACATGCAGACCCTGCATGAAAAACGCGCCGACTTTGTGCAAAGTGTGCAGACCACGGTCGCGGAAGACCTTGCCAAAAACGGCCTCGAACTGGAATCCGTCTCCCTGACCGGGCTCGACCAGACCAGTGTGGAATACTTCAATGCCACCAACTCCTTCGACGCCCAGGGCCTCGCCAACATCGCCCGCATCACCGAAGCCAAGCGGGAAGAACGCAACAAGATCGAACAGGAAACCCGCATCCGCATCGAAGCCAAGAACCTTGAGGCCGAACAGCAGTCCCTGACCATCCGTCAGGAAGGCGAGTTCGCCCGGCTCAGCCAGGAGCGTGAAGTCTCCATGCGCAAAGCCGAACAGGAAGCTCTCATCAAAACCGAACAGGCCATGCGCCACCGCGAGGCCCAGGAGTCCGAGATTATGGCGGCCAAACAGATCGCCCTGCAAAACATCAACAAGGAACGCGAAATCGAGCAGTCCAACCTCGAGAAAACACGCCAGCTCGAAACGGCGGACATCGCCCGCCGCCAGGCGGTGGAAATCTCCCAGCAGGAGGCTGCCATCAATATCGCCCAGAAGAGCGAAGCCAAATCCAAGGCCGAAGCCGAGGCCTCCAAGGCCCTGGCCGAAAAAGTGAAGGAGGAGGAAAATGTGATCAGCGTGCGCATGATCGCAGAAGCCAACCGCATGCGGGAAGTGGAAGTCATTTCCGCCCGCCAGGAGGCGGAGCGCGATGCCACCCGCGTCACAGTAGCGGCTGAAGCCGAGAAAAAGGCGGCCGAGGATCTGGCGGGAGCCCGCCTCACGGCGGCCCGGGCCGAAGCCGAATCCATTATCATCCGGGCCGAGGCGGACCAGAAACGGTTCGAGGCCGAAGCCTTCGGCACCCGCTCCCTCAACGAAGCCAAGAACCTGCTCGGCGAAGCGGTGATGGCCTACGAGATGAAAAATATTCTCACCAGGGTCGCCCCCGAACTGATCGCCGCCAGCATGAAACCGCTGGAGAATATCGAAAGCGTCCGGGTCCTCAGCACGAACGGCCAGCTCATCGGCGGCAATGGAAATGGCAGCGAGGCCGGTTCGGGAGGCAACGTGCCTGACCAACTGGTGAATGCCCTGCTCCGTCACCGCATCCAACTCCCGGTGGTCGATGACCTGCTGAAGCAGCTGGGCATCAACAGCCTCAGCCCGGTGGATATCAGCAACGCCCTGGGCTCCGGGGCGGAAAACAACGGGGAGGCGAATAACTGATACCGCTGTTGTGCAAAGATATGGACATCCCAATTGAAGAAGGACCAGAGGCCCGCGAATGGTTGAAGGGGAATGGCAACGAGGCCGCTCTTGCCTCGAATCGAATCGAATCGACGGCCGCGGGTTTGGGGTTCGTCGAGAAGCTGTACGCGGCTGGTGCCAAGAGGGTATTCGTTCCACAAGATGCTATAATCGCCGACGAAGAAGAAATCATCGAACTCGGAGGCCCCTCTTCCGATACTCTAGTGGTTGAATTCGCGGATGGGACTGTCCCTCCGCTTCTCGAACATCTTTATCGCCAAGAGGCCACCATTGAGGGGTTTGATCGGAAGGAGGATCCCCTTCCGATAATCGATGGGCGCTTCCTACTCCTATGGTGGGACTAAATCAGCCCAACGTGTCGAGACACAGCAGCTGGCACTAGCCGTCTTATCGTCAACATCGCCCGTATCATGAACCTCAACTCCCGTTTCGACGTTCGCTCCCGCTAGGGCTGCATGCTCTTTGACGTTCTGGTTATGATCCCTGCCCCACCGTGGCTATTCCGCGTCGGGAGCCTGCTTGGGCCGTGTCAGGAAAACGGCTGACTTGCTAACGCTTCATCAGGTAATACTCCATGCTGTCCACGAGGGCGCGCCATGAGGCATCAATGATGTTGCCGGAGACCCCGACGGTGGACCATTCACGGCTGCCGTCGGTGCTGTCGATCAGGACCCGGGTGCGGGCCGCGGTGCCGCTGTGGCCATCGATGATGCGGACCTTGTAATCGGTCAGTTGCATCGCAGCCATGGAGGGATGCCGGGTGACCAGCGCCTGGCGCAGCGCCCCGTCGAGGGCATTCACCGGACCGTCGCCCTCGGCCACGGTCAGGATGGTTTCCGTCCCGTGGTGCAGCTTGACGGTGGCGAGGCAGTTTTCGTAGTCGCGCAGGGTGTCGCGGCGGAAGACACACTCGAATTCCACATGATCAAACAAGGGCGTGACCTGCCCGAGGGTGCGGCGGATCAGCAGCTCGAAGGAGGCGTCAGCCGCTTCGAATTCGTAGCCTTCCTTTTCCAGGGTTTTGAGCTTTTCCAGCAACTCACGGACGACCGGCCCGCCTTTGTCGAGGGAGAGCCCCATGCCTTCGGCCTTCATCAGGATGTTGCTCTGCCCTGACATGTCGCTGAGCACGATGACCTGCTGGTTTCCTACCAAAGCCGGACTGACATGTTCATAGGTCCGCGCCAGCTTTTGCACGGCGTGCACGTGAAGCCCGCCTTTGTGGGTAAAAGCGGCCCGGCCCACATAAGGGGCCCGGAGGTCGGGGGTGACGTTGGCCAGTTCGTCGATGAAATGGGAAACTTCGCTGAGGCGCGTCAGGTCGGGCACCACTTCGAGACCCATCTTCAACTGAAGGTTGGGAATGATGGTGGTGAGATTGCAGTTCCCCACCCTTTCCCCATAACCATTGATGGTGCCCTGCACCTGGACCGCCCCGGCCCGGACCGCGGCCAGCGCATTGGCGACGCCGGTCCCGCCGTCGTTATGGGTGTGGATGCCGACGCCGCAGCCGAGATGTTCCACTGCGGCAGCGGTGACTTCGGCAATGAAATCCGGCAGGGCCCCGCCGTTGGTTTCGCACAGCACGATCAGATCTGCACCGGCATCCCGGGCCGTTTTGATGGTGGCGAGAGAATAGTCAGGGTCTTCCTTGTAACTGTCGAAGAAGTGTTCGGCATCGTAGAATACTTCACGGCCATGGGACTTCAGATAGCGCACGGTGTCCGCAATCATGGCAAGGTTTTCCTCCAGACTGACGCGGAAGACCTCCGTGACATGCAGCGGCCATGTTTTGCCGACGATGGTGATGACCGGGGTATTGGCATCGAGGAGCAACTGCACCTGGGCATCTTCCTCCACCTTGCTGTTCCCGCGGCGGGTCATGCCGAAGGCGCACAATTTGGCGTGATTCCACTGACGTTTCGCGGCTTCCGCGAAGAATTCCACATCCCGCGGGTTCGATCCCGGCCAGCCGCCCTCAATGTAATCAATCCCGAAACTGTCCAGCTTTTCGGCCACACGGAGTTTGTCAGCGACGGTAAAACTGATGCCGGTGCCCTGCGTGCCATCGCGCAGGGTGGTGTCGTAAAGGGAAACTGCTTTCATTTTCGGGGCGTCATCAGGACAGGAAAGCCCGGCATTTGCAATCGCGTCGTGCAGGAGGCAGCGCCGCGGGATTCCGCTGGCGGAGACCGTCCATCTGGTGTTTTGCGGCAGCCTGCCATTATGGATACAACCCCGCTGCCCGTGTTATACGTCTGGTCGAAGTTGAGCGCGCTGCGTTGGGAGGATGCATGGCAGGAACGCTTTTACGGCATGCCCCGGGTCAGTCCGGTGCTGACCACGCTGCCGGGCGGCAAGACGGTGCGGGTGGAGGTTTATTGTGAACGGAAGGCCGATGCCGATAAAATTCAGAGGGAGTTCGGCGGCAGCCTGCGCACCCTGAAACCCCAAAACTGGGCCGCACCCGCAGCAGCGCGGCTGAAGCCGGTTAAAGTGCGTGACCGCCTCATCATCGCCCATGATGAGGCGGCCTTCGCTGAAGCTGCCTCCGCCCACCCGGACCGGATCGTGCTGCACATTCCCGGGGAAATGGCGTTTGGCACCGGGGATCACGCCACCACCAGCACCTGTCTGCGGCTCCTGGTGGACTACGCGGATAAGCGGACCGGACCGTGGAGCGTGCTGGATATGGGCTGCGGCACCGGCATCCTCGCCCTGGCAGCGGCCAAGCTAGGTGCCAGGCCGGTGGGCGGATTTGATTATGATCCCGCCGCAGTGCGCATCAGCAAAAAGAACGCCATCCTCAACGGGATGCGCGGCGTGAAGTTCACTTGTGAGGACATGACCACCTGGGAACCCGGTGCCCCCCACGATGTGGTGCTCGCCAACATTTTTTACGACGTCCTGACGCTTTCCTTCGGCAAAATCGCAGCCGCCGCCAAACCCGGCGGCATGGTCATCGTTTCAGGCATTCTGCACACCCAGGCGGCTGGCTGCCTGGCCGCCGGAAAAAAGGCCGGTCTGAAATTTGAGCCTCCCATCCGCCGTGGAAAATGGGTCACCGCCCTCGCCCGCCGCTAGCACCTCCCCCGCAATCTTCTGAAACCTGAACCCTTTTCCCTTCCTTTATCCTCCATGCCCCTTACCATCAATGGCGATACCGTGCCGGACGACCTGCTGGAGCAGGAATTCGAAGGCATCAAGGCCCACTATGAACGCATGGGGGCGGTCTCCTGCTGCGGGCGGGAGGAGGAATTCCGCAGTTACGCCCGGGAGAATGTGACCGCACGGATTCTCATCAACCAGGAAGCCGCCCGCCGGTTTCCTGACATTTCGCCTGATGACGTGGAAACTGCCCTGCAGGGTCTGATTGATGGGGAGGGCGGACGGGCGGCGTTTTTTGCGCATGCCGGTCTGACCGAAGCGGACGAGCCCATGGTCCGCCAGGAAATCGCCAGCGGCCTGCGGGTGGACCGGCTCATGGCAGAAGTGTGGGGAGATGAACATGCCCTGGATGAAACTGCGGAAAGGGCTTTCTACCAAGCTCATCTGGAAGACTACCTGACCCCGGAAGAAGTCCGGGCGCTGCATCTCTTCAAGCAGGTGGAGCGGGTCGAAGACCGAATGTCCGTGTATGAAAAGATGCGGCAGCTCAGGCGTGAAGCCCGCGCCGGGGGAGACTTTGAGGCCATCGCCCTGACCCATACAGACAAGGAAGACAAGCAGGTCGACCTTGGCTTCTTCCGCCGCGGGGAATTCATGGAGGAGTTTGATTTGATCGTCTTTTCCCTTGAGGAAGGAGAGGTGGGACCGGTGTTTGCTTCCCATTGGGGATTCCACCTTGTGAAACTGCTGGAGCGCCGGGAGCCGGCTCCCCATGCCTTTGAATCTGTCAGGGAAGATGTCCAACAGCGGTTGGTGGCGGATCACCGCAGCCGGACCACACGGGCTTTGGTGGACCGGCTCAAGGCGGAAGCGGTGATGGTGGACTCCTGACGAAAGGACACCGGAGCCGGCGGGACGCCGGCGCTCCCAGGGTGGCCTAACGTTTCCACTGGATGGTCCAGCGTTCGCTGAAGGGGCGCCCCCCCTTGAGGAGGCGGCACGCCAGTTCTGCTGCCGTGGTTTTGGGGTCGATTTGCACCGTGAAGCTGGCGCGCCATCCCCCGGTATTGGGATTGCGCAGCAGGGTTTTGTCGAGCAGCCGGGCATTGGCATCCACCTCCACCAGGAGTTCGGGACGGGCCTCCTCATCCACCGGATTGGCCGGGCTGCTGAAGTCGATCACATAAAGCAATTCATCCCCTGCGGCGGTGCTTTGACGGCTGTGCCGGCTCTCCATCACTTTGCTCAAACCCGCTACGGAGATTTCGGCCAACCACTGGATGCGGTAGGCAAATTTGACCGCTTCCCCGGGTTTGGGCCGGTCTTTGGGTTCCCAAAAACAAACCACATTGTCGCTGCCATCTCCGGTGCCCGGAGTTTCAATCAGATTGATCCGCCCGGGAGGCCATGCTCCGACCGGTTCCACCCAGACGCTGGGACGTTGGTGGAAGTTGGCTTCCAGATCCTGGTAGTTGCGGAAGTCGCGGTCCCGTTGGGCGAGGCCGAATCCAAAGAATTTGTCCGCCGCAAAAACGCTGTGACGCACCGACTTGCCGGTATCGAGGGGCCTCCACGCGGCTTCCAGCTCGCCAAAGTGAATCAACAGACCGTCACTGTCATGAACTTCCGGACGGTAATCCTGCGGCTTGGGCTGGGTGAATTCGCTATACCACATCATGCTGGAAAAGGGGGCTATCCCGATCAATTCCACGTCCTGACGGAAGGTCAGTTCGGACTCGATTTCCATCACGGTGCCCCGGCCGGGCTGGATGCGGAATTGATAGGCTCCGGCCACGCTGGGGCTGTCCAGCAGGGCCCAGGCCCGGATCTCCCGGGCTCCGGGCTCCGGACGTTCCACCCACCACGCCACAAATTCCGGTAACTCCTCTCCCTGGGGCCGCATCGGATTGAGCGCAAGGCCCCGGGCTGAGGTGCCAAAACCCAATCCCGGAGCCAGCGATCTAAAATAGGAGGCTCCCAGAAAAACCGCCAGTTCATCGAGTCCTCCCGGAGCATTGAGCGGAGAAAGGATCCGGAATCCGGCGAAGCCGTCCGGAGCAGCGGTCCCGGCTGGCACAGCAAGGCCGCCATAATCAAAAAAGGCGTCATTCCATTCCAGGACGCGGGTGGCATCTGCCGTCACCTCATGAAAGGCGATGGTTTTGGGGAAGACCCAGCCCGGATGGAAGAATTCAAGTTGGAAGCCACGGTTGTCGCCGGTCCAGAGGCTGCGCTCCCGCTGGAAGTTGATTTTGCGGTGATCCGCATATGTGAGGTTGGTCCAGAAAGGGTCAAGGCTGCCCGGGCGTTCGGCCCAGGGTTTGGCCGCCCGCTCTTTGGCCAGAGCCCGCACGGCTTCAAAAGGGGAAGGTGACTGCGCCGTCGCGGACGCTGCTCCGGTCAACAAGGCTGGAAGGAAGACAGCAGCGAAACAGAAACGGAAGCGGGTCATGGCACAGAGTAGGGGGGAAGCAGCAATTGCCCTGCCGTCCCATGGCGGCAAGCGCGGTTTGTTGGGAAGCATCCCCGGAAACGCGGCACGCGTTGCAACTGCGGTGGTATTCGTTTCCCAATTTCCTATTCCCGGCCTGTTTTTCCACGTTTAGTTCCCCGTTCTCCCCCGCCATGTCCATGACCACCCTGTTTCTGATAAGCCTCGGAATGGCCATGGTCTATTTTTTCCTGACATGGCTGGTGAGTGTGCGGATCCGGAACTATGGTCTGCTGGATGCGGCATGGTCTTACGGGGTGGCCATTCTCGCCCCGCTCTATGCGTGGGCCGGCCCGGGGGATCCGCTCCGGAAGTGGCTCATGACCGCAGTTGGGGTGGCGTGGAGCCTGCGCCTTGGCACCTACATCCTGCGTCGGGTCATCCGCCATCATCCGGAGGAGGATGCCCGCTACCAGACCCTGCGGGCCCGCTGGCCGGGGCCGGGCATGTTTCTGGCCTTCTTCCAGATCCAGGCCTTGGTTTTGGTGGTTTTCTCGCTGCCTTTTCTGCTGGCAGCCTTTAATCCCGCCCCCGGGTTGAAAGGGGTGGAGATCCTGGGACTGGCGGTAGCCTTGTTCTCCCTCGCCGGGGAAGCCCATGCCGATGCCACCATGAAAGCCTTTAAAGGCAATCCTGACAACACCGGAAAGGTTTGTCAGGAGGGCCTGTGGCGCTATTCGCGCCATCCCAACTATTTTTTCGAATTCATGGTCTGGGTGGGCTTCTTCACCGCCAGCCTCGGCAGTCCATGGGGTTGGACCATGATCGTCTGCCCCCTGCTGATGCTGCATTTCCTCCTCAACGTCACCGGCATCAGACTCAGCGAGGAATATTCCCTGAAAACCCGCGGAGAGGCCTACCGGGAGTATCAGCGGACCACCAGCGCGTTTGTGCCGTGGTTCCGCCGGAAGTAGAGCCGGGCCGGGGACCGCCCCATTCACCGGCAGCCGGAGCTTCAATCGTCCCAATGGGCGATATAAACCATCCGGCCGCAATTCGGGCAGGTGGTGATGGTCTTTTCGGCGCGCGCGTCGTTGAAAGTGGCTGTCGTCACTTTCATGTGGCAGCCGGTGCAGACGTGGCCGTTGAGTTCCGCGATCACGTCGCCTTTTCCGGCGAGGATGCGGTCATAACGCTCCAGCAGGCCGGGTTCCACCTTGATAGCAAGGCCGCTCCGGAGCCCCTCAAATTCCTTGATCTGCGCCTGGACGTTGAGGTAGCGCTCCTTGATTTTTCCCAGCTCTTCCTTCACATAACCTTCCGTGGAAGCAAAGTGATCCTGGGCTTCCTTCAGGGCGGCCTTCAGAATTTCTCCTTTCTCCATCAGGATCAACTCCTCGTCTTCCAGCTTGGCGACATCCCCCTCATAGCGGGTCGCTTCATGGGCGAGCGCGGTGAATTCCTCGTTCTTCCGCGTCTCAAACTGTTGGGTCTTGAGTTTCACGATAGTGTCCCGCCGCGTCTGGATCTGGATCTCCAGATTTTTGATGGCCACCTCGTTGTGGTTGACTTCATCCCTTGCTGCACTCACTGCGGCCGTGGCGCTGGCCAGCCGCCCTTTGGCGGCCTCGGCATCGGCCGGCATCTTTTTGATCTCGGCCCGCAGGCGGCGGAGATGCTGGTCCTTGTCCTGGAGGATGAGAAGTTGTTCGATTTCAGGGAGCATGGGAAAATATGGGAAGTTGGCCGCGAAGGAACGCAGAGGTCGCAAAGAATTTAAAAGGAGGAAGGTGGCTGAAGGGCCAGGGAGAGCACGTATTTTTTGATCTGGAACTTGTAGCTTCCGAAGTTGATTAGCAAGCCATGCTCAATCCGGGAGGATTTAAGATATCCCAGAACCTGCGCGGTGTGCTCGTCCAGCAGGGTTTTGCAGGCTTTGACTTCAATGAGCAGGAGGTCATTTACGACGAGATCTGCCCGGTAATCCCCAAGAATCGTTCCGTCTTCATCATAAACGGCCAAGGGTTCCTGCACGTCAACCCGATAGCCCAAATTCTGCCGCCGGTGCGCCAACGCGTTCTCGTAAATTTTCTCCATGTGCCCATGGCCATGGTAGACGTGAATCGCATAAGAGGTCTCACGAACGATATCGCAAAGTCGCTTTATCTCATCGGTCATGGCTTTTGATGGTAGACCTTTAATAAACGAGGCAGGTTCCGGTGTCCGCAACAGGGCGCGAAAACCTAATAGGTTATTAATTCTCTACTATTACTTTTGTGCTCTTTGCGTTCTTTTGCGGCCAACCCCCCTCAATATAACTCCACCGGGCTGCGCTTGCCATCTTCCACAGAGAGGTTGGCGGCGCGTTCCTCCCCGAGAACCGCCACGCGCAGGGCTTGGATGTCGGCATTGAGGGCGAGGAAGCGGTCGTGGCTCCACTTGTCAGGACGGACCAGTTTCTTCTTGGCCCGTTCGATGCGGGAAAGCGCCAGGTCCAGCACTTCATGAGGAAGAGTGGCGAGGTGGCCATGGGCCTGCTCCACCATTTCGATACGGTGGCAGATCATGGTCAGGTCGTTGCCGGCACGCACGGCCTCCTGGATGGCCTGCCCGAAGGTGACCTCGTTCAGGATGGCTCCCATATCAAGGTCGTCCGTCATCACCAAACCATCGTCGAAGCCCAGCTGATCGCGCAGGAATTTCGTGATGATGTTATGGCTCAGACTGGACGGCCAGCGTTCCGGGGTGGGGTCGAAATCCGGGAACCAGGCATGGCCGATCATCATGCTGTCCAGTTCCGGCAACAGGGCGCTGAAGGGCAGGACTTCCTCCGCCAGCAACTCTGCTTTGGTGCGGCGGATCACGGGGAGGCATTCGTGGGGATCGACATCGGCCGCGCCGTAGGTGGGAAAGTGTTTGCCGCAGCTCAGAACCCCTTCCTTGCGCAGGGCCCGGTTGAAAAGCCCGGCATTGGTGATGACTTCCTGGGCATTGGTACCATAACAGCGGCCCTTGAGGGAATTGTCCGCCTGGTCGTCATAGGATATATCCAGCACCGGACAGAGGTCCAGATTGAAGCCGAAAAGCCGGAGCAATTCGCCGGTGAGCTTTCCATGTTGGGTAATCAGTTTGGGATCACCCTTTTCACGCAGGGCTTGCGCGTTGGGCGGCTCATTCCCGATCAGGCGCAGCCGCGACACCCGTCCGCCTTCCTGGTCGATGGTGATGATCGGTTCGATGTCTGACAAATCGCGCAGGTCATCGATGAGCTTCCGCAACTGTTCGGGCGAGATGATGTTGCGGCCGAACAGGATGAAGCCGCCAGGCTGCAGCGCCTTGAAGCGGCGGGCGGTGTCGGGATCGAGTTCGGGACCGGGCACGCCGGTGAGGAGCAGTTGGCCGATGCGGTGAAAATCCATGGGGTATCCTTCGGAACTATGGTTGATGTGATAACAAACTTGGGCAGGCAGGCTGTGGTGGAGCAGCACCGGGTGGCAGCCCCCCCGGCCGGGCGCAGATAATGGGCAGTCGGTCCGGATTCAACCGTAAGCGGACAGACCCTGAGCCGCAGGACGGGGCCATGGCCGGGCCGGATGCGGCCTGCGCAATGATGCGGCTCAAGACTCGTTAACCCCCGATGGCAAGGACCGGCATTCAGCGCAAGGCGACGGGAGGATCGAGAATCTCCCGCATGACCACGGCGCGACGGACTTCGGCAGGATCGCGAAGGCGCCGGTGGAGGCTGGCAGGAGCGGCCGCAGCCGACGGAAGGACGGATTTCGCGGAAACGCGGGCGCGGGTCGCCGCCGCGCCGCCGGTGGTGGTGGCTTTGGTCTCGCGGAGCCGTCGCAGGTGCGCGGAGAGTTTTTGCCGGTGCCGGTCGGCGGTGGCAGCCTCCCGGGCGGCAGCTTGTTCGTATCCCGCTTCGCGCAGCGGCGGGAGGGGCGGAGGGAGATAGGGTGCCGCCGGCTCCTCCGCTTCGAAGTATTCCCCGGCCTCTCCGGCATCTGCGGCGTCCCCCTCGCGGCCGGCATCCGGAAAAGCTTCCCGGGCCCGTTTTTCGGCAATCCTGGTTTCGATGAGTTCCTTCAGCCAATAAAGAATTCCCCCCACCACGAGGACAACGAGCTGGAAGTTTTCAGAGATCCATTTCATGATACAGGGTCCGTTAGGAAAGGCCGGATCATTCCGTCCCTGATTTGGAAATACTGGTCCGCATCTGGGTGTCTGACTTGACGTTTTCCATCTTGTAATAATCCATCACTCCGAGCCGGCCGCTGCGGAAGGCCTCGGCGAGGGCGAGGGGCACCTGGGCTTCCGCTTCGACAACTTTGGCCTTCATTTCCGCAACCCGGGCCACCATTTCCTGTTCGAGGGCGACGGCGGCCGCCCGGCGGATTTCCGCCTGCGCCTGGGCCATATTTTTGTTGGCCTCCGCCTGGGCTTCCTGGAGTTGCGCTCCGACATTTTCCCCGACATCGACATCCGCGATATCGATGGAGAGAATTTCGAAAGCGGTGCCGACATCCAGTCCCCTTTGGAGGACGACCTTGGAAATGGAATCCGGTGATTCCAGCACTGTTTTGTAACTCTCCGCTGAACCGATGGTAGTGACAATGCCTTCGCCGACGCGGGCGATGATGGTTTCCTCTTTGGCTCCGCCTACAAAGCGGTCGAGATTGGTCCGGACGGTGACCCGGGCGCGGACCTTCACCTGAATGCCGTCCTTGGCAACGCCGTCGATGGTGGTCCGGCCGGAAGCGGGGTTAGGGCAATCGATGACTTTGGGATCGACCGAAGTGCGCACGGCTTCGACCACGCTTTTGCCGGAGCCTTTGGTGGCCAGATCGATGGCGCAGGCGCGGTTCCAGTCGAGTTTGATGCCGGCCTTTTGCGCGGCGATGAGGGCCTGAATGGTGGGGATGACATTTCCGCCGGCCAGGAAATGGGCTTCGATATCATTGATAGGAATCTCAATCCCGGCCTTCTTGGCGGTGATCCGGGCATCCACCACCATGCCATAGGGCACCCGGCGGAGACGCATGGCGATAAGATCCGTGAATCCAACGTAGGCCCCGGCCAACCATGCCCGGAGCCAGACGCTGAAGAAGGAAATGATCAGCCCAAAAAGGAGCAGTCCTAGGACTGCGACGATAATCAGGATAAGGGTAGAGGTGTCAGGCATGGCAGTGGGTTCAGAGGGTGGGATTCAGGGTGACGATGAGCCGGAAATTGTCCGCTCCTACAATAGTTAGGGCCGCCCCTATGGGGGCCTGGCCGGACTGGCAGAAGGCTTCATACCGCTGCTCTCCCACCCGGACGTAGCCAGTGGGCGAAAGCATGGTCAGGGCTTCGGCGGACTGCCCGATCAACTCCTGGGCTTCTGTTCCCACCGCCGGGGCCACCGCCGTGATCTGGGTGGTGAGAAAAGCCCGGCGGCCCAGCTTCGTCCCTGGCAGGATCCGGAATTCAATGAACAATGCCAGCGCGGTGACCACGAGGCCCGCGAGCAGCGCAAGCAGACCACCACCGATGCCGTAATCCCGGAAGGCGAGAGCACACCCGCTGAACATCAGCAGTGCGCCGATGGAGCCGAGGATGCCTCCTGGCACGATCACTTCCACTGCGATGAAAAGAACGCCTATGGCAAACAGCAGAATAATCAGAGTCATGACTTCACCTCCACAATAAGTCCAAACTCGGCCAGACCCGTGACTTTGACCGGAGTGCCAGCATCGGCAAAACCCACGGCGAGCCTGGCTTCGTAGCGCCTGCCGGCAATCTCCACCTGTCCGCTTGGAAAGAGTGCGGTGGCGGCAACCCCCGCAGTTCCGAGCAGCGACCCGCCCGTGGGACCATCGCCCGTCAGGGAATGGGTGGCACCCGGCTCTCCCGCCACCGCTGCGGTCAAAACCAGTCGGTCCACCAGGGTGCCTTTCGGAAGGAACTTCAACAAAGCCCAAAACAGCACCACCGCCAGGCCCAAACCCGCCCCCACATTGAGCAACGGACGCACAAAGACATCGCCTGAAAGTGTAATGGGCTCCTCCGGCCAGAGGTCAGCCATGGACCAAACCAGCGAACCCAGCATCAATACCGATCCCGTCAGGATAAAAACGAGGAAGCCCGGAAAGAAAATTAGTTCCAGAACCACTAACATCACTCCAATCAGGAAAAACAGAAGGGGTTCGTGTCCGGAAAGCCCGGCGACATACTGGCTGAGGAACACCACACTGAGCAGGACGATCCCGGAAATCCCAAAGATCCCGAATCCGGGCGTCTTGAACTCGATAAACATCAGCAGCATGCCCAGGCCCAGCAACAACGGGGTGAGACTGGTGAGATACTGCGCCAGTTTCTCCGACCACGTGATCTCAAGACGAACCACCGAATACTGTCCGGCACCATGGATCCGGTCCAGCAAAGCATCGAGATTTTCGGCGATCCCCTCTCCCAACAGCGTTTGTGGCGGTTCGCCATAGCGTTTTACCGCTTCCTGGGCGGTCAGGGACAGCAATTCGCCTTTTTCCTTGATCACGGTGTCGCCGATTTTAAATTCGGATTCCATGTCAATCATCGCGGAGATCACTTGGCCCCGGTAGCCCTTTCCTTCGGAGACAGACCGGACCCTTGCCTTGAGGTAACTGACAATCTTTCCCCTCATCGCATCGTCGAGCTGGCCGCCCGTGGCAAGCACGGGAGCCGCCGCCCCGATCAGACCTCCCGGCGCGAAATAAATGTCGTCGGTCCCTGCCGAGATCAGCGCTCCCGCCGAAATCGCTTCCCGGTTGATGTAGGTCACCGTTTTGCCAGGGAATTTTTCGAGGGCCTTGAGCATGTCGAAGGTCACGTCCAGGGATCCGCCCGGGGTTTCCATATCCAGCACGATGGTTTCCACCTTGGCTTCAATGGCTTCCTTGAGTCCGCGGCGCAGAATGAAGAGTTCCGGTTTCGCAATGGCCTCGCGGATCGGAATGACCACCACTTTGGCAGGAACGGCCGGCGGAACCTGCTCAACAGCCTGGACGGGTCCCGGGCATAAAAACCCGATCCCCGCGGCGAGGAGGCTGAACAGAAGAAATCTCACAGGATCACCATGCCGGTGAAACGGTCCGGACGCAAGTTATGCCTCACTGGCGGGCGTCGATTAAACAGCTGCAGGGTGACGGCGGAATTTGGGACCGTGAAGGAGGCCTGCGGATTTTGGCAGGGCTGCTGAGGGTGACGCGGCGGCCTGGGATTTTTGCGGCGATGGGTTTTCGTTCTGGGGAGGACGCGGACTCCAGAGCTGGGATGCTCCCAGCAGTCCAAGGGCCTCCGGCGGTTACAGGGCCGAGTGTGCTAGAGCAAGGCGCGCACATGGGCGGTGGCAGCGCTGGCGAGGCCTTCCAGATGATAACCACCCTCGAGCACACTGACCACGCGCCCTTGCGCCGGTTTGTCGGCGATGGACCGGACCAGCCGGGTCAGGTCGGCGAAGTCCTGGTCCGTGAGTTTGAAATTACCCAGGGGATCCCCGTCCCGTGAGTCGAATCCCGCGCTGATCATCACCAGGCCGGGACGGAATGCTTCCATCGCGGGGACCAGCTTGGATTCGAAGGCCCCGAGGATTTCGGCACGGCCGCTGCCGGCCGGAAAGGGGCAATTGAGGGTGGTGCCTTTTCCGGCCCCGGCTCCCGTTTCATGGGCTGGACCGGTGCCCGGATACCATGGAGCCTGATGGGTATTGAAGACAAACACGCTGCCATCCTCATAAAAGATGTCCTGGGTTCCGTTCCCGTGATGCACGTCCCAATCCACAATCAGCACCCGTTCGATCCCGAGGCGCTTCCTCGCAAACTGGGCGCCGATGGCAATGTTATTCAAGACGCAGAAACCCATGCCTTTGTCTGCCGTGGCATGGTGTCCGGGAGGACGGACGAGGCAGAAGGCAGTCTTGGCTTCGCCCTTTACCACCGCTTCCGTGGCTGCCACCACGCAGCCGGCGGCTTTGACTGCTGCGTCCCACGATGCCGGGCAAACGTTGGTATCGCCCGTGCTCAGATGGTCATAACCCGCGCGGATCTCACGCTCGGCAGTCTCGAGATACTGGGGAGCATGGGCGAGTGCGAGATCCTCACGTGTCAGCGCCCGCGGACCCGTCAGGCGGGTTTTCTCCAGCAGGCCGGCCGCATTCAGTCCCTCATGCACCGCCGCATATCGCGCGATTTGCTCCGGGTGGCCACGGCCGGGATCATGAGTCTGGCACGCAGCATCGGTGGCGAGGATCATGCCTCAGTGAATGGGCGGACTCCGGTTTCTGCAAGTTAAATGAGATTTCGTCAGCGGCTGGTGCCCGTCCCATTCAGTCCGCGGTTTTCGGAGCCCGGCGCTGACGTCCTGTCAATTCGCGGGGACAGGACCGCGAGCCTCTGCCAGAAGAGGAGATGGCGGCCCCGCTGGTATGACAATGCCTACTGGACGGCCCGGACGGCGCGCCTCCCCGCCTTACTCCAATCCGGCGGAAACGAGGTTATTAAACCGGTCCACCGGCTCCTTGGCCGACCATGCCAGGCCGCGGAGGACGAGGGTGCGGAAAAGCGGATCATCGAACGTCCAGGAATAATGCCCGCCCAAAGTGACAAAGATGCGGCCGCCGGTAGCGGGTTCAGTGACCCAACATTGTGGATGGGGTGCACCTTCTTCCAGCGCGCTGGCCAAAGCTCGCGGACTCGATCCGGCATGGGGAACCAGATTCCAGTAGGTTTCATCAATGAATGAGACCTGATGAACATTCCGGGCGATGGGATGCTGCAGCGCGGGGTCAAAAACGAGCCCGATCGGACCATGGCGGTATTTAGTAAGTCCGGAGTGGGAAGCCCACCCGATGCGTGCCGCCAGGGCCGACGCCTGGTCCCCGGCTTCCACGGCCCAATGAATGAAAACCGCGCCGCCGCCCCGCGCGAGAAACGCATCAAAGTCCCGCGCCCGGTCAGCGGACCAATCCCCTTTGCGGAAAAACATCACCGCATCAGCGGAAGCCCATTGCGATGGTGTAGGCCAGTCGAAGGCAAGGCTGATTTCCGTTTTGTCCGCGAGGGTGAACAGGCGGCCCCAGGTCTCCCGCCACCGGGGGTAGTCGTGCTCGCCAATCCCGTGGTCCTTTGGCCCGGAAACGAGGAGGACCTTCAACGGGCGGGTCGCGGCGGGTGGCACGGGTGCTCCGGCGAGGACGTCCCGGATTTCGGCCGGCGTGCGGCGCGGCGGCGGAGTGCCCTTGGCATAGACGCCCATGAGCGGCGGCTCCGTCAGGAGAAACGCCATCAGATCCCGGAAATCCTGCGGACCAAGGGCTTCGTGGAGTTTCGCGGGCATCAGCGACGTCTTCAGCGCGCTGGAGGATACGATGTCCATTTTGGCGACCCGGATTTCCGCGCCGGCCCCAATGCCGAGGACCACGGAACCGTCCGCTTCCGTGCGGGGGACAGCGGTTAGCTCCCGGCCGTCCTTCAGCTTGACTAAATGCGTCAGATAGTCCGGATTCAGCACGGCAGAGGGATCATCGATATCGCGCAGGGTGCTGGCGTAGTCGCGGCTGACCAGATTGGACAGGTCCGGTCCCATCCGGCCGCCGGTCCCGCGGACGGTGTGGCATTTGGAACACAGGGCGCGCTCACTCAGAAAAATTTCCCGGCCGCGCGCCCAGTCGCCGCCCTGGATTTCCGGGCGCGGGGCAAAAGCCAACACGCTGGCCGACGCCTCGGGCCGCGCCCATGGCAGGAAGAGCCGGCTCAACGGCAGCGCCCGGGTCCGCGAGTCCTGTTTGGTATGCCATGACAGGTTCAGGGTGGGCACCGTCCCCGCAGCAGTGCGGCAGTTCACCACCAGATCCAGCCATTCCCGTTCCTTTGGATTAACCGTTAGAAAAACATCATGCGTCACCTGTCCCGGGGTGGACCCGATGGTGCGGGCGTTGCCGCCGAAGCCGCGTTTCACCGAAAACGGCGTGTCCGGGGAAGTCAGGGCGATGGTCACTTCCTCGGGTGCGGGTTCGTAGTCGAGCGAGGCTCCGGGCTGGATGGCGGGACGCAGCATCTTCCATAGATCGAGGCGGGTGCGCAGGGTGAGTTCGCCCGGCTGGGCAAGGTGCCGCTGCAAGGCCGCGTGCGGAGCGCTGGGACGGGTCAGTTCGCGGGTGACCTGACTATCCAAATGCGGAGTCCAGCCTTTCCAGACCGTGCCATCTTCACCCTTCCAGGCAGTTTCGACTCCCGTTAATTCCGCATGCAGATCGGCAGCCAGCGGTCCTGCCAGGGTGAGGTTGAAATGTTCCGGAGCCACCTGCGGGGCCACCCGCAGTTCCAGGGTCAGGCCATCGGCGGACCAACTGCTGCCCAGCACCGGCACGGGGGTCACCGGTTCCTTCAGCTGGCGCTTTACCACTTCATAACCGGGCCACATGGTCTCAAAACGGTCGCCTGCCCTGACGTAAAGACCCCGGGTGACCGCCGCACCTTGCAACATCGCCCGGGCGGCATCAGGGGCCGGGGCCCGGTCCCAACTAACCCGGAAAATCCCGGGCGCATCACTCCAGGCCAACACGGGTTGCGGGACGGGTTCCGCGGCCGGAGCAATTTCGAAAATCAGCCCCTTTCCTTCCGGTCCCGTGCCCCAGTCCGGCTCACCGCTGTGGGTGGCCACCAGCAGGGTGCCGCGCGGGCTCAGCGTCACGTCAACGGTGAGCTGGTTCAAGGCGGCGATGATTTCGTTAAGCGCCACGTAGCCGGCTGCGGACTTCACCAGTTTGGTGCGGTAAATTTTCCCGCGCGACTGGCCGGCCACCAGAGCATCGCCCGCCCACCAGGCCGGGCCAAAAGCTTTGCCTCCATTCACCGGATCATTGAAACGC
This sequence comes from Verrucomicrobiales bacterium, assembly GCA_038210825.1. Taxonomy (GTDB): domain Bacteria; phylum Verrucomicrobiota; class Verrucomicrobiia; order Verrucomicrobiales; family V1-33; genus CAIZWU01. The sequence goes on from JBBQWG010000019.1 coordinate 58,115, forward strand.
AGGCCGCAGGTGGATTGATGTTGGGGGCCATAGTCATAGACGCTCGGTTCATCAATCACGTGGGGCAGGTGTTTCGGATGATGGGGCGGGAAACCGTAGTGTTTTCCTTTTTCGATGAGCAGCAGTTCATCGAAGGGATTCCCGTTGGGCAACCAGGTGGCCCCTTCCTGGTCGGTGCAGAACAGATCGCCGGCGGCATTGAAGCGCAGCCCGATTGGCCAGCGCACTCCGGTGCAGAGTTTTTCCCGGGTTTTAAAATCAGGGGAAATCCGCAGAATCGCCCCGCGTTCGGAAGTAAGGTCGTTGGCCGCCTTGCCGTCCGCGCCGATCTCGTAGGCATTGTCATACCAACGCACCCCAAGGCCAAAATAGACCGATCCGTCCCTGGCATCATAACAAACACTGGCGGCATCCACCCCTGCCCGGGCGAGGGGCCAGCCTTCGGCAAGGACGCGTTCCTCCTCCGCCCGGCCATCGCCATCGCGGTCCGTCACCATCATTACCTTGCCTTTGCAGGCAAAAAAGACGGCATCTCCGTGCGGCGTGCCCTGAGGTGCCAGATCCATGCCGATGGGCGCAGTGACCTTGCCTTTGCCCTCCCAAAAAAGCGACGCCTCGTCCTCCAGACCATCGCCATTGGTATCCCGCAGCAGCCAGATATTTCCGTTATAACCCAGCGCCACCAGCACGCCATCATGACGGTATTGCAGATTGACCAGGTTGGTCAGGTCCACCGGCAGGGTCCGCACCGTAAACCCCGGCACCAGCATGTGCAGGGCCGGCGCAGTATCCTTGGCGCGCGCCACCCGGCCATCCGGCTGGGAAACTGCGGACGGCACCAACGCCAAGGAAGCCAGCAAAAGCAGACCAGAGGAAAAGTGGGGTAAGCGCATGGAAGGACCATGCAGAACGCGCTGCGGGGAAGCAAGCTTTCCGTCGGGCGGGCAGGACCCCATGGGTCAAAAACATCCTCCAAGGAATTTCCCAGTTTTAGGCTTCCGGGCCGGACTTGGAATGCATAGCCTGGCCGCCGTCACAAAATCATCCATCACCGGACCCGGGAATTCGGGAAAACCGGGCGGACCTCCCGTATCACCATCCACCTTCATGAATTCCCGCCTCTTCCATTGGTCGCTTGTCTCCGCGCTGGCGGGGTTTCTGTTTGGTTTTGATACCGTGGTCATCTCCGGGGCGGAGCAGAAAATTCAATCCCTCTGGAATTTGTCAGGGACCATGCACGGCCTCGCGATCTCCTCCGCGCTCTGGGGCACAGTGTTGGGTTCCCTGATCGGGGCGTGGCCGACCGACCGCTTTGGCAGAAAGAAAACCCTCATTTCGATTGGGGTCCTGTATTTGCTGTCGGCGGTCTGGTCGGCGATGGCCCCGGATGTCTGGTCGCTGATCATCGCCCGCTGCATCGGAGGCCTGGGCGTCGGCATCTGCACCGTGGCCTCACCGCTCTACATCAGCGAAATCGCGCCGCCGGCCCACCGGGGGCGCCTTGCCGGCCTGTTCCAGTTCAATATTGTTTTTGGGATTCTGGTGGCTTTCCTATCCAATTGGCTGATCGGAAAAACCGGCGAAAATGCATGGCGGCTGATGCTGGGAGTGGAAGCCATCCCCGCCCTGATTTACACTATCGCCTGCTTCGGCATCCCGGAAAGCCCGCGCTGGCTGATCGCCCAGGGTCGGATGGAGGAGGGGAAACAGGTGCTGTCGCGGATCACTCCCGACGCCCCACCCGAGGAAATCAACACGCTCGCGACCAGCATTGCCACGGCATCCACTCCCAGGTCCGGGGCCGCCGGCTTCTGGAGCGCATCGCTCAGGCGGCCGATTGCCCTGGCTTTTCTGATTGCCTTTTTTAATCAGCTTTCCGGCATCAATATCATCCTTTATTTTGCGCCGCGCCTGCTGGGCCTTGCCGGCATTTCGGATGCCCTGCTGGCTTCCGTCTGCATCGGGTTCGTCAATCTGGGGTTCACCTTTGTCGGGCTCTATCTGATCGACCGGCTGGGACGCAAGACCCTGCTCACGATAGGTTCCTTCGGTTATATCCTGTCGCTCGGGGTCTGCGCCTGGGCTTTCCTGAGTTTTTCGGAATTCAAAACCGTCTCCAAATCCATCGATCTGGCCGAGGCCGCCGGACGGGTCGACCGGATTGACCGCGGTGAAGCCAAACTGCAGCCCGCCGATGAAGCCGGGGCGCGGGAAGCCCTCGCCACCGCAAGGGAGGCATTTGTCAGGGCCATCCCTGACGTTTCCCTGCCCGGCAACGCAGCACCGGCTGAACTTCAGGCTCTAGCCACCCAAACCAGGGATACGACAGCAGAAACCCTGGGCGGCAAAAGCACGCTCGTTCTGCTCTGCCTGCTCCTGTTTATCGCCGCCCATGCCATTGGTCAGGGGGCGGTCATCTGGGTGTTCATCTCCGAAATTTTCCCGAACCGCTTCCGCGCTCCGGGCCAATCCCTCGGCAGCGCCACCCATTGGGTCTTTGCGGCCTTGCTGACCCTGCTGTTCCCCATGGCAATTGCCCGGTTCGAGGCTGGGTGGCACTTCGCCTTCTTTTGCGGCATGATGGTGCTGCAATTGCTCTGGGTCCTGACCAAAGTCCCCGAAACCAAAGGCGTGCCCCTCGAGGAAATGCAGAAAAAGCTGGGCTTTGAAACCTGAATCCCCGACTTGGTCCATGGCATCCCGGTTACCCAGGTCCGATAGTCACGGCCTTTCCTAACGATCTCCCACTTTTCCCCAACCCTGCCTTCTCCTTATGAAACTGTTGTTGCTCCCCCTGATCGCCAGTCTGAATTTTGCCGGGGTCTCCCGCGCGGCGGAACCGATCGTCATCGCCGACTTTGAATCGTCCACCTACGGCAACTGGAAGACCACCGGCACCGCCTTTGGTGCCGGCCCTGCGCAGGGGGCCTTGCCCGGCCAGATGCACGTGGAGGGCTTTCTGGGCAAAGGATTGGTGAACTCCTTCGTTGGCGGCGACCGGGCCACCGGAACCCTCGAATCGCCCCCCTTCCGCCTCGAACGGAAGTTCATCACGTTTCTCATCGGCGGCGGCGGATGGCAGGAGGCGACCTGCCTGAATCTGGTAGTAGACGGCAAAACCGTGCGCACGGCGACCGGTCCCAATACGGCCGCCGGAGGCAGCGAGCGCCTCGCTCCCCTCGCATGGGACGTCACCGAACTCGCCGGCCGCGAGGCCAGGCTGGTGATCGTCGATGACTATCAGGAAGGTTGGGGACATATCAACGTGGACCACATCGTGCAGTCGGACGAAGCCGGCGGGATTGCCCTGGCCCCGAAACCCGAACCCCCGGCCGTGAAGTTGAGCCACCCGACGCGGATCACCGGCAATTTCCTCCAGCTGCCCCTGGTGCATCGCCCGGATGGATCGAAGCCTGGGCTGGAAAAGCTAACCATCGAGGCCGACGGCAAACTGCTGCGTTACATGCACGTCGAATTCCCCAAGGCCGGCGGGGAACCGGACTTCTGGTATTCGGCGGATCTGCGGGAGTTCAAAGGCCGCGAGGTCACCCTGCACTACAAATCCCGCGACCCCGAAGTCCTGAAAAAACTGGCCTTCAGCGATCAGGAAATCCTTGACCCCAAAGCCTACGAAACCACCCACCGCCCGCGCCTTCATTTCAGCCCGAGGATCGGCTGGATGAACGACATCAACGGCAGTTACTGGCACGACGGACTCTATCATGTTTTCTACCAGTTCAACCCGGTCACCACCAGCAAAGGCGCGGGATTTGACATGCACTGGGGCCACAGTGTCAGCAAGGACCTCGTGAACTGGGAGGAATGGCCGGTGGCCCTTTTCCCGGATGCCTCCGGCCAATGTTATTCGGGGACCGCCGTGATGCAGCGGCACCCCGTGCCCGGGCTGAATGAGGGCGTGAAACTCCCCGCCCCCGCCCTCTTCTTCACCGCCACTACCCCCTTCACCCAGCACATCGCCACTTCCCCGGATGGCGGGCGTTCATGGAAACGATTTTCCGGCAATCCCGTCATCCCAACCAAAGGCGACGCCGACCGCGACCCCAAGGTGATCTGGCACGATGCCTCGCAGCATTATGTGATGGTCCTCTATGTGGGCGGGCCGGATACCTACCGCTTTCTTCGGTCAAAGGACCTGACGCAATGGGAGGAAACCAGTTCATTGCCGAACTGGTTCGAGTGCCCGGAATTCATTCCCGTGAAATCCGCCGTCACCGGGGAGGAACTGATGCTGCTGTATGGCTGCTACCGCAGTCAAAAAGGCGATCCGGAACCCTTCCATTCAAACTCCTGCTATCAACTCGGCCGCTTCGATGGAAAAGTTTTCACGCCGGTCACCAAACTGCGGCATGCCCACCAAGGCCCGAATTTTTATGCCTCCCTCATTTTTGTGAATGAGCCCAAGGGCCGTCCCATCATGATGGGCTGGGCCCGCGACTCCCGCTTCCCCGGTGAGCTTTTCAACCAATGCGCCAGCCTGCCCCTGCACATGCAGATCAAGGCATTTAACGGTCAGGACACCCTCTGCTTCGAACCCGCCGAAGAAGTCAATGCCCTGCGGGGCGAACCGCTCCTTAAGCTGGCCAACGTCTCCATCCCCGAAGCCCACCGCAAACTGCAAATGCTCGCCAAAGAGGCCGCCTACGACATCGTCCTGCGCGTCCGCCCCGCCGCTAACGGTACTGGCAGCCTGACTGCCACCATCCGCAGCATCCGCTTCGATTACGATTCCACCAACAAATCCCTGAAACGCGGCAACGACACCACCACGATCCACCCTGGCGAATCCCTCGACGCCCGCTTCATTTTGGACCGCGGCCTCGTCGAAAGCTTCTGGAATGGCGGCGAAGCCGCCTACGCCATCGGCTCACTGCACACCGACGAAGGCCCGGCCTTCGCCCTCGAAGGCGATGCTGCGATCGAATCCCTGACCGTCTATCCCATGAATCCCGCCAAATTCACCAAAGCCGGCCCCTGACGGCCTGACATTTCACTCCCACCGCACTCCCGCCGCAACACACAACCCGTAGCATGGCTGTGTCGCAGACCACCCGTGTGCAGCGGGCACGGCCAAAACAAATTGCATGGAAAAAGTGCGGCTGCGCCGGAAGTGTTTTCAGGTTTTCCGCGGGGGCGCGGAAAACGACACGCGGGGCGCGTGTGCTCCCCATTAAATTGGGCCTGAAAATTTCCTGTCGGATTTCCCGGCCGCAGAGGCTGTATTCTGGTAACGATGACACCCCCTGACCCCGTTATGGATACAACCGCGTCCCTGCTGCAGCGCTTCGCCGAAGACCGGCATGAGCCGGCTTTCCGGGCGCTGGTGGACCGGTATCTTCCTATCGTGATGGCGGCTGCCTTGCGCCGCACCGGCGGGCAACGTCTTTTGGCGGAGGATGCGGCCCAGGCTGTTTTCTGTGATCTGGCTCGGCGTGCGGCCACGCTCCGCGATAGCGGGCGGCTCGGCGGTTGGCTCCACCAACGCACCGTCCGGGCTGCCGCCGGGCTTATGAAAAGCGAACACCGCCGTCACACCCGGGAAGCAGAAGCTGCCCGCCGCGCCGCGCTCCACCAAGTCACCACTCTGGCCGATGCTGACTTGTCCTTTAGACTCGATGAGGCCCTTTCCCGCCTGCGCTCCAGCGACCGCGATGCCCTCGTTCTCCGCTATCTGGAAGACCTGCCGCTTCAAGCCGTTGGGCAGGCGCTGGGTCTCAGTGAGGACACCGCCCAGAAACGCGTTTCCCGTGCACTCGAAAAATTGCGCCGCTTGCTTTCCTCCGGTAGCCATACGCTCCCGACATCTGCTCTGCTGACAGCTCTCGCCACCAGCCGCAGCGGGGCCGCCGCCTGCTCTCTGAGCGCTGGTTTCAAGTCCACCCTGACCAGTCAGGCACTCGCGTCATCGCTCAGTCCATGGGCCTCACTTGGCCAATTTCTGGCGGCGGGGGCACCCCGGTTCGCCGCAGGCCTCGGCGTGGCCGCTCTGGTCTGGGCATGGCCACTCTACCGCCAATGGCACGCCGGAGCCAACTCGTCCAACCTTCCTGAACGGTCGGTTAATTCTGTTCCGGTAACACCTCCCTCCCTGCCGCAGCCCCCCGATTTTCCAGCCATGGCCCGCATCACGGATGGCCTGTCGCTGGAGGAAATCACAGATCGGCTGACCATTCTCTGCGAAGGACCTTTTTCATCGCTGGCGAAGCACCAGGCGGAGGCCCTGATGGAACAAATTCCATCCGGAAAGGAAGGTTCCGTGCTGGTAGCGATGCACCGTCGGCTTTCCCGGGACGGTCTGCACAACGACGAGCGCTTGTGGATCGGGCCCGGCAGGCTCGGCCAAAATTGGGCCAAACAGGAACCGGCGGGCACCCTCGCTTTCCTGGCCAAACTCATGGACCGCATTCAACAGGATGGTGATTGGGATCCATGGGCTTACCGATCCAATTGGAATCACGTTATGTCTGAGGCCGCGATGGCTTTTGCCAAACAGAATCCCGCTGGTTATCTCGACTGGGAAGCCTCCGACATCCTGCGCCATCTCAAGGATCCCAAGCGCCTCCGGTGGAGAAGCCAGGCGAAGGCCACCGCCGGAGCCCAGGATCCTGACAGTGCCATGAGCTTTTTTGTGCGCATCGCCAACGCCCTGCCGCAGCATTACAGCGGGGGGAGCCCACAGGAAGTTTTCCGGGACATCAAAGACTGGGACCTCCTGCACGAATTTTTGGGTCGGGCCGGAGAGCTTGCCTCGCTGAGCCGGCGGACGGCACTGCGCCGGTTTCTGATCCAACAAATGGCCCAACTCGACTGGGCCGGCACCCGCACCCTCGTCGAAATGATGCCACCGGCCGAGCGGGCCCTGTATTCCGGTCCGGTAATTTTTCCTCCGGAACATACCGACTTCGCCGCCCACGCCGATTGGTGGGCTTCCGTCCAGACATCAGGAAATCCTGACTACAGCAGCATTGCTTTTACCTGGGCCATGCGCGGCGACGTCGCTGGCGTGGCTGCATGGCTGGAAACCAGGCAAACCGGGCCCAACCTGACGCTGAGTTTGCTTTCCCTGGCCAACAGGATGGCTGCCGCAAAAAGCTTCGACCGGGGAGTGTCCATAGGTCCGCCACCCCAGTTGGCCAGCCTCCTTCGGATCCTCGCCGGACAGGATGCGGCCCACGCGGAACTTCCCCTATTCTCCGTCGCTTACCGCACTCTCCTGGACAGCCTCGGGGACGACCGCAAACTGTCCCCTGACAACCGGGAAGCCTTGAAGATACTCCAATCGCATTTCGGCCCGCCATGAAATTGTCCTTCCAGTCACCCGTGGTTCCCGGATTTCTGGGCGGATGCCTGATCTGCGGCCTCCTCTGGCAGCAGATGCGGACTGCGGTTCCGCCGCATCCCCCTGGCATGGAATTACCAGTGCCGTCTCCTGTTTTGGTCACGAGACCCTCACCACCAGCCCATGCTGCGTTAAGTGCGGAGGAACTTGCCGCCATGCACTCCGTCCTTTTGCAGGCGGTCCTCCGGGGGAAATCCCGGGAAGTCCTTGATTTGATTGAGGTCCTGACCTGGGGGGATGCCACGGCGTTGCCGAAACTGACTGCGGAAAGTGATCCGGCCACCAGCGAAGGAGAGACCCTTACCTCCATTCTTCTCGCCCACCTTTACACCCTGCATGCACCAGCCACGCTGGAGTGGGTGCTGCAGGAAGCACCTGCCCCACAACTCCTAACGTGGTTGGATCCCTGCCTGACCCATTGGAAGAGGAAGCAGCCGGGCCCCTTCCAGAAATGGCTGAAGCAGCATGAGAACTGGCTGCGGCCTGCGGAGCCTGACAATAAAATTTGGGCATCGTGGCAACTCAATGGCATAACCGCCGCCGCCGCAGAGCCGCCGGTATCACTGCCGTCTTTGGACGCGCTTTTTGAGAATTTGGCTGGCCGGATGGAGAATGGACAGGGGGGCACCAATGCATTGATTGATTGGGCCAGTCAATCCGGCCGCTGGTCTGAAGTGATGGGCCGGACAGGCTCCATCAGCGATTCCTCCCAGCGTGAATCCATTCAATTGGGCGTCTCCATGGAGTGGGTAAAACATGATTTCACCGGCTGGGAAATCTGGGCAGACCATCAGCCAGCAGACCATCGCACCTTGTTATATGAGCGGAGCCTTCACTTTCCGGCTTTCCAAATTCATTCTGCCTGCACCTCCGTCCGTCAACCCCCGGATAAAGCAGTGGAGGCAATAATGAAAGTCCTGCTGCGCCCGGAGGTGATAGAAAAAGTCACAGCCCATACCGGAAACCTGGGGAATCCCATGGCTGCCATCCATCTGGTGGACGCATGGCTCAACCATGAAGCGGCAGCAGCCTCCGCCTGGCTGGCCACGCAACCCTACGGGCCCTGGCAGGACGGATTGAAGCGGCAACAGGCGGACCGGCTTTCCTCCGAAGATCCTGCCGCCGCGCTGGCGCTGGCTGCCGGCATCCACGATTCCGGAACCAGGAAAAAGGTGATGCAGCAGATCCACGACTTCTGGCTCAGCCAGGAAAGCGCCGCCGCAGAGGCCCACGCGGCGGATTTCTATCCCGCGTTACTCGGACAATGAGTGCCCCTGGGCCTGACATTTCCCTACCTCCCCACTCCCGCCGCAACACACAACCCGTAGCATGGGTGTGTCGCAGACCACCCGTGTGCGGCGGCCCTGCTGCACTCATTCTGTGGAAAATGTGCACGTGCTAGGCTGCCGGGGCCGCCGGGACGGACGGCGCTCCCAGGGGCGGTCATTGATCATCGTCCGCCAGCCTGACAAGATAAATCCGTGCCGGATCCACGTCGCCGCCGTGGCCTTGGAAGTATTCGGTTTTGGTGCCGATGCCGGATTCCCTGCCCTCTCCGTTGCTGCCCTGGGAGCTGCGGTAGGTGAAGCCGGTGATTTTGCCTTCCTCGCGGACCAGGGAGACGAGGATGGCAGAGTGGCCGGACTTGCTCCGCCAGAATTGGATGAAGTGGCCAGGCTGCGCGTTTTCCAGGGCCACTTTATGGCCAAGTCCGAGATCGGTCAGGGCTTTGAGGCATTGCTGCTCGCGGCCGATGGGGTCCTTCGGGTCCGCGCCATACCACGTTTTCTGGAACTGCCGGATTTCAGTGGCGGATTTGCCGGCGATCAGGTTTTTGTCCTGGAGGACGTCCATCACGATATTGAAGGTGAAGCCGCTGCAATAGGTGCCCCCAACGCCCTGGGGCAGGATCACTTCGCCGCAGTGTTTGATTTCCTCCATGGTTCCGGAGCCTTTCCATTCTTTTTGATATCCCCCGCCATCTTCGCAGGACTGCGCCTTCCGCAGGACCGCGTCACTCAAGTCTGCCGCCGCCAGGCTACCGCTCCACAGCGCGGCAAGCAGGGCCAAAATCATTTTTAAAGATGGGATGGTCACTGGGCATCGGTGTTCTACCGGGAAGGGCGTGTCAATGGTCCCGGATTACCACGGATTCATCATGATCTGCTGCCATTTCTGGCGTGGCAATGATGCCATTTTCAGCAGAAGGCTCAGGCAATCCAATGAAAAGCTCACTGCCTCTGGAAGACACCCTTGAAACCTTCCCAGCCCTCGTCCTGCCCGGCGTGGCGCACGGCTTTGTCAGGCGCGTGCCCGGCGTCAGTGTCAGTCCGGACAAGGCGGAAGTCCTCGCCCAGCTCAAACCCTGGCACGATGCCGCCATCACGTCCTTCGGGTTTAGGCTGGACGACACGTTCACTGCCGAACAGATCCACGGCGGCGAGGTTAAAGTGATCACCGCCGCCTCCCCGCGATGGACCCCCGGCGTGGATGGCCTGATGACCAATGTCTCCGGCCTTCTGCTGGGCATCCACACCGCCGACTGTGCACCGGTTTATCTGGTGGATCCGGTGCGGCGCGCCATCGCCCTTCTCCACAGCGGCCGGAAAAGCACCGAAGCCGGCATCACCCCGCGCGCCATCCGCCTGATGACCGAAACCTACGGCACCGACCCCGCCGACCTCATCGTGCAAATCGCCCCCTGCATCCGTCCCCCGCTGTTTGAAGTAGACATCGCCGCCATGATCGCCCGCGACGCCATCGCCGCCGGCGTCCCATCCTCACAAGTCCACGACTGCAGCACATGCACCGGCACGGCGGTGGACCGCTACTACTCCTATCGCGTGGAAAAAGGCAAAACCGGCCGGCTGTTGGCGCTGTTGGGAATGAAGAATGTCAGGGCGTGACAGGGCAGCTGCGGTTTCGATGGGCCAATCGTCCCGAAAAAGAGAACTGACGCAGCGCCGAAATACTTGAAAAGGGGGGCGGCCGCGCACGGTGGAGGGGAGCACACGCGCCCCGCGTGTCGTGGAAGGCGCCCCGCCTTCCACTTAAAATGATCCGGCAGCCGGACTCCAATTGACACCACGCCCCTCCCGCATCACCGCCGTGGTTGAAAAAACGTCAGCTTCCTCTAGATCGACCGCGCCAGCGGCAAGGAGCGGATCACGACCTGACGGGCGAAAATGTGCATCTTGGGTTATTGGCGCCGCAGTCCGTATCGCGGATTTCGATGATGATGCCGTATTACTAAAATGCGGTTACACTCAAGGCGCTCCTCAAACAGGATATGGTAGGGAAACTTCTTGAGATTGCTCCTTCTCCATCCGCTGGCGTCATAATGATGCTGTTCCGGATGGCGCTCGATATGATCAACGGCATCGTCGATCTCTTTCCAGAATTGGTCACGCAAGTCATCCGAGACATCCGCATACTTTGTCGCTATGTCCCGGGCATCCTTCGCCGCTCCTGGGTGGATGTTCAACGGCTTCATCCTGCCCTCTACCTCCCGCAAAGCTTCCTGAATTCTTCCTTGGAAACGCCAACCACCCTGCCGGAGCCCAATTCGGCAGACCGGTTTGCCACCTCCTCGTCATCAACCCAATAGTGGGTGTCTTCAAGGCTGCCGAGAAGCAAAATCGCCAATTCGGCCCTCTCCGGCTTGGAGAGGCTTACGACGGATTCGCGAATCTGTGAAAATGCGCTCATGCGGCTATCCTACCTCACCACTATCCGGCTTCCAGTCCAAATTTTTGCACAACCTCAATGCGCTGGCACCGCTGGGTCGGGAGTGAGCGTGCTGGATGGGCCGCAGACTGCCGGAACCTGCATCGCCGGCGATAGTCTTGAACGCCCGGTTCGGCCAAAATCAAGGTGCGCTACTCCGGCTGGGGGCTTTGCGTTGCCAGCATAGAAGTGCAACAATCCCTAGCAGGACGGCCGCACTGGGCTCGGGAATGCTGGTAACGATGAAAGTGCCGTCCAGTTCGCCGTCCCAGAATTCCAAGGCCCGCACGTCTCCGGCGATGGAAAAGGCATAATTTCCGAAGGTGAACCCGCCACCCTCGGGATTGACCGCCACAAACCCGTCGAAAATGTCGTAGCTGGGTGCGGGTGCGGACACCCATTGCAGTTACATAAGTTCCGGGCTCAAGAATGCGCGTGAAGGAATCCCATTGCGTGGAAGAGTTTTGCTCCAGAATGAAAGGATGATCTAAAAATCCAAACTCGTCATCCCGGCCGATGAACTGGGCCAGCAGCAGCCGGCCGTTATTGCCAAACCCCGAGGTCACCGTGATGCTTGACGTCGTCAACACCTCGAATTTCAGATAGTCGAGGGTGTCACCGCGGATGCCGGGTGGTGAGCTGCCGTCGCCGTTGATCACCCCTTCCACGGAAATGAGTCCTGGCGTCTGAATGACGGCTGCCCGGGCAGCAGTTGGGAAGCCCCACGCCATGAGGCAGATAAAAAAATGAAGCAGGCACGTTTTCATGGAATGGGGGTGTAAAAGCCGGCGGTTTGAAAGGCGTTGCGGAAGGCGGTGTCCCGTTGCGGCAGCCAGGTGTTGAGGATGTAACGGGTGCTGCGGTCCCAGTCGCCCCTGCTCTGACCGGGCAGGTAGGAAGGGTCGGATTTGGTGTAGGGCACGGTTTTGGCCATATCTCCCCAGCGGGCGGATTCACTGAAAATGACTGTGTTAAACCGGCCCATAGCGGCTTGGAACCTTGCTTGGACGGCGGCGGGCAGCAGACTGCCGGAACCCGCATCCCCGGCGATGGTCTTAAAAGCCCGGTTCATCCTGACCGAAAAGGCGTTTTTGTAGGGCTTGTAGCAGGGCATGACCGGCCATCTGCGGTTTGATGGCCGTGAGCGTTGAGATGTGACCGCTACCGGGAACGCCATTCCGCAATAGGTTAAAGGCTGTAGTCCTTAAGGTCATTTCGAATCGGGGCGGGAAGCCGGTTGTTTACGACAGGCTTCTTCGGTGCTGGAGGACGGAGTGGATTGAGGATGCAGAATCAACGCCGCGATCTCCTTGACTCTCGCAAGGGTTATGCCATTCCGTTGCTCTATGGCAAGTGGGTGATCGTTAGCCTCCAGTTCGATAGTTGGAGCAAAGCCAATGGGTTGTGTATGAACATGAGCCTTCAAATTTGTTGTATCCGGATAGAGATGAAGGTTGTTGCTAAGCCAGCCGAAATAGGGCTTTTCTGATTCCCTCCCTTCGGTTTTCATCAATTCGATCGTCCTATTAAAATTCGTTCCGCTCTGGGAAACCCAAACATTCCAAGCGAAGACCTCATCGGAATCAACCACGGGAATCTCAAGCCTTCCGCGAACGAAGTAGTGCTTGCCGTCGATTACGCAAAAGTCCTTGTCCCCTGTTACACGTTCCCCACGTTCCACCTCTGGAATATCGAAATAAAGATCAGGAAAGTCCGGTCCATACGCGAACGGCAAATCGCGATGCCACCCGTCGCAAAGATTACACTTCCATCCCGTATCCATCATTTTCCCGGTTTCGGATCCGTTATTGGCTTTGCCGCTCTTGGAATTGCATCCAACGGAGCCTAGTGCGACCGCGATGCTGACAAGTTTGAAGGTGTAAATCATTTCACAACGATTAAGGTTGGAACCCCGGTTGCCAGGCGTCCGCCCCCGCAGATCGCGGCGTGCGGAATTTCTGCACCGGGCTCCTCAGAATGAAGCACATGCCGGACGACGACAGGGACTGGTTGTTTCATGGTGGATGGTATGATGCATGCTGGGTGGCGCGTTGTCTAGCAGACCTTGGCGGGGGAGTTTCGGTAATCCCTGGTGGGGGCATTTTTTTAGCTTGCCCAGGCGGCGGTGAACGCCCTCCAGTTGTTAGCTTCTCCGCTGACTCCTCCGGGGTCAGGCGTTAGGAGTGACGTCTTGTTCGCCGTCCTCGATGCGCCGCACCCAATAGTCCGGCTTACGGTGGCAATGCATCACGGCGATAATCAGAATGTAATCAACCTCGATCGTGTAGAGCAGCGCGTAAGGAAACACTTTGGTCAGATAACGGCGGACGTCGGCCTACAAGACGCGCCAGCGCTCCGGTGTCCGTACAATCTGCCGAATGGCTTCCTCTACGCCCCCAATAAACCGCAGCTCAAGTCCAGGTTGGCAACAGCTATAGTAGCGTGCAGCATCCTCATACTCCGCCAGTGCCTCCGGATGGAACTTGAATTTCATCAGGCCACTGCCCGCCGAACTTGCGCTAGCCCTTCCTCGCCTGATACCGCGAGCACCCGCCCAGCCCGCACCTCATTGCGCCGCCTCAATGCTTCCGCCACCCAGAGTTGGTGCAAATAACCGTCCTCGGCGGGATCCAGACTTTCGACCAATCGGTCCGCCAACAATGCCCGGGCTTCGCTTGGCAGTCCCAAAGCCTCATCCACGATTTGTTCCACTGTCATGCTCATGGGCGAAATTTGGCTCAAAACCTGTCCAATTCAACCCAAAAGCCCCCCCCCAATCGCGTTGCCGATTGGGAAACGGTCCGCATGCCCAATTCGCTCCCACAGACGGGCAAGGGCGAACAGATCCACGGCGGCGACATCGGGGTGGTCATTGCCTCCTCCCCACGTTGGTCTTAATAAACCTGATCGTGCGTGCCTCCTCTTCAGAGATCAGGCGCAGGTCGTAGCCTGCCTTGATGGAGCGCAGTCCGGCGGGTTTTACTTTTGACTTTCCGAAATCCTGGTTGCCACCGCGTGCGGCGTGGGGGTAGGTCAGGCCTCATGTGGTTGCCCCGATTGTGTCTGTTTGCTCCTCTGGCCGTTTTGCTGGCCGGGTCCGTTGCCGCGACGGCTGAGGTGTCGAAGCCTCCGGTGGAAGCGGACATGATCCACCCGGCACCGAAGATCGAGTGGGAGTCCATCGCCGAGTTGCCGCCACGTCCGGGCATGGAGAAAGCGGAGGGATTGGCAGGCGTGTTTGCCGGGGCCCAGGGCGATGTGCTGATGATCGCGGGCGGCACCAACTACGCGGGGCTGGACTTTACCAAAGGGCCGCAGCGGGCGTGGTGGGCAGATATCTATGTGCTGCAGCGCCGTTATACGGCGGAGCAGAAAACGGTCTATGACTGGCTGCCGGCCGGGGCCGAGCTGCCGCAGAATCTCGCCTACGGCGCTTCCGTCAGCACTCCGGATGGCGTGCTCTGCATCGGGGGCGCGGAGATGGAAAAGGTCACGGATGCCTGCTTCCTCATGAAGTGGAATGCGGAAGCCAAAAAGGTCGAATTCGAGGACTATCCAAAATTGCCCAAACCGCTCGCCTGCACCACGGCGGTGCGCATCGGCACCACGGTCTATCTGATGGGCGGCACCGGCACCATGCCCGCCGGGCGGGCGACCAATACGTTCCTGGTGCTCGACCTGAGCAAAAAGGGCGACGAAAAGAATTTTGTCTGGAAGGAGCTGCCCCCGTGGGACGGACCTGGCCGCATTTTTCCCATTGCCGCCGCCAGCCTGGAAAACGGGGTGGAAAGCATCTACCTGTGCGGGGGGCGTGATCCCGGCAATGATCCGGATTTCCTGACAGATCTTCACAAGTTCAATCCGGTCAAAAAGGACTGGGCGATTCTGGGCAGTATCGTGGACCCCCACGGCCACCCCAGCTCGGTGATGGCGGCCCCGGCCTTCCATGTGCCCCCGCACCACCTTGTGGTCGTCAGCGGGACCGACCAGGAACTGGTGAAGCTGATGGAGAACAACACCCGCCAGCTCGAAGCGGTGGACGCCCCCGAAGAATTGGAGCGTCAGCGTTATAACAAACTGCTGCTGGAAAACTATCCGGGCTACACCCGCACCGTGATGGCCTACGATGCCGAGGTGGGCGAATGGAGCAGCCTCAGCAACTTCCCCGGCAAGGCCTGTCTCACCACCCCGACCGTCAACTGGGACGGGTCCATCATCATCCCCGGCGGCGAAACCGGTCCGGGCAAACGCAGCCCGCTGATCTGGCAGGCCACCGTGCGCAAGAAGGCGGCAGTGGTGGAAGAATAAACCTGAAAAGGACGCTGACGGGCCACGGATGGCAGGAATACAACTGATGCCACGGATTTATGAGGAAATCAGCTTTCACTTTGAGGATGAATCTCACTGTAACTGTATCATCCGTGCGTAGCCCGTCATTTCCCCATCCAGGATAATTCCGAAAAGGAGGCTGGCGGGCCACTGATTAGAGGCCATGGCACTGGTATTCACCAATTTAGCTGAAAAAATATCCATCCCCAGGATGAGGTGGTTATCTGTGCTAAATCCGTGATTATCAGTTAAAAACTGCGATCCGTGGGTTCCCTTTATCCCATTCAAGGGAACGGCACTGGGAGTTGGAGGCGGGGGCGGGAGTCGAACCCGCCAATGGAGGTTTTGCAAACCTCTGCCTTACCGCTTGGCTACCCCGCCGCTTGCACAGTGCGGACAAATCCTGGAGGAGCCTGACCCCGCTGTCAATGCGGCACGTGAGGCCGAAGTGTGAAGGATGGAAAGAACCGATTTTACCCCGGAACTGGCGTCCGGATGGGGGTCCCCGGGGTTTCTTCAGCCTGGCCCCGGTGCGGCGCGGCCCGCCTGGCGTGGAGCTGAATCCGGAACGAACGTTCGCATTTTTTATTTGCGTCCGCCACTTTGTGAACGAACGTTCGCGCTCTTAACTATGAAACCTTCGGCATCCCCACCCGCCAGGCTTCCCCATGGGGAACGCCGCCGGCGCATTCTGGAAACGGCAGTGCAGGTGTATGCGCAGCATGGTTTTCACCAGACGGGGATGCGCCAGCTTTGTGCAGCGCTGGAAATGAGCCCGGGGGCGCTGTACCGCTATTTTCCGGGGAAGGAAGCCATCATTGCGGGCTTGGTGGAGATGGACCGCGAGCAGTTGCAGGCGAATTTGAGGCAATTGCCGCGCGAGGCGGGATTTCTGGCGGCCATGGACGCCATGGGCGCTTTGGTGCTGCGGGATCTGGAGACCAATGCCGGATTGCTGGTGATTTGGTCGGAGATCTCCGCCGAAGCCACCCGGAATCCCGCCGTCGCGGAACTGATTGGGCAGCACTATCAATTTATCGAAACCCTGCTTTCCGGGATGATTGCAGAAGCGGTGCAGCGGGGGGAACTGAGGGCGGACCTGGACCCTGCGGCGGCGGCGAGGTTTCTCGTAGCGATGCACGACGGGATGATGACGCGGCGGGCGGTGAACCCGGCCTATCCACTCCCCCAGGTCATGAAGGAAAGCCTCGCCTTCTTTGCCCATGCGGCCGGAGCAGCCGCCCGGCCTGACAAACCCGCCGCCCAAAAACCCGGGAGGAAAAAGCCATGATCCGCCTCGCCCTCGACATGCTGCGGGCGGACCGCGCGAAGTTTTTCGCCATGATTCTGGCGGTGGCCCTGTCTGTTTTTCTGATGCAGAACCAGGCCGCGATCCTGAGCAGCATCATGACCATGACGGGATCCCAGATCCGCGATGTGCCCGCGGCCGGTCTGTGGGTGATGGAACCGGATACGGAGTGTTTTGACCAGGCCAAGCCGGTGCGCGATACCGCGCTCTACCGGGTGCGCGGCACCAATGGAGTGGACTGGGCCGTGCCGCTGTTGAAAGTGGACGCCTTTGCCCGCTCGGAAAATGGCAGGCTCACGCTGGCCGTGATTCTGGGGGTGGACGACTCCTCCCTCGTGGGGCTGCCGCCGCGGGTGATTCTGGGGGACGCCGAGGCGATCCGGGAACGCGATACCTGCCTGATTGATCCCGGAGGGTATTCGCTGCTTTTCCCGGGGGAACCCTATGAGCTGGGCAAGCGCATCCGGATTGCCGACACCTTCCTGCGGATTGTGGGGATCAGCGATGCTTCGCCGCCGTTCACCGGATTTCCCATCATCCATACCACCCGCTCCACCGCCATTCCGCTGAACCGCAGCGAGGGCCGGAACCAGACCTTCATTCTGGGGCAACTGAAGGCCGGGGCGGAAGCCGGGGCCGTTTGCGCCAGCATCGAAAACACCACTGGCCTGAAGGCCCGCACCGCCGCCCAATTCACGGCGGACAGCCAGCAGTTTTATGCCAGTCAGGGCGTGCCCATGCTGTTTTATATTGTGATCGGGATTGGTCTGGTGGTCGGGGCCGCCATCACCGGCCAGACGTTTCTGATGTTTGTGAAGGAGAACGAGCGGCATCTCTCCCTGATGAAGGTAGTGGGGGTGACCACCCCGCAAATGGCGGGGATGCTGTTTTGTCAGGCCGGGCTGGTGGTCGCGCTGGGCAGCTGCTTCGGCACCGGCCTCGCCAGCCTGACCACCACCCTTTCGCGAACCCAGCCGTTCCTGCGGGGCATCTACATTCCCACCTGGGTGGCCGCCGCCACCTGCGCGGCGTTGGCCGTGGTCACGGCGGCCGCGGTGCTGGTGGCCCTGCGGAATGTGCAGAAGCTGGAACCGGCGGCGGTGTTCCGGGGGTGAACCGGTAAATTTTTAAAATGTCAACGTCCAACGCTGAACGTCGAACTTCCAACGTCGAAACATGATATATGAACTCACCCGACGGAAATAAATGGGACCTTGAGGACCGGCTGCTGGATTATGCCTGTGCCGTAATTCATCTGGTGGAGAGCTTGCCTAACACTAGAACCGGGAATCATCTGGCGGGGCAGTTGATGCGGTCCGGCACCTCTCCGCTGCCAAATCATGGAGAGAGTCAGGCCGCTGAATCGGTGGACGACTTTATCCATAAGATCAGTGTGGTATTGAAGGAACTCCGGGAGAGTGAACGATGGCTGAAGCTCCTCAGCCGTCTGGATTACGGGGACGAACAGTCTCTGATATTCCTGATAGGAGAAACCGATGAATTGATCCGGATTTTCCGCGCGAGCCTGAAAACGGCACGGGAGCGCAAACTGAACCAAGGCAAGGCCAGGGATTGAATTAAAAGAGTGCTAACGTCAAACGCTGAACGTCCAACGTCCAACGTCGAAAATAAACTCCGCTTCGCGCCATGAACCTGCCCAATCATCCACATTCGACGTTGGACGTTCGACGTTCGACGTTGGACGTTCCCCAATCTTCTTTTCCTCCTCCCGCCGTCCTCTGCCACGGCATTCACAAGTCCTTCGGCACTGGCGAGGCCATGGTCGAGGTGCTGCGCGGCATTGATTTCACGGCGGCGATGGGGGAAATGACGTTTCTGGTCGGGCCGAGCGGCTGCGGCAAGACCACTCTGATTTCGGTGATGGCCGGATTGCTGGAGGCGACGTCCGGGAAAGTTGAATTGTTTGGCACGGAGGTGGAGGCACTTTCATCGCGGGACCGCATCCTGTTCCGCCGGAAGAATCTGGGATTTGTCTTCCAGCAATACAATCTGCTGCCGTCGCTGAGTGCGGCGGAGAATGCGGCGGTTCCCCTGCTGGCGGCGGGTATGCCGCGGAAAGCGGCCCTCGCCAAGGCCGCCCATCTGCTGGACCGGCTGGGGCTGGGGAACCGGACGGGGGCGTTGCCGAAGATTCTGTCAGGGGGGCAGCAGCAGCGGGTGGCCCTGGCCCGGGCGCTGGTCCATGACCCCCGCCTCGTGATCTGTGACGAACCCACCGCCGCGCTCGATGCGGAGAGCGGGCACTCCGTGATGGAGTTGTTATCGCAAACCGCCGTGCATCCGGGCCGGGCGGTGATGGTGGTCTCGCACGACAACCGGGTCTTCCACTTCGCCGACCGCCTCGCTTTCATGAATGACGGCAGCATCACCAAAACGGAAACGCCAGCCCAATCCGCCCATGCCGCCTGAATCCGGCCCGATAGCGCCTGGATGGCAAACCGGGCGGCCTGTCCTGCCCCACCCATCGTGCACCCGCCCCGCGTCCACTGAAAACTGAAAACCCCCAACTGAAAACTCCCTCCCATGTTCACCCGCGTGATTCTCCCTGTGATTGCCGTCCTCGTGCTCGGCCTTTCTGTGATCAGCATTCTCCGCACCCAGCCCGTGCGGGCATCGGCGCAACCGCCGGTGGCTCCCCCCAGTTCCAACTTCAGAACCCGGGTGGCTGCGGTGGGCCTGATTGAAGCCAGCAGTGAAAATATTTCCATTGGTTCCCACTTGCCGGGAATCGTGGCGGAGGTGCTGGTGAAGGTGGGGGACACGGTTGAAGCCGGTGCCCCCCTGTTCCGGCTTGATACCCGTCATCTCGAAGCCCGGCTCGCCGAAGCCAAAGGTCAACTGTTGAGCCGCGAAGCCTCGGTCCGCACGGCAGAAGCCCAGGTGACGACCGCTCAGGCCGCCCAAAGCGAGGCGCGTCTCAATTTCCGCAATGCCGAAGCGATGAAGGATGGCCGTGGCCTCAGCACCGAGGAACGTACCCGCCGCCGCACCGCGTTGGATTCGGCCAATGCCAATGTCATCGCCGCCCAAGCCGCCGTGGCCGCCGCCCAAGCCGATGTCAGCGCAGCGGCTGCCACTGTGGAAGTGGTCAGCACCGATCTGGCACGCAGCACGGTCACCGCTCCTATCCCTGCCACGGTGCTCCAGGTAAAACTGCTGCCCGGGGAAGCAGTCACCACCGGGCCGTCAAACCAGCCTTATTTATTGCTGGGAAATCTTTCGCCGCTGCATATCCGGGTGGACGTGGATGAACATGAAGCATGGCGGGTGGAACCGGCCAAGGCGGCGGAAGCCCAGGTGCGGGGCAATACTGCCTTGCGTGCCAAATTGCGTTTTGTCCGATTTGAACCCTATGTGATTCCGAAGGCGTCCTTGACCGGGGCGGCCACAGAACGGGTCGATACCCGGGTGCTGCAAATCATCTATGAACTCAAGGCCCCGGATCTCCGGCTGTTTCCCGGCCAGCAAATGGATGTTTTCATCGAATCCGATGCCTGAATTCACGGCGGGAGGAAGTTAATGACGGTTCCGTCAACTTTTGATGGCCTGTTCTCCTGCAGGAGCTGCTCATTGCCCCGCGCCACAAGACCCCATGCGCGCCACAAGACCCTGCGCCACAAGACCCCATGAAAATTGCCCCGATGAAAATTGCCCCGGGACCAGAGCCAACCGTGCCGGAAGCGAGCATGGCCGGAGAGAGCAGTGTCCGCAGAAAGAATCTCCGGTGGCGGAGGCGTCGGCACCCGGGCCCACGAAGGATTTCGCTGTATCCCGCAGTTCGAGGTTGGCCGCACCCACTTGCGCCCCGGTCCGTGAATGCCACCCGCCGCGCCTCTTCCCTCGCGCACGACAGCCTCAGAACTTGAAAATCACGGACGAGGTCAAACCGTGGATGGAGCCGGGATCGACCTTCAGGCCAAAGACTTCGGAGTCGCCATAGCTGTGGAAGTTGTAGCCCACCCTCAACCCAAAGGTGGGGGTGAAGTCAAACTGCACCCCCGCGCCCAATCCCCATGCCAGCACCCAGTCCTCTTCATCAAAGCGGCTGTTCACGGAAAAATCCTGACCCCCGATGCTGCCTCTCACCTTGGCATTCCCAGAAACATTCAAATTTCCCGCCCCAAGCGAGCCCTCGCCATACAGCTTGATGATGTCCGTTCCCAAGGGGACCAGCAGCCGGGCCACCACTGCCCCTTCGAAAAGGTCGAGATCAGAGCTGTCGTTGGAATTCAGAATGGAACCTTTTGATTCCAATCCATCGATGTAAGTGCCACGGACCCCGAGGAAGAGGTTGATCGGTGCCGCATTGGCCAGATAGCCAATTTCCGCATTCAATCCATACCCTGTGGATTCATCATACTCGGTGCCGCCATAGACGCCGCCTCCGACGCCAAACTGGAAATCGCCCTGCGCCGAGGTCAGCGTCAGGGCAGAAAATACCACAAAAAGGGATCGGGGCAGACGGCTTTTCATTTTATTTGGAAATCTAAACTATCAGATTATATAAAATAAATTTGCTGGCCTGTCAAAGTTTTTAAATTTTTACGCCCCTTCCGCAGACAAGCCTAAAAACGGGAGTCAATCGCCGGGCCAACTTCCAGTTGGGACGTTGGGACCGCTGCCGTGCCCCAAAGGGGCTGCCATGAGGTCTTTCTGTCCCAAACTTCAGCTTTTGGGTAACTCCCCGTTTACCCTCAATGCTCGCATCGTCCAGAGAGCCACCACTTCTGGATCGCCCATAAAAAAAGACCGGTCCCCACCTAGTAACCGGTCTTTTTAGGTGACGGAAGTCGGCCGGGAACCGGGTTCAGAGTTCCGGATCCTGGTAGAGCAGGATATCCTTGGTGCGCTCCCGGAACGCGGTCAGGTCGGCTTCCCATGAGGCTGTGATGTCCTGCAGGGGCTTTTTGTCCCGGATAGCCTGCAGGGTCGGAGGGTGAAAGAGCAGGCGGTTGATTTTCTCGAGTTCGAATTCGGCCCCATGTTCTTCAAAGAGGGCCTTGGCGATGGCGATGCCCAGACGGACTGGCTGGAATTCCCTGGCGTCGGTGACTTTGAAGCGGACGCCATGGCAGACCTTTTTTTCGAATACACTGGCTGCGGGTTTGAAGGTGGCCAGTTCGAGGTGGAGGCCGGCGATTTTGGCCGCCTTGAGGCGGCGGAGGAGGGGCTCCGCTTTGATCCATGGCGCCCCAAGCACGGTGAAGGGCTGATCGGTGCCCCGGCCGACCGAGACGTTGGTGAATTCCAGCAGGCCGACTCCTGGATAAAGCAGGGCGGCGTGGGGGGAACGCATATTGGGAGAGGGATCCACCCATGGGGCGAGGGTCTGCGGGAAGGTAAACCGCCGCTGCCACGAGGCTACGGGAACCACCGTCAAACCGAGTTCCGGGAAGCGTTCTTTGACGAAAAGGCGGGCGAGTTCACCAATGGTCAGGCCATGGCGGATGGGGATGCTGTGGCAGGCGACAAAGGGATTTTTCACCTCGATCGGGAGCGGCCCTTCCATGGCAAGGCCCCCCAGCGGATTGACCCGGTCCAGCACGACAAAGGGCAGCTTGGCGGCCGCCGCCGAATCCATGCAGTTCAGCATGGTGCTGATATACGTGTAGAAGCGGGTGCCGATGTCCTGGATGTCAAAGACCAGCACGTCCACGCCTTGGAGGGATTCCGGAGTCGGCTTGCGGCTGGTGCCATAGAGACTGGTCACCGGCAGACCGCTGGATTCATCCGTGGTGTCCGGAATGCCCTCGTGATCCAGCTTGCCCGCAATGCCATGCTCAGGACTGAAGAGACGCACCACGGAAGCGCCGGCAATTTTTTTCAGCACCGACAAGGTAGATTCCCCTTTGGTCGTGCGGCCGGTCTGATTGGTGATGAGACCGATTTTTTTTCCTTCAAGGGCGGGCAGGCCGCCGGTGCTGACCAGATCCACTCCGGACTGGACTTGCTTGGCCACGCCCATGGCTTCTGCGGCGACGGTGGCAGTCTGCCAGCGCAGATTATTGACACTTCTCCCTTCGTTGGGATGGTTGCGGTTGGTCATCAGGATGAAAAAGCAGCGGGCCTCCGGATCGATCCAGAAGGCCGTGCCGGTCCAGCCGGTGTGACCATAGGATTTGGGGCCGAAATGGGCCCCCCGGGGATTGGAAAATCCGGTCTGGGCATCAAATCCCAAGGTGCGGCGCGCGCCGTCCGGCAAGCCGCTTTGCGCGGTGGTGAGAAGGCGGACCGTCTCCGGTTTCATGATGACGCGGCCATCCGGGGTTTTGCCCTGCTCGATCAACATGCGGCAAAACCGGCTGGTATCGCGGGCATTGGTGAACAATCCCGCATGACCCGCGACCCCACCCATGCGGCGGCAGGTAGGATCATGGACTACGCCCTGAATGACGGTGTCGCCTTCGCGGGTGGTGGGGGCGATGCGGTCCTTCAGCAAAGGTGAAGGCTGAAACTTCGTATCCCCCATGGCGAGGGGATGGAAAATCCGGCGCTTGGTGAAGAGATCCAAGCCTTCCCCGGAAACGCGGCGGACGATTTCGCCCAGGAGGATAAAGTTGAGATCGCTGTAACGGAATTCCTTGCCGGGGGTGGTCTGGACGTCCTGGGTCATAGCGAGGGCAACACCGGCCTCATAACCCGACCATGGGTCTCCCGTGGTGAGGCCGGCCTTCAAGCCGGAAACATGCGTCAACATTTGTCGCAGGGTGATGGTTTCCTTGCCTTGGCCAGTGAATTCAGGCAGCCACCGGCTGGCCGGCGCGTCGAGTTCCAGCTTGCCGTCCTCCACGAGGAGCAGGATGGCCGGGGCAGTGGCCATGACTTTGGTGAGGGACGCCGCATCAAAAATGGTGTCCACCGCCATGGGACGCTGTTCCGGTTCCAGGGAGCGGAAGCCGTATTTATTGCCCCAACGCCGGCCGTCCTGTTCCAGCCACACCACGGCACCGGGAATTTCCTTGCGGGCCACGGCATCGGCAAGGAGTTCGTTGAGGGCCTTCAGTTTGCCCGGGTCAAACCCCGGATTGCCTGAAAATTGGGCGGTGAGGCGGCTTCCTGTAAGCAGCACGACACCAAGAATAAGCCAACGAAGGGAAACTGAAAAGGGGGGTTTCATTGAGAATAGGGGCCTGCGACGGCGCGGAGCGACCAATATAACGGGACTGGGATTTTTTGCCTGGATTAATTTGCGGTGTTGTGGCTGCCGGCGGCAGCAGAGCGCAGGCGGCAAAGCGGCCTTATGATTCCGGCACCGCGCCCATGGGCAACCTCTCCAACACCCCGCGGGCCTTCCGCCAGAGCAGAAGGCCCTCCACAAACATCCAAACGGTCAGGCCCATCATCAAAATCCCCACCGCCACCAGCAACCAACTGCCGCCCGCCATCCAGCGCTGGACATCCGTTGCCAGGGCCCAGACCGGCATCACCAGCATGAAGATCATGGGCAGGACCACGAGCCAGGTGGGCAAATTCCGGCGCTGCAACCAGAAGCTAACCACCAGCATCGCCAAGGCCGCCAGCAACTGATTGGTCGCTCCGAAGAGTGGCCACAAAATCAATCCGCCCGTGCCGATGGTCTCCCAGCTCCACGCCCTGCCGGGAGCCGGGAAGAGCGCCAGAAGAAAAGCTGTGCCCACCGCAAACATGGTGGCGCCGTGCGTGGTGCGCAGCCAGCCCAGCGGACGCAGCAGCGGGTGGCGGTCCACCACCCCGCCGGAAGGCATCACCGTGCCCGCCAATTCCTGCACCACATACCGCTGCAGACGGGTGGCCGTATCCAGCGTAGTGCCGGCAAAACTCGCCACTAGCACCCCCATCAACGCCTTCGCCATGACCGGATCGATTCCCAGCGCACTGACAAAATTTCCCGACCCCACGACAAATGCCGCAATCGCTTTTCCTCCCGTCACCGATTTCCAGTCGCCATAGACCGTCTGCCACAAAGCCCCGCCGGTCACGCCCGGATAGGCACTCTGCCAGCCCAAACCCAATCCCGCGCCCACGGCCAGAATCACAATCACCGCCAGAAATCCCTCCAGCAGCATCGAACCATACCCCACAAACGTCGCATCGGTTTCGCACTTCAACTGCTTGCTGCTGGTCCCGGAACTAACCAGACAATGAAAGCCGCTGATCGCCCCGCAGGCGATGGTCACAAACAAAAACGGGAAAATGGGCGGAGCATTCAGCGGATTCGCCTGATACACCGGGGCTACCAATTCCAGGGTTTGCCGCGCCGCTCCGGGTTCCGCCGCCGCCACCCCCCAGACTGCCGCCGCCAGCAATCCCAGCACCACCAGCCCGAGGCTGAAAATCAATTGCAGGCTGTTGATGAAATCCCGGGGCTGCAGCAGCACCCACACCGGCATCACACTGGCCCAATAACAATAAGCCAGAAGCACCGCCACCCATACCCAGATCGGCCATGCCGCCAGCGCGGCATTCATCCCCCGGATCGCTGCTCCCAGCGCCCCGCCCGTGCCCGCGATTCCCGGACACCCCGCTCCCAGCCACACCGTCGCCAGCATCAGTCCCAACGCCGTGACGCTCGGCCAAAACAGCGCCCGCCCCTTGCGGTGCACCACCACTCCAATCCAAATGGCGATCGGAATTTGCAGAAATACGGGCAGGATCGATTCCGGAAACTGCACAAACACGCTCGCAATGACCCACCCGAAAATCGCCAGCACCACCCACAGTGCGAACAACAGGAGCACCAAAAACAACACCCGCACCCGCCGGTTGATCACCCGCCCCGCGATTTCTCCCACCGTCATCCCCTGATTCCGCAGACTCACCACCAGGGTCGCCAGATCATGCACCGCCCCAATGAAAATGGAGCCAAACAAAACCCATAACAAAGCCGGCACCCATCCCCACATGATCGCCAGGGCCGGCCCCACGATAGGTCCCGTCCCGGCAATGCTGGTAAAGTGATGTCCGAAGACCACGGATTTGGCGGTCGGCACAAAATCGACCCCATCCTCCCGCACTCCGCTCGGCACCGGTGTCTGCGCGTCCAGCCGGAACAACTTCCGCGACAACCATCGCCCATAGGTAAAATAGGCCACAAAATACAGCACGATGGAGCCGAGCGCGATAGCCAGAGTGTTCATAGAAGCCGCGCATCATAGTGCCCGCCCGCTCCCCGCCAAGCCATTTTCGGACAAACAAATGCCGCGCGCCGGGCTAACCGCCCTTGGGAGCGGCCACCGAGAGCAAGGCTCCAGCTTCTCTGCAGGCAAGCCAAACGGTGAGGTGATCGGCACCGGCACCGGTGGCGAGGTGTGATGCCCCAATTGCAAGCGTGCTGAGCGGCCCCGACCCGGCACCACCAACGAGGTCGATGAGAGTTTTGTATTTCGCTGCGAGCAGCGAGCGGACCTTGTGGGAGTTCGGCCATGGATGCGCCTACTTGCCCGTGGAGTCCGTTCAGTTCTGCCGTGCATGGAGGATAACACCATCCGGCCAGTCTGCCCCTTGATCGATCCAGGCGTTAAGGTTTGCTGCCTCATCCATCGTGAGCGCGGGGAATTTCCCGCGTTTGGCCAGCGGCGGCATCTCCAGGTCCTCCACCTGATCCTGCACGAGGCTGAGCAAAGGGCTGGCACCGGCTTTCCCAGGAATCACCATGGCCCCGCCCCGATTGCCGCCCCGGATGAGAGCGGCGCGATGCGTTATCTGGAAACCTCCCTTGGGCCGCTCGCCACCATGACATGCCACGCAGGAGCGTTCGAGCACGGGCTGGATGTCGCGTGCGAAATCGACAGGGTTAGCCGCAGGCCTGGTCTTAGTGGCAATAGCCGCCGATTTCACCAGCGCTGGCGCAGGCGGGGGCGGTTGTGCGGGATCGAGCGATGTCGCCAGGGCCATCACGGCCCAGCTGGTGCCGGCGGCGGAAATCCAGCCGTCCTTGCCGTGGGGGAAGCCGCTGTCCATAGGCGGCTGGAAGGGGTGGGCGCGGCTGCGCACAAACCACGTGCCATCGGCGAGCTGGGTGCGGCGGAGGAATTCGATCCCGCGCCGTATCGCGGGATGCCCGGGTGCGATCTTCGCGCCTTCCATCAAAGCGTAGAGCGACTGACCGGTGCCGTAGGAGTCACTCTCCAGTCCGGCCAATTGCGCCCAGCCACCGTCGGTACCCTGCTTCTGAATCAAAGCCTCCGCGAGTGCTTGCAGCGTGGCGGGTGGATCACCCGCCCATGCCAGTCCGAGCAGCTGATGGACCCGTTCTTCATTGGTCTCCGCGCGGGCATTCGCCAGCCATGCACGGGCCCTTTGAACACTCGAAACCAACTCACGCTGACGAGCCGGGAGGGGAAATAATTGAATCATGTTAACGGCGGACGCGGTAGCAGTGATGTCGCTCGCCTGAATCGGCGGACGCGGAAGATACCAGCTCCAATGGCCGTCGGGATGCTGGACCGTGGTCAGCATATGAACCATCGCATCGGTGGCGATGGAGGCGGGCTCGCCCGCGCCGGACAGATCCATCGCGACATAGCCGGCGAAGATGGATGGATCTGGTAGAAATGCTCCCTGCAAGGAAATATCGGGATCAGCGAGGTCCTGCTTCAACAGATCCAACTGATGGCGTTCCGCCTCGCGATCGGTGACGAACTGACGTGAACGCGCCAGACTCATCGCGGCCAGAGGAAGCTGTTGTTGATGACAGGAGATGCACTTCTGCCGACTCGCGTGCCGCACAAATGTAGTGGCGGAATCCCCGGCGGTCCTGGTGAGCGGTGAAAGGGCGCGTTGGATGGCCTCGGCCACCGACTTTGTCTGGCCCGCTACCCGGGTCCTTGACGTTGCCGGCGGAGCGGGCATCTCCCTTGCACCCGCCTTGAGCAGCGCCTGCACGATCGCGGTGTCCCCGCGTTTGCTCGCGAGCATCAGTGGCGTTTGCGTAACGCCAAGGAAATTGTCCACGGGTTGTCCGCCCTCGGCATTCACATCGGCACGGCGGGAGAGCAGCAGCCCGACGAGCGCAGGCGAAGACAACTCTGACGATGCGGCCCAATGCAAGGGCGTGTAGTTGGCGATGAGATCTGGCTGATCCACCGGAGCCCCGGCATCCAAAAGCAGGCGGGCCAGACCGGCCTGGCCGCCCCACGCTGTCTGGCCGAGTGCGCTGCCCACTTGGGTGAATACGTCGATCCTGGCACCGCGCTCGAGCAGCAGCTTCGCCAACGGTTCGTTGCCGAGGAACGCGGCCCACATCAGCGGCGTGCGTCCGCCGCCGAAAATGAAGCCGCCCACGTCCATGTTAGGCTTGGCGTTGATGTCCGCCCCCGCGTCGAGCAGCAGACGCACGGAGTCCATGTCCCCGGCTGCCGCCGCAGCCATCAACGCGGTCGATCCATAAACATTGACCACGTTCACATCGGCTCCACGCTCGATCAGCAGTTTCACCGTGAGGCTGTTGCCTGCTTTTCGCGCCGCGAGAATGAGCGGGGTGTTGCCGAGTTTGGAATGCGCTTTCACGTCCGCACCAGCGGCGACGAGCACCTGCGCTTTGTCGGCAAACGTCGCCGCGTATAACAGCGCGGTGGCACCGGCCCTGTTGCCTGCATTCGCGTCAGCACCGGCCTTGAGCAATCGCTCCATCACTGCGGCATCCGCCATCCACGCGGCGGTCATCAGGGGAGTGCTGCCATATTCGTCGCGTGCGTTCACGGCCGCGGCATTTTTTAATAGCCCGTCCACCTTCGCGGCATCACCCGCGCGAATGGCTTCGAACAGAGGATGCGTGGCGGACGGTGGCTCGGCTCCGAGCAAAGGCGAAGGCGCTATACCGCTGAGTAGTGCAATGATTGTGAGTGTTTTCATTTGTTTCAGTTGATGGTGTTCGATGGCCGCAGCGGTTCCTCCTTCAGCTCACTGGCAGCGATTTCCTCCCAGGAAGGTGCGCGAAAGAGACGGGCCGCGCTCCAGCCGCTTCCGAAGCGAAAGGTACCGACCACGATAGTGGAGCCATCGGACGTGAATCCCGGACCCGCATAGTAAACTCCTGAGGGAGGCTCGAGCCGGGCAACTTCCATCCAGCTTGCGGCATTCCACACTTTCACGGGCTCGCTCCCTATGGTGCTGCTCAGCAAACGCGTGCCATCGGGCGAATACTCCAGCCTGGTGATCACCAGATTGTGCCCGAAAAGAGTCGCCACCGTGTGGCTGGTCGCCACGTCCATGATGATGATCGCGGCCTCGTCCCGCCGGGCGACCGCCAGTTGCCTGCCGTCCGGCGACAGGGCCAGCCCCTGGATTCCCGCTTTGGTGCGCACCGCGAGTGTGGTTGCCAGGGTTCCGTTCCCGATGTCGTAGATCGCGACCGAATCCCACTGCGGCACCGCCATCCACCTGCCATCCAACGACAAGCGCGCTGGCATATTCCTGATGGCCCTGGCAATCGGGAGTGCATGGGAAGACAACTGCCGACGGGTGGCGATATCCCAACGGACGACTGTCGCATCATCCCCCTCCCTGCTCTGCAACGTAAACACGAGCAGGTGTGAGAGCGGCAGATACTCGCTATTGACCCCGCCGTCCGCAGTGAACCCCAGGGGAATAGTCTCTATCTGGCTGGTAGCCAGGTTCGACATTCTGATTTGATGCGGTGCCCGCGAAAGGGCGACGATTTGTTCCGGCCCGGTCCAGAATGCCTTGAGGATGTCCGTGCCAAGTCCGGTGGGCACCATCGGAACTGCGTCCCCGGCGAGTTTGACGACGCCATTGGCGATGAACAGCATCTTCCTGCCGTCGGGCGAGAAGTGAGGATAGGGACCCGCAGCCAGGGATGAGCCGTCGCGATCCGGGAAGGTTGTCGCCGACCAGACTTCGATCCGCCGATCTTTTCCGCCACTGATCAGCCTTTGACTATCGGGAGAAAAATCCACGGACCACACTTCGTCTGTGTGCCCCAGATGGGTGCCGCGCTCATCCCATGTTTCGACATCCCAGACTTTCACCGTCTGATCCGCGCTGGCCGATGCGAGCAGCTTGCCATCGGGCGAGAAGGCGACGCCCGCGACGAACCCCGTGTGACCAGCTAGCACACGAATCGTTTTGAGCGTCCCGACGTCAGCGATGAAGACGCGGGGATCGACGAACATTCTTCCGCAGGCGATGTGGCGTCCGTCGGGCGAGAAATCCAGCGCCGCGATGCCAAGGTTCGGATCCTGATCGATCGTGATCATTCCCTGATCTGTCCAGTCCTCGATCCGTGGCGCAGTCCGCATCAGGCGGATCTCTCCGCCAACTCCGCCGACTGCCAGCATTTTGCCATCCGGCGAGAACCGAACCGCTCCGAAAATGCCTATGATCCGTCGGTTCAACTTCAGGGCGATTCGTCGAGGCTGAGAGTTGTCCAGATTGTTGAGGTCCCAAATGAACGCTGCATTCTGGTTTGGTGCGTAGGTCACGAGGGTCGCGCCGTCCGGCGAAATCGCGATGGCCGAGACACGCTCTCCCCCTACCTCGATCTCGCGCGGCGCTGTGTTTTTCAGGCGATCCCAAACCCGGACAAGATAAACGGTTTCCTTCCGGCCCACCGCCGCGATCCACCTCCGGTCCTGGGAAGCTGTCATCAGACCAGAGTTGCTCGGCAGAGAGAGGGCCGAACTATCCGCAGCCTCACAGAGCGTCTCGGTGCGGCGGCCATCGAGATTGATCAGGCGAAGCGCGCCCTGATCCCCGTAGGTTACGATCGATCTCCCGCTGTCCACGTAGATCCCTTGAAGCACCCGGGTCTTCTGCTCGCCCAGATCATGGAGAGCACCTGACCTGCAGGCATTCCAGAGCCACCGCCATTCCCAGCCGCGAAGGTCCTCCCCGCCTTCCGCCGGCCGCTGCCGGTCGAGCAACTGACGCGCCTCGCGGAGGTTGTTTGCCTTCAAAGCCTGCCGGCAAAGCAGCATGTCCGCGGCATAAGACCGTCGTCCCGCATCGGCTCTCTCCTGCTGCGCCGTAATGCGCAGTTGCTCCCCGCGTTTCTCCGCCTCGTTGGCGCGTGCAGCTTCCGCCTGCGCCATTTGCCTCTGGCTTTCAGCGGCAGCACGGGCGCGATTCGCCTGCACCGCGAGCCCCGAACTGATGATCGTTGCCGCAACGAGGAGCATGACGATGGACGCTGCGATCCGGATCGCGGCGCGGTGACGCCGAACGAGTTTTTGAAAACGATAACCGGCGCTCGGCGGCGTGGCGCTTACCGGCTCATCCGCGAGGAAGCGCCTGATGTCCTGGAAAAACGCATTCGCAGTCTCGTAGCGACGACTGCGGTCCTTCTCGATGGCCTTCATCACGATCCAGTCCAGGTCTGGCTCGACGAGCCTGTTCAGCTTCTCCGGCTCGATGCGGTGCGTCTTCGCCAGTTGCTTACGCTCCTCGCCGACGATGGTGCCTAGCCGCGATGAGGGTTTCACCGGCTCGACTTCGCGGATGATGCGCCGCATTTCCTCGTAGCCAACGGAGAGCAGCGACTTGCCATCAAAGGGCGGTTTCCCCACCAGCAGCTCGTAAAGCAGAACGCCCAGCGCGTAGATGTCGCTGCGGGTGTCAATGTCCACCGCGCTGAGGCTGGCCTGCTCCGGGCTCATATAAACCGGCGTGCCGATGAACTGCTCGAAGCGGGTAAAGAGCGTCTTTTCCGTTAGCTTGCATTGCGTGGCCTTCGCAATGCCGAAGTCGATGACCTTCACCACCGGCCGGTCCGCGTAGAGCGTGACCATGACGTTCGACGGCTTGATGTCGCGATGAATAATGCCCTTCTGATGCGCATGATTGATGGCCGAACACACGTCCCCAAAAAGCGCCAGCCGCTCACGCGTGCCCAGTCCCGCCTCGTCACAATAGTGGGTAATGGGCATCCCCTTGACCAGCTCCATGACGAAGAAGGGCCGCCCCTTGTCCGTCGCGCCCGCGTCGAACACCTTCGCGATATTCGGATGGTCCATCATCGCAAGGGCCTGCCGCTCCGCCTCGAAGCGTGCGATGACTTCCTTGGTATCCATCCCGAGCTTGATGATTTTGAGCGCCACGCGGCGCGTGACGGGCTCCACCTGCTCCGCCATCCACACCGAGCCGAAACCGCCCTCGCCGATCTGCTGGAGCAGCTTGTAGTGCCCGATCCGTTCGCCGGGCTGCTCGGCGGCGAGGGCGCTGACGACCGTCGGCATGGAGCATGCGGGGTCTTCCAGAAACGAGTCGTCACGGTGATTCGCCAGCAAGTCCTCCACGGCGGCCCGGAGCGCCGGGTCGCTGCGGCAGGCCCCGTCAAGGAAGGCGGCGCGTTCGACCGGGCCGGTTTTTTCGAGGGCCTCCAGAAAGAGGTCCCGCGGGCTTGAGGGAGGAGTGGGTGAGGGCGGGTTCATCGGCTTTCAAAGCATAGCTCGTGAAACTCCGCCCAAAGCCGCCAACATGACGGAATATAATTCAACGCCCCTGCGCGATCACACTGCGGAGGCGGGCGCGCGCGAAGGTCCAGAGGCGTTCCGCGGAGCGCTGCGGCATTTCCATGGCTTTGGCGGCTTCAGCCATGGACATTCCTGCGAAAAAACGCAGCTTCACGAGGATCGCGGCCTCGTCATCCTCTGCCGCCAGAGCGTCCAGCGCCTCATGCACCGCGAGGATTTGGTCATCGCTGGCCTTGATTCCGATGATGGAATCCCGGAGCGGGTCATGACCCGCGTTGCCGCCGCGTTTGGCCGAGGCCCGCCGGCGCGCCTGCTCGATGAGAATGCGCCGCATCGCTTCCGCCGCCGCCGCGAAAAATTGCGCGCGGTTTTCCCAGCCCTTTTGTTCCCGTTCCAACCGAAGCCATGCCTCATGCACCAGCGCCGTGGCCTGCAGGGTCTGGCCCGGCAGCTGCGCTGCCATCCGGTGCGCCGCCAGACGGCGGAGTTCCTCATATACTAACGGGAGCAAATCCTCCGCCGTGCCAGGCAGGGATGGAGCGGGAAAAAAGGCACCACCCGACTCGGCATTCATGATGCCCAGTGTGGCAACGTCGCAGGAAATGTCGAGCGTTTGTTAAAAGTCCCCTATGACTCGGCCATCAGTAGCCGGCGGCGTGGCCGTCCTTGCGGGATTCACTGGCGCCGATCCATGTGCTGTTGGCATGGTCGCGGGCGACGGCTTGGTAGCCGCCGAAGCCGCCGCCGCCGATGCGGATGGTGTGTCCGCGCTGCTGAAGTGCGCGCACGCTGGGGTAGGGGATGCCGCTCTCGATCTCGACCGTGCCGCCGTCTCGCATGGTGGCGGTATCGTAATCCGTGGAACCGAGGTGCTGCCAGCGGGCGGCATCGCCGGCTTCCTGCAAGTTCATGCCGAAATCGATCAGATTGACGAGAATCTGCACATGGCCCTGCGGTTGCATCGAGCCGCCCATCACGCCGAAGGCGAGCCACGGCGCGCCATCCTTGAGCACGAAGGCGGGGATGATGGTGTTGAAGGGCCGCTTGCCGGGCGCGTAGTCGTTGGCGTGGCCGTCCTGCAGAGTGAACATCTCGCCGCGGTCCTGCAGGCCGAAGCCGGTGCCGGGGACGACGATGCCGCTGCCCATGCCGCGGTAATTGCTCTGGATGAGCGAGACCATGTTGCCCGTGGCATCGGCCACGCAGAGGTAGATGGTGTCGCCTTCGTGCAGCGCGGGGTTGCCGGTGTCGAAGGTGAGGGCGGCGCGCTCCATGTCGATGAGGGCCCGGCGTTCGGTGGCGTAGGTTTTTGAGAGCAGGCCCTTGAGTGG
The DNA here is from genome assembly GCA_038210825.1 of Verrucomicrobiales bacterium. GTDB lineage: Bacteria > Verrucomicrobiota > Verrucomicrobiia > Verrucomicrobiales > V1-33 > CAIZWU01. Next base: position 91,598 of record JBBQWG010000019.1, read on the forward strand.
AATCTTCGAGAATTCGGGGTCGGCGTAAAATTTCGCGCGGTCCTCGAAGGCGAGCTTCTTGGCCTCGATCATCACGTGGAGGGCGTCGGGCGAATTGAAGCCCATGCCGGCAAGGTCGTAGCTTTCGAGAATGTTCAGCATTTGCAGCGCGGCGATGCCCTGGCCGTTGGGCGGCATCTCAAAGACCTCGTAACCACGGTAATTGACTGAGACGGGGTCCACCCACGTGGAGGTGTGTTTCTCAAAATCCACCTTCCGCAGATAGCCGCCGTGAGTGCGCATGAAAGCGTCGATTTTCCCGGCGATGGGACCTTTGTAGTAGGCGTCGCGTCCACCGGTCGCGAGGAGTTCGTAGGTGGTGGCGAGATCGGGGTTGCGGAAGATTTCGCCCTTTTGCGGGGCACGGCCTGACGGAGCGAAGGTGGCGGGAAACGCTCCGGGCAGTGGGTCCGCCTGCGCGGTCCGCACGCTGCGCTCCCAGAGGTAGGCGATGGTTTCGGTGACGGGAAAGCCATCGCGCGCGTAGCGGATGGCCGGTGCGAGCACGTCCGCCATCGGGAGTTTGCCGAATCTCGCGTGGAGTTCGAACCAGCCGTCCACCGCGCCGGGCACGGAAACGGGCAGCAGGCCGAGCGGCGGGATGGTGGTGCGGTTGAGTTTTTCCAGCTCGGCCATCAGGGCCGGCCGGTCGAGTCCGAGCGGGGAGCGGCCGGAGGCATTGAGGCCGTGAAGTTTTTTCGTCTCCGCATCCCAAACAATGGCAAACAGGTCGCCTCCGATGCCGTTACCGGTGGGCTCCATCAGGCCGAGCGCGGCGTTGGCGGCGATGGCGGCGTCCACCGCGGAACCGCCGGCCTTGAGCACATCAAGCGCGATCTGCGTGGCGAGGGGATGGCTCGTCGCGGCCATGCCATGGCGGGCGATGACCTCGGAGCGGGTGGCAAAGGGTTGGCCGGTGACGCGATCCACTTGACCTAAGATGGGCGTGGTGAAGGCAATGGCGAGCGCAGACAAGGCGAGGGGACGGATAAGGTTCATGGGTCAGGAATCGGTTCCGGTTTCAGGAAGTCGGCCCGCGGGCAGGGAGAAGGGGAACGATCAACAGATGGCGCATGGCTTGGGCCGCCGCAGAGTAAAAGTGGGCCCGGTTCCCAAAACGTCCCTCCCCCAGCCGGATCCATGCTTCATGCACCAAAGCGGTGGCCTGAAGGGTTTGTCCTGGCTTCTGTTGTTGCATCCGTGCTGCGGCGAGCTGCCGCAACTCCCCATACACCAGTGGCAGCCATTGGGCCTCAAGGGCAGGAGGATCGGGCACCCCGGAATGCGACGGTTCACAGTCCATGAATTCCACTGTGGAATCGTTCTCTCTCCCGTGTCGAGCTTTAGTTGTGTCTGGCATGGAGGGCATTTCGCGGACGTATCAGAAATTCACGTTGTCGCTGGACCCCGACATTACTCCGGTGACAAACCGGAAACGCCGGATACGGTCCGGCGGCTCCCGATTGGCCCGGCGACTCCCGCGTTTGCCTCAACCGGATCAATCCGCTCACCTCCTCTTCCCCTCTATCATGGAACTGATCTCCCAGGTCTGGGACCTTATCTCCCACATCAACGAATACCTCGAAGGCTGGGTGCAAAAGTATCCGGTGGCCGTGTATGGCATCCTTTTCGCCATCATCTTTGCCGAAACCGGCCTTGTGATCACTCCCTTCCTGCCAGGGGATTCCCTGCTCTTCGCGGTAGGAGCGGTCGCGGCGCGGCCGGAAATGGGGCTCAACGTCTGGCTGGTCAGTCTGGTGATTCTGGTGGCGGCCATCATCGGGGATTCCGTCAATTACTGGATTGGCCGCAATCTCAGCCAATGGATGATGCGGAAATTTCCCCGTCTGGTAAAGCAGAGCCACATCGACAAAACCAACGTCTTCTTCGAAAAATACGGCGGCAAGACCCTCATCATTGCCCGCTTCGTGCCCATCGTCCGGACCTTTGCTCCCTTTGTCGCGGGCAGCGGACGGATGGATTACGGCAAATTCATGTATTTTAACGTGGTAGGCGCGATCCTGTGGGTGGTGATTATCATTCCCGCCGGCTACTTCTTCGGCCAGTTGGAGGTGGTGAAAAACAACTTCGAACTCGTCGTCATTGGCATCATAGTCGTCAGCCTGATTCCCGGCATCGTCGGCTTCATCCAGGCCCGGACCGCAAACCGGCGGGCTTTGGCCGGGGCAGAGGTGGCTGCGTCCGGAGAGTAAGCGGCTTTGACACCTTCGGCTTAAGACCGCAGCAACCTTATCGTGGCATGGGTGTGTCGCAGACCACCCGTGGGCAGTGCCATGGTTCCCTGCGGTGCTGGCTCAGGCTCCTGCTCTGGACACGGGGGGTCTGGCGACGCACCCATGACAAAAAAGGTCACCCCCATGAACGGACCCATACTGCCGCCGATTGACACCCCGGCAGCGGAGAGCGACTAACGGCGATGCGTATTCTTTCCGGACTCCAGCCATCGGGGCGGCTTCACCTTGGCAATTACTTCGGCATGATGCAGCCGGCGCTGCAGCTCCAACACGAGGGGGAGGCCTATTATTTCATCGCGGACTATCATTCCCTCACCAGCCTGCATGACCCGGCTGCCCTCCGGCAGCATTCCCGGGACCTCGCCCTCGATTTTCTGGCCTGTGGCCTGGATCCGGCCAAAGCAGTCTTTTTCCGCCAGAGTGATGTGCCGGAAGTCTGTGAACTGTCTTGGTTGCTCAGCACGGTCACGCCGATGGGCCTGCTGGAGCGCTGCCATTCCTACAAGGACAAAGTGGCCCGCGGCATCGACGCTACCCACGGGCTTTTTGCCTATCCGGTGCTGATGGCGGCCGACATTCTGATTTACGACAGCAACGTGGTTCCCGTCGGCAAGGACCAGAAGCAGCATGTCGAAGTGACCCGCGACATCGCCAAAACCGTGAATCATCTTTACGGCGAGGTGCTGAAAATCCCCGAGCCCCGCATCCAGGAATCCACCGCCGTGGTGCCCGGCACGGACGGCCAGAAGATGAGCAAGAGTTATGGCAACATCCTCGCCATCTTCGAAGAGGAAAAGGCCCTCAAAAAGAAGGTCATGAGCATTCAAACCGACTCCACCCCGGTGGAGGACCCCAAGGATCCTGACACCTCGCTGATCATGACGCTTTACAAGCTGGTGGCCGAGGCCGGAGCCGTGACCCAAATGGAGGCGGATTTCCGGGCGGGCGGCACCGGTTATGGCGAATTCAAAAAGCGGCTCTTTGAAGCCATCTGGACCCGGTTTGAGGGCCCGCGGCAACGCCGGGAGGAGCTGTTAGGGGAGCCGGCTTATGTGGAGCAGGTTTTGCAGGACGGGGCGGCCAAAGCGCGCACGGTGGCCCGGGCCACCCTCGGACGGGTCCGGCAGGCGATGGGGCTGGGAGCATCGTGAGGATTCCCCTCCGGAACCGATCCTACCCCGGACTTGCGCCCTCCCCTTGCTGCTGCCATTCTCGCCCTATGAATATGGAAGTAACTTCTGCCGCGTTCGGGATCGGGACGCTGGCCCTGATCAATGCGGGGCTGGCGGAACAAAAGGGCCGGAGCCGGCTGATCTGGTTTTTGATATCCCTTGTGGCAGGCCCGTTGGCCACGCTGCTGATTGTGGTGTTGGACCGGCCGGGCAATCAGCCCTAGCAGCATAGCCTGGCATGAGCGGTCCGGTCTCTCCAGCTTCCGCCAAGCATGACGGCATTGATGCCCTGCGCGGTGTCGCGGCCCTTCTGGTGGTGCTGTTTCACATGAACCAGACGGGCTTCGGCCTGACCAGTCAGGCGTGGACGCAGGCCGGACTGCTGGGGGTGAATCTGTTTTTCACCCTGAGCGGCTTTCTGATTGCCCGCTGTGTCATGGCTCCGCCGGTCTTTGAGGGAAAACGGTATCTCGCCAGCCGGGCGCGCCGGATCCTGCCCAATTATTTTATTGCCCTGCTTTTGGTGATCACTGTGGTGGATGTGCGCAGCCTGCTGCATGTTCCCCTGCCCCACGCCGCCGGGGATCTGCTGACCCATGCACTCCTGATCCACGGATGGTTTCCCGCCTACAGCATGTCCATTATGGGACCGTTCTGGACCTTGAGCCACGAATGGGTATTTTATCTGATCATGCTGGGGGCGGCCCCGCTGTTGCGGACCCCGCGATGGTGGCTGGTGCCGCTGGGCATGACCGCCATCGCTCTGACTGCCCGGACCGGCAGCCTTGAGGACTGGTGGACCCTGCCGGGCGGCCTGACGTATCCTCCTGCGCTCTGGGACCAGTTTGCCGCCGGCATTTTCGCGGCGGGCTGGACACTGCGGCCGGTCACAGAAGCCACCCGCCGCTGGTTGCGCCCCGCCCTGCTCCTGGCGGGGTCCGCCCTTGTGGCGTGGTCCTTGTGGAAGGTAGGCCAACAAGCGTTCCTGATTGATCCTGACAAATTCCGCGGCGGTGGTTTCGGGGACCGGGTCATGGGAAAATTCTACGCCCGGCGGTCGCACACCCTGTGGTTTGCCCCGATTCTGGCGGCGGGGACGGCGGCCCTCGTGGCCGGGCTGTGGCTGGCCCCGGGACGTCGCTGGAGGCTGCGGCTTCTCCCGTGGATGGGACAGGTCAGCTACAGCACCTATCTCTATCATATGCCGGTGGTGCTGTGTTTCGGGAGGGCTTTCCGCAATCTTCCGGACGGATCCTTCTGGGCTTTCCGGCCGGCCGCGTTCTGGCTGGTCCTGGCCATGGTGTATGCCTTCTCCGCCTTTGCATGGCACCTCTTTGAGCGGCCATGGCTGCGGCCCCGCCCGGCCGCCGTCCCTCCCGGGGTCTGATCCCGGCAGGGAACGCCGGAGATCGGGGCAGCCCCTTTTTTCAACGGGCGCGCTGCTTGCGCATGGCCACCCGGTGGTGGTCTGCCCAGTCCAACAGGGCAGCCTCCAGACCGACGTCACGGCCCGCTTTTTCACTCATGAGCCATTTGTGGCGCATCAGATCCTCGCGGTCAGCAAGGAATTCCCGGTAGGAGGTGGATCCGCTCCGGGAAACCGCTTCTTCTTCAGTGGGAGGTTCGGCAGGCATGCAAAAAGGAAGGGGAGGAAGGAGCAGGCCGGGGGCTCTGAAGGCCAGGTTAACCCGGACAGGAAATCCCGTGTCAGGCAATTTCCATGGCACGCAGCAGGAGGTCATGCACCTCATTGTTCCAGAGGTAGGGAGAGAAGAGGTGGCTGCCGGGCCCGAGGGCGCAGAATTCCACCAGTTCGCTGGTGTGGTTGGCGCTGGTCCAGCCGACGCCGGTGTAGTGTTTCACAATATCGCTGGTGGCCGGGAGCTTCAGGCCCTGGGCGGCTTTGATCTGATCTTCTGTCAGGGTCAGGCCGGTGTATTCCCGGAATGCTTCTCCCAGCTTTGCTCCGCTCAGGCCGTCCACCTTGTTCTGTTTCATCCATTCGGTGGAGCGCTTGAAATCCTTGAGGCGCAGAAACGCCCGGTTCGTGGCATTGTAGAGACCCGGCAGCAAACCTTGTTTGGCCTCGGCGCTGACGCCGTTCATCTGGATGCCGCCGCAGCCGTGATCCGTGGTGATGATGAGCAGTGTGTCAGGATTTTTGGCCACGAACTCCAGCACCGGGACGATGGCGTCATCAAAGGCGAGCTGATCATGGATGGAAGCGGCAGGATCATTGGCGTGGCCGGCATGGTCGATCCGCGCTCCCTCCACCATCAGGAAAAATCCATCTTTGGAATGCTGCAGCCGGCCCAGGGCTGCGGACGTCATTTCCGAAAGGGAGGGCAGGGTATCTGCCAGTCCGGGAACGTTTTTGCGGTCAATGTCGTAGGCATGATATCCATCCGAAAACAGACCGAGCAGCGGTTTGAAGGAGCCGTGATCCAAGCTCGTCAAACCCACCCGGTTTTCCACCAGATCATACCCGGCAGCCGTAAACTTCCCGCGTAGTTCCGGGTTGAAGAACTTTTGGCCTCCTCCCAGCAGCACGTCCACCCGGCGGTCGAGGTATTGCTGGGCGATTTCCTTTTCTTCGCCCCGGCTGGCCACGTTGGCGGCAAATCCAGCGGGCGTGGCGTGGGTGATGGTGGCGGTCGAAACGAGACCGACCCGGATTCCCTGTTTCTGGAGTTTGGAATGGAGTGGGGTCACCGGTTTACCGTCGACGGCGGAAATGTTAATCGCTCCGTTGTTCCCCCGCTGCCCCCCGCCCCACGCGGATGCGGCTGCCGCCGAATCCGTGACCACGCTGTTAGCGGAGTAGGTTTCGGCAAGGCAACGCACCACGGCGCGTTCCCGGTAGAGCTGCATCCAGTGATTTTTCCGTTCCTCCACCAACCCGCCATACAGTTTGGCCAGGGAAAGGGCGCCGCAATTCATCCCGTCGCTGACCATAAAAATGACATTTTTGGCGCGGCCTTGGTTTTCGGAGGCCTTGCGGGTGCCGCTCTGGCTGAGCGCCGGCTCTGCTCCGAAAACCGCACTGGTCAGCAGGGAAGCGCGTAAAAAATCGCGGCGGGAAGTGGAAGCGGGGCGTGACATGGAATCGGAAGGGGTTGGGGGAAGGTTACTCTATGGCGGCAGGAGCGGGCAGCGCAAGCCCCGGTGCGTGACACCCCGGACACACCGCCAAGGCCTCCGGCAAACTTACCCAACGTGCGGGACCGCCGGATTTATCATTCGACAAAAGCCCCGGTGCTGACATTTTTACCGGCATTTTTGCCCGCGGCACCGGGTCGGGAGCGGTGCTAAAGCGCCTGTTTTTTGGCCATCTTGATGCGGGATTCGCAATCCCGTTTGATCTGGTCCGCCTTGGCCGGATCGCCGGCGGCGTAGTAGCATTCCGCCACCACCAGCCATGCGGAATTCTGGCCCAGCACATCGAAATATTCCCCGCGCCCCCGCCCGACATTGCGGCGGCAGGCGGTTTCAAGGTCATGGCACGCCTTGGCCGCCCGTTCCGGATCTCCCTTGCTGAACGCAAAGAAATCCCTCGCCAGCGCCTTGAATGTCGCGGGATTGTCGCCGTGATCCGCCAAGGCATTTTTATAAAGCAGGCGAATCGCGGCGTGGTCGTTTTTTGCTTTCATGACTTCAGCCTGGCGGCGCAGGCTTGCGGTCAGGCGCTTGGGATCGGCGGAAATGCCGGCTTCTGCGCTGGAGGTGTCGTCCAGCTTTTTCGCTTCCCGGCGCAGGTTTTTCATGGTGGATGCCACCTCCTGGCGGGTGAAGACAAATTTCTCCTCGGCCTCCATGACCAGCGCCATGAGCGACGCGCTGTCGCGGAAATTTTTCCGCACGTCCCGCAGCAATTCCGTCCAGCCGGCCACGGGGGCATCCGCCCAGTGAGTCATCCAATGCGTGATCAAAGCGGCAGAGGGTGCCGCAAGACGCGACGCGGATTTCACGGCTTCCTTGATGAAGGTGAGGGCAAGATCCGGTTGCTGATCCATCACCTGCGCCAGCCAGAGCAGGCGACGCGCTTTGAGTAACTGCCCGGGGGAGCCATTTTTGGGGTCGTTGAAACGCAGAAATTCCTCCTCGGAAATGGTCTCACCGGTCTGCGGGTCCCGACCGCGGCCGGCAGGATATCCCCCGATGCGGCCGCTGGATTTCCACTCGCCCTCATCAGCCATCCACGTGATCCATGCGTGAGGGCCGCGCGGACCATCGCCATCCAGAATCGCCGCCGGAATGCCGTGGGCGCAGGCCGTCCAGGCGGTGAAATACGAGCGGTCAGAGCAGATGCCACCCTTTTTCAGAATCTCTGCAAAAGTGTATTCGTCATAGACGTTAGTGCCCTTCACGGCCTTTTCCATGTCGTATTTGATTTGTTCGTAATACGCGCCCCAGTTCTTCTGCCGCAGGTCGGTTTTTTTGATAGCCCAATCCAGTTCCTGTTGCGTCACTGGCACCCCAACCACCCATATCAGATCTGCGGCAGTCATCTTTTTGATCTTTCCCGTCAATTTTCCGGCCTCCGCATTCTGGCGGAAATGGCTATAGCGCTCTACGGGGCTGATTCTGTCCCCCTTGCTGCCGTGAGCCGCTTTGAGGGGGCGGTCGAAGACCAATCCGCAGGCAATCGCCAAATGGCGGAATTCGGTCCTGGCCTCGGGATTCTCCGCCGCGATGGTGGCCCACACGGCCAGCGCCCGGCCCGCATCATCTCTTGGAGAAAGCTGGGCCGTGAAGGGCTGCATGGCATCCGGCGTTTCCATCAGCCAGTCGAGGAATCCGCCCATCTCTTCGTCCTCCCGCAGCGGCTGCAACTCGCTCTCTGGGACGGCCGTCAGGAACGCGTGACGGATCAGCGCCAGATTGGCCGGCGGATTTTCCACGACCATCGCAAGGTCAGCGGGGCTTTTGACCAAGGCCTGAAGGCTGCGGGCGAGGAAATCACGGTAGGCATTCCACTGACCCGAAGATTGGGCCAACTTCCAGGATTGCTCATAACGGGAGACATTCTCCGGCTTGGCGGAACCCATGGCGTCCAGCACCAGCAGTTTGCCAAAGTCCACGGGTTGACCGGCATCCATTTCCCGCTCCGGTGGGGGTCCCGCAGGCACGACGGCGGGTGGGGTCGCGGCGGTTTCGGCGACCACCGGAGGAGCGGGCTCCGCTGCCGGTGATGTGGCCATCTGGGAGGGGGGCAATGCTTCCTCCGACGGGGCTGGGACCTGTGCGGTTTCGGTTTCCAATCCCACGGCCTGGGGCGGCGGCGGCTGGAGCAACCACCATCCCACGCCACCGGCAGCCGCCATCAGTCCCGCCACAATCAGCGCCGGAGGCACGGACCACTGGGAACGGGCATGGTTCCGGGAGGACCGGGTGCGGCGCACCACAGTCACAGGTTTGCGGGGCCGTTGGGGGAGATGAGCCATGACACGGAAATCTGCAGACCATCCGCAGCGCCAACAGGCTATTTACGCGATCCCGGCATCATCGCAACGGACAGTCCTGTCAGGGATTCTCCTATCCTGTCCGGCCAACCTTGGCCAGATTCCCCCACCACGCATCAGTCCAAAGCCGGATCTGCCCGGCGCAAAAGCGGTTTGCCACGATGGGTCTTTCCCGCCAGGTTTTCCGCAGCCGCGTTGCTCCCAGTCGGCCCACTATCGGCCCCGACCCAATGCCCATGTTGCGATCCGCCGCCGTTTTCCTCACCAAACTAATCACCGGCACCCGCCCGGTGTGGCAGGGCTGCGATCCCTCCTGCCGGGCTCTGCGCGTGTATTTTGCCAACCACGGCAGTCATCTGGACTTTGCTACGCTCTGGGCAGCCCTGCCTGCCGAAGCCCGGGCCCGCACCCGGCCGGTCGCGGCGGCTGACTACTGGGGAAAAAACCGCTTCACCCGCGGTGTGGCCTGCCGCCTCTTCAATGCGCTGCTGATTTCCCGCGATGGCATCACCCGGAAGGACAATCCTATCCACTACATGGCCCTGGCCCTGCACGGCGGACAGTCCTTGATTCTGTTTCCAGAGGGAACCCGCTCTTTGGATGGAGGCATCGCGCCATTCAAACCCGGCTTGTGGCATCTGGCGGCCGCCGTGCCGGAGGCGGAACTGATACCGGTGTATTTGCAGAACCTGAACCGCATCCTGCCGAAAGGCCACATCCTGCCCATCCCGCTGCTCAGCACCGTGGTCTTTGGCCAACCCCTCAAGGTGGCTCCGGGCGAAGGCAAACCCGCCTTCCTGACCCGGGCCCGGCAGGCCCTGCTGGATCTCATCCCCTGCTCTGCCTCCTAACGCTTTCTCCATGAACTGGTCTGCTCCCGAAACCCGTCAGGTGATTTATTGGATCACCGGCATCCTGCTCTTTTTCAGCGTGACCGGACGCATTCTGCGGGCCCGGGTGAAATCCGAAAAAGGCCAGGCCACGGTGCGCAACCTGATCGCCCGGGTCCGCGCCTGGTGGGTCATGGCGGCGGTGGTGATCGGGGCGCTGATGGGGGGCCGCCTGACTACGGAAATCGTTTTTGCCCTGATCTCCCTGCTGGCCCTGCGGGAATTCATCACCGCCACCCCCACCCGCCGGGCGGACCACCACGCCTTGTTCGTGGCCTTTTTTGTGGCCCTTCCCTATCAATATTTCCTGGTCCACGTCGGATGGTATGGCATGTTCCTCATTCTGATTCCGGTCTATGCCTTTGTCCTCCTGCCCTGCCTGTCGGTGGTGCGTGGCGATACCCAGGACTTCCTCGCCCGCACCGCAAGGACCCAATGGGGCCTCATGGTATGTGTCTATTTCATCAGCCACATCCCCATGCTGCTGCAGCTCCCCTTCCCTAACCTGCCGCTGGGCAATGCCGGGCTGGTGCTGTTCCTCATGGTCGTCACCCAGGGCAGCGACGTCCTGCAATACCTCTGGGGCAAACTCTGCGGAAAACGAAAAATCGCCCCGGCCCTCAGCCCCGGCAAAACATGGGAAGGATTTCTCGGCGGCGTGCTCTCCGGCAGCCTGCTTGGAGCCTCCCTGCACTGGCTCACCCCCTGCCGGCCATGGGAAGCCTTTGTCGTCGCCCTCATGTTATGTGCCCTCGGATTCCTCGGCGGCCTCATCATGTCCGCCATCAAACGCGAACGCGGCATCAAGGACTGGGGCCATCTCATCGAAGGCCACGGCGGTATCCTCGACCGGATCGATTCTCTCTGCTTTTCCACCCCGCTCTATTTCCACATCATGAGATATTACTTCGGAACCGGCTCATAAAATTCCCCTGCTGGGAGCGCCGTCCGTCCCGGCGGCCTTTTCATAACATTTGATGCGCCTTGGTTTTGAGTAGCCTATGCTCCGCAGCCGCCGGGACGGACGGCGCTCCCAGCACATGGGAAGTGTGCCTTCCTTACAAAATCCCTCCATCAATCTTGATCACACTGCCGGTCAGATAGGCCGCCCCGGGCGAGGCCAGATGCAGCACCGTGGCCGCGACTTCCTCCGGCAGGCCCAGCCGCCTCGCCGGGACGCGTTTGGCCAGTTCGGCCAGCGCCGCAGAGTCGCTGCCCAGAGCTTCGGTTTGGATATAACCCGGACAGATTGCATTCACGGTAATGCCGGCGCGGGCGGTTTCCTTGGCCAGCGATTGCGTCAGGGCGACCACCCCCGCCTTGGCCGCCGCGTAATTGGTTTGTCCGGCTGGAGCGAGCAGGGCGCTGAGCGAGGCGATGTTGATGATGCGGCCAAACCGCTGCGCCATCATCGGTTTGATCACGGCGCGGCAACCGAGAAAAGTTCCGGTGAGGTTGGTGGCCAGCACACTGTGCCAATCCTCCATGACCATGCTGGCGAGCAGGCTGTCCTTGTGGTGCCCCGCATTGTTGACCAGGACATCAATCCGCTGGGTGGCCTCCAGGATTCCGGTCAGGGCCGTGTCCCATGAGGCGGGGTCGGTGACTTCAAGGGTGAGCACGGTGACCCGTCCCGGCCATACTTCGGCGAGGGCTTCTGCGTGACTGCGGTTTTGCCGGCATCCGAGAAAGACCCGGGCGTCCGGATCATCCGTTAGAAATGCCTTGGCGCAGGCGAGGCCGAGCCCGCCGTTGGCTCCGGTGATGAGAATGGATTTCATGGGTTGAACCTGTGGAACAGAAGGTCACCAAAGAAAGAAAACATTTCCGGATACAAGCAGACATCCCGCCGCCTTGCTGTCCTTCGTGCTCTTCTGTTCAAAGCCCCTTTTCCACATGCGAGGCGGCTTGTTGGTGCAGCATGGCCAAAGCGGCGCGGACTTCGGTGATGGTGTTTTCGGATGGTGGGATGGGTGGCCCAAAGGCCACGGCCCAGCGGGTGCGCCGGAAGGGCAGCCAACCGGTCCACCGGGAAAACCCTTCACCACCCGCCACCGCACAGGGAATCACCGGCACCCCCGCCAGCGCTGCCAGCCGGAACAGGCCTTCGCCCATGGATCCACCCTGCACCACCGATTGCGCGCCGGTCTGAATGCGGCCTTCCGGATAGGCTCCGATGATTTCCCCTTCCCGCAGCAAACGGATCAGGGCCCGGGTCGCGGCAGCATCCTTGCCGCCGCGCCGCAGGGGCACCGCCCCTATCAAATTGAAAAACCACCGGAACGGCCCCTGCGACACTTCGGTCATCGACAGCCAGCGCACCGGCCGTGGGCAGGCTCCCATGATCATCATGGAATCAAAATAGTGCGGGTGATTGGACACCAGCAGGGCTCCCTGCACCTGACTCAAATACTCCCGCCCGAAAAACCGCTGGCAGGAAGCAGCATACACCGGTCTTTTGCCCAGAAAAACAAGGCAGCGGTAAAACTGGCGGTTCATGGCGGGGAGGCAACGTTCAGGACCGGACCAGGCAGCACTCTCACTCCTTTTTCGCGGCGCGGCGTTCGGCAAAAAACGATTGCAGCAACCCGAGACATTCCTCGCCCAGCACCCCTGCCGTGACTTCGCTGCGGTGGTTCAGATTCGGGGTCTGCAACAGATTGATGAACCCGCCGGCCGCTCCGCCCTTCGCATCCGGACAGCCAAAAATCACCCGCCGGATCCGGCAATGCACAATGGCTCCGGCGCACATCGGGCACGGCTCCTTGGTCACATACAGATCACAATCCGTCAGCCGCCAGTCTTCCAGCGCGCTCTCCGCCTGGGTCAGCGCCAGCATCTCCGCATGGGCCGTCGCATCCTTGAGCGTTTCCACCTGATTCCACGAGCGTGCAATAATTTCCCCTGCCCTCACAATCACTGCTCCCACCGGCACTTCTTTCTTTTGGTAGGCCTTGCGCGCCAGCCGCAGGGCTTCGCCCATATAAAAATGGTCGGTCTCCAAATCGATCAGCCCCGGTTCCGGAACCGGCGCGGCCGCAAAGTCATCTGGCTGGATCATGCCCACGGGTGGCTTCACCTTCCCATCGCGTCGAGAGGGAAATCCGCCAGATCCAGCTCCGTCTCGCCATGCATCACTTCCACCAAAGGAATGTCCGGGAAGATCTCCCGCAGCGCCGCCGGATTGGAAATGCTGGCGCTGTCGCGTTCGTCGTGAGGATAGTTCAGCACCATGGCCGCCACCTTCAGCCCCCGCCCCTGCACCGCCCTGACAGTTAGCAAGGCATGGTTCAGGGCCCCCAGCCGGTTGTTGACCACCACCATCACCGGCAACCCCAACGCCACCGCCACATCCGCCATCGTTTCCTTCACCGTCACCGGAACTTCCCAGCCGCCCGCCCCTTCCACCAGAATGTGCTCATGCTGTCCTGACAATTTTTCCCATGCCGTCAGGACCGCCTCAAAATCAAACGCCACATTCGCCATCCACCCGGCCACCAGGGGCGACAGGGGCTGCGCAAAAAACACCGGATTCACCCTGTCCAGATCCGGCCCGGGTGCCCCGGCCGCCCGCAGCGCCTCCGCATCCTGGCGGTCCCCGCAGCACACCGGCTTGAACCCCACCGCCGATTTCCCTGCTGCATTAAGCGCCCGCAGCAGCAGACAAGTCACATAAGTTTTGCCGGAGTCCGTGTCCGTGCCGGTGATGAAAAATCTCATCCCGCCAGCAAAGCAGCCAAACCACCCGTAGCAAGGCCCGTCCCGGCCTTGTTTTCAGCGCCGGCCTTAAAATGCCTGCTCCCTCCCATTTTACAGGTTTGACTCTGAGCAGGTTACTACGCGGGATCTCGACGGAATTCAGCGATGCAGTCAGACCCGTGCGATGTAGCAAGGAGTGGAACGGCCAAACATGTGCAAAATGGAAGCACATCCCTGATCAGACCCTGAAAGCGGCAGATGAGTAATAGACGGCAAAGGATTTCCGCTTCCCTCCATTTTCCCACGCACTCTCTGCCTCAGATTCACCTTTACCATCCTTCGCATTCTTATAAACAAGCTGAAGATCTTCCATTCCCGTCAGTTTCACCACTTCTTCGGCAACATCGAGTGAGTCGGTATCTGCAAGCCAGTCGTGTTCCTGAAGTCCGCCGTAGGTGGTGTAGGCAAAAAAGCTGAACCACCACGAATCAGGGTTACAGGAAAACCCGTTGGTCTCCGTATAAACGGAAGCAATTTTGAATCTGGCCGATTCCCGGGCAATGAACCATGAACCGGTCAATAACAGAAGCAACTTCTTGTGGCTGGTTTGTAAACCTCAAGTTCAGAATCAGGTGATAGGCGAGTTCGGCAACTTCCCCAGTTCTTTTTCCAGGACCAGCGTCGCTTCATTCAACTTTCCCCGTTCCAGCCATTTCTGAAGCTCAAATTGGTCCATTGCCCATTCTTCAGCCGCATCCATTTTCTTCAATTGCGAAAATGGAGCGGGCGAGGCGATTCGAACGCCCGACATCAACCTTGGCAAGGTTGCGCTCTACCCCTGAGCTACGCCCGCATACCCCTGAGGGAGAATCCTCTCGGTGGCGGACCGTGATTATTTGCGATTTCCCTCTTTCCGCAAGCCGGTTTTTCAATTTCTTTCCAATTGCCGGGTCCTTCCTCAATTGAACAGAAGGACACGAAGACCACGGAGAGATTCCCTTTTCCATGCCTGCTTCCTTTTCTTGGTGCCCTTGGTGAGCTTCTGTTCAAATTCCCCTTGGCCTTCTTCTGCCTCCTCCAATCCACTTTTCTTCTGTCCCCCTTTCCGCCCCCATGAACAAACTCGACGAAATCATCGCCACCAAACGCCTCGAAGTTGAAAAGCTGCGGCCGCGGGCCGAAGCCCTGCGCCTCGCCGCCCTCCAACGCAATGATTTCCGGTCCTTCTTCCGCGCCCTCGATCTCGGCCCGGACGAACTGGCGGTGATTGCCGAAGTGAAGAAGGCCTCCCCCAGCGTGGGAGTGATTGCGGAAAATTTCGACCCCGTCCTCATGGCAAAGTGTTATGATGATGGCGGGGCTAATGCCATCTCCGTCCTCACCGATGAGCAGTATTTCCAAGGGCATCTCAGCCACCTCGCCCGCATCCGCGCGGAGACCCGCATCCCCCTGCTCCGCAAGGATTTTATGATCGACGAGATCCAAATCTATGAATCCGTCGTCGCCGGGGCGGATGCCATTTTGCTGATTGTGGCGGCCCTCACTCAGTCAGAACTCGTTCACCTTCTTGCAGTTGCGGAGAAATGCCAACTCGATGTGCTGGTGGAAGTCCACGACGAGGAGGAACTCGAACGCGCCTTGGACACCGAAGCCCGGATCATCGGCGTCAATAACCGGAACCTGAAAAGTTTTGTCGTCGATCTCGAAACCACGGAACGCCTCAGTGAGGATATTCCGGACGGCCTGATCTTCATCAGCGAAAGCGGCATCAAAACCCCCGACGATGCCCGTCGCGTCTTCGAAGCCGGCGCCAACGGCATCCTCGTCGGCGAAAGCCTGATGCGCGCCGACGATCCCGCCGAAGCCATCGGAGCCTTCCACGACTGCGTGCTCAGCGCGTCATAGCGGCCCGCCGCAAGCCGCCGTAGCAAGCCCGTCCCGGCCTTGTCAGGTTTCCGAAAAAGGATTCTCCAGCTTCACCCCCGTCCGCTCAAAATCGCGGACGTTGCGCGTCACCACCGTCAGCCCATGCACTAATGCCGTGGCGGCGATCATGCTATCAGCTACAGGTAAACGAATCCCTTTCAGGTGAAGACCAGCCACCAGTCCGGCCCAACCACTGGCCACTTCCTGATCAAACGGTAACACCTCAGTGCCAGCCCGAAGGCCTTCAAACCATAACAAAATTTGACGCCGGCGTTGCCCATGATCCATCAGAAGCAACCCGATCTCGATTTCTCCCATCACGATACTGGATGTGCACGATGCCTCCTGATTCTCTCGTAGCCAGCGCAATACCCCCACGTCCGGCTTGGGCTTCATGGACTCTGAAAACACATTCGCATCCACCAAAAATTTCATGCAAAAGGATTTCTCAGGTTGTCGGTGGTATCCTGCGACCGATCCATCAATTGAAGCTTTTCTCCCGGCGCAATCTTTTGGAATTTCAGCAACGCTTCCAGAAGCCCCGCAGACCCCCGCTTCTTCCGGCGGAAAATATACTCCCCCGCCTTGGTGCGCTCCACGTCAAAGGTCTCCCCAGGCCTGAGACCATCCTCATTCCGGAACTCACTGGGAAACACGACCTGTCCCCGGCTGGATAATGTCGTTTGCGGCATGGAGTAAGATGGTGTCTTATTGGCTACTTTGCAAGACTTGAAGCACGAAAATCAGGGTTGTTTGATCGCAGCTAATCCAAATTATTTGTAAACGCAGCGAAGAACTCGTGGCAAAAATATCTACCCACTTCAGAAAAATGCCTCTGCTTTGCTCCGGAGTCAGGTGTGTTCTCGATCCAAGCGGTGTAAGCGCCCAAACGTCTTTGGTGGAACCATCGATCAGACCCTCCCTCACCAAATAGAAGCGTGCCCACTGCACCGCATTATGGAATCGCGGTGAACCCGACGCCAATAAGAGTGTTCCACGTGGAACACTTGCGCTGTGTGCTACTGTATCGCCCCGGTGCGTTTTGTTTTTGCATCGGAATCCCCCCTTTCCCCGCATGACCTCCGATTTCACCCACCCCACCCATTATGATGTCCTCGTGGTCGGGGCAGGCCACGCCGGAGTGGAAGCAGCGTTGGCGGCGGCCCGGCTAGGGGCCCGCACCGCCTTGCTGACGCAAAATCTGGACACGATTGCCCAGATGTCCTGCAATCCAGCCATTGGTGGTCTCGCCAAGGGCAACATGGTGCGTGAAATCGATGCGCTCGGGGGAGCCATGGGGCTCAATACCGACGCTACCGCCATCCAGTTCCGCATGCTGAATGCCAACAAAGGGCCAAGCGTGCGGTCGCCCCGGGCGCAGGCGGACAAAAAGGCTTATCAATTCCGCATGAAGTGGGTGTTGGAAAACACTCCCAACCTGGAACTGCACCAAGGAAATGTTGCCGAAATTCTGGTCAAGAACGACCAAGTGTCCGGTTTGCGGACCAATATGGGCCTGCAATTCCGCTGCCGGGCCATTGTAATCTCGGCGGGAACCTTTATGCGGGGCCTGCTTCATGTCGGAATGCGCAATGCTGCCGGCGGCCGGATGGGAGATGCCATGTCGACGGTGAGCGATTCCCTCAAGGAATTGGGCTTTGAGGTCCAGCGTTTCAAAACGGGCACCCCGTGCCGCCTGAACGGGCGATCCATTGACTTCTCGCGCTGCCAACGGCAGGATGGAGATACTCCCCCTGCTCTCTTTTCCTACATGACGGATACCATCGGCCGGGAACCCGGAGAATTCTTTACTTTGAACCGGTGGGCGGATCCAACGTTCCACGTGGAACAAATTCCGTGCTGGATTACCCACACGACCCCGAAAACTCACGACGTCATCCGGGACAATTTGCATCAATCTCCGATGTATGCCGGGGTAATTGAAGGAGTGGGGCCGCGGTATTGCCCCAGTATTGAAGACAAAGTCGTGCGATTTGCGGAAAAGGAATCCCATCAGCTGTTCCTCGAGCCGGAAGGCCGGCATACCAACGAGTATTATATTAACGGCGTCTCCACCTCCCTGCCCTACGAGGTCCAGTATGCCTTTATCCGGTCGATTCCAGCCTTGGAAAACGCCGAGATCATCCGTCCCGGTTACGCGGTGGAATATGATTTCTGCCCTCCGACCCAGCTTTTCCCCACCATGGAAACCAAACGGGTGGAGCATCTCTATTTCGCCGGGCAGATCAATGGCACCTCCGGCTACGAAGAGGCGGCGGGCCAGGGTCTCATCGCCGGACTGAATGCGGCCCTCAAGCTCCAAGGGAAACCGGCCTACGTGCCTTCCCGGACAGAATCCTACCTCGGGGTGATGGTGGATGATTTGGTCACCAAGGGTGTCACCGAACCATACCGGATGTTCACCAGCCGGGCGGAGTTCCGGCTCCTCCTCCGGCAGGACAACTGCGACCTGCGCCTCTCCCCTGAAGCCGCTGCCCGGGGATTCATCGATCCAGAGCGCCAGCGCCGCACCGAATCCAAAGTCGCCGCCTTGGCCGAGGCTCACTTGATGGCATCCCAGTATATTCACGAGGGCGTGCCCCTCGAAAAGTGGTTCCGCCGCACCGAAAGCGATTGGCGACTTCTGCCCGAAGACCTGCGCGCCAAGTTCCCCGCCCCCATCTGGGAACTTCTGGAAGTGGACCTCAAATACGCCGGTTACCTCGTGCGCCAGCAGGACCAAGTTAACCGCACCGCCAGGATGGAACACCAGCTTCTGCCCGACTGGCTCGATTATGCCTCGGTCAAAGGATTTAAAAAAGAAGCCCAGCAGAAGCTCATCGCCATTCGCCCACAGACCTTGGGCCAAGCCGGCCGGATCCAAGGAGTGACCCCGGCCGACGTAGCCCTGCTGACGGTGCTCCTGGAAAAAGGACGCCCGGAAACGGCGGCTTCGAATTCCGGATCCGACGGATGATAGCGAAGCCCGCCGATTCAACGAAGGTCCATCGGGGTTTTCAAACCGGTGACTCGATTCACTTGCCCGTGCTCTGGCCACGGCTCGTCTGCGACAGAGCCATGCCACTTTACCAAAGTCATGCCCACTCATGGGCCGGAGTCCTGCCACGCTTTCAGTGCGGCCAAAACTTCCGGGATGGTATGCACCAGCACGTCGCCAGAATCGTTCACGGGGTTATCGCTCGACAAGCGTATGGCGAATCCAACCCCCGCCTTGCGCGCCATCTGGATATCGCGGTCGTGATCGCCCACCAATGCGCTCGCTGGCAAATCGATGTGGAGGTGCGCCGCCGCATCGAGGATCATTTGGGGGGACGGCTTACGGCAGTTGCAGGAACCGGCCAAGTGGGTGCAACTGTGAATGCGGTCGAACGCGGCGCCACGAGTTGCCAGGGCCGCTTGCAGATGGTAGTGGATGGCATCCAAATCGGCTTGGCTCATGAGCCCTTTACCGACACCTTGCTGGCTGGTGACGAGGACCGTAAACAATCCTTGGGATTTGCACCAGCTAAGGACCTCCACAATGCCCGGCATGAGTTGAAAATCAGCGACCTTAAGGACATACCCGGCTCCGGGGGAGACATTCACTACCCCATCCCGGTCGAAGAAAACGGCAGGCCGCAGCGTCATGCGAAGACCTCCTTTTGCACGAGTGAGCGAATCCGGATATCTGGGCCAACTTGCTGACAGTCAATGAATTCCAAGAGAATTGACCCTCCGCAAAACGAGCGCGCCTCCACCACCGCCTGGCCCGATCCACTGATGAGGGGAGCCATATAAAACACCACCTCATCCACCCAGCCGCCGGAAAAGGCCTCCGCGAGGATTTGCCCCCCACCCTCCACCAACACGGACATCACCCCCCGCCCCGCGAGATCCCGCAGCACCGATTCAAACGAGGCTCCGCGAAACACGAGGGTGCGCTCCCGGGATTCATCGGTGAATACCCTGGCGTCTTCCGGCAGGACCCCCGAACGCGTCAAAATCACCCGCCACGGCTGGACCTGGCCCTCGCGCCACACGGGCGCTCTAACGGTTAGCGAAGGGTTATCCGCCCGCACCGTTCCCGCACCGACCAGCACGGCTTCACAAGTGCCCCGCAAGGCCATACCATCAGCCCGGGCTTCCGGCCCGGTGAGCCATTGGCCTTCACCTGCCGGGCGGGTGATTCGGCCATCCAGGCTGATGCCCGCTTTGGCAATGACCCAGGGAAGGCCGGTGGTGATCCGTTTGGCAAAGGGACGCAGGATTTCCTGGCAGGCCCTTTCACAAACTCCCGTGGTGACGGAAATCCCACTGTTCTCCAGCAGGGCGGAGGCGCGGCCTTGATGCGCCGGATAAGGATCCTTTGCCCCCCATACCACCCGTGCCAAACCGGCGGCCTGCAGGGCTTCCACACAAGGGGGCGTCCTCCCTTCGGTCGAACACGGCTCCAACGTGATAAAAATGGTCGCGCCCTTCACCACATGGCCAGCCTCAGCGGCGTCACGCAAAGCCTCAATCTCCGCATGGGGCCCGCCCGCTTTCCGATGCCAGCCTTTTCCCAGCAACTCCCCATCCCGCAGGATCACCGCCCCCACCGGCGGGTTTGGTGCCGTCAGACCGATCCCATGCCGCGCTTCCGCCAAAGCCAGTTGCATGGCGGCTTCATCGCTGGGGGAATGGGAACAGATGGACACGAAGGGCAGCAAGAGGCCAGGGCCGTATCACCCAACTTAACAAGGCCAGGCAGGCTGCGCAAAGCTGAAAGCAACGACAGGTGGCGATTTGCTGCGCAAAACCAAACAGCAAGGGCAACCCCATTCAGTCCGGCAACCGCGCTTCCTGCCCTTCGTGTCCTTCTGTTCCAGTTCCGTTCTCCAACGCCCCAAAAACACCTTTGACACCCCCCTGCCCTCCCCTACCTTCGCCCTCCCTGTTTACCCGGCCTAACCCGCCTTATCTGCCGCCCTGCGGCCCCCTCTATGGAAAAGAAAAAAGTCCTCGTCGCCGATCCCATCGCCCAAAAAGGGATCGAAGAACTGCAAGCCACCCCTGAACTCGAAGTGGTGGTCCAGATCGGCATCAAACCCGAGGAGTTGCTCGCCACTGCCCACGAATACGCCGGCATCGTGGTCCGTTCCGAAACCAAAATCACCGCTGCGGTCATGGCCAAAGCCACGAAGCTCAAGGCGGTGGGCCGCGCGGGGGTGGGCATCGACAACATCGACTTGGCCGCCGCCAACCAACACGGCGTGATCGTGATGAACACGCCCGCAGGCAATACCATCTCCACTGCGGAACACACCTTTGCCCTGCTCATGAGCATGGCCCGCAGCATCCCCCAGGCCCACGCCAGCACCGCCGCCGGGAAATGGGAACGCAAGAAATTCCAGGGCACCGAACTCAATGGCAAAACCCTGGCCATTCTAGGCATGGGCCGCATCGGCAGCGAAGTCGCCCGCCGCGCCATGGCTTTCGGCATGCGGGTCATGGCCTACGATCCCTACCTCAGCCCCAGCCGCGCCCACGTCCTGCGCGTCGAATTGATGCAGACCGTCGAGGAAGCCATCAAGGAAGCCGACTTCATCACCGTTCACATGCCCATGACCAAGGAGACCAAATATCTCCTTAACAAGGAACGCCTCGCGCTGTGCAAACGCGGGGTCCGCATCGTGAATTGCGCCCGCGGCGGTCTGGTGGAGGAAGCCGCCCTCATCGAGGCCCTGGCCAGCGGGCAGGTCGCCGCAGCCGCGCTTGATGTTTTCGAAATCGAGCCGCCCACCGCCGACAATCCCCTGCTCTCCCACCCTAACGTTGTCCTGACACCACACCTTGGGGCCTCCACCCTCGAAGCCCAGGAAAGCGTGGGCATTGAAATCGCCCGCGCTATCAAGGAGGCCCTTGTCGACGGCATTGTCAGCAACGCGGTCAACATGCCCAGCGTGGACCGCAAGACCCTCGACGCCATCGGCCGCTACCTCAGCTTCGCCGAGACCCTCGGCCGCCTCGCCGCCCAACTCGCCCCTAACCAGCCGGAATTCCTCAGCGTCAATTACAGCGGCCAGGTCGGTGAAGGCGATACCACCCTGATCTCCCGCGCCATTCTCAAAGGCTACCTCGACATCGCCCGCAGCGATGGCTCGGTGAACTGGGTCAATGCCCCCGGCGTGGCCGAGTCCATGGGCCTGCGCTTCAGCGAAAGCCGCCTCGCCACCCCGGCTGACTTCACCGAACTCATCGAAGTCACCGCCGGCCGCGACAGCGAAAGCGGATCTGTCAGCGGCACCTTCTTCGGCCGGAGCCCGCGCATCGTCGGCATCAATGGCAACCGCGTCGAAGCCGCCCCCGAAGGCTGCCTCCTCATCTACGAAAACAAGGACCAGCCCGGCATTGTCGGAGCCATCGGAACATTGCTAGGCCAGCTCAAGGTCAATATCGCCAACATGTCCCTCAGCCGCGATGCCAGCGGCGGCACCGCCCTGGGCCTGCTCACTCTCGACGGCTGCCCCGAGGACGAAGTCCTGACCGAACTGCTCAAACACCCCGCCATCCTCAGCGCCCGCATTCTGCGGGTCTAACGCATCCTGCGGGTCTAACGCATCCTGCGGGTCTAACGGAGTCTGCACCGTCCCCTGTGCGGCCGCAGAGCAGCCACCGCTATCCAAATTGGCCCTGGAGGTCCCATGGGACCTGTAGGGCCCCTTTTTTGCCAACGCCTTGTCCGGAACCACCCCTTATTATTTTCCATTTCCCCAACCCTCAATTCCCATTACCGTCCTCCCGCGGCACGGGAGTTCAATGACCAATGACCAATGACCAATGACCAATGACCAATGACCAATGACCAATGACCAATGACCAATGACCAATGACCAATGACCAACGACCAATGACCGACGGTGGAGCCCGGATCTTCCTTCGTCATTCGCCAGCGGGGCGAACTGAGCGGCAAGAGTCACCGAGAAAAGGACTTGCGACGGACCCGATTACGGAAGAAACAGCCCGCGAGCGGGCGGCGGAACCGCGCGCCGTGGCGGGTAAAGAAGAAAGAGGATCGCCAAGTAGAATGCAAAAAGTCACCAATAAGAGAGTCCAGAGGAACCGGATTCTGCTCTTTTCGGGCCTGTTTGTGCTCTATGTGGCGATCCTCAAGGAAAGGCCTTCGTGCGCACCCGGCGCCCGAAGGCTGCGGCGCCGGGTGATCCGCGGGAGTTCCTGGTCCAGCCTGT
>JBBQWG010000020.1:0-107634 GCA_038210825.1 Verrucomicrobiales bacterium
ACACTTCGAGGATGTTGGACATACCCCCCGATCCAAGCACATGGGCCGTGCCGGAAAGGAAGCGGTTCTACCTCCAAAAGTGGTGCACTTTGAACCCGATTAAGTGACCATCAGGTGGTGCACTTTGAGTGACCGCCGACACACCCTGGGTGCTAAGAGTCTGCTTTTTGCCTTATCCAATATCTAAAGCCAAAAACATGAAACGATGCTCCTTTGCTATTGCCTCTCTGGTCCTCTCCGCGACTGCCCTCTCCTCCTACGGGGCCGCCATTCACGTCGGCCTTGTGAATTACTGGAACTTTGATGGCAACAATAATGACACCGCCGGTTCCCTCTCCGGGAACGTCTCCACCGTGGCGGACAACGGCACCTTCGCTGGAGCCAACGGCACGGACGGCATCTCCTACGCCGCCGGTTTCTTCGGGCAGGGGATCTCACTAAATGGGGCCTCCGGCGGAGCAGCCGGCGACGAAAATGACGGATTTGTCCTCGTAAGTCGCAGCGCAGACACCCTCTTCGGCGGCAAAAATCTTTCCATGTCCGTCTGGTTTACGGTCGGAACCTTCGACACCGGCTGGCAGTCCATGATCGCGCACGGCGAAGGCAGCCAATATCGCATCGCCCGCAGAGCTGAAGAGAGCGGCATCGCCTACGCGGGAGGAATCGGGGAAGGCCCGGCCGGGTCTGCTGTAAACGATGGCCTGTGGCACAATGTGATTACAACGACTGAGACTGGAGTCGGTACCACGATGTATGTGGATGGTTTGGTCTACAGCACAAACGTCAATGCAGCGACTTTGATTGTCGACGACGGAACAAATTTTAACCTCAATATCGGAGCCAACCCGGGGACCGGTGCGAACAACCGCGAGTGGGATGGCAACATCGACGATGTGGCTCAATGGAACCGTGTTCTTACTCAGGCCGAGATCCTGCAGATTTACAACTCTGGTCGCGCGGGCATTTCTCTGGGCCAGATTCCCGAGCCTACAACGGGCATGGTGGCGGCACTCTCCGGATGGGCGTTCATGCTGCGCCGCCGGCGGCGTTAGGCCCGGCATTGCCGCTCCTGATCACGGGGTTCTCTCCGCGCAAGCCGCAGCCCTCCGCTGCGGCTTGCGCTTTTTTCATGATTTTCGTCTTGCCGCCCGACCGAGCATTACCCATTTCAAAAGACTCCGTCACTGCCCTAAAAGAGATGCGCCGCTCTCCGAACCCCACCTTGCCCTTCGCCCTCACGCTCCTCATCGGATCGTTCGGGTTTCAAGGTTGTTCGCGGGAGCGGGAGGCAGGCGCGGCGCCATCTCCGCCGGCATTGGCAGGCACCCCGGCCTCTGAGGCCCCAGCCGCCCCGATTAAACTGATCCAGGCCCCGGGCATGGATCCGCGGAAGCTGGTGGCGCCCCTGGCCGACGCATGGAGCCGCATCGACCCCTCGAAGGACGGATGGGAAAGTGAGGCCCAGAGCGAGAAGATTTCCAGCAAGCTCAAACATCTCGCGAAGGCCATGCAACACCCTGCGGATCTGGGCGCGGAGCAGTATCGCGAACTCGTGGGCGACGGCTGCACCTCCGGCCCACTCCGGGCGGCCCCCCTGGTGGAAGCCTACCGCAACACGCTTTTCACCGTGCGCCGCGGCGAGCTGGACGCCAAGGCCACGGACGCCGACTTTCCCACCCGGCTGCGGGAACTGCTGGCCGCCTTCGATCCCGGGGCGGAGGTGCAGGCGGAGCTGAAGCTCTATCGCATCGCCCCGGAGCCGGACAAAGTGCAGGCCTCCGCCCTCGTGCACCTGACAGGGAAATCCGGTGCCGGGCGACTCCAGATCAACAGCGAATGGGTTACCACCTGGACGACGGACGACACCAACCCGGTGATGCTCGGCGTGAAGGCGCTGCGCTACGAGGAAGTGCGCCGGCCGGACAAGGAAGGCGCACCCCAGTTTGCCGACGCCACCAGCTCCGTCCTCGGCGGCACGCAGGCATGGCAGGAACAGTTTCTCCGGTCCACGGACTACTGGCGCGCGCACCTCGCCATGGACTTCGGGCTCGATGTGGTGGCGAACCACGGACTGGCTCTCGGCGATGTAAATGGCGACGGCCTTGAAGATCTCTACGTCTGCCAGCAGGGTGGCCTGCCGAACCGGCTCTTCGTCCGGAAACCCGACGGCAGCATGGAGGACATCACTGCTGCCAGCGGGACCGGCTGGCTGGACTACTGCGCCAGCGCCCTCATTCTGGATATGGACAATGATGGCGACAAAGATCTCGTCGTCTCCCAGGACTTCAAGATCCTCTTCATGGATAACATGGGGAAGGCGAAGTTCGAGCTGGCCCTCGGCCTCGGCACGCACGCCCAGACCTTTTCCCTCGCCGCAGCGGACTACGATCAGGACGGCGACCTCGACCTCTATCTCTGCGGCTACAATCCCGCGCCGGACCGCCGCGACTCCGGAGCCATGGGCTCGCCCATGCCCTATCACGACGCGCGGAATGGCGGGCGGAATATGCTGCTGCGCAATGACGGGAACTGGGAATTCACCGAGGTGACCGCCGAGGTGGGGCTGGATGAAAATAACAACCGTTTCAGTTTTTCCGCCACATGGGTGGACTATGACCTCGACGGCGACCTCGACCTCTACGTCGCCAATGACTATGGCCGGAACAATCTCTATCAGAACAACGGCGGCAAATTCCACGATGTGGCCGCTACCGCTGGCGTGGAGGATATGTCCGCCGGCATGTCCGCCTCCTGGGGCGACTACAACCGCGATGGGCGGCCGGACCTGTATGTCAGCAATATGTTCTCGGCGGCGGGCAACCGCATCACCTATCAACGGCAGTTCAAGGCGGGCACCGATGACAAAACTCTCGCCGAATTTCGCCGCCACGCGCGCGGCAATTCGCTCTTCGAAGGCTCAGCGGACGGCACCTTCCAGGATGTCACGGGCGCCATGGGCGTGAATATGGGGCGCTGGGCGTGGGGCTCGCGCTTTGCCGATCTCGACAATGACGGCTGGGAAGACCTGATCGTCGCCAACGGATTCATCACCGCGCCCGACCCGGGCGACTTATGAAGCGTCTATTGGCGGCAGGTCGTGTCGCAATCACCACTCAATCCCGGAACCAAACTGTCCGATTCCCTCCGCTACCAGCAGGGCTGGAAGGCGCTGAACCGTCTGCTCCACGAGGACCGGTCCTTCAGCGGAAATGAACGCAACTGCGCGTTCCTGAATTGCGGCGGCCGCAGCTTCGCCGATATGTCAGGCGCGACCGGCTTCGATTTCCCGGATGACACCCGCGCCCTCACGACCACTGACTGGGACTTCGACGGCGACCTCGACGTCTGGCTCACCTGTCGCACCGCGCCGCGCGTCCGCCTTCTGGAAAACCGGGCCACGCCCGGCCACTGGGTCGCCCTGCAGCTCGCCGGCGACGGGAAACGCGTGAACCGCGATGCGATAGGCGCGCGGGCCGAGATTTGGCTGGAAGGCGTCGCGGTTCCGCTCTCCCGCACCGTCTTCGGCGGGGATTCGTTCCTTTCCCAATCCAGCAGTTGGCTGCATTTCGGCCTCGGCGGGGGCGCGAAACTGGCAAAGGTCGTCGTGCACTGGCCCGGTCAGGAAACCACCGAAATCACCGGCGTCGGCGGGAATGGATTTTATCAAATCTCCGTGGGCGATTCCGCCGCCCGGCGCTGGACGCCGCCGGCCACCATTCGCCCGTTGGTCGCCGCGCCGCAGACGCCCCTGCCGGACGAAGAATCCGCCCGCCTCATCCTGCCCGCCCGCCTGCCGCTTCCCGTGCTGCCCGGACTGGAGGACGCGAAAGGCCCACTCCTCGTCAATCTCTGGTCCGCGACTTGCAAAACCTGCAATCACGAACTGACCGGGTGGGCCCGCGATTGGAAAACGCTTGAGGCCGCCGGCCTGCGCGTGCTGGCGCTGAATGCAGATGAACAGGCCCCGGCACCGCGGGACTATCCCTTCCCCACCCCCCACGCCGCGCCCGCCACGCTGCGCGGACTGGACCTGTTCCAGCGTTCCGCCCTGGACCGCTGGATGCCCCTCCCTGTGCCCACCAGCTTCCTCCTCGACCGTGAGGGAAAGGTGGCCGCCATCTATAAAGGCCGCGTCAGTCCCGGGCAGTTGGTAGCGGACATGAAACTGCTCGACGCCCCTCCCGAAGCCTGGCGCAAGGCCGCCCTGCCATTCCCAGGCGTCTTCCTCAATCCGCCCCCCCAGCCCGCCCCCGGCCGCTTTGCCTCGCAGCTCATCGATGCCGACCAGCCCGCCGACGCTCTGCGGTATCTCTCCGACTACGCCGCCCGCCACAAAGTCGGCGAGGATGTCACCAGCGCCATCGCCGCCCTCCGCGCTGCGTTGCCAGACCCCGGTGCTGAACTCTTGGCCCGAGCCGACGCCCTGCGCGACAAAGGTGATGCCCCCGCCGCCGTGGCCGCCTACAAGGAGACCCTCCGCCAGTCGCCGAAGACCATCGCCGCCGCCGAACACCTCGCCTGGATCCTCGCCAGCCACCCGGACCCCACCCTGCGCAGCCCCGCCGAGGCCCGCCTGCTCGCCGAACGCCTCTGCCAGCTCACTAACCGGAAAAACGCCGCCGCCCTTGACCTCCTCGCCACCGCCCAGGCCGCCTGCGGCGACTTCCCCACGGCAATCAAAACCGCCGGGGAAGCCCTCAGCCTGCTAGGCGAATCTCCTGTCGCCACCCCCGTCCGCGAACGCCTCGCCCTCTTCCAGTCCGGCAAAGCGTGGACTGCGCCCGGACCATGACCTGCCAGCCCCGCCCACCAGAGAATTCCAGTCCGCCGCCCCCGGCAGCAGGGTGAATTGTCGATCATTCAGCCTATCTCACGCGGAAGGCCGGAAACTCCGCCATGTGGCGCGCCTTTGCCTCAGGTTTCCCCGGCCACTGTTCAGGGAGAGCCCGCACCGTATGGGGGAGGGACTTCCAGGCAAGATTCGTCCCATGGGCAGACTCCGGTCAGTGGCCCGGTGTTAGAGCTGAACATCCGCAAATTACCCGGTTATTTGGTTTGGAACCTTAGGCGGTGGAAACCGGAGCCACCGCTGCTCCATGGTAAGCCCGGGCCGTCGCAAGGAATTCCTCCGCCGCTTCGGGTGTAGGGAAGGCCCCGCGGGGAATAATATATGCCAGCTCGGGCTGAACAAAAAAGAACAAATGGGACGCGGTGGCATCAATACGATAAATCCCCTTCCAGGATATGTTGGCATCGCTGGCAGCGGTGTGCGTGCGCAGAGTTTCCGGGGTCAAGGCAAAGGTATGTTCACAGAGCAATCCGTGCCGCTTGCTGTCCTGCCACGAGCGGGACTGAATCGCGTAATTGACCAGGAAGGCAAAGGTCAATGCGATGAGCGAACCCAGTATATAATAAACAAAAAAGAGGCCGACGCGGGAATTCATCCCTATTTCCTCACCTCGTGCCGAGAGCTGCAGGCTGACCACGCCAACGAGGACTAGCATGATGACATTGGCGCGACGCACGGACGGCGAAACCCGGCAATAATGCCGGAAGTAGGCTTTCAGGTCGGCAGCTTCCAAGTTGAATGTGATTTCTTTCATGCGGGCAGACTATGCCAGCGGCGGGGGCGGGGCGCTAGCCGGGATTGACGGGGTCCACATCGACGGTGACGATGACTTCGCGGGGCATCTTGATGAAGCCCATCCGAAAATTGCCCGGATATTTGGTTATTAGTTAATATGTTTTTACGGGAAAGGGAGAGGCCGCCCGGAAAAAATGGCCTGGGCGTTTGCCGGGCCGCAGCCGGCGCGCCGCGGGAGGCCCCAGGATAGCCTGAAGCCCTGACCGCAGGGCGGTCGCGGATGTTAGCCGTGGGCTTCAGCCCACGGGAGCCCCGTTGCGGGAAGTTTGCCGCAGAGCGGCAAAGGAGGGAACGGCAGAACGGCAGAACGGCAGTCGATGACCGGCTGGATCCGGCGTCGCCCTGCGACGCACCCGGGTGGTGTCCACCTACCGTGGGCTGAAGCCCACGGCTAACATCCGCGACCGCTCTGCGGTCCAGTACCCCTCGTCGCGAGCGCGGGCCTCTGTCTGCCGGCCGTGACCCGCTAATCAATACACAACAAGCCGTGTTCCTACCAACTTTCTCGAAAATCGCCCCCGCGTTACAACAAATCCGACCCCACCCCAAAAAACACTCTTGGGCCTTGAGCCCGCACTTACGCGCCCCAGACCCGCGCCCCCTATCGCTTCCCACCCAAACCCTACGTGGTCTCTATTTATCAGATTCAGCGGGTTTGCGGCAAATGCAGGTGTGCAAATACCTCAAAGGAGCCAGCCCGGAAGTAAAGCATGGTGGTGGAGAGAGATAATCCTTCCGGCCGTATGTAAGAATCGGAAGTCCAGTCGGGCCACCAGGAATAGCCTACGACACCTACGGGCGAGCTAAACGTGAAACTGTTGTTATATGCTTCGGAACTTTTGACGAGGAGGGTGCTCCAAGGGCCTTCAAGTTCATAATTGATCCCAGGAATCACCGTCAGCGGCAGCAGCAGCACCAAGGCCAGCCCTGCGATCCACAAGGTCCGTTTGAGCGTCTTCTTCTTCATCTGCGGGTCGGGCTATGCCAGCGGCGGGGGCGGGGTGCTAGCCGAGATTGACGGGATCCACGTCGACGGTGACGATGACTTCGCGGGGGATCTTGAGGGAGGCGAGGGCGGCCATGAGAGGCTCGGTGATTTGGCGGGCCTGGCGGGCGCGGATGAGGATCTGGAAACGGTATTGGTCGTGGGATTTGATGAGGGGACTGGGGGCGGGTTCGCCGAGGAGGACTTCGGGGGGTAGGAGCTTAAGAAGCTGGGCGTGGAGGGTTTTGAGGGAGAATTCGGCGAGGTTTTCCCGCTCGCCGCGCACGGTGACGAGGACGGCGTGGCCGAAGGGGGGATAGCCACATTGACGGCGGAAGTCGAGCTCCTGTTCGCTGAAGCCCTCGAAGTCGTGCTGCCGGGCGAACTGGATGGCAGGATGGTGGGGGGTGAAGGACTGGACGACGACTTCGCCCATGAGTTCGCCACGGCCGGCGCGGCCGGCGACCTGGGTGAGGAGGGAGAAGGTGCGCTCGCCGGCGCGGAAGTCGGGGATGTGGAGGCCCATGTCGGCATTGAGGATGCCCACCAACGTGACGTTAGGGAAGTGGAGGCCTTTGGCGATCATCTGGGTGCCGACGAGGAGGTCGAGCTTGCCGGTCTTGAAGGCGTGGAGGGTGTCGCGCAGGGTGTGTTTCTGGGACATGGCATCGGCATCGACACGGGCGATGCGGGCGGCGGGGAAGACCTTGCGCAGGGTCTGCTCGACGCGCTCGGTGCCATAGCCTGCAAGAAGGATGGCGGGGTCTTTGCACTCCGGGCATTTTGTGGGGGAGAGCTTCTGGAAGCCGCAGACGTGGCAGACGAGGCGGCCGAGGCCCTGGTGGACGGTCATGGCAACTTCGCAGTGGGGGCATTTCACGACATGGCCGCAGGCCTGACAGAGGACGCTGCTGGCAAAACCGCGGCGGTTGAGGAAGAGGATGGTCTGCTCGCCGCGGGTGAGGCGTTGGTCGATGGCGATGCGCAGGCGCTCGCTGAGGATGGCGGGGCTGCCCTTGGCGGCGCGCTTTTTTTCGGTGCGCATGTCGATGACCCTGACAAGGGGGAGCTGGGCATTGTCGGCGCGCTCGGGGAGGCGCAGCAGGGTGTATTTGCCGCGCTGGGCATTGTGCCAGGATTCCAGGGAGGGGGTGGCGCTGCCGAGGAGGATGGCGCAGCCCTCGAGCCGCGCCCTGACCACGGCGGCATCCCGCGCCTGGTAGCGCGGGGGCTGTTCCTGTTTGTAGGAGCCTTCGTGTTCTTCATCCACGATGATGAGGCCGAGGTCCTCGAGGGGAGCAAAGAGCGCACTGCGGGCACCGATGACAATGCGTGCCTTGCCGCGCTGGATTTTATGCCACTCGTCAAAGCGCTCGCCCTGGCTGAGATGGCTGTGGAGCACGGCCACGCGGTCCTGCATTTCGGCAAAGCGGCTCTTGAAGCGCTCCACGGTCTGCGGGGTCAGGGAGATCTCCGGCACGAGGACCAGCACGGCCTGCCCCTGCTCCAGCACGCGCTGCGCGGCCTGGAGGTAGACCTCGGTCTTGCCACTGCCGGTGACGCCAAAGAGGAGCATGGGTTTTGCGTCGGAGGGATGACGCACGGCTTCCAACACAGTGACTAGCGCATCGTGCTGGGCCTGATTCAGCGCGAGGGATTTGGTGCTGATGAAGGACTCGCCCTCATGGGGATCGCGGCCCACGGGTTCGTCGGTGATGTCGATCCACGCCTTGTGATGCAGGGCTTTGAGGGCGGCACCGGAGAAGGCGGCAGCGGGGACGGGGGCGGCGGCGGCCTTGAGGGCCTCGATGATCTCGGCCTGTTTGGGGGCCTTTTTGGTCAGGGCGGCGTGTTCTTCCGCAGTGGGTTCCCGCAGCAGCCGCGCAAAGAGCTGGCGCTTCTCCCGGTGCTTTTCCTCGCGCACCGCTTCCGGCAGGAGGGCACGCATCACGCTTTCAAGCGGAGCGCAGTAATAAGAAGAGACCCACTTGCCGAATTCCATCAGAGCCGGTGGAATGATGACGCGCTCGGAGAGCAACCCGATCAGGGGCTTGAGTTTAGGCACCTCGGCTTCCGCCGCCGGGTAGACGATGAGCACGGTGCCGGTCATGGTGCGGTTGCGCAGGGGCACGCTAACACGGCTGCCGGGTCCCACCCCATCCAGCGCGGGAGGAATGGCATAATCGAATTCCAGGTCCGCCACCGCGCCGTCCAGGAGCACCCGCGCCGCCATGGGCAGCCGGACGGACGCTTCGGGCCCTAACGGCAGTTCATCCCCGGCCATGGTGCGTCAGGGTAAAATCGGTCAGGCGGACAGCACGTAGTCCGGCACCCAGCCTTCCGCGCCACCGGCATTGCGGCACCAGAACCAGCCACAGACTTCACGCAAGGCGGTGACTTCCTCTCCTTTTTTCAGGGACAGATCCACCGCCTGGAATTCCTCCACTACCTTGGCTTCTTCCGGGCCGAGGCGCTCCAGCGAGGTCACCGGCACGTAGGTGCCCCGCCCTTCCGCATTGCTTGCCCACACCCAACCGGCCCACACTTTATCTTCGATGCCCAATTCCACGGTTTCCCCCACCCGCAGGCAAACCGGCGACCGGTCCACCACCGTGTAATCCGCATTGGCCGTGCGGACCTGTGCTTTGAATCCGGATGTCTCGCTCATGGGCTTCTTTTCACCCCCGCTCGGGTCCCGCACAAGCCCGGATCGCCCGCCTTTCCCCGCCCTGCCCCGGTGCGGAACCCTTGATCCGCCCAAAATGCGGTTGCGTCTCCGGGTCCCGGTTCTCCTCTGTGCAGCATGGATATTTATGTTCTCAAGGACGGCAAACGACAGGGCCCCTACCTGCCGTTCAAACTCCGGGAGTTGCTCGAAGACAAGGAATACCTGCCCTCGGACCAAGGCTGGATGGAAGGCATGGACACATGGGCTCCCCTTTCCTCCATCGAAGCCCTGAGCCACTGGATGCCGCGCGATCCTGCCCAGCCTCCGCCCCTGCCCGGCCCGGAAGACTGGGACCGCCGCATCGCCCCCGTCCAGGAAATCGTTGAGGCCCAGCGCGAAACCGAAGCCCGCCGGGTGCGCGCCTGGCTCCGCTGGCTGGCCCGCACCTTGGACGACATGTTGTGGTATGCCTTTCTTTGGATTTTGGGTATCAGTGCCGGATACGCCGGCGTCTGGGACTTTGTGTTGCGCCAGCCCATGATTCTGGTGGCGGTCGCCGCCTCGTGGATTCCGGTGGAAGCCTGGCTGATCCACCGCTTCACCACCACGCCTGGCAAGTGGCTGTTGGGCATTCAAATCACGGACGATCTCGGCCAACCCCTCGCTTACCGGTCCGCCCTCAAGCGCTCTGCCCTCGTGCTGGTCACCGGCAATGGCCTTGGCCTGCCCTTCCAATTATTCATTCCAGTGCTGCAGGCCGTCATGGCCTGGGTGCTCTACCGCCGCAGCGGCACTACGTTATGGGACCGCTCGGCCTCCTCCCAGGTGTTCCACGTTCCGCCGCGCCTGCCCGGTCTTGCCACCTGCGGCTGTATCCTCTTACTCTGGGTCTTCGCCGGTTCGTGGATCTCCCTGCGCGCCCCCATCCCCCTCGACCTCCCTGCTGAGCAACGAACCGCCATCGAAAAATTGCGCGAACAATTCAACTAAAGCTGGCGCCAACTCCAGCGCTCCGGGGATTCACCCCAAAAAACCAACCCGTCCGCCTGATCCCCAAAATCCCGGAATCGTCCCCAAATTCCTCAAAATCTTCCTATTTCAGCGTTTTAAGTAAAGTATACTTGCCTTAAATTGAGATTGCTGGAAGATTTTCACGCATGAATGTCTCCCGGACTGACCTTTTGGCTGTGCTTCGGCAATTTAATCCATGGTGGAAAGGAGAGCGGATTACCGGCCTCCCAAAGTGGAGAAGGGCGGCCTTTACTGAGGTGCGCCAGTGGGTGAAATCCCCACCGGCTCCCCGGGCGATGTTGCTGAGCGGGGCACGGCAAATTGGTAAAACGACGTTGCTATTGCAGGCCCATTGAGAGCCTGCTGGCGGAGGGGGTCCCGCCAGGGCAGATCCTGTATGCGACGTTCGACCATCCCCTGCTTAAATTGGAAGGCTTGGACGGGCTGTTGGAGCTATGGCGCGAAATCGAACCCGCCCGGGATGGACCGGAGTATCTTTTTTTGGATGAAATCCAATACACCAAGGACAGGCAGACCTGGCTGAAACACCAGGTTGACTTCCAAAAACGACGCCGCATCGCGGTAACGGGATCAGCCACGCCGTTGGTGGTGGATGGCCAGGAGTCCGGCGCGGGACGCTGGCACACGGTGAGGCTGGCCACCCTTTCCTTCTTCGAGTATCTGCAAATCAAGCAGGTGCCGGTGCCGGAATTGCCCGCCGTGTTATCCCTGCAACGGTTAAGAACCTGGACAGAGGCGGACTTTGCCGCCACGTCGGCAGACGCGAAACCGCTGACGGGGCATTTCCACGACTACCTGATGCGGGGAGGATTCCCCCAATGCGCGCTGGTGGAGGACGTGGTGTCCGCCCAGAAGCTGCTGCGGGAGGACATCGTGGACAAGGTGCTGAAGCGCGACATGACGGCGCTCTACGGCGTCCGCCGGGTGCTGGAACTGGAACAAACTTTTCTCTACCTCTGCCTGCATGATGGCGGTCTGCTGGATATGGCGGACCTGAGCAAAAACCTTCAGGTGAAGAAACCGA
Source organism: Verrucomicrobiales bacterium (assembly GCA_038210825.1). Lineage (GTDB taxonomy): Bacteria > Verrucomicrobiota > Verrucomicrobiia > Verrucomicrobiales > V1-33 > CAIZWU01. The sequence continues at coordinate 11,354 of JBBQWG010000020.1, forward strand.
CAGCAGCCAGTTACATCAATCTGCTGGAAGCGGCGCATCTGATCCACCGGCTGCCGCCCTTCGGTTATGGAAAGGAGATCCTGCGGGGCCGCTACAAGGTCTATCTGGCGGATGCGGCCATTGCACCCAGTGTGCTGCTGAAGGGTAAATCGCTGCTGGAAGATGCGTCAGCGATGGGCGCCGCCGTGGAGACGGCGTTCTTCAAACACGTTTACACGCGGTATTATCAACAAAGCGTGGGCTTCTCCTACTGGCGCGGAAAGCGGGACCATGAAATCGATGTCATCGCCCAGGTCGAGGGACGCCTGGTGCCATTTGAAGTAAAATACCGCCAACAAGCCACCGGTTGGGCCGACCTGAAAGGAATGGTGGAATTTTGCACGGAACGCAAAGTCTCCCTTGGCTATGTGATCACCTAAGACCCTGCCGATTTCGGCCTGATGGAGCGCAACCTGGAATCCGGCCAAGCCCTGCAACTGTTGAAAATACCCGCACCGCTCGCCTGTTATTGGCTGGGCAAATCCGAGATTGAAGGCCAGTCTACGGAATGACCCCGCCATTCCAAAAGTGGATCCCGCCCTCTACCAATAACGGGAACTGGCCAGTTCCACGGACCTTTTCTGAACGGAGCAGGCTGCAGGGACAGGAAAAGGGGGTGGGCGTGGAAAAGGAACTCCTTTAACCACGTAAGCCGGAGGCACAACCCGGTTGGCTTGAGCCCAAGTAGGAAATGGGGCGCGCCCACTGCCGCTAAACACTGAAAATGTTGAACTTCAGAGCCATTAGCCAGAAACATAACTTCCTGTGTATCAAGAAGTGCGCCCGTCAGGACTCGAACCTGAAACCTTCTGATCCGTAGTTCTGTCCTTGCGGGTTTCGTCCTGTGATGTATTGTTACGTCATGAGCGCAGAAATCCAAGGAAATATAAGGGTTCCAGCCAACGAGGAACGTAACACGGCATCCCATGAAGGCACGCCGGAGAACGGAAAAAGTGCACAGAAAATGCACAGGTTGAAAGAAAAAGGCCCGAATCAGTCAGGATCGGCCGGAGCAGCCAAAACCGCCACCTCCTACTGGCTCCCAAAAGTGAAAAAACCGGCCGGGAGCGCCATGTTCGGCGTCCAGATTGCCTACCGTGGGGAACGTCACCGGTTCCCCCTCGAAACCGCCAACAAGGAAACCGCCGCCGAGAAGGCCCGCAACATCTACCTCAGTCTTGTGGCCAACGGCGTGGAAACCACCTTGGCGACGTTCAAGCCCAAGACCGTGAAGGCCCCCAAGCCGGCTTCCATTGGCGAATGGGTGGAAGCCGTCCGCACCACCGCCGACTACCGGCCCGCCACCCTCACCAACTACGCGCAGTCCCTCCGCCAGATTGCCTCCGAAATCACCGACATTGGTGACCAGCCCGCGCTCGATGAAGCCGGCTTGCCAAAACGCGACCGGAAGCGGCGTCCGATCCTGCTTTCCCGCTTCGACTACAAGACCGGGGGACGCAATGCCTGGCTGGCCAAGGTGGACGCCTTGCCCCTCAGCGTGCTCTCTGCCGTCGCGGTGCAGAAATGGAAGCTGGAATACGTCGCCCGCGCCGGGAGCGCGCCAGACGCCCGCCGCCGGGCCGAGAACAGCGCCGCCTCCCTGATCCGTTGCGCCCGCTCCCTGTTCGCAGAAAAGGCCCGCGAGTTTGCCGCCAAGGAACTGATCCTGCCCGATCCCCTGCCCTTCGCTGGCGTGAAGCTCCCGAAGAAAGGGAACACCACCTATCAGAGCAAAATTGACGCTGGCACCCTCATCACCAAAGCCCGCGAGGAATTGACCGGGGAGCCGTTCAAGATTTTTACTCTCGGCCTTTTGTGCGGACTGCGGAAACGGGAGATTGATTTGCTCATTTGGAAACAGGTGGATTTCGACAAGGGCGTCATCCGCATAGAGCGCACGGAATACTTCCAACCCAAGTCCGAGGACAGCGCCGGGGAGGTGGATCTGGACGCGGAAACCGTCGCCCTCCTTCGCGGATGGAAAGCCGCAGGGGAAGGCCCATTTGTCATCCAATCCACCCGCAAGCCCCGGCATGATACCAGTCGGACCAACTACCGGTGCACCCCTCACTTTGACGCTCTTTACACCTGGCTCCGGAATCAAGGAATCACCGCACGGAAGCCCCTGCATGAATTGAGGAAGGAACTGGGGGCCATCCTCGCCAGCACCCAAGGCATTTTTGCCGCTCAATCCGCCCTCAGGCACGCGCAAATCAGCACCACGGCTTCATATTACACCGACAAGAAGCGCCGCATCACCGCAGGCTTGGGAGCGCTGCTGGCACCTGCAAAAAAGACCGTGATAAAAGGCCAGTTCGGAAAGCCCGTCCGCACCGCCGCGAAATCAGAGAAGGAAGCCAGAGCATGAAAAACAAAACCGAAAGACAGAAGCCGGCACCGCTGGCACCACAGCGCAGGAAATCTAACGTGAAAGCAAAGCCCCACCCCGACATAGCAAAGGGAGTTGATTCGGAGCCTTCCCCGGCAATCGCTGCAGCCACGGCAGGGATCGATCAACAAAAACTTCGGGAAAAGGCCTTCAAGTGGTTCGGTTCATCTGGTGTCATAAACCGGCATTGGGATTTTATGAGAGAACTTGTCGGCGAAGCCTGGGAAGACGATCTTACGGACATTGTTTTCCAAGCTCTATTTGTGAATAGAAAGCGGAAACACCCAAAGCCCACAAAGGACAATTTGTTGAAGGAAACCGTTGAGTGGCTGCCGCGTGATTTCCTCACAAAATGGATGGCGGATGCCCTGAACAATAAGGATGCCGCCTTCTTTCTGCGTTTGGGGAAATCCATGGAAGCTTTGAACAAAGTATGGCCTGACGGAATCATGGATGCCATGGAGCCGGCCGACAAATGGAGGTGGACGGCAGCGAGGTTCATCATAAAGCATTGGAACAAACACGGATTCGCACCAACGCAACAGGCGCTCAGAGAGCACTTGGAATCGATGGAGGATTACCATGGCCAACCAACCCCGCAGACAGGACCCCTCCCGAAGAAAACGTGGAAAAAGGAACGGAGCCGAGTAGGCATTTTCCAGCATGTTGACCGTTCGGGAGGACCTCCAAAGAAAGCAATACAGTGAGGAGAATCCCCTAACCTTCCAGTAATTCGTTCCGCCCGGTATGGTTAAGGGGAAATTCGCGGTTACATATCACAGCGTCACCTTATGACGCTTATGAAAACCAACACTACCACCGAATCCTTCGCTCCGTTCCTAACCGCCGCAGAACTCCGCCAACGCTGGAAAGTGTCCGGCATGTTTCTGCATCGAATCCGCAGGGATGGCCGGCTTCCCGTCACCCGCATTGGAAAACGGGGAGTGCGCTTCGCTCTGGCCGACGTGCTCAAAATTGAGGCTGAATCCGCCGCCTGAACCCTGCCGCGCTACTGCGGGAGTCCCCGCCGCTGCCCTTGCCGAGGGCAGCCGGCGGGAGGGGGAAGGCCCCACGGTTACACACCGCAAGCCTACCCTGTCAGGACGATTCCGCAAGCGTGGTGCCAACAAAGCACCTCATGCAAAACGACATCCAAACACGGGCGAGCAACTACATCTCCCGTATATTCAGCGTCGCCGGAGCCAATGGTTCCACCGCTGCCCTCTTGGCCGCCGGGCATGTTGTCAGAGGATTTGCGATGCCTCTTTCTGATGCGAAAACCATTCTGGCAGCCTGGAATGAAACTAATGCGGACCCGAAATGGACCGATCAGGAACTCGACAGGAAGCTGGCGGAGGCCCTCAAAAATGGAAGGATGGAAATTGGGTGTCACCTCAAGGATGATGACCACCACCAGCGGCGCAATACCACGTCATACAGGCCCCGCCCTGACGTTCCGGCAGCGAAGCTGACTGACGATGAGAAGAAGCGCCGGAAGGCAGCAGAGCGGGCCGCAGTGAAGGCATCGCTCCGGCTTCCTACCGGGCCGGAAATGCAGATCATCGCGGACCTCAGGAAGGTGTCATTGAAGGCGGTTTTATACTTGGCGCAAGATGGACTGATCAAAGTGGGGCAATGGCGGAACCGTCCAGTTTTTGCCATAACCTCCGAGGACTTTTTCCAGGTCCGACTGATGGACGGACAGCGGTTCTGGGAAGGTGGTCCCAAGGAATTGAACATGGCGGAGACCACGCCGGCTTTCATCATGACCAGGAATCACAATCCGGTTGGCACCCGCATGTTGGTTTCCGAGGGACTGGTGGAACTGCTCGCTCTCACTGAACTTGAGATCAGAGCCGACGATTACCGCAGGGAGCATTTTCCAGACAGTGATTATCAGCCGGTGGCCTTCGCCGTGGCGAGCTCCGCCGGAAGCAAGATCGACGACAACGTGCTCGAATCGATGCGGTGCAAATCCATCAGGATCATTCCCGACAATGATGCTGCCGGACACAAGGCGACGCAGCAGTGGACGGAGCGCATACAGGCCGCCGGAATCCACGTCGACAACCTCCTTATGCCGGTGGGCAAGGACCTGGGGGAAGCCCTCCCCACCATGCCCGCCTCATTCGCCTACAACCTACTCCAATTCTAAACCCTATCAAAACGGTGAAAGACACTAATTCAGAGTGGGCTGACTGGACGACTCCCCGGTCGGTTCCCATCGTCAGCAAACCACCGGCCGCCGAAGCCGACGACCACAACATCGTGGAGGAACCGGTAATTCCTCAATCCGGATTCCCTACCGAATCCCTTCCGGAGCCTCTCCGGTCCATGGTGCACCACGCCGCCCGCCAGACCAGCACCCCGGAGGCCCTATGCGCCGCCGCCGGCTTGGGAACGATATCCGCAGCCATCGGCGCAGCCTGCCGCGTCCAGTCCGGCCAAGGCCGGGAAACACCCGCCAACCTGTTCCTTCTGCCTTTCGCTGAAAGTGGGACCGGCAAGGGGCAGGCGGTCGCGGTGATGACGGCACCACTGGACGCGGCGGTCCGAGAACTTATGGAAGCGTGGAGGATGGAGGAGCGCCCCCGGCTGATCGCGGAAATGGAAGCCGCCAACGCTGACCTCGACCGAGGCCGGAAGGATCTACGGGCAGCCTCCGGCACCGCTGAGGGAGCCGCCGCCGCCGATGTCGTCCGGCTTGCCGTAAAGCGCCGTGATGAAGCCGAGGCCGCGCTCGCCCGCAGTCCCATGATCAACATCGGCAACGCCACCGCTGAAGCCATCGTGGAGTCCCTCAGCAATGCCCCCGGTGAGGCTGGAGCCATCATATCAGCCGAGGCCCGCGATGTTGTGGCAAACCTCATGGGGCGGTATAGCAAGGACGGGAGGGGCAGTGATGAACCCATCTATTTGCAAAGCTACTCCGGCGACATGGTGGTCCACAGCCGGAAGGGGAAAGCCCCCCTCATCCTATCGGCTCCATGCCTTGCCATCTGCCTGGCGGCCCAGCCTGATATCTGGGAAAAGATGTCAGGGGAACCACGGCTGATGGAATCCGGTTTCCTCGCCCGCTGCATGATTTTTGACGCGAAGGCCAAGGCCAGCCGGCCGTCCAGTCATCGGATTCCTGACGACGTGAAAAACCAGTGGGCTGACACCATCCACATGCTTGTGGGAGTCCGGCAGCAGGGGGAGCAACCGGCCATCGTTATCCCGTCCAAGGAAGCTCAGACCGTTCTGGACGACCTCGCCAACTATGCCGCCGATATGCGGGATGATGGAGGAGACTGGACATGGTGCCGGTCCTTCGCCGCCCGGCTTGCTGAAAACGCTTGGCGTCTTGCTTTGGTATTCCATGCCATTCAACACCCGCAGGACGCGGCCTCCCATCCGCTTCCTGATGCTACCGCCGCCGCTGCCGTCACGGTCGCTCGATGGTTCTTTGCGGAAACGCTTGCCCTGCTATCCCCGATCCGAAGCAAACAAAATGCCGCACGCATGGACAAGCTGGTCGACATCTTCCACGACAAGGCAACCGATGCCCTGCCGATTTGGAGACTTGAGCAGAAGCACGGTTTTAAGGAAGCGGAGCTGCGCACCCTCGCCACGGAATTTCCGCACCGGCTGCGGATTGTGGCAGGAAACCCCGGACCCAGAGGTGGCAGACCGTCCACCACCGCCGAGCTAATCCGCACCAACCGCTCATAGGCGAAAACAGTGCAAACAGTGAAAACCCCTGCCACCGGGGAGGTTTTCACCGTTTTCCCCGTTTGCACCGTAGAGCAGATTTTCAGGCACCCACCCGCGAAGCCCCCCAAAGACTCAACGGGAAATCGGAAATTGCATTGCCAGAAAGTCTAACGCAATATCCCGGAATGAGCGTCAAGCCCTGTCCTTCCTGCCGAGGCCCTCTGGCCAAGTCCGCCGATGCCTGCCCGCGCTGCGGCCACAAAGTCAGGCGCACCAGCGCCTTCACATGGCTGGTAGCGATCTTTTTAGGTATCCCTCTTTTCATAGCGGTGTTCAATGGCGGGAAAGAGACTCACCGGCCTTCACCCACTCCAAAGGCGGCATCCACCCCACCCAAGATCACCCCAGCTTCGGCGGAAGAGGGTGCCGAGCCGCCTATAACAGATTCAGAGCGCGACAGCGCTATCGAGGGGTCAAAAAAAGCAATCCAGATTGCCATTTCCGCCGGATACCTAACCAAAGTCGAGAAAACCAATCAACTCAAACCCGAGGTTTTCACCGGCAAACTATGGGCCGAAACTCCGCTGGATTTCAAGAACAACGTTCTAAAGACTGTTGGAGCGCTTTCCCTGGCGGAGCGGCGGACCCTAAACGCGGATTTCCTGAAAGTTACAGTCAGGGACGGGCGGGACGGCAAAATCCTAGGGGTTTGGCAGCCGCATTCAGGGCTACTAGCGCAATAGACTGCCTTGGGCGGAGATGGATTCAGCATCAGTTGGAATTGGGAACCGACAACCATGAGGGAGGGCGGGTCAAATCTCTGGACCTCAAAGCCGCAACACCGACCCGGGGAGTTTCGCGCACAGATCGACAGCATTTGAACTTCCGGGGGAGGATGGTGTTTCAGCACCTTCTGACCGGGGAGGAATCAAACTTGGTCCTTATTCTCTCTGCCCCAAAACCTGAAAAGTGCACAGAAAATGCACAGGTGAACTTTTTTATCCTAACGGCAGACGGCCTAACCTGCTGATAATCAAAGTGCGCCCGTCAGGACTCGAACCTGAAACCTTCTGATCCGTAGTCAGATGCTCTAATCCATTGAGCTACGAGCGCGACTCGCCGAAGCGGACCGGAGACTAGAACAGGGTGGGGATTTGTCAACTGGGGTGGAGGAAATTTTCTGGTCTAATTCGCAGGCCAATCGCGGTGCGGGCCCGGACTGCGGGGGAAGGGTTACGCTTTGAGGCGGCATTTGGCCTCGTCGCCGAGGACGCTCATGAAGTAGTTGATGGTGGTGCGGATGCCTTCATGGAAGGGAACCTTGGCTTCCCATCCGAGGATGGCTTTGGCTTTGCTGGCATCGGGCTTGCGGACTTTGGGGTCATCCACCGGGAGGTCGTGGTATTCCAGTCTGGAAGGGGTATCGATGATCTTCAGAATCTCCTCACCGAATTGGGTAATGGTCATTTCGTGGGGATTCCCAATGTTGACCGGAGAATGCTCGTCACTGTGGGCGAGGCGGTAGATGCCGTCGATGAGATCGGAAACATAACAAAAACTCCGGGTCTGGGAACCGTCGCCGTGCACGGTGAGGGGTTCGCCGCGCAGGGCCTGGCCGGCGAAGGCGGGGACGACGCGGCCGTCATCCAGACGCATGCGGGGGCCATAGGTGTTGAAGATGCGGACGATCTTGGTGTCGAGCCGGTGGTAGCGGTGATAGGCCATGGTGATGGCTTCGGCATAGCGTTTGGCCTCATCGTATACGCCGCGGGGTCCGATGGGATTGACGTTGCCCCAATAGTCCTCCGGCTGGGGATGCACGAGGGGGTCGCCGTAAACCTCGGAAGTGGAAGCGACGAGGAAAGTGGCCCCTTTGGCTTTGGCCAGGCCGAGGGCATTGTGGGTTCCCATGGCCCCGACCTTGAGGGTGGGGATGGGCCACTTCAGATAGTCGATGGGACTGGCCGGGGAAGCGAAGTGATAGACAAATTCGACCGGTCCTTCCACGTAGATGTAGTTGGTGACATCGTGTTTCACGAAGCGGTAATCCTCATGGCCTGCGAGGTGTTCGATATTCCGGGTGGAACCGGTGAGGAGGTTGTCGATACCGATGACGCGGTATCCTTCCTTGAGGAGCCGGTCGGTCAGGTGGGAGCCGAGGAAACCGGCCCCTCCGGTGACGACACAGACTTTTTTATCACGGTATTGGTTGGAGGAAAACATGGGGAATGAGATTCAATGGCAGGAGATGACGGAGCGGGATTCGGTCCGGCGGGATTCACTTGGCTCCGGAGCCGAAAAGAACCGCCGGAATGGTGCGGAAAAGAATGGTGATATCCAGCCAGAGGGACCAGTTGTCGATATACTTGAGGTCGAGTTCGACCCATTGGTCAAAACTGGTGATCTCATTGCGGCCGCTGATTTGCCAGAGGCAGGTGAGCCCGGGCTTCACACTGAGCCGGCGGCGGTGGGCGACGTCGGAAATTTTCTCGATTTCATAGACTGGCAGGGGACGTGGTCCTACCAAACTCATTTCTCCCCGCAGCACATTGATGAGCTGCGGCAACTCGTCGATGGAAAGTTTGCGCAGCCACTGGCCGAACGCGAAGATGCGGGGATCCTTTTCCACTTTGAAGACCGGACCACTCATCTGGTTGCGGTCTTCGAGATCGGCCCGGCGGGCTTCGGCATCGATCCCCATGGTGCGGAATTTATACATCCGGAAGGGACGGCCGAAGCGGCCGCTGCGCATCTGCGAGAAGAAGGCCGGCCCCGGCGAGCTGAGTTTGATGCCGATGTAGGCCGGCACCCAAAGCACAAAAAAGGTTACCAGGATGAGGAGGGCAGCCCCCACGCGGTCAATAATCCCCTTCACCATCAGTTCCCACGACATCTCCGGCGTGCAGCGGAATACCAGCATCGGCTTGTTGCCCATGGCATCAAAGGTGGGCCGGGCAATGGAAGTCTGGATGAAATCGGCCCACAACCACGCTTCGACCCCTTCAAGTTCGCAGGCATTGACTGCTTCCTCAATCCGGCTGAAGTGCACATGGGACGCGGCAAAGATCACCCGGCCCACGGACTGCGCATGGATGGCATCGACCAACTGGCTGACCGGCTGCACGGCGATGTCAATGCGCCCCACAATGTCCATTTGCTGCACGTGGTCGGCCGGCAGGGATTGGATCAACCGGGAGACATCCTCATCCGGCCCGGCGAAAACCACCCGTTCCCGGAAACGCCCCTTCTCGATCTGCCCGCGCATCCAGGTGCGCACGAGGGATTCCCGCACCAACAGCAAAGGGATGGCCACCAGCGGGAACAAGGCCAGCACCGCGCGGCTGTCCGTGGATTGTCTGGCAAAAATCGCGATGACGATCAGCAGGACCACCACAATCACCAGACCCTGGACCAGTTGCCGGAGGGACTTGGCCACGCTTTTCTGGAGCGGGTTGACGTAATAACGAAGCCGCTCCAGGATGAGCGGAGTGAAGGGTACCACCAGAACAAACTGCCAGTAAAACCGCTCAAACGGAGGAAGGGGTTCGAAACCAAACCAAATGGTGCCGGCAGCCCGCAGGGTATAGCCCAGCCAAAAAGCGAGGCCGACCACCAAACAATCGAAGAACTGGTTGAGCTTGAGGTTGAATTCCTGCTGGCGACCGATCATAACTTAAAAATGCCTTTCCCTGCCAGCGGCCCATGGGGCTGCCCGCCAACTGAGCGCCATGCATAGTCATAGTCTTCCTGGAAAATCAAGCCTTCTCCGCGCCGGCCAGGTGGCGGGCAGTGTGGTCGATGACGCGTCCCTTGCCTTTGCCGGATCCGCAGCGGTGGCGGAACGGTGTGACCTCGTGGAGTTCCGGGCCGATGCCCTGTCACCCGCACCGGAGCGCCTTACGGCCGCCATGCAAAGTTGCCCGGTGCCCGCGCTGCTAACGGTGCGCTCCCATGCTGAAGGCGGGCTGGCCGCCCTGAGCCTTGAGGCCCGGCAGGATCTGTTTCAGCGGCTCCTCCCCAGCGCCCAGTTGGTGGATGTGGAAATCGCCCACCTCACCGCGCTGTCCGGAGTTGTCGATGCGGCCCGGCAATCCGGCGTGGTGGTGGTGGCTTCCTTCCACGACTTTCATGGCACGCCCGACCGCAGCGTGCTGGAAGATCTGGCCGCCCAGGCCATGGCCGGTGGTGCCGATGCCGTCAAATTTGCCACCACGCTCCATGGCAGCGCCGATCTGGCGACGCTTGCCGCCCTGCAGGAATCCTCGTTGGTTCCATTGGCCACGATGGGGATGGGGCCACTGGGCCGGGTTTCCCGGCTGCTGCTGGCCAGTCTGGGATCCGTGCTCAATTATGGTTATCTCGATCAGCCCACAATTCATGGCCAATGGCCCGCGCGGCGGCTGCGGGACCTCATTCAGGAACTGAAGGGGGAATGAGGGCCGCCACATCCGCATATCGGATCTTGCCAAGCGGAGAACGCGGCAACCGGGCGACGCCCACCACCTGACTGATGCGGGCGAAGGGGGCTGCTTTTTTCCCGTAAACCTCCATGGCCGCGGCCGCGGCACGTCCTGACTTTTCATCCTCAACACAGAGCGTCTCCACGAACATGCCGGCCAGTCGCTTCACGCTTTCCTCATGATTGCAGATACCTTCCTCCACCACGAGAACCAGCCGCATGCCTTGGCGCAACTCCGGCACCGCCACCACCGCGAACCGGCCCGGCGCAAGGCCGGCTTCCGCCAAACCCTGTTCCACGGTTTCAAGGTTGACCAGCTCCCCGAGAATCTTCACCACCCGGTCCACCCTGCCGGCGAACCGGAGCCGGCGTCCTGACAGCATCACGCGGTCGGCCGTGCGCCACCAGCCTTCGCGGTCCGCCAGAGCCTGCCAAACCCACCGGTCCTGGCACCAGACATACCGGCCCCCCGCGAGGGCCGGACCGCGCAGTTCGAGGACCCCTTCGCCCGCCCCGGCCGGCCGGGCCCCGGGTTCCTGACGGACCCTAACCTCCCAGTGGGGCAGCACTTCCAGTCCCCTGCCCCCGGTTTCCTCCGCGCCTGAGGTCGCACGGAAAAGGGAAGCAGTAGCCACCTGCGAGCCGGCTTCGCTGTTGCCATAACTTGGCAGCAGCGGCCAGCCGAGTTCCCGCGCCTGCGTCAGAGTATCCTCCGCCAGGGCCCCGCCTCCCACCACCACGGCGCGCAGACCCTCCGCCGGACGCTGCCCACACCTCACCAAATCCACCACCTGGGCCGGGACCAGAGACGTCAGCGTCACTCCTTCTTCCTGACACAATATGGCAAACCGCCCTGCGTCCCACCGCTCCGCATCAACCACCACCCGGCTTCCGGAAAGGGCGGCCCGGGTATGGATTTGATAGCCTCCCACATGGAACTCCGGCAGCACCCGCAGCCAAACCGATTCCGCCGTTACTCCCAGCCAGGCATTCACGGCCCGTGCCGAGACCGCGAGGGATTCCTCCGTATGCACCACCACCGACGGCAGGCCGGTGGACCCGCTGGTGGCAAATCCTATCTGACCGTCCTCCAGCTTCGGCCCCCCATCCGGCAGCAAATCGCGGGGATTCTGCCAAACCTTTCCAGGCTTGCGGGGGGCGTTTTCTGCCAGGGGAATCCATGTCAGGGCAGCCAGCAGGTCATCGAAACCAAGACCGGTTCCTCCCGGACTGTTCCAGTCGGGCCCGGTGGCGGACAGGCGCTGCGAAAAGGCATCCGCTTCAAACAGTCGGTGGGTCAACAGTCCGGCTCCCGCGACCACACCGGCATAACGCGCCGCCTCCCATGCCGCAAAGGTCTGACCCAGGGGATGGTCCATATAACTCGTGACCAACACGGGTCCCGTTCTGGTGGCCATGCTATCAACCGCCGGCTTCAGCACCCGGACATCATAGCCTCCACCTTCATCGGATGATGCCCTGTCGAGCGCCAAGCGCCATCCGGTGGCCTCCCGCAAGCGTTCCCACACCTCAGGTTCATACGGCACCGGATCCTCGACAAAATCCACCCAGGGCCGGAGAGCGGAACCCGCTTTGGCAAATCCAACAAAGTCTTCTGCACCAAGCACCCCATTAAAGTCGATGCTCAGCCTCAGCCCGGCGGCCACCGCTGCTTCCATCTGACCGAGGACCCGCTGCCAGTCACGGCTCCCCTTTAATTTCACCTTCTCAAATCCTTCGCCCCGCAGGGCTGCAAAATCCGCCGGCCCGGTGACGGTGGCATGGCTGCGGGGCACCTCCATTTCTCCTTCGAACAAAGAGCGGGCTTCCCTCCGTGCCGCCCCATCCACGGCCGCACAAAAACGCGCCCGTTCGAGCAGCGGCGTGCTGCCCCCGGCCCGCAGGGCCTGCCATTGTTCCTCCAAAGACGCATCCCCCAGTTCCGGCCATGGCTGCACCGCACCAAAACCGCCATCCACCCGGATCAGAAAACCCTCCAGAATCAGGCGGGCAGACCGGGCATTGCCCCGGACTGCGTCCATCGATTTCAACCGGTAGCGATGATAGGAAATCTCCATGGCGGGCCGTTCAATCTAACGGATCAGTCCCCATGCCATCAGCCCGGTCCACACCACAAGGTGCAGGGCAGAGAGCGCCAAATATTTGTTATAAATTCTTCCCGGCGGCGTCACCTGGACCCGCCACGCCACCAGAAGCCCGAGCACCGATGCGGCAGCCCACGGCCAGAGCCCGGGGCCGCCTCCCCATCGGCACCATGCCCAGCCCAGCAGATAGGGAGCAAGGCAAAGGACAGCAATTTCGATCCTGGCAAAGGTTTCCCCGAAACGCACCGCGAGGGTCCGTTTGTTGGATCCGGAGTCCTCCACCCGGTCCCGCAAATTATTGATCGCGATCAGCACCGTGCTCAGCATGCCCACCTGGGCCCCCACCAGGAAAGCCCCGCCATGCCAATCCCCGGTCTGCACAAATACCGTTCCTGCCACCGCCACCAGACCAAAAAACAGCAAAACAAAAATTTCGCCCAGCCCGCGGTAGGCCAGCGGGACCGGCCCGCCGGTATAACCATAAGTGAAAAACAACGAAACCACCCCAATGGCCACCACCGGCCAGCCGCGCGCCGCCACCATGGGCAGGGACAGCAGCACCGCGAGGACCAGCATTCCCCCGCCTGCTCCCAGCATTCGCCGGGGCGTCAGCAAGCCGGCAGCCGTCGCCCGCAGAGGTCCCAACCGGGCTGCCGTATCCGCCCCTTTCCGGGCGTCCACGGCGTCATTGAAATAATTGGTGGCGATCTGGATCGCGATGGTGCTCCCCAGGGTGCACCACGCCAGCAGCCAGGAAAACTGCCCGGTCAGCCGCCACGCGAGGGCTGAGCCCAGCACCACCGGAGCCACCGCCGCAGGCAGGGTCTTCGGGCGCGCAGCCAATAACAAAGCACGGAACATGTTCCATCATCCACAACCACGCTTCCTCCTGCAACCCTCCATCTGTTCCCCGGCGCGGCGCTGGGAGCACCGTCCGCCCCGGCGGCCCTGGATCCCAATTTTACTCAAAACCAAGTCAGCTGGCGTTGATAAGATGCCGCCGGGACGGACGGCGCTCCCAGCATCAGGCCGGCCAGCGGACCCGTTTACCGGATGCCCTCCCCGCGTTTGGCTAGCAATCAACAAAACTATTACTTGCGGATTGCGTAAACCCGGCCATCCTGTGCCACCCTTATCAAGGAGGTTGTTATGTCCGCCGCATCCACCATATCATCTGCAACCGCGCTCTCTGCCCGAAGCGCCGGACGGATGGTGACGGCCGCAGAATAAGTCAGGTCTTTTTCCTGACGGGGAATTCCCCACTGCCATGGCCGGCCCTTCCGCCCGGCCCCCTCTCTTCCGGCATTCCCATGCCTTTTCCGGGAGCCGCTGATTCACGGCTTTCCTCATGGATCCAAACCGGTCCCCGCGCTCCCCCATGTCCTGATATTGGCATTTTCAATCTCTATCCTTCCTATGAAACCGCTCCATAAAAATTCAGCACGGGAGATCAAAGCCCTCTGCGCTGAACCCCGTCCCGACGATGGCCTTTCTCCGGCCGCCCTCAAAAAACAACAACTTCGCCAGCAGCGCCTCGATCACCCGCCATCCGAAGCAAGGTCACGGCAATACTGCAAAGCGGTGCACCGCTCCCTCGAAGCCGGTCTCGCCTCGGTCTGTGGCGATCCCCGCCTCAAGGATCTCACCATCCAAACCGTCGAACCCCTCCATGGCAGTTCCAACCTGCTCGTGGTGGTGGCCGTGCCTGCGGCCGATTCTGAAAGCATGGTCACCCTTGAACGGACCCTGCAAAAAGCCGCCGGACTCCTCCGCAGCGTCATGGCCACCGAAATCCAACGCAAAAGAACCCCGCACCTCACTTTCAGAGTGGTGCCGCAGACCTGAACCTCCACCCCCACGGCCCGGCAGCCCCCGGGCCGTGGGCCCCCTCCTCTCTCCACGTTCTACTTTCTAACTGCTGGCCACCGCCCCCTGACCCCTGACCCCTGACCCCTGACCCCTGACCACTGACCACTGACCCCTGACCGCTGACCGCTGACCGCTGCCCTCTGACCTCTGACCGCAGCACCCTGAACCCTTCTCCCTTCCCTTCCCCCATGTCCCTCCTCACTGAATCCGACCTCCTCCTCGCCGGCTGGCTCCACGGCCCACAGCTCACCGCCATGCTGGCAGCCGTGGACGCGATGGAATCCCGTGGCATCCGCGATCCGGCTTATGCTCTGAAGCTTCTGCGCCGGGACTTTCCAGCCCCGGAACAAAAACTCCGCCTCCGTCCGGAACCGGCTCCGCTGGCGGCTGCCATTGTAGCGATTACTCCGTCCGACGTTGAAAACATCGAGACGGTCCGCCGCTGCATGGAGGAACTGCTCCGTGTTCCGGTCATCCAGCGCGGGGCCATCATGCCTGATGCCTGCCCGGTTGGTCCCGCCGCCGCCAGCATCCCCGTAGGCGGGGCGGTGGCGGCCGAAAAGGCGATCATTCCCGGAGCCCACAGCGAGGATGTCTGCTGTTCCCTTTATGCCACTTTCTATCAAACCAGCGCGGAGGTGTCCACCCAGTTGGATGCCCTGATGGCTTCCACCCGCTTTGGTGCAGGCGGCAGAAAGGAAGAGGATTGGGTCCCCCACCCTGTCCTGCAGGAAGAGGTTTGGGACAATCCTTTCCTCCAGGGACTGGAACGCCATGCCGCCATGCATCTGGCCGACCAGGGCGATGGCAACCACTTTGCCTGGCTGGGGCAGGTGTCCTTTGATCCTGACCAAATCCGGGCTTTGGCTGCAGCGGGTCATGCCGCGCTGGCCACCTCCCTTTCCTCCCACGATGGCGCATGGAACGTCCTTGTGACCCATCATGGCAGCCGGGGGCTGGGGGCCCATGTTTTCAAGCGCGGCCAAAAGGCTGCGGAAAAACAAACCGCCAAAATTGCGGCTGGCATGCCCACCGCAGCCTGTTGGCTGGATGCCGATTCCGAAGAAGGCCTCGCTTATTGGGAAGCCCTCCAGTATGTCGGACGGTGGACCCTGGCGAACCATCAATGCATCCATGCAGGATTTCTCGACAAACTCGGCAGCACCGCCGCAGCTTCCGTCGGCAACGAACACAACTTTGTCTGGAAACGCGGGGACATCTTCTATCACGGCAAAGGGGCCACGCCCGCCTGGCCCGATGATCAGGGCCGGCCTCAGTTAGGACTGATCCCGCTCCACATGGCCGCTCCCATCCTGTTGGTGCTGGGCAGGGACAATGCGGACTACCTAAGCTTTGCCCCTCACGGAGCGGGGCGCAATCTCTCCCGCCGGGCTGCCACCAAACCATGGCGCGGCGATGACGGCACCATCGATTCCAAAACCCTCGGCCGGCTTGTTGCAGAACAAACCCCCGGTCTCGACATCCGCTGGTGGCATGGCAAACCGGACCTCAGCGAAACCCCGCTCGCCTACAAACCCGCCGCCCAGATCAAGGCCCAGATCCAACAATTCGGCCTCGCGGAAATCATCGCCGAAATCCAGCCGCTGGGCTGCGTGATGGCCGGCGACGCCGGCCCCCGTCCGTGGGCCCGGGAACTGGAACTGACCCCAAAACAAAAGCGGCAAATCGAACACCGCGCCACCCGCCGCAAACAACATCAGAAACTGGGCCGTTTGCCTGACGGGGATGAAGAGGAATAACCGGAACGCACTTTACTCCACCGACGCTCCGGCGGCAGCCATTTCCTCCCACGCCCGGTCGCAATCCCCCGCCCTCAGCCCGACACCACGGCAGGCCTTCCTCACCACCTTCACCGCGAAGCCTTCCTTCAGGGCATCCAGCACGGTGAACTTCACACAATAATCCGTGGCCAGGCCTGCCACCCACAAGTCCGTGACGCCCCGCAGCTTCAGCCATTCGCCCATGCCAGTCGAAGCCTGGTGGCCATTGTCGCAAAATCCGCTATAGCTGTCGATCCCCGGATGGGTTCTTTTGGGGAACACCCGGTCAATCCGCCGCGTGTCCAATCCCGGGGCAAACAAGGCCCCGCCCGTATTCTGCACGCAGTGCACCGGCCAAAACGTCTGCGGCAGGACGCCAAGGAACCCCTGCTGAAACGGTGCGGTGTCAGGATGGTTCACCGCGAAGCTGCCATGATCCGCCGGATGCCAATCCAGCGTCGCCACGATCAAGTCAAATCGAGGCATCAGCGCATTCACGACCGGAATGATCCGATCCCCTTCCGGAACCGCAAGCGCCCCTCCCGGCAGGAAATCATTCTGAATGTCGATCAGGAGCAGGGTCTTCATTGTGCTTGTGCCTTTTGAGTTTTTTTCAAAATGCTACTGAAATTCACAAAACAGCCGCGGGATTCGTCAGTCCAATCAACTCTGTTGGACAGGATTCCATCATCATATTTCTGCGCTTCTTGTTGAACTCAATTTCGGAAAGCATTACCCGTTCGGGATCGCCGGCCGGCAAACCCAAGTCCCACATTTTCACCAAAGCGCAGCAAAAAACTAATATCACTACAACTGCTGAGGAGCTGACCCAACCAAAATTGTCTGCAGGGATTATTTTCAACCTCACCAGAAAAAAATACAAAAGCCAGCCCGCCACGACGGTCCAAATCCCATAAACCGGCCAAACAAAGTCGTCTTCTTTTTTCCTCACGACTTTCTTCAGTTCAATACTCAAAGCATTTATTCTAGCATTAATTTTCCTGAGCTCGTTGAGCCAAACCCTCGATTCCTCTTCTAATGCATATTCAATAAAGTTGGCTCCCTCATTTTTTCCAAACCCGGAGCTGGTCACCTTCCAAGGACTCCTTACCGACCACAGTGGCGTCGCACCATTCTTTGGAACCGGCCATGGTTCGTTCACTTGAATGACAAACTCAGGTTTGGCGCAGGCCAGTCGTCTTATCGCTTCAACAATGCGCTGTTTCTCAGCGATTCCCAACTCAACAGAAATTCCGAGAGCATGGTCAAACCGCGAAGAGATCACTCCCACCGTAATGAAGACCACCTCGCAACCTTCAGCCCATGCCCGCTCGAAATTGAGTATCCGGCATAAATCCTCGTATGTGCTCATGCTTTTGAATTGTTCCGGTATTGTTCAATCAGCGCCGCCTTCCGCTCCGCCAGCCCGCGCTCCAATCCTGCCGGATACGAATGCGCATTCTGCAGCCGCTTCACGCCGGCGTGCAGCGATGCCACCTGCTCCCGGCACCGGGCCTGAATCTCCGGCAGCGCCGGCGATTCCCAGACAAATTTCCCGCTCCGGCAGACGGGGACCAACAGATCTTCCGCCACCGCTTCCGGCGGAACGGCAAAGTGACGCGCCGCATCGGCGGGATGCACAATTTCAGGAAATTCCGGGCAGCCGGTTTCTTCATCGAATAAAGCATCGCCCCGGAAGACGCCATCGAGGGAAAACCGCCGCACCTGCTGGATGCCGGGATTGCTCACCTTGATGGTTTGCTCACTGAGTTTGAGTTTTGGCTGCCAAATGCCGGTGTCGTCGCGGACCGCGCCGAGTTTATACACGCCGCCGAGAGCCGGTTCGGTGCCGCCGGTTACGAGATGAGTGCCCACTCCCCAAACGCCGATTTTCGCACCCTGATGCTTCAGGCTTTCGATGAGATGTTCATCCAGGTCATTGCTGGCGACGATGAATGCTTTGGGAAACCCCGCTTCATCCAGGATCCTGCGCGCCTCAATGCTCAGCCACGCGAGATCCCCCGAATCCAAACGGATGCCGGCCATTTCGTGTCCCGCCACGCGCAGACGGCGGCCGATTTCCACCGCGTGGTGCACTCCCTCCAAAGTGTCGTAGGTATCCACCAGAAACACGCAGTTGTTCGGCATCGCTTCCGCGCAGGCGGCGAAGGACTCCACTTCACTGTCAAAGGACATCACCCACGAATGGGCATGGGTTCCCCTAACCGGAATCCCCAGCCGTCGCCCTGCCAGCACATTGGAAGTCGCCGCCGCGCCTCCGATGAAGGCAGCCCGGCTGGCCATCACCGCACCGTCCGGTCCCTGGGCCCTCCGCAAGCCGAATTCCAGGACCGGTTCTCCCTGGGCAGCCTGACAAACCCGGGCCGACTTGGTGGCGATCAGGGTCTGGAAATTGATGATGTTAAGAAGCGCCGATTCCACCAGTTGCCCCTGAATCATGGGCCCCTTCACCCGGATCAGGGGCTGATGGGGAAACACCACCGTGCCTTCCGGGATGGCGTCGACATTGCAGGTCCATCGGAGTCCGCCCAGATAGTCCAAAAATCCAGACTCAAACACCGGTTTTCCATCCTGCCCCGGCAGCGTCGCCAGCCAGGCAAGGTCGTCCGGCTCAAACCGGGAATGCCTCAGCCACTCCACCACATCCCCCAGCCCCGCCGCCACTGCATAACCGCCCGCAAACGGCAGCCGCCGGAAAAACAAATGAAACACCGCCTCGCGCTCCGCCCGGCCGGCATGCCAATACCCGGCGGCCATGGTGAGCTGATAGAGATCCGTCAAAAGCGGGGTGCGATGGTTCATGCTAGGAAAGCTTTTTGTTGAGAAAATCGTCCAGCTTGGGATTGAGTCTCCGCGCCCCAATCCCATGATACCAAGGTGAGCGCAGCTGCAGGACAATCACGCTTATCGTTACGGGAAAGACATAGATCAACGTCGGCCACCACCCGAATTCTCCCAATGCCATTTGCCAACCCACTATAACCACAAAGCAACCAGCCCAAATCAGTTCCCATCGACGCCAAACAAGAAAAACATTGCAGAAAAGAAAGAAGTGGCCCGTCACAGCGGGGATGATCCACCAGATGCCGATACCGTGGCTATAGAGCAGCAAAGCCAATCCGATGGCCGCCACCAGGACAGCGATATCATATTTGGAACATCTAAAACCGTATAGCTTGGCCGGACGGGGATTATGGGACATCTTCATGGAAATTGGATGAATTCTGCCGGCACGTGATCCACCAGCCAAACGCCATTCGTGGAAAGGAAAAACTCAAAGCCCTTCTGGCGCATCTCTCCCGCATTTATCGTGAGCAGCACTGCCTTTCCGTGTCTTGAGCCGACAGCCAGGGTCATCACCGTTTCCTGGGACAGGTGCACATGATGTCTTTTCATTTTTTGCAGACCAGTGAGCCGAATTGCCTCAAGGAAGCGCGTTGCCGTGCCATGATAAAGAAATTCAGGGGGAATCCGGGGTTCAAACTGCAGGTTGACTTCAACGGAGTGGCCCTGACTCGCCCTGATGAGTTGATTGTCTGCGCTGAATTCAAACCGCTTCTTTGAATTCTCCGCAACCACCTGATCCAGATCCCCTTTGCTGAGAACTCTTCCGGCGCGCGCGCAGCCTGCCAGCAATTCGTCCACCTTAACCCACCCGGCCGCATCCAACTGAATCCCTGCAGCATCGGGCTGATGACGCAGCACCAGACTGAGAAATTTGCTGGTCCGGATGAGATTTTCCTCGTTCATAGAATTTGTTTCGTGTTGGTCCTATATAGGCTTCCCTGTTAATTTTGGTGTAGTTGTTTCTTCATCTCTCCGTCATCAGTGATCCCGGAGGGATCCCAGCCCTTAGCCGGGGATTGAGCGCAGCGACATCCCCGGAACCAGCCCCAGGAAGACCCCGCATCCCGGCAGGGATGCCAGACGATCCACAATTCAATCCAGATATTGTTCATCATATTCGACCTCCGTTTTGTCCAACATGTCGATCAATTCCTCACGGAATGTCCGCTTCTGGTGGTGCTTCGGCTGATTGGCGATATATTCCGCCACCGCCTTCCGCGCGGTGGCGCTGATGGTGAAGGCGGCATACCTCCTGCCAGGCAAACCCGTTCACTCCCCCTGTCTCCTGCATCCAGACCGATGAGGCCTTTTTCAGCTCGCGCATGAAATCGCTCAGGGTAACGGTGGCCTTTAAACCGAATAACAAATGCACGTGGTCGGCTACGCCGCCCACCCGCTGGGGAAAGCCGCCGAGGCCTTCGATGGTGCCACCAAGGTAATCGTGCAGCCGGGTGATGATCCCCTCGTGGATCAGCGGTTGGCGGTTTTTCGTGCTGAAAACCACATGATAGTGGAGGCTGAGATAGGTGGAGGCCATGGTCTTTGGGTTGACGAGGGGTGAACCAGGGGGAGCGGGTTTGGGCTCAGATGTTGTGGTGCAATGTTTGATTTTGCTGGCATCCCTGCCGGGATGCTGTGAATTTGTTGGGGAACGTTCCGGGGATGTCGCTTCGCTCAATCCCCGGCTAATGGCTGGGATCCCTGCCGGGATCTTTCTCGACAGGAATCGGATGTGTTCGAGCGTGTGGGGGGGGTGAAGTTACGTTGGTTCAGGAGGATTCGATGAATAACCGGATTTAATGATAGAATAGCAGCATACCGACGCTACCGGCCTTATCACAAAAACGGGCGAAACAACAACTGTGCGTCACCCCGCAATCCACCAGCGCATTCAGTTTGTTCAAGGCCACTACGGAATCCCGGTCTGCCGGATAGAAGCCCGCAAGGATTATCCGGGGAACCGCCCAGTAGGACCGGGCGAAGGGAGGGTTGGGAATGGGCGGGGCCCGGAGTATCATGTCAGTCGTTTGTTGATTGCCATTATGTTTTGAGTGACCAGACTTTACTATCAGCGTTACCCGTCTGATCTGATATCGGTGGAGGGTCAGCCTCTAGGCGGCCGGTGCTACAGTTCAAAATGAAACCCCTGCTGCAGCAGATGCTGGTAGCGGGCGGGGTCGAAGCGGAAGAGTTGGGCGGGGCGGTGGGGGCCGTCGCGGAAGGTTTCCTGGAGGGGAATCAGGAGATCGAAGCCAAGGACTTTTTTGCGGAAGTTGCGTTTGTCGATCGCGGTGCCGAGGACTGCTTCGTAAAGCTGCTGGAGGTGGGTGAGGGTGAACTTTTCCGGGAGCAGCTCAAAGCCGACAGGTTGATAGCGGAGTTTGCTGCGCAGGCGGGCAAGAGCCATGGCGAGGATGTCGGCGTGATCGAAGGCAAGGACAGGCACGGCGGTGGCCGGGAACCAGCGGGCATCGGCCGCGTCGGTGGCGGCGCGGGTAGTATGACCGGCCAGTTTCACCAAAGCATAGTAGGCGACACTAACCACCCGTTCGCGGGGGTCGCGCTTCACCGCCCCGAAGGTGTAGAGCTGTTCAAGGAAAACTTTTTTCAGGCCCGCCTCCTCCTCCAGTTCGCGGGTCACGGCTTCATCCAGAGTTTCGCCTTCCTGGACAAATCCGCCCGGTAGGGCCCACCGGCCTTTGAAGGGTTTCAGACCCCGCTCAATCAGAAGGATTTTCAGTTCCCCATCATCCAGGCCAAAAACCACCGCGTCTACGGTGAGGGCGGGCCGGGGATATTCATAAGTGTGCGGCATGGGCTACTGTTCGTGTGGAGTTTACACTTTGTAAAGGATTTATTCCGGGTTCTGTCCTGACCAGCCTCCTTTGGGCTTGAAGGCGGGCCGCTTCTGCCGCTGCATGGATAGGTAATTCCATGCTCACGCTTACTCCCATCGGTTATGTCAGGACAGGAAAACGGGTGAAATTTGATGCCTTGCACCAGCCGGAGGAATCGGCGGTGGAACAGCAGGTGCTGGAACTGGAGCCGGGATGCCGGTATGAGGAGGGGCTGCAGGATCTGGCGGGCTTTTCCCGGATTTGGCTGATCTGGTGGTTTCATAAAAACACCACCTGGAGGCCGAAGGTGCTGCCGCCGCGCGGGCCGGCGGTGCGGCGCGGTGTCTTTGCCACGCGGTCGCCCCACCGCCCGAATCCGCTGGGAATGTCACCGGTACAACTGTTGCGGGTGGAGCGGGACCGGCTCATTCTCGGACCCTGCGATCTGGTGGACGGGACGCCGGTGTTTGATATCAAACCCTACATCCCGGCCTACGATTCCTTCCCGGACGAAAGCTCCGGATGGACGGGTGAGGTGGAGGCGGCCCTGACTGCCCCGCCAGCCTATCAGATTGAGTATACTCCCTTGGCCATGATCCAGGCGCGATGGCTTCAGGAATGGTGGCAGGTCGATTTCCGACCACGGCTGGAGGAACTCCTGGGCCGCGACCCCACGCCACACCGCACCCGGCGCGTCAAGCGGGGTCAGGACGGACGACGGAGCATCGGGTGCGGGGCGTGGCGGGCATGGTTCGAGGTTTCGGACCGGACGGTGCGGATCACGAGCCTTGGGCCCGGGTTTCCGATGCGTTTTTTGGTGCGCGAGGGCAACGAGGTGGTGCCCGACCGGGAAGCGCAGTTGGCTTTTCTGGAGAAGTGGCCCGTTGTCTGCCCCACATAAAAGCCTTGTCGGACGGCTGCCTCCTTGGCTGCGGCAGTGGAACCGGGCTCAAATAACCCGGAACAGACAATTTTATTATAGCTGTGAGACTCACACCCACGGTGATGTGAATTGCTTGAAGAAATTGGTTGGGCCCGTGCGTAATTCTTCCCGGAAAAACTCCCCCCCCCGTATTTTTTATGAAAAGTCTCACGATCCTTTTGCTGGCCTTGTGCACCACCTTCGCCATGGCCAATCTCCAGGACATTCCCCTCAAGGACATCGACGGCAAAGACGTGACCCTGAAGGCTTACGAGGGCAAAGTGCTGCTGGTGGTGAACGTGGCGTCGCAATGCGGACTGACTCCCCAGTATCAGGCTCTGCAGGCGATCCAGGAAAAATATGCCGCCAAGGGATTTACGGTGCTGGCTTTTCCCTCCAATGATTTCGGGTCGCAGGAGCCCGGCTCCAATGAAGAAATCAAACAATTCTGTCTCAACAAATACAAAGTCAGTTTTCCCCTGTTTGAGAAAGTGCGCGTCAAAGGCGAGGGCCAGCACGCCCTTTATAAAAGCCTCACCGGGAAGGATGGTGCGTTCCCTGGGGATGTGAAATGGAACTTCGGGAAATTTCTGATTGGACGGGATGGCAAACCCCTCGCCCGTTTTGAGCCGGGCACCACTCCTGACGATGCCGCTCTCATCAAGGCGGTGGAGGACGCCCTGCTGGTGAAATAAGCGGGGGTTCTGGAGGTCCACCATTTCCCCTTGGCCTGAAGGGTTGACGCCACGTAGCTGTCCCTGATGTCCCGCAATTCCCCCTTTTCCACTCCAGCCCACGCCCCCCCGCCTGCTCCCGGAACCGGAGCCACTCTGGAATTCCCACCGACCGGGGCTGCGTTCTCCACCTTGCCCAATGGGCTGGAGATCTTTGTCAAGGAAGACCGCAATGCGCCATTGGTCAGCGTGCAGGCCTGGGTCCGCACCGGAAGCATCCATGAAGGGCACCTGCGGGGCACTGGCGTTTCCCACCTTGTAGAGCATATGGTTTTCCAGGGAGCCGGAGAGCGGGGCCCGGGCGAACTGGCCAAAGCGGTCCAGAACAGCGGAGGCTATTTGAATGCCTACACCTCCTTCGACCGCACGGTTTATTGGATCGACACCCTCAGCGAAGGCCTTGATACCGCGCTGCAAGTGCTGGCAGACCTGACGACCCGGGCCACTTTCCCCCATGCCGAATTTGAAAAGGAAAAGGATGTGATCCGGCGCGAGATCGACATGGGCAAGGATGATCCCGGCCGCACCCTGAGCCAATTGATGTTCAGCACGGTCTACCGTGAACATCCGTTCCGGGAACCCGTCATCGGACACCTCGACCGCTTTAATGCTCTGGACCGCGACACCGCTTTTCAATACTACCGGGAACGTTATCAGCCCGGGAACATGTTTGTGGTCATCGTCGGCGATACCACGGCCGCAGAAGCTCAAACCATGGTGGAAAAACACTTTGGCCATGCCCTGCCCTGTTTTGCGCCGCCCATCACGGTTCTGCCGGAACCTCCCCAGGCCGGCCCCCGCCGGGCCTCCCTCACCTTTCCCACCGAAATCACCCGCATGGAGTTGGCGTGGCGCATTCCGGGCCTGCTGCACCCTGACACCCCGGCCCTCGAAGTGTTGGGGGTGCTTGCCGGCACCGGCCGCACCTCACGGCTTTTCCGTTCGGTTAGAGAACGTCAGGGCCTCGTCCACAGTATCAGCGCCGGGGCCTACACTCCTCCCCAGGGGGGGCTGTTTTACATCGGAGCCGAATGCGATCCGGATCAACGCCACGCCGCTGAGGAAGGCATCCTGAAGGAAATCCAGCGCCTGTGCCACGAACCGGTCACTGCCGCCGAGGTGCTCCGGGCCCGCCGGCTTTTCCTTGCGGAGCAACTTGGCAGCCTGACCACCATGCGGGGCCAGGCCACGGACTTGGGCGGCAATTGGCATGCCGCCCATCACCCCGACTTCACCCGCACCTACCTTGCCGCGATCGACCGCGTCACGCCGGAAGACATCCAGCGGGCGGCCCGGACCTGGTTGGTGCCTGACACCTTGACGGTGGTTTCGCTCGATCCTCCTGTGGAAACGGCACCGCCCGTCCTATCCACTGCCGCAGGACACGGTCTGCCCCTGGTGCACCGGCATGTCTATGCCAACGGTCTGACCCTGCTGGTCCGGGAAGATCCCCGGTTGCCGGCCGTGTCCATCCACGCAGCCCTGCGAGGCGGTCTCCTTGCGGAAACGATGGCCACCAATGGTTCGGGCCGGCTGATGGCCCGCACCCTTGTGAAGGGCAGCACCACCCGCAGTGCGGAGGAAATCGCGGACACTATCGAAAATGGCGGCGGCTCCTTTGGCGCTGAATCCGGAGGCTCCAGTTTCGCGGTTTCCGCCCAGGTGCTTACGCCGGAGTGGCCGGAAGCGCTCGCCCTCCTCGCAGATACTCTGCAGCATCCCGCCTTTCCTGATGAGGAAGTAGAACGCGAACGCACCCGCCAACTGGCCGGCCTGCGTCAGGAAGAGGATCATCCGTCTTTTGTGGCCTTCCGGGAATTAAAACGTGCGGCCTATGGAACCCATCCGCTTTCACTGAACCGGAACGGGACCCCGGAAAGCGTGGCCTCCCTGACAAAACACCACCTGACCGGTCTCCACCAATCCATCCTCAACGCGGGGAATCTGGTGATATCCGTCTTTGGCGACGTCACCTTTGCCGGGGTCCGCGAGGCCGTTGACCAGGCGTTCGCCGGTCTCCCCTCCGGAACCCGCGTGGAGCACGCCGCCGGCGTGCCGGTGCCCCCCTGGGAGGCCAAATCCCTGACCATTCCCAGCAGCAAACGTCAGGCCTTCCTCGTGGCCGCCTTCCCCACCGTGGACCTCCGCCATCCTGACAGATTGGCGCTGGATCTGATCGACGAGGCCTGCAGCGACATGGCCAGCCGCTTTTTTGAACGCATCCGCGAACAGCATGGCCTCGCCTACAGCGTAGGAACCACCCAGGTCATCGGCATGGCTCCAGGGCTTTTTACCTTCTACCTGAGCACGTCGCCGGAGCAGTTGGAATTTGCGGAAAAGGAATTGCTTTCGGAGATCCACAATCTCGCGATGGACGGCCTCACCGTTGAAGAGTTGGACCGCGCCCGCCGCACATGGATCGGAAAACAGGCCATGCAGCACCAATCCAACGCTGGGCTGGCCCAGCAATCGGCCCTGAACGAGCTTTACGGCCTGGGCTATGATCACGACCAACGCATCCTCGACCGCGTGCGCACCCTGCCGCTCGAGGAGGTCAATGAAATCGCCCGCCGCTACTTCTCCGGCATCGCGCCCATCCTTTCCCGGGTCACGCCCGCCACGGATCCCGCGTCCTGACAAACTTTCATAGCGGACTTTCATCCCGGTGGTCTCGCCCGGCCGGGTCGTGGAACACTGGCTGGTGCAGATGGGGAGGCTTTTCTAACCGCCGCTTTCGCGGTCCCACCACCTTGGGCATCACGTGGGGGCACCGGAACGAACTGGACATGCCATTGGACAAAAAACGGCTCCCCATGGCACATTGCCAGACGCGAATCATTGGCCTTCAGGTTGTTGCAAAGTGAACAAAATGGACATTTTCCGGGACATACAGGCATTCCGGGAGGGTGAGCGGGTGGGAAAATCATCCAAGGCATCATGATGCCTCATCTTGACATCAGCGGAAAAACGACGACTTTGAGAGCGTGAGAACGACCCTGACATTGGACCCTGATGTGGCGCGGATGCTGAAGGATGCGGCGCATCGCACGCGGCGTCCTTTCAAGGAAGTGCTGAATGCAGCCGTGCGCGCGGGACTGACCGGGGAGGGCCCGTCGGCCGCAATCCCGGAATTTGTGCTGGATGCGGCTCCGCTGGGACTTCGTGCTGGGATTGATCCGAACCGTCTCAACTCTCTGCCGGATGAACTGGATGCGGAGGAATTTCTACGGAAGGCCGGCACATGATCGTGCCGGATACCAATCTGCTGGTGTATGCCTATGATACCTCGTCGCCGTATCACGTCGCCGCCGCCCGCTGGTGGACGGAATGTGTGATGGGGGCTGAGGAGATAGGGCTGCCAAACGTGGTGATTTTCGGATTTGTGCGGCTGGTGACGCATCCGCGCGTCTTTCAGCAACCGATGATCGCCGAAGCAGCCGCCGGAAAAGTGAGGTCCTGGTTGGCCCGGCCGCACGTTCGCATTCTGCAGCCAGGATATAGTCATGTGGAAAGTGTCCTGAGACTGCTGGAATCCGCAGGAACGGCGGGCAACCTGACAACTGACGCGCAAATCGCAGCAACGTGCCAGCAGGAACGTGCCGTGCTGCACACCAACGACACGGATTTTTTGCGCTTTCCGGGGCTGCAATGGTTCAACCCTCTCACTGGCAAGGGAGGCACGGGCTGACATCATGGGAAAAGTGCCCCGAAGTCGAAGTGACAAGGTGCGACCAATGTGCTGAGGCTATTCCCTCTGGGTAAGCCGCTATTTTTGCCAAGCCGATGTCCGGCCAATGCGCCGGGACGGGGCCCGCCGAAGGCGAACCCGAAGGGGCTGGGGCCACCCCAGGACCGTCTATCCCGCAAACTGCCGGCGCCACTCGCGTGGGGGCATGTTTTTGAGGCGGAGGAACTGGCGGTTGAAGTTGGCGAGGTTGGGGAAGCCGCAACTGAAGGCGATTTCGGTGATGGGATAGTCGGTTTCGGCGAGGAGGCGGCAGGCGCGGCCGATGCGGAGTTCGTTGATGAAGCCAGGAACGGTTTTGCCGGTGCGGGCTTTGAAGAAGCGGCTGAAAGCTCCGGGACTGAGGTGCACCAGTTCGGCAAGGTTTTCCAGATAGATGGTTTCGTCGAGGTGGCCCTGGATGTATTGGGCGACTTTGTTGACGCGGAGTTCGTCCTGCGGGTCCAATTCCGGAGCAAATCCACGGCTGGCGATGGTGTTGCAGGTGTTGGAGACGGAGATTTTGTGGAGAATGGAGAGGACGGTAACCACGCGGGGCAGGCCGTGTTCCTCGGGAATGCGCAGCATCAGTTCCTCGACTTCATCGCGCGTTTTGCCGGTGACATGAATGCCCAGGGAAGCACGGGCCAGCAGTTTTTTCACATGTTGCAAGGCGGGCAGGTCCAGCCAGCCGCGGCCCAACCAGTCCGGCGGGAAATGAATGCAAATGTGGTCCACCGGCTGCGGGCCGCCCGGCGCTCCGGCGTCGTTTTGCCAGTCGTGGGGCAGATTGGATCCTACCAGAACGATATCGCCCGGTTTGAGGCTGGTGAGGTTGTCGCCGACCATGCGGTGGCCACGGGCTTTGCGGGTCAGGGTGATTTCAAATTCGGGATGGAAATGCCAGACGCAGCCGAAGGTCTTGCCTTGGACGACGTTGCAATTCACGCCATCTTCGACGCTGGCAGCAAGTTTTTCGTAAGCGGGTTTCATACGGGTAGGGGGTTCAGGGGGGATCGATTAATATTTTTCGCATGTCTCTTAACAGCACTGTTCACGCCAGTCCAGCCCCGCGTGCGCCGGATTTTGCATTATGATGCCGGATTTAACCTCACTCCCCGGGATTTGGCTCCCCCCTTTGATTCAGCCTGTTTCATGGAAAAAACCAAGCGTCGCAGCCTGATCAGGGCCACCACTGCACTCCTGCGTTGACTCAGACTCTGCCCGCAGGATGGCTTGGGGAAAGCGGCAGCAGCCTGCCACAGTCCAAGGCGGCAGGCGGCGGGGATTCTTTGGGATGTTTCTGCATGTGGGGAAATCCATCTTGCTTCACCCACCAACCCGGCGCACGGACGCGCCATGTCTGCGCAGCCTGGTCATCTTTATATTGTCGCCACTCCTATCGGGAATCTGCGGGATATCACGATTCGAGCCCGCGACACCCTGGCAGCGGTGGATTTGATCGCTTGTGAGGACACGAGGCATTCCGGAACCCTCCTGGCTCACTTGGAGATCCGCAAACCGCTCGTCAGCCTGCACCAACACAATGAGGCCATGCGCACCGCCCAGTTTTTGACGGAATTGGCAGAAGGGAAAAGCATCGCTTATATTTCCGATGCCGGTATGCCCGGGGTTTCCGATCCCGGCCAAAGACTGGTGGCGGCCTGCCGGCAGGCGGGGGTTCCGGTGGAAGTGCTGCCGGGCCCCAGCGCGGTGCTCACTGCCTTGATCGGCAGCGGGTTTCCGGCGGATGCGTTTTATTTCGGCGGCTTCCTGCCGGTGAAGGGCGGGCAACGCGAGCGCGTCCTGACGGCGGCCCTTGATGCAGATGAAACCAGCGTTTTCTTTGAAACACCGCACCGCCTTGAAACCACTCTGGCGATGCTGGCACGAATCGCGCCTGACCGGCTGATTTGCGTGGCGCGGGAGTTGACGAAGAAATTCGAGGAATACCGTCGCGGCCCGGCGGCGGAAGTCGCGGCCCATTATCTGGCGCATCCCGCCAAGGGCGAAATATGTTTGCTGATTGCCGGCGCGGATTTGCCGAAATGGGCCGCAGGGATGCCCGCCGACCGGGATTTCACGGAGAATTCTTGAATCTGCCAAGGCCGCCGGGACGGGGGCGGATGAGGATGGGAAAATGAGGGAACGGGCGGGAATCGGGGATGATTTCTGAAGTTCCCGTGGTTGCCGGGGCGGACTGAAAGTCCGCGTTCCAGTTTTTTGCCCTTCCAACGGGTTCCCCGGGATTTCCGGGGAACCCGACATTGAAAGATGGTGGAGGCGACGGGAATTGAACCCGTGTCCCAGCGCCTTTTAACGCAGGTTTCTACATGCTTAGCCGGAGATTTAAGTTAAGGACCTGACCTTCCGCCGGCGGAATGACCTGTCCCGATCCCCCTGTAAATCTCGCTTCGGCCCCGGTGGCCCGGGCTTTCAGCCAGCCTGATAAGTTGCACCCCCTACCGTATCAGACATTCGGCAGAGGATGTCACCGTCAATTAAGCGGCGAGTGCGAGCTCGTTAGAGTTAGCGTTTGTTTGTTTTGATCCGGATTGTTAACGGGGCCAACGAATCATCCCCGGCATGCTGCCAACGCCTCCAGTCACTGGTCGAAACCGGTGCGCCCCCAGCAATCCCAGGATGCCATGCTCCGGCGAGGGATGCAAGGCCTGATTCGTCCGATTGAAAGGGGGGTAATCTTTAGCCGGTGCCGCACCCGAACCGGTCCGTGCTCCCGCTCTCCCCGATGTCCCACTTCAGGAACCAGGGCGGGAGCGGAGGGTTTTCCGCTTTCCGGTGGAAGGGAGTGTGGTATCAGCGGCGCGTGATGCGACTTTCCAAACGGGCGGAATATGCCCTCCGCGCTCTGGCGGCGATGGCCCGGCGGCCGGCGCAGGCCGTCTCCCAGATTGAGGAACTGTCCGCCGCCGAAGGTTTGCCCCCCAAAGTTTTGGAGCAAATTCTGCTGGGGCTGAAAAAAGCCGAACTTCTGCGAAGCAAACGGGGTGTCGGAGGGGGATACCAACTGATCAAGCCGGCCAGCGGGATTACGATCGGCGAAGTGCTGCGCGCCGTCGACGGGCCCTTCCTGCCGCTCGGGGAGCGCCCGGTCAATCTGGGACCGGGATTGCTGGCCTGTTTTGCGGAACTGGCCGCCTTGGTGGACCATCACCTTGACAGTATCACCCTTGCCGACGTCCTTGCCAAGGAAGTGGCGGCGGGAAGTATGTATTTTGACATTTAAGGTATTGCCCGCAGGACGGACTTCCCTTTTGTCTGGCGGGCTGCGTGCTAAGGTCGGCCCATGCGATCACCCCGCCGCAACTTATGGTGCCTGCTTTTGCCGCTTGGCCTGGGCATCCTTCCGTCCGCTCCGGCCGCCCGCCACATCGTGGATTGTGATCTCTGCATTTATGGGGCGACCTCGGGGGGAGTCATTGCCGCCACCCAGGCCGTGCGGCATGGCCTGACCGTCGCTTTGGTAGACGCCGGCGGCCACGTGGGAGGAATGAGCAGCGGCGGTCTGGGGGCCACTGACAAAGGAAATGTGGACTCCATCGGCGGGCTCTCTTCCCAATTCTACCTCCGGGTGGCCAAAAAATACAACCCTTCCGCCACCAGCCGGGTTTGGATGTTTGAACCCAAAGTGGCGTCGGCCGTTTTCAGCGATTTTTTGGCTGAATCCAGGGTGGTTCCCTACCTCCATGAACCCTTGGCTCATGTCAGGAAAACCGGATCCCGCATCATGGAAATCGAAACCACCACCGGCCTGGTGATCCGCGCCGGAATGTATCTGGATTCTACTTATGAAGGCGACCTCCTCGCCGCCGCCGGAGTCAGCTTCCGCGTGGGCCGCGAGTCCAACGCGGCCCACGGCGAAACCCGCAACGGGGTGCTGACTCCCACCCTCTCTGTTTTCACCAACCTGAGCCTCGATCCATGGGTGATTCCTGGCAATCCCGCCAGTGGCCTGATCCCGGGCATCACTTCCGGCAGCGCCGCCCCCCCGGGCACCGGCGATTCCCTCGTGCAGGCCTACAACTTCCGGCTTTGCCTCACCAAAGCTTCCAACCGCATCCCTATTGCCCCGCCGCCCAACTACAATGCCGCCGACTACGAAATGATCGGGCGCTTTGTGGCCGCCAAAACCGCGGCCGGCCAAACCGTGGACCTTGGCTCCTTTACCAACGGCATCTTTCATAACATTCATCAGCCCGATGGCTTTCCGGGCGGCAAGTCCGACTGGAATGCCAACAAGGGCATGTCCAGTGACTGGGTAGGCTACAGCCACGAATGGCCCACCGCCACCCTGGCCCGCCGCGCCGAAATTGCCCTCGCCCATGAGAACTACATCCGGGGGATCTTCCAGTTCCTGCGCACCGATCCCCGGGTTCCGGTGGTCATCAAAAATGAGGTAGACCTTTGGGGCCTGCCTGCCGATGAATATGTCAGCAATGGCCACTGGTCCCCCCAATTATATGTCAGGGAAGCCCGCCGCATGAGCGGGGCCTATCTCCTTACGGAAGCCCACGGGCGCGGCACGGTGCTGGCACCGCAATCCATCGCCCTCGGTTCCTATGCCATGGATTCGCATTATTGCCAGCGCGTGGTCTCGGGAGGTTCCATCATGGCCGAAGGAGGATTTTTTGAACTGCCGCCCCGCCCATGGCCCATTGCCTTCGGGGCCATCACCCCGCAGGCCGCAGAGTGCACCAACCTGATGGCCACTTTCGCCCTCAGCGCCACTCATGTGGCCTTTTCCTCGGCCCGCATGGAACCCGTCTTCATGATGACCAGCCACAGCGCCGCTACGGCGGCTGCCATAGCACTGGCCCGCGGGCAGAATATCCAGGACGTTTCCTATGCGGAACTGGCCACGCTTCTGAAATCGGACGGTCAGGTCCTTGAATGGGGCAGCACCACCACTGCCAATGGGATCGTCGTGGAAGCCGAAGGCCCCGGCGGCAGTCCCTTGCCGGCCGGCCAATGGATCAGCGGAGCCAACCCCGGCTTCAGCGGCACGGGATATCTCCACGATAACAATAGCGGCAAAGGCACCCGATACTGCAACTTCGCCCCCACGCTGCCCCTTGCCGGCACCTACAAGGTTTTCCTGTCGTGGGTGCAGTCGTCCAACCGGGCCAGCAATGCCAGAATCGCCATCACCCACAGCGGCGGCGTGGCCAATCTCACGGTCGATCAACGTCAGGATCCCGACGGGGCCGGGGCCGTGGGCGGATGGCGGGAACTCGGCACCTGGACCTTTAATGCAGGCAGCGCCGCCGTGGTCAGGCTCGACAATACCGGAACTGACGGCTTTGTCATTGCCGATGCCGTGCGCTTTGAACCCACCGGCGACCTCGCCCTGCCCACTACCGTCAGTCTGGCCGCACACAATAGCCGCACCACGGAAGGAAGTCCGGATCCGGCCCGGCTGGTCTTCCGCCGCGAGGGGCTCCTCACCCAGGCGCTGACCGTGCCCATCCTGGTGAGCGGCACGGCCACTCCCGGCCTCGACTGCCAGGCCCTGCCCCCGGCGGTTGTTTTTGCCGCCGGCTCGGCCCAAACCACCCTGACACTGAACGCCACTGCAGATGACATTCTGGAGAACACGGAGACCCTGACATTCACCCTCCAGCCGGATGCTGCTTACAGCCTCAGCACTGCTGCCTCCGCCACCATCACGCTGGAGGACAGCCGCTATGACCGCTGGCGTTGGGCAGAATTCAGTTCCAGCCAGAATGCCGACCCTCTCATTTCCGGCCCTGCGGCAGATCCTGACAAGGATGGCCTGAATAACCACGCGGAATCCGTTCTCGGCACCCTCCCCCTTTCCGGCGCGGACCTCCCTCCTCTCACCGTGGAGCAGAACGGCAATTCCCTCCGGCTTACGGTGCGCCGGCTGGCCAGTGCCGCTGCAGTGCCGGTCGTCATCCAATCCTCTGCCGATCTCAAGGAGTGGCGGGCCGTCACCGGTGCCCACCTGACCGAAACCAGGGAGTCCCCCGGCGGCTTGATCCGCCATGAAATCTGGACAATGCCCGGTTCGCCGGTTGCCGGCTTTTTCCGGCTCAGTCTGTAGCCGCGAAGGTCCCCTTGCTATCAAAATGAAGTAGTCCCCTGCGCCGGCCAGAGACAGGATTGATCCCAAAAATCGCGGAAACTGGGGTAAAACAGGCCGCTCCTCCTCATTTAGGCTGCGTTTAGTCTATCCCGGTGGTATGACAAGTGCTATGAGTCGAAAGAACTTTTGACAAAATCCCTGCCCCCTTACGCCTATGAAATCTCCGACCTCTGGAACCCTGACCCTGCTTTTTTCTGTTGCTGCCTTCGGGCCCGCTTCCGCGGCCCTGATCAGCGTCAACTTCCGCGAGGCCAACGGCAACGCCAATCAGACCATTTTGCCCGCCACGGCTGCTGGCGGGGGGGCCGGGGTTTCCGCCCTCAACTGGAACAATGTCAGCGGAGCGCCGGGCGGTCCGGTTTCCGGTCTGGTGGATGAGGCAGGATCCGCCACCACCGCCGCCGTGGCGTGGAGTTCTGGCGGCATGTGGGGCGATGGCACCGCCAATACCGATGCCACCGCCGGCAACGGCAATGCCCAACTCTTGCGGGGATACCTCGATGACAACCAGGGCAGTCCAACCTTGCCAATCAATATCAGCCTGACTGGGATCCCCTTTGCGGAGTATGATCTGGTCGTTTATTTTTCCACCGACACCACCGGCGGCAGTTACGGCACGATCACCGCCACGGCGGCCAATGGGATCCAGACGGGGGCCACCACCGGAACCAAGGATACCTGGGGTCCCAGCGGCACACCGGCCTCCCCAGGCAATCCCACCATCAATGATACCAATTCCCTGCGCATTTCCGGACTGCAGGGAAATCTTGCTATTCTGGCTCCGGTCCGCAGCGGAGCGGTCCGCCATTCCATCTCCGGACTGCAATTGATCGCGGTGCCGGAACCAGGTTCCTTCACGCTCTGCGGACTCGCCAGTCTGGCATGGCTCGGCTTCCGCCGCCGCTCCCGTTAGGGATGCCATGGGCCGCCCGGGGCGGGGAGCCTCCTGACCGCCCCTTTTCACCCCCCTTCGCTGTTGGCGAAAGCACGCCCCCCTTATTTGTTATTTCGCGGCCTCGCGTTTGGCGGTCCAGTCGCGGGACTGGTCGTTGCCTTCGCGGTCCTTGGAGGTGATTTTTCCGGTGATGGCATCGGCAGTGAGTTTGCCGGTGTAGGTGGATGTGCGTTTGTTGCCGTTCCACTCGCGGGTCACGGTGAAGGAAACTTCGCCGGCCTTCACGGAACCATCGGCGATTTCGGTTTCGGTTTCCGCGCCTTCACGGCCGGGGGATTTCACTTTGCCGGTCAGCTTCCCGCCGTCCTGCGTGAGGGTCATGCTGAACTTGCGTTCCGCCCCGCCATCGCGGCCGGGCATGCTCCACGTGTAGGATCCGGTGGCAGAGACAGCTTTTTCTTCGGCCGCAGCGGTGGCCATGCTGCCCACGGCTACGAGAGCACAGAGGGCATATTTCATGAGGGAGGACAGGGTGTGTTTCATACGATGGGTCGGTTGGGTGGGCAGGTCCAGCCCTGTCGCTCCATTGGGGAAAGGCAAGGGGGTGGCCGGGATCGTTTTCGCCATCCCGGCCGGACCGGACCTTGTGGATACCGGGCCGCGGGCGGGATGTAAAGCTTTACTGCGGTTTACACGGAATCAGCTTGTCCCGCAGCGAAAACGGCGCAATCCGGGGAGGTGAGCGCAAAACCTGCCCTGACCATCCGGGAACTGGCCCCCGGCGAGCTGCCGTTGATTCTGCCCCTCATCGAGAAACATAACCACAAAACGCCGCCGGAGGAACTGCGCCGCAGGCTGGAGGCCATGATCCCCAAGGGATACCACTGCATCGCGGCCTTCGAGGATGATGTCATTGTCGGCGTGGCCGGCTATTGGTTGTTCCACCGGTTTTACAGCGGGGCTTACATGGATGTGGACAATGTGGTAGTGGATGAAACCAAACGGTCCGGTGGCATCGGGGCCGCCATGATGGACTGGCTGGAAGCCCACGCCCGCGCCCTGGGCTGCCTGTCCGTCATGCTGGACTCTTACGTCACCCTGACCCGGGCCCACAAATTTTACTTCCGCCGGGATTACGAAATCCTCGGCTATCATTTTATCAAAACGCTCTGAGGCGGCGGGGCGGAAGTGGCGTCACACTCCCGTCAGGATTGGCGGCTTCGGCGGGTCGTTCCTGCCCATTTGCGGTGAGGGTTTCCGGGAGGGAAAACAGCCAATAGCCGGTGGTTGAGCGCAGCGACACCACCGGTTCCGAAGAAGAAAAGCAGCGCATCCCGGCAGGGATGCCAGAGCCCCGGCTTACTTCATGATTCATAAACTTCTGATAATCCAGCGACCAGACTATTGCTGGATGCTTGAGGGATTCTGCCACCCCATCCGGGGTGGAGACTCTGGCTCCGGGCCCCGGTGGTGTCGCTCCGCTCAACCACCGGCTAATTGCTGCAAAGCCTCCGGCTTTGGGGTGTTTGCAAGGGCGTTAGGAAACGGAATGCTCCAGGCTGGATCCGAAGACCCCCATTCAGTTCATAGTCTTTCTGCCAACATTCTTTTCCTTTGTGCCTGCCAGCTTCCTGACCTGCGAGGTTTGCTCCCGGGTCACAGCCCCGGCCTGCGCTTGTTTTTCCCCGCAGATCCGCTTCCCGTGCGGAGTGAAACCCCGGCTCAAGGCCCTTTTGATCGATACCGTCGAATACCCGCCGGAGTGGCCGGAAGAAGCGATGCTGACGGAATGGTTCGGCCCGTTGTGGGAGACTTTGGGGCCGGTCAATCTTTCCTGCGTGGCGGCTTCGGATCCGGATTGTGCGGCCCGGGCGCGGGCGGCGGACGCCATCGTCGTGACCGGATCGGCCCGCGATGCCCATTCCATGGAGCCTGCCGTGGTCCAGCTTTGCAGGACTCTGCAGGAGCTGACGGCGGCCGGGAAAGCCATCCTTGGAGTCTGTTTTGGGCATCAGGTCCTGGCCCGCGCCCTTGGAGGCGTGGTGGGCCGGCATCCTGACGGCTGGGAAGTCGGATCTGTCAGAATTGCCCTGACCCCGGAAGGCCTCGTCTGTCCGGTGCTGGCGGATCTGGGCCCGGAACCCGAAGTGCTGCAAAGTCATCAGGACGCTGTGCTGTCCCTGCCGCCAGGAGCAGTGCGGTTGGCCGGCAATGCCCATACTCAGGTTCAAGCCTTTCAGGCCTGTCCCGGCGGGCGGCAATTTGGAGTGCAATTCCACCCGGAATTCACCCCGGAACGCCTTCAGCAGAACTGGACCTCGCGGCGGCTCGAATGGCGGGGCCAAACCGCGTTTGACCTTGATGCCGCCTTGGACGGCGCCCGTCCCACCCCCCATACCGCATCCCTGCTCCGCCGGTTCTTCGACTTCGCCGCCCGTTGATTCTGCCGCCTCCATCTTTTATCTTCCATCCCCCATCCATCAGTCCCCGATCGGCCATTTTCCCCGCCCTTCCCTGACCCGTCCGGAGAATTCGCTGAAATATTTGGCTCTGCGGAGCGATCTATTCGTTACCCTGTCATGAAGCCCCGCTCTTTTCTCCTCACCCTTGCTGCTCTCGCCGGCAGCCTTTTCACTGGTTCCGCAGCCGATCCCAAACCCGCGCCGCCCGCTGCAGCAGCCCCTCAAAAAATGGAAACTGTTACCCTCGCCACCGGCTGCTTCTGGTGCACCGAAGTCATTCTACAACGCACCAAGGGCGTGCAATCCGCTGTGAGTGGCTACACCAATGGGAAAACTCCCAATCCCACTTATGAAGACATCTGCACGGGACTGACGGGGCATGCCGAAGCAGTGCAAGTGGTCTTTGACCCGGCAGTCCTCCCCTTTGAAACCCTCGTGGGGCTTTTCTTTGAAATGCACGACCCCACCACGCTCAACCGGCAGGGAGCAGACCGCGGCACTCAATACCGGTCCGCCATTTTCTACCAAACGGACGAACAAAAAACGGTCGCAGAAAAGGTGAAGGCTCAACTCGACAAAAGCGGCAAATTCAAAGACCCGATCGTTACCGAAATTACGAAGATCGCCACGTTCTACAAAGCCGAGGATTATCATCAGGATTATTTCGAGAAAAACGTGCCCAACAAGACCGGCAACTACCGCTATTGCCAAGTCAGCACCATCCCCAAACTCAAAAAGCTCGGCCTCCTCAAGCCGGGTGACGAGTAACCCGCTTGGACCGGGTAATCGGAATTTCGGTTGGAGGTGATGGAAAATGCCTTATGGATTAATCATCAAGACTCCTTAAAGACATGAAGACCCCGGTTTTATTGCTATTAATTCTTCCCTGCCTCCTGGCTCCTGCCACGGCTCCCGCCCAAGCGACGGGCAAGGAGGCCATGCGCATCGTAGCGCGGGACCGCGGAGCGGATTATCTCCCCCGGATGATTCATTTGTTCGGGGAACATGGGGTGCCCCAGCCTGCGGTCTGGCGGGTCATTGCCCGGGACCGGCAAAATGCCGTGCGTGAATTTTACATCAGCAAAGGGGCCATCGTGGCGGAGGGAGTCATCCCGCCGGCCAAGGCCAATGGTATTTCCGGCACCCCGCTGCCGATGAACCGGCTCAATATCGATTCCGATGCCGCCTTCACCAAGGCTGAACAGGCGGCCCGCGCGGCCAAAGTCGGTTTTGACCGGCTGCACTATCAACTCCGGTGCCTGGAACTGTCCACCAATGCCGCGTGGTTTATAACCATGGTGGACGCGCAGGGCATTCGGGTGGGGGAAGTTTCGGTGGGAGCGAGCACCGGCACAGTGCTGACCCAGGCGTGGTATCCGCGCCGCGCGCCCGGGCCTGTCGCAGGGGCCCCCTTGCCGCCGCCGCCACCGGTTTATGCTCCCGCCCCTCAGCCTGGTTTCTGGGATCGCACGAGGCAGG
Organism: Verrucomicrobiales bacterium; assembly: GCA_038210825.1. GTDB lineage: Bacteria > Verrucomicrobiota > Verrucomicrobiia > Verrucomicrobiales > V1-33 > CAIZWU01. The sequence continues at coordinate 49,740 of JBBQWG010000020.1, forward strand.
GCCTGCAAAAAGGTGCCACTGGGGTAAGGCAAGGCGTCGGAAACGCTGCCGGATGGGTCCAGCAGAAGGTGGCACCTGCCCCGCCTCCTCCCCAACCGCCGCCTACCCGCTACGTCACGCCGCCTCCGGCGCGTTGACAGAGCAAACCGCAGAGCCCTGGGCTGGGAGCGCCGAGCGCCCCGCCGGCCCCGGAGCATTGGGGGCGACTCCTTTGAGATACGCCCGGGGGAGCCATGGCTCTGGGGCCGCCGGGACAGCGGCGCTCCCAGCGTAAAAATGTCGCTGGGATCAGCGGCTTACCTTGGGAGCATGAGGTCGTCCGTTCCCAGTCCGGTCAATTGTTTGAGGCCTTTAAAGAGCCGGAACAGGGCGTAGGCCATCATGATCAGACTGGGCACCCCCACCACCAGATAACCCCAGCCCGTCTGGGCTCCGATGGCCGCCGTGTATTCCGGGGATCCGGGCGTCTTGTCCTTCAGGAAATACATGGCCAGGAAGTAATTCAGCACCGCACTGAGGAGCATGGTGGCCGTCAACAGCAGCGTGCTGGTCCAAAGCAGCCGCTCATAACTGGTGTGGCTGTTGGTTTTAGCGATGGCAGCCTCGATTTTCGGCATGTCCAACATGTCAGGATTGAGGAGCAGAGTTTTCACCAGCGGCTTTTTACCTTTGTGGGAAAAGAAGATCAGAGCGGCCAGCACCAGCGGAATGGAAGCCTCTTTCCAGGCGAAAACCTGGGCACTGAGAGTCATCAACCCCAGACCACCGGTGAGAAGCACACTGATGAAACCAATGAGGGAAAAGAGGTTCCACTTCCGGCGCAGCCAGTAGTCGTAAATTTGGTAGCCGATGGGAAACATCAGGGCCACCACCAAGGCACCCTTGGGGCCAAGTTGCGGAAAACCCGTGTCCTTGTTGAGGTTGGTCAGGATGACCACCGGGATCAGAACATTGAGCAGCAGGTTGGCGAGCGGATTTTCCGGCTTCACCGCAGGTTTAGCAGGCGCGGGAGGAACCGGGGAGGGAACGGGATCTGGGCTGGACATGGTGGGGAGCGGGCCATTCCTGGCACGGATTTGAAAGGTCAGCACGGGCGATTTTTCCAAAATGCAGCCTGCGCTGACCCCTGACAAATGACAAATGACCAATGACCAATGACAATGACCAATGACCAATGCCCGCTGACCGCCGACCGCTGACCGCTGACCGCTGACCGCTGCCCCCTGTCCCCTGTCCTTCAGGGCTGGGGCGGCCCGGCCGCGAGCCGGGCGGAGTAAAGCTCAGCGGCCTGTCGAACCGGTCCTGCTGGATCCTGGGCCGCCCTGGCCAGCGCCACGCGCAAGTCCGCCGGGCTGCCGGTGGCACTGACGCTGAGGATAAATCCTTCGCGGGAGCGCAACGGACCGGCCGCAGCCTGACGGACCGCCCCCAGGAGTTGGCTGACGGGAAGGTTCGACGTGTCGCCAAGATGAAGGTGCACCGTATTGGGCAGGGTCATCACGGTATATCCGGCTTCCTGGCGGACCAGAAAGGGGCCTTGAAAGCGCAAATTGGCCGGAGCGGGCCGGGACCGGGAAATCGCCATGTCTTCGAGACAGTCCGGACAGAATGCCGTTTGGGGCGTGGGCGGCCGCCCTGTGCCCACCAGCGCCGGCACGAAATGAAAAACCGGATTCATCAGACAGTTCCGGTTCCGGCAATGGGCTCCGTCGCCGTGGGCAGGATTCCGTGCCGCACCAACCAGATGGGCGACCTCGTGCTTCAGGATCAAGCCTCCCAGAATGTCCCCGAATCCCGCCTCGTTGTAGTTCCGGTCCACAAACACGGCGCACGGATACGGGAACACCACGGCATGTGGGTTGGCGGTCTTGAGCGACGGATTCAGCGCGCTGTCGTAGTAAAAAACATAAAGAAACGCCGATCCAGGAGGGGGGCCATCCAAATACCGGAGCGCAAGGGATGTGATGGAATCGGAGGCTGCCTCCCGGGGATCAATCAGGTCACTTCGCACCACCCGGACGCCCTCCGGTTTGTCGCATTGCTCCCGGAGAAAAGCACCCAGTTCATCCAGCCACGCCTGGGGAGGTTCGGCACCGCGCACCGCATCCACTTCAACATGCAGTTTGCGGTAGGGAATCCGGGAAGAGTTCAGCCTCCATGGTTGCCAGAAAGTAACTTCCTCCGGCAAGGGCGTGGTCCGGAATCCATTCGACGGGGAAACACAACCCGCCACAAGGAGGCCGGCAAGGGCCACCAACCATCGAACCAGCCCGGAGAATATCATGCCCACGATACGCCCATCCCGCGAAGGAGCAGGAAAAATTACGCTGCTGAATTATGGAATGCCAAGAATTGACAGGGACCATTTGCGTCCGGCGGCTTGGTAGATATAATGCGGCGGCCGTCCGGCCAAAACTTCACCTCAGCCGCTCTATGAACGACTATTCACCTCATCAGGATTACCTCTCACCCGGCGTTGCCGCCGTGGACCGCCCCGAATTTATCCGCAAGACCTACCTCCATGTCGCCGGTGCGGTCGGGGCTTTGGTCCTGCTTGAATCCATGCTCCTGGCCAGCCCGCTGGCTCCGGTTCTGGCCAATTTGATGTTCGGCGGCAAGTGGTCATGGCTGATCGTGCTGGGCCTCTTTATGTTTGTCTCCCACATCGCCACCAAGTGGGCGTCCACTGCTACCAGCATTGGCAGCCAATACGCGGGTCTCGGCCTTTACGTTGTGGCCCAAACCATCATCCTCTGTCCCCTCCTCATGCTCGCCTCCCGTTTCGGTGACGGCCTGATCATGAAGGCCGGCCTGATCACCGGCGGCGTGTTTGTCGGCCTCACCTGGGTGGCCTTTACCAGCGGCAAGGATTTTTCCTTCTTGGGCGGTTTCCTCAAAGTCGGCTTCTTTGTGGCCCTCGCCACCATCGTAGTCGGCATCATCTTCGGGTTTAATCTCGGCCTCTGGTTCACCGGAGCCATGCTCCTTCTTGTCGGCGCTTCCATCCTGTATCAAACCTCCAACGTCATCCATCACTATCACACCAGCCAATACGTCGCCGCTTCCCTGGCCCTGTTTGCCAGCATCGCTACCCTCTTCTGGTATGTGCTCCAATTGCTGATGTCCCTCAACAGCCGGGATTGAACCATCCGGTGACAAAACCCGCCTGAGCGGGGGACGAAGCGCCGATTGCGTTCCCCATCGTCCCATTGCTGCTCCTCATCCGAACGCGCTCCGGCTTCCGGGGCGCGTTTTTTGTTTAAAGCTCACCGCTGCGCCCCGCCTGCCATCCGCAGGATTCCCTGGTTCAGCCGGTAAATTCGGCTGCCCCGTCCCAGCCAGCGCAGGTGCAACACACAGGACAGTCCCAACATGGCCAGCGCTGCGGCCAGCATCCAAGGAACCGATGGGCGGAAGTGGCGCAGCATTTCCGGGAAAAGAGTTCCCAGCATGGAGATCAGGATGAGAAGCCCAAACACGACCGGGAGCCGGGGGTGGCGCAGCATCAGCGCCTGAATCAGGCTCAGGGCGCTGCACAGGGGCAGAAAGGTCAACAGGGATCTGCCCTCCACCACCGATGAGCGGCTGACCGCCCAAACCATCAAGGTGAACAGCCCAAAGACGAGCACTCCCGCCGCAAACGGACGGAGCGCCACCAGCATTGCCCAATGCCGCAAGGGCACGGGAAATCCCCGGCAGGCCCGCAGGGTTCCCGCCGACACGGCCAGCAGCGGAAACACCGTCATCACACACAGCATGCCCATGCTCCGGTAGACATAGTCCGTGGTCGTGATCCGCCACGGCCAGCCTGACTGAATGCTGTGCCAGTTGATCGAAATCATGAAGGCCGCAGCCAGCATGACCATGGCCGCCACCGGCAAAAACCACCGGCCTTCCTGAAGCAGCCGGACGCGCCACACCGTGCCGCCCGGGACCTGGTTCACCGCGAGTCCATGCACTTTTGCCGGAGTGCCTCCCCGGACGGGAACCGCCCGGTCGTGCATCATCCTCCGGGTCGTGAACCAGGACGCCACCGCGCAACTTCCCAGCAGCACAAGGACGGCCCCCTGACCTGGCGTGACGTCCCGCCAACCAGCCGGTGCGATGAACGTCAGAGCAAAAAAGCCCCACATGGACAGCCCCCACATCAATCCGAAAAAGCCCCCTTTCAGATGTCCCGACAGGGTCCGGGGCGGGGCTGCGGGCAGTCCGGTCAGAAAAAACTGCGCCGTTCCCAGCATCAGCACGGCCAGCACCGCATGCAGCCCCAGCGCTCCCGGATCGGCCTCCATGCCAAACAGTGGGGCCAGCACGAATCCGCCGAGCAGCATCGCGGAAATCTGCACGGCCGCTCCGGCCCCGACCACCGACCACCACAAGCCAGCGGCAATGGCCGCGCCGCCCTGCGGCAGCCCCAGTTGTCCCCTGACATAACCTCGCATCAAGTCCCAGGACATGGCGATCGCCACCGCGATTTCCAAATGCAGTCGCGCCTGCGGTTCCCTGCCGTGGAAAATCCACCCTGCCGAAACTGCAGCGAAATGCACCGCCAGCAGCCACTTCCAGCGCCGGACAAAATCGAGGGTCAGGGGATTCATGCCGCCTCCTTCTGTTGGGAAGTGATCGCCAGAAAGATGTCCTCCAGAGGAAGCTCCGTCTGCGAGTGAAGGTTCAAGCCGCGGGCCTCGAGACTGGCCGGCGGATGCATCGACAAATCCACCACCGCCAGCGACCTTCCCGCCTGGCTGCGCCGCACGTGGAACCCGGGCATCACCGGCAAAGCACCGCCCGAAGGTTGGGAGAATTCCACCATACGGTGCCTCCCTATCAAATCCACGGTCGATCCCTCACAAACCAGCCTGCCCTCCGCGAGGATTCCGATGTGGTCCGCAAACCGTTCCAGTTCGGACAATTGGTGTGAGGAAATCAGCACGGTGCGGTTTTCGTCCTGCACCATGCGGAGCAGTTCGTTGAAAAGAATCTGGCGTGCTTCCGGATCGAGTCCCGTAGTCGGTTCGTCCAGCACCAGGACCTGCGGACCAGGACACATCGCCAACAGGAGCGATAACTTGGTCCGGGCTCCGAAGGATAGCGTGCCGATTTTTTCGTCAGGATCGAGACGGAACAATTCCATCAGCCGGCGGCACAGAGCGTCATCCCAGGCCGGATAAAAACTGCGCACGTAAGGAATCGCCAAACCCACCCTGCCCCACGCCGCAAAAGAAGTCTCCGGACTGGAATAGGTGACGGCCAGCTTCATCTCCCGCTCCTGAACTTCATGGTCAAACCCTGCCGCCCGGATGGAGCCGGCATCCCGGCCCCCCATCCCGAAGATGAGGTCAAGGGTGGTAGACTTCCCGGAGCCGTTCGGTCCGATCAGTCCATAAATGGTCCCATTCGGGACCGTCAGATCGAGTGGTCCCAGCGCAAATTTGGCAAAAGCCTTGCGCAGGCCGCGGATTTCGATGGCAGGTGTGTTCATGGTGTTGGCGTGTGAATCTCCGTGAGGGTTTTCTGAAAAAAGGCCGGCAAATCCTGGCGGGCGACCCCCGCCTCCTCCGCCTCCCGCGCCGCCGCCGCGATCAGGTCCCGCGCCTGACCCAGCTTGGATTCCCGGCTCCGGTCCTGCCCCAGGTCGGCCACAAAGGTTCCCAGACCTTGCCGCCGGTAAATGATTCCCTCCTTCTCCAGCTCCTCGTAGGCCCGTTTCACCGTGATCAGACTCACCATCAAATCCGCCGCCAACTGCCGGAAAGACGGCAGCGGCATCCCCGGCAACAACCGGCCCTCACTGATCTCCCGCTTCATCCCAACCACGATCTGGTCATACAATGCCCCGGGCGCGGCAGCCGATATCGGGGGCAAAAACAACCTGGAGGATTCGTCGCTCATTGCGGTGATGCTACTGTATATATTGTATAGTTACAGTTGGCAAGAACTTTTGACCTTATTTTTTTCTTGGCAGGGCCAGTGCTGCCCCTTTGGGTTCTTTCTGCGCACGGCTTTTGCTTACCGTGGAGCAGCTGGTTTCGATTTTCCGTAATCACCGGGCTCTGCGGCACGTATCCTTGCCCGATCTTTCCAACCCCTTGCTCAGCGCCATGAAACCTACCCTTCTGACCCACGGTGCGTGGGGCCTTGCCGCTGCCGGCACCTTTGCTTTAGGTTATTTGCTGGCAAAACCTTCCAGCCCGGACCCTTCTGCCGCCGGAAACCGCACCCTTACCGTCGGCACCAATGCCGTCGCCGTGGCCGCCAAGGCCTCTCCTTTAGGCACCGGAAAAGCCTCCGGAACGGATGCAGAAGGCAGTCCGGCCCTTGCTCCCAGAAAAATCCTCCTCAGCCCGGCGGCCCTCGAAGCTCTTGCCAAGGAAGCCTTCAGCGATCCGAATCCCCTGACCCGCAGTCTCGCCTTCGCGAAAATGCTGGAATCCCTGACCCCGGAAAATGCCACTGCCATGCTGGAAACCCTCCGCACCAACCGGGCCGGCGGCGAGCAATTCCAACTGTTTCTCTATGCATGGGGGGCGATGGACAGCGCCGGGGCCCTCGCCCATGCCGGGACCCTGGAAGGCCGGGACAAAGAACGCTTTTTGAATTCAACCATTCCCGGATGGGCCAGCAAGGACCCTAACGGGGCTATGGCATGGCTCGACACCATGGAGGAAGGCGACGCCAAAAACCGCTACCGCAGCAGCCTCGTCGGTGGCCTCGCCGATCATGATATCGGGGTGGCCACTTCCTACGTCCTCGCGCGCGCTGCTGCCGGAGACAGACAGGCGGCTCAATTCATCCAGACCGTCGCGGGCGAAGAACTCCGCAAAAATGGCCCCGCTGCCGCCACTGCGTGGGGCGAGAGCCTGCCCGAAGGTCCCCTGAAAGGAGAGGCTCTTGATCAAATCGCCGGCACTTATGTGCAACGCGATCCCGTGGCGGCCGCTGCCTGGGCCGAGAAGTTTGTCACGGCTGACTATGGGCCGAGGGTAATCGAAGAAATCGGTCAGGAGTGGGCGGAACGCGATCCAAAAGCCGCCGTGGCATGGCTGAATGGATTGGCCGACGGCCCGGCCAAATCCGAAGGCACCTACTCCGCCCTGCGGGAGTGGACCCGCCGTGATCCCACCGCTGCCAGCCAATATCTCGCCGACCTGCCCGCTTCCCCGGCCAAAGACTCTGCCGTGAGCGGTTTCGCCCGCAGCCTCGCCCGCGAAGACCCAGAGTCCGCCGTGATCTGGGCGAAAACCATTACCGACGAAGCCTCCCGCGTCCGCACCCTGACCCAAGCCGGCCAAGCATGGTTCCGCCGTGACCCCAATGCTGCGACGGTGTGGCTGCAAAACTCCCAGCTCCCCAACGCCACCCAACAGGCGATCGTCAATCCTCCCCGGAACGACCGCCGCGGAGGCTGATTTATCGCCTGACAGATCGTCCCCAATCAGGCTGGAGCACACCAATTCTCCACCTTCAGGCCATCAACGCGGCGGAATTCTCGTTCATTGTTGGTGACAACGGTATATCCAAGGCTTTTCGCCTGGGCCGCAATCTGGACATCATACGGTCCTATCATTTGGCCGGTTTTTTCCAGCCGGGCCCTGATCCCTGCGCACTCGGTGGCCGCTTCTACCGTCCATGGCAGCACTTCAAAGGGACGCAGGAATTCCCTAACCTGCTGCCGTGCTTTGATCGGGTGAGGGTGCTTTTCCGCGCCATAACTTAACTCATAGAACGTGACGACGGAAAGGCAGACCCGGTCAAACCCATGTTGGAGCAGGCGATCCCGGACTGATTCCGGTTTGTATTTCCGCACAAAAATGCAGGTATCAGTATCAAGCAGATAATGCGAACCGCTCATGGTCTGGACATCCTGGTCAGACTTTGAAGGAACGGTCCTGCATGGGCGGTTGCTGCCGCCCATCCGCCATAAAGTCAGGATCAGCCTTCCAACCGGCCCACCAGTCCGCCACCCCATCCTTTTGAGGTGCCGCCGTGATCAGCAATCCATCCGCGACTTTGGTAATCATCAGATCTGATTCTGCCAGTTGGAATCCTTTTGGAATTCTCACGGCCATCGAACCTCCGGTGCGGAACGAACGGGTGGCCCGTGACGTTTCCGCACGATCGTCGGAGGTCTCACTTATTTTTTTTCGCCGTGAATCCATTCAGAAAGTATTCCCAAATTCATATATATTCAAGTAGAATCGGATTCCCTGATCCCCGCGGTGGCGTCTATGGTCGAAGGCTCTCGTTCCCAAGAGATAAACCAGGTGGTGGCCGCACGAACCAAACGTCTGCCCTCCTATATAGAGGCTCGGCATCGGCAGGGCTGACCAGACCTCCTTAATTTTGTATCGGAGCGGGCCCAAAGGACCAGGAGTCACGCACACCGCAGGAAAAGGGATGGGAAAGCCGGCAGTGGCTTCCAAGTGGGAAAGAACTGCGGAGGACTTAACCCTTGTGCCCGCGACGTCAACCCCGGGCATCGTTTTCTCTCCCCGGGAGTTCAGGGAACCCCCCAGACTCTCCGGAAAAGGCTGCCTCCGGACAAGTGAGGAGGGTCGACATTTTGTCGACCCGGTTGTGGCGGACAGAATGTCCGCCCTCCTCATGGCGCCATACTTTTTGCTTCTACCAGCAAAAACCCCGCCCCCGGACTAGAACCGGGAGCGGGGGGGAGGAATGGGATGGCGTCCGTCTGCCCGGAGACAGCGGCACGTGGCGATCAGGCTTTGATCTCCTCGCCGAGCGCGAAGCGGGTGAAGCGGGTCACCGTGATGGTGTCCCCAAGGGTTTTGCCGGTTTCTTCGACGAGCTGGGCAATGGTCTTGTCAGGGTCCTTGACGAAACCCTGCTCGAGGAGACAAACCTGGCTGAAGAACTTGCCGATCATGCCGTTGAGAATGCCCTCGAGGGCGGCGGCGGGCTTGCCTTTGAGGCGGTCCGAGTCGGCGTAGATCGCACGTTCTTTGGCCACCAGTTCCGGATCCACGGCATCACGGCCGACACAGATCGGGCTGCTGGCGGCGATGTGGAGGTTGATATCCTTGAGCAGGGTCTTGAAGGCGTCGGAGGCGAGGGATTCGGCCTTGCCGGCAGTAGCTTCGAGAAGCACGCCAACCTTGCCCCCAAGGTGAATGTAACTGGCTAGGGCTCCGCCTGCGGGAGCGGCGAACCGCTTAAAGCGGCGCAGGACGATGTTTTCCCCGACTTCTCCACCCTTGGCCTTGATCACTTCATCAAGGCTGAGGGAACCGCCAGGAACGGTTTGGGCCAGCGCGGCCGCGAGGTCGTTGTCCGTGGCGGCCTGAGTGAGGATCTGTTGGGCAACAAGGTCCACAAAGGCCCGGAAGCCTTCATTCTTGCCGACAAAGTCGGTTTCGCAGTTCACCTCGACAAGGGCTCCGACGGTGCCATCGGCATTGAGGACGGCCTGCACAGTGCCTTCCTTGGCTTCGCGGTCGGCGCGTTTGGCGCTGGAGGCGATGCCTTTTTTGCGGAGGATATCGACGGCAGCTTCCATATCGCCACCTGCTTCGGTGAGGGCTTTTTTACAGTCCATCATGCCGGCATTGGTTTTGCGGCGGAGTTCGTTGACGGTGGATGCGGTGATTTCGGCCATAGTAGGGAGGAGGTTGATTGAAAAAGTGTTATTGTTAAAATGAGCGGCGGCGGAGAGGATGGACCTCGCCGCCGCCACCATGGGATTGGGGAATGGCCAGGCGGGTTGCGCCTGTCGTTGTTCCGGGGATCAGGCAGCCACGGGATCGGCCTTCTTGCGGGGAGCGCGGCCGGACATCTCAAGCGTGGCCAGCAATGGGGTCACGAGGTGCTGCAGGATGATGCGGATGGAACGGACGGCGTCGTCGTTGGAGGCAATCGGATAAGACACCTTGTCAGGATCGGCATTGCTGTCCGTCATGGCGACGATGGGGATGCCAAGGCGCTGGCCTTCCGCGACGGCAATGGCCTCACGGTGGGAATCGACGATGACCATGATGTCAGGGGCCCCGCCCATTTCGCGGATGCCGCTGAGGTTGCGCTGGAGTTTGGCTTTCTCACGGCCGAGGGCGGCGAGTTCCTTTTTGGACATCATTTTGAACTCCGCCTGCTGCTCGATGGTCTCGAGGTATTTCATGCGGGCGATGGACTTCTTGATGGTCTCAAAGTTGGTCAAAGTGCCGCCCAGCCAGCGGTGGTTGACATAAAATTGGCCGGTGGTTTCGGCCGCCTCGCGGACCGCGTCCTGAGCTTGGCGTTTGCAGCCGACAAAGAGGATCTTTTTGCCCTTTTTGGCTTCATCGCAGAGGAAATCAGCCGCAGCGGTGATCTGCTTGGTGGTTTCCTCGAGGTTGATGATGTGGACGTTGTTGCGGGTGCTGAGGAGGAAGGGCTTCATCCGGGGGTGCCACTTCTTGGTCTGGTGGCCAAAGTGGACACCGGCTTCGATCAGATCCTTGAGCAGTTCAGTATTCATTCAGTTGGGTCATCCCGTGGCCAACACTGTCTTCAGAAGAAAAAACAGCTCGGAGATCCGATCCGGCGGCAGGGCAGTTGAGGTTGGTTTCTAAAGGTGAAATTCCCGGCCCGAAGGGGCAGGGGCGGGGAATTTAGGGGCAATCCCGGGAGGTGCAAGTTGTTTTATTGCGGGGCGGCGTCGCGTCGGACGTCGAACGTCGAACGTCCAACGTTGAACCTTGATGGTAGAATTTGAAGCAACGTCCCGCATTTACGCTTCGTCTTCATCTCCGGTGTCGTCGGCGAGCTTGAGTTCCTTGAGCTTGCGCTGGAGGGTGCGGCGGGAGATGCCGAGGAGTTTGGCGGCTTCGCTGCGGTTTTGCCGGGTGCGCTGCAGGGCTTCCAGGATGAAGCGGATTTCCATTTTGCTGATGGACAGGTCGGGTGGCAAAATGGGAGCCGCGTCCGGCAGCGGCGCGGCAACTCCGGGCCGCGCGGGACGGTGCATCGTCGGCGCCGGGGCCTCGCCGCGCAGGGTGGCCGGCAGATGGCGGACCAGCATCCGGGCTCCGGTGCCCATGACGATGCCATGCTCGATGGCGGTGCGCAATTCCCGCACATTGCCCGGCCAGTTGTAGGCGGTCAGGGCCTGCAGGGTTTCAGGTCCGATCTCGCGCATGGGTTTGTTGTTTTCCCGGGCCAGTTCCTTGAGGAAGGCATTGGCCAGCACTGGAATGTCCTCCTTGCGCTGCCGGAGTGGCGGCATGTGGATACTGACCACGTTGAGGCGGAAATACAGGTCTTCGCGGAATTTTCCGTCGGCCACCATGCCCGCGAGGTCCTTGTTAGTGGCGGCAATGACCCGGACATCGACCTTGATAGTGGTATTGCCGCCGACCCGCTCAATGGTGCGCTCGCCGAGGGCGCGCAGCAGTTTGACCTGGATGGCAGAGTCGATTTCGCCCAGTTCATCCAAAAACAGGGTGCCGCCATTGGCCTGCTCAAACCGCCCAATGCGCCGTTCCATGGCTCCGGTGAAAGACCCTTTTTCGTGGCCGAAGAGTTCGCTTTCCAACAATTGAGGGCTCAGGGCGGCACAATGCACAATGACCAGTTTGGCCTTGGGACGGCCGCTGAGATTGTGAATCGCATGGGCCACGAGTTCCTTCCCCGTCCCGCTTTCGCCCTCGATCAACACCGTGGCCCGGGTCGGTGCCACCTGAGTGATCGTTTCAAAAACCCGCTGCATCGGCATCGATTTGCCGAGAATCCGGTCCAAGGCATACCGGTCTTCCACCTGACGTTTCAGGGAGGTGTTTTCCTGCTCGAGGTTCCGGCTGCGCAGGGCGCGTTTGATAAGCAGGTCCAGCGCTTCGAGGTTGAGCGGCTTGGTGACAAAGTGCCATGCCCCGCGTTTCATGGCTTCCACCGCCGTGTCCACGCTGCCGTAGGCCGTCATCATGATCACTACCGGGGCCTGAGGCATCGCCACGGCGGCCTCGATTAATTGCATGCCATCGTCCGCTCCAAGGCGGAGGTCGGTCAGCATGACGTCGACCCGTTCATTGCGCAACACTTCCATGGCTTCTGCCCGGTCCGCGGCGATGTAGACATCGAAGTCATCTTCGAGGGCAAGGCGCAGGCCTTCCCGGGTGTGTTTTTCATCGTCGACGATCAGAACCGTGGCATCCATGTGCGACAGTCTGTCCCGGAGGCCTTCTGATGGCAAGGCGGCTTTGCCGGACCCAACGGCCCGCTGCTCATTTCAATACCACGCCGCCAGACCGCCTTGCCAAATGGACTTCAACTCTGCAATCGGCTCATCCAGAATCAGCCCGGCTCCCTGACGAATCACAAGGCGGCGGTGATGGCGGGTGGTGGATCCGAGCACCACCCAAGGCTGACCGGCGAACAGATCCTGCACGCTCTTCAGACCGGATCCTGCGACCTCCAACACAAACCGCGCCGGGCTTTCGCTGAATAGCTGCACCATGGCTGGGGTCTCCCGGGTCAAATCGGCCTCAATCCCGGCTTTCATGGAAAAGGCCATCTCCGCCAAAGTCACGGCGAGTCCCCCTTCGGAAACATCGTGGGCGCTCAGGACAAATCCTTCTTTGATGGCTTCGTGCGCACAGCGGTAGAGCGCCATCGCGGCAACCGGATCACAGACCGGCACCTTGAGGTTTTTCAAACCTTTCTGTCTGGCAAAAACACTGCCGCCCAGTTCGCTGGTCGGGGTGCCGGCCAGCACCAGCACACTGTCGTCAGACCGCAGGCTGGCCCCGGTGACATGCAGCGCATCCTCCACAATCCCCATGCCGCTGATCAACGCGGTGACCGGGATGCTAACGGGACCGTCCTCGGTCTGGAAGAAGTTATAGAACGAGTCCTTGCCGGAGACAAAGGGCGTGCCATAAGCCACCGCCGCTTCGGCGAGGGCGCGGGCGCTTTCCACCAAACCACCCAGTTCCACCGGGTCGTGCGGGTTGCCCATGCAATAATTGTCGAGGACCGCGATCTTGTCAGGATTGGCACCGCAGAGCACAAGGGAACGCACACATTCGTCCATGCAGGCGAGGCCCATTGCGTAAGGATCGGTCTTGCCCCACTCGGGCAGCAGGCTCAGGCCCAGCGCAATCAGCCGGTTGCTCCCATCCAGCCGGATCACCGCGCCGTCCTGCGGGGCATCGCCGGTGGCTCCGGCAAGGGGTTTGAGCACCGTATTGCCCTGCACCTCATGGTCGTATTCCCGGATCACGGGTTCGCGCGAAACCACCGCGAAATCCCCCAGCACACGCTTCAAATCCGCCCCCGCCGCCGACTCGTCAAGGTCCGGCAAATCCTGCCAGACCGGAGTGGTCCAGGTGGCTTTCAGGTTCAGGCGCGGAGCCTCGTGGAGGCGGCCACAGTCCAGTTCACACACCAGATTGCCATGATGCTGCACCTTTAAAATGCCGGTGCCATCACTGGTGCCCAGGACCGAAAGTTCCGTTTCGTAAATATCCGCCAATTCCTGCAGGGCAGGCAGGTTGGCCGGGTCGGAAGACAACACCATGCGCTCCTGACTCTCACTCAGGAAAATCTGCCAGCTCAACAAACCCGGTTCCTTGAGCGGTGCCTTGTCGAGATCAAGGAGGCCGCCGGTTTCACTGAGCATCTCGCCGGCCGCACTGCTGAAGCCACCCGCCCCGCAATCCGTGATGCTGCCGATCAGCCCCTTGGCCCGCGCTGCCAGCACAAAATCTCCTACCTTCTTTTCTTCGATGGGATTCCCGATCTGCACCGCGCTCTGGTCTTCTTCATGACTGTCGGTGCCGAGGGCAGCCGACGAAAAAGTCGCCCCCTTGAGACCATCGCGGCCGGTGCGTCCCCCCACCGCGATGATGAGATGCCCGGGCGTCACTTCCTTGGCAATGTCGGCGGAAGGAATCACGCCAGCCGTGCCACAGAAGACCAACGGATTATAACAAAAGGTGTCATCAAACTGGATTGCACCACACACGGTGGGAATCCCCATGCGGTTGCCGTAATCGCGCACCCCGCGCACCACTCCGCGCATCACCCCCAGCGGATGGATCACATCCTTGGCCCGGATCTGTTCCGGTTTGGTATCCGGACGCCCGAAACAAAACACATCCAGCGACGCCACCGGCTTGGCCCCCTTCCCTGCCCCCAGGATATCCCGGATCACCCCACCCAGCCCGGTATTGGCCCCGGCATAGGGTTCGATAGCCGACGGGTGATTGTGGGTCTCGACCTTCAGGCACACCGCCAGACCCGGATCCACTTCGATGAATCCCGCATTGTCGGTAAAGGCCGACAGCACGAAGCCGGGTTTCTCCGCCATGATGTCGAGGCTGGTTTTGCGTATGCAGGTCTTGAAAATCCCATCCACCACCTCCGTTTTGCCGTCGCGGGTGTGCTCAATATTGGCGGAGAAAATCCGGTGTTTGCAATGCTCGCTCCACGTCTGGGCGATCACTTCCAGCTCGACATCGGTCGGTTCCCGCCCGGTTTCCTGGTAGTAAGCCCGGACCGCCTCCATGTCGTCTGCGGAGAGCGACAGCTTCATCGCCTTGCTCAAGGCTTCCAGTTCGGCGGTGGACAGACCGAGAATGGGAATGGTGCGGAACGTGGAGGAATCAGAAGCAGCAGTGGCCATCAGCGAAGGTGGCGGGATGGTCCCCGGCGTCAAGGGAGCGCGTCGCCTCCCAGCTCAACGCCATGGCAAAGAGGGGGTCAGGGCAGGCAGGCCGCCGCATTGACGCCCGTCCCGCCCCGGCCCACCATCAGCCATGCCCGGCTATTTCGATACCAATGCCACCACCCCCATGCATCCTGCTGCCCGGGCCGCGTGGCTGGAAACCGCTGACCGCCACTGGCACAATCCCTCCAGCCTCTACAAGGACGCGGGCCGGGCCCGGCAAAAGCTCGAAGACTGCCGGGAGCAAGTGGCGGACCGTCTGGGATGCGAAGCGGAGGAGATTGTGTTCTTATCGGGGGCGACCGAAGCGAACAATGCCGTGATGACGCACGCCGCCGCAGCCGGCTGGGAACGCCTAGCCGTCAGTGCCCTTGAGCACCCCAGTGTGCTCGAACCCGCCCGCCATCATTTCGGCCAGGCTCTGCTGGAAATTCCGGTTCAGACCGATGGAACCACCGACCTTGCGGCTATGGAGAACCTGCTGGCCCGGCAACGTCCGGCGCTGGTCTCCCTGATGGCGGCTAACAATGAAACCGGGGTGATCCAGCCATGGCAGGAAGCTCTTGCCCTCTGCCGCCGGCATAACGTATTGTTTCATTGCGACGCTGCACAGTGGATTGGGAAAAAACCATCCTCAGGTCTGGGGGCCTGCGATTTCGTGACCGGCAGTGCCCACAAATTCGGTGGCCCCAAGGGCATTGGATTTCTCAAGGTGCCGGC
The DNA here is from genome assembly GCA_038210825.1 of Verrucomicrobiales bacterium. Lineage (GTDB taxonomy): Bacteria > Verrucomicrobiota > Verrucomicrobiia > Verrucomicrobiales > V1-33 > CAIZWU01. The sequence continues at coordinate 65,116 of JBBQWG010000020.1, forward strand.
CTCCGGACGCCCCCTGCGCTGGCTGCGCGGCGGACCTCAGGAAGAACGCCGCCGCGCCGGCACCGAGAACCTGCCCGCCATCGCCGCCATGACCGCGGCATGGGACGCGCGCGAATCCAGCCTGACAACATTGAAGGAAACGGAATGGCTGGAGGCAAGGCGGCACTTCGAGGATGAAATCCGGCAACTCCTGCCCACCGTGGAGATCATCGCAGCGGAGACACCCCGGCTCTGGAATACCGTCCTGATTACGGTGCCACCGCCCCACAATGTCAAATGGCTCGTCCGCCTCAGCGCGCTTGGCTTTGCCGTTTCCACAGGATCCGCCTGCAGCCGCGGGGCCGGGGCCTCGGAGGTGCTGCGCGCCATGGGATTGCCGGAGGGATGCCAAGGCCAGGTGCTCCGCCTGAGCGGATCGTGGGAAACCACCGCTGCCGATTGGCTGGCCCTGGCCCGGGCCATGGCGTCGGTGGCCCAAAACGCCGAGCGGTAGATTTTGTCAGGGCGAGGTGCGGCGGATCTGGAAAAAGCGTCGTGGCCCGGCCGGCGCGACAAAGGTAACAGACGTCCTCACCCCGTCTGCGGCAATCCCGGTTTGTTGCGGCACATCCACAAAGCCGCTTGTGGTGGTGGACTGCTGCACGGAGTAAACCGCTCCTGGTGCCGAATTCCATGTCAGGGTGATCTGCCCGGTCCCGGAGTTATACTCCACGCCGGTGATGCGGTAGTCCTGGGCCTCCAATTGCGCGGCGGTTTTGCCCGGCTGGCTGAAGAGACCATAGATCTCCTCCTCGCTCAGTTCCGCGCTGTAAATCTGCAGGTCATCCACCAGACCAAGGTATCCCTGTCCGGCACTGGTGGCCGTGCCAATGTAGAGTCCTTCCGAAGTCGTGGTTAGGGTATAATCCGTAAAGCCCCCCACCGGCTCCACACTCTCCCCGACCTTTTCGCCATTGATAAACAACCGGGTGCGGGTCGCTGTGGGGGTGCCGGTGCTGTTGCCAAATCCATCCTCATCGCGGTGGGTCACGGCCACGTGATAGACGGTGTCGTCGATCACGGCTCCTTCCTCTGATTCGGCCGCGGTCTGGCTGTTCACTTCAAAAACCAGTTTGCCGGCCGGCGTGAGATACAGGGAATAGAGCGTTCCCGTCAGGGTAAACAGGGAAGACCGGTGCAGAATGCGCCGGTTCCCCGCAGGCTTGGCCTCCGGCTTGATCCACAGCGAATAGCTGACATTGGGCAGGTGCACCGCAGTGCTGATGGCAAAATTGCCGATGGCGGATGAATCGGCCGGAGTCAGCCGGATGGCCGTGCCCGCCCCGCCCGGCAGGAGGGAAGGTTCGCCAAAACCAAAAGGCTGCTCACGGATTTCCAGGCGGGCATTCGGACTCGCCGCCGCACTGTCCACCAGTGCCGTGCCCGATGTTTCGTCCATTTTGTAGTGGGCCAGCAGGGGCGGCCCGAAGGCATACCGGGCCGACCCGTTCACGGTCAGGGTGGGCACGCCAGGATCTGTCGTCGTAAACTCGAACGAAGCCGATTTCCGGCCCGGAGCCCCCGTTGGCGTAAAGTTCACCGGCAAGGTGGCGGCGTCACCCGCCGCAATCACCACGGGAAATGACGCAGCGACCGCAAACATCGCAGCATCCGCGCCGCTAACTACCGGAGCACTCACACTCACCTCGGTCTCACCCCCATTCGAGATCGTGATCGCCCCACTGCCCGTGCCATTCACCGCCGAGACCGAAGCAATCCGGGAAGACAGGGTGGCTTCCAGCGTATTAATCGCCCGCCGGGCCTGCAGCGGCAGCACGATTTCGGGCAGGTTCGGATCGGTGGTGGCCAGTCTGAGCCGGGCCACCTTCAATCCGTTGGGCGTGGCCGGATCGAAATTCACCGACACCACCGCCTGTGTCTGGGGCGCGACCGGCAATGGGAAAAGAGTTGTCAGGGTAAAGTCGCCGGCATGGGCTCCGTCGATCGTTGCCGAGGTGATGCTGTAGCTGGTATCAAGGCTGAAATTCGAGATCACAAAATCCCCGGTGGTGGTCTGCAGAGGTGCCTCCACTCTTGGAAAAACCGTGCCTACCCCCGCCTCGAGCCTGGCTGGCCCCGTGAGGGACTCCACGGTCAGATTGTCAAACAGTCCAAACTGCCGGTTGAACCCGCCAGGCGTGCTGCCGGTGAACGGATCTTCATAACCAATCGAGGCAAATCCAGTGGTGATCGCCGGGTCCGTGGTCTCACCGAATTTCACCCCGTTCATGTAAAGCGTCGCCTTGGTCCCCACCACCCACAACTCCACCTGGGTCCACTGATTGTTAGGAGTATTACTCAGAGAGGTGCCCTGGGGAAAGGCCGTGGCATACAGTCCCGCATTGTTCAGATTCTCGGTAAAAAAGGCAGGCACCGTCCCGACAAAAAGGCCATTGTCCCCATTGGTGCCGGCAGGGTTCCCCGCCCCAATCCCTCCTTCCGCTGAAATCCAGCCAAAGGTGCCAATGCCGCTGCTCCGCCGGGCATAACTAACCGTGGCGGTTCCGGAGTGACCCACCCCAAACAGACCCACTTCGGTGGTGCCGGCCGTCGCGCTGGGATCCACCGCCAGCCACATATCAAAGCGCAGGCGGTAATCCCCGGAGAAGATTGTGGCCGCCCCGCCCGGCGTGGCCGACGCCAGCAGGTTAATGGTGCGCGCCGTCCCGCCGTAGGTGGCATTCAACAATACCCCACGCGTCGGAGCGCTGCCGGGGATGCGGTTTGGCGCTTCCGGAATGCGGATCGTCACCGGCCCGCCCCCACCGGGCTGGTCCCGCACGAACGAAGAATAATCGACAAAAGCCAAATCGGCGTTGGCCAGCTTGTTCACCACCACTTTGGCCGTCGCCTGGGAATCGAAGGATTCGCTGTAAAGGGATGCGGCGCGCGAAGGATTGCCCACTGCAGCCAAGAGGAACCAGAAAGGCAGCCGGGCGGGGTGCGGGAAATTGGGGATCGTCATGGTTCGGGCAGGTTGGACAAGGGGATGAAACCACCACGGCACCCAGGCTGCCGTGAAACGGCCTGCTGCAGAAAATGGCGGAAAATTGCTAGAGTTCCTCCAGTATAAACGCCTCAGGCAGCAACCTGCCGTCGGCGGCGGCTCAAGCCCATCGCCGCCAGCCCCAGAAGGGCTACTGCCGTCGGTTCAGGCACAATCGCAAAGGCATAAGACGATCCGTCAAAGCTGGTCGTCGCTGAAGTAAACCCGCCTGGCGAAATGACCCGGTAGGCCGCCTGTCCACTGGACACATAATGAATGTTGCCCGCCGCATCAAAAGCGATATCGCGGCCGGAGTTGATATCGGTCCCGGTATCGACCACAAGGCGGTCCCCAATACGGGGAATGCCATTTTCATCCAGGGGGATCACCGCGACATCGCTATTGTTCAGCATGATGGCCACAAACTTTTGGTCGGGAGATACTGCCATGCCCTGCACATTGCGCAAAATATCAGTCATGGATCCCAGGCCGGCGGAGGCGTTGAGGCTGTCGAACAGCACCGTGGCACCATCCGGCGAGAGAACAGTCAGCCCGGCTTCATTGCCGGCTGAACGGTTTTGCCCGAGATACCAATTACCATTGGCACCGCGGTCAAGGTCAGACACGGCCGCAGGAACCAGCACTTGGCTGGTAGTCACCTTGGTCGGCATTCCGGCAAATGGCGTCGTGGTCGACCCAATATCATAGGACCAGAGACTGTTGCGGTCCGCAGTCGATCCCAGCCCCGTCACCTGGGCAGTGGTCAGGTCTTCATCAAGGGTGAATACTTTAAGGTCTCCTGCCGCTACAGAGCCGGTGACATACACTGCGGTGGTGCTCCCATGGTTCTGCCCCGCTGGAAGCGTGGTTGGCCCCCCAATCCCGGCCAGCACGGTGGTTCCATTGGTCAAAGTGCCCGAGGTCCGGTAGACGGTTCCAGTGGCATCAGAGAAGTCAGCCACGTAAAGATTGCTGTCGGGTCCAACCGTAACCCTGAATGGGGCGGAACCGGAAGCCGGCAGGAAGCTGATGCCGCCAGTCTGGGCAGTGTTTCCATAGCCAAAGGCATCGGACTGGTCGGCTTTGATGGCATACAGGCCGTCTCCAAGGCTGCGCCCTCCTGACACCGTGCCCGCAGCACTGTTGGAAATGTAGGAGGTGCCAAAATTCGGATTGTTGGGATCCATCGCCACCGCCACTCCGCGGGGACTGTTGTAGGCGGTGGTGGAATTGGCTCCAGTGATGCTGATCAAATTGTATCCCGAGGCCGGCGTATCGGCTCCTAATCCAGCTGCTACAGTCGGGGTAATGGCGCCAGTTGGGATGGTATATCCAATGGCCGAATTTTTAATCGCAGTGATGGAAAAGGTATCCGAAGCGGATGGTAGGGCGAAGCTCTTCGCCCCGTTGCTGCTGCCGTCCAGCACTTGGGGTGCTCCACCGTTAATCGAGAACACCAGGCTGTCGGCGGGTTCGTTGAGGATAAAATTCACGGTGGTGCCTCCGGTGATCGTAATGCCCGAGGCATAAGGCGCAGCGCTTCCCGTCGAGAAGCCGAGCAGGGTCAGACCACAGCCAAGCACAACTGCTGGCCGGAAGGAATTAAAAGAAGGGTGGAGTTTCATAGGTTTTTTGAAGCGGACTCGGGGCACACTATGCCTCTTACGCCAGACACCTCCAGCCTTTTTCGTGCCACTCCCTCTTCCACACCCCGCCAAAGGGGGATTTTGTGCAATTTCGTCTGTCCTCCTTCGGCTCCCCGCCGCGACAACATCGATTTATATCTGAATTGTATGGGTTGCCGCCGCGCGCCCGGCATCAGCGCAATTTCTTTTGGCAAACGGCTCTATTCACTTTAAACAAAGGCTTCGTTGGTGGGTGGAAATTGCCCAACCCCTCTCCGCCCTGCTCCCCTCCCCATGAAAATCACCTTCCACGGTGCCGCCGGCACCACTACCGGATCCCAGCACCTGATCGAGATCAATGGACAGCGTATCCTGCTCGACTGCGGGCTCTATCAGGGCCACCGGGAGGAAGCCTATGACCGGAATAAAAACTTTCCCTTTGAGCCTGCCAGTCTGAATGCCGTGGTGCTGTCCCACGCCCACATCGACCATAGCGGCAATTTGCCCAATCTGACCCGCCAGGGCTACCGGGGCAACATCTACTCCACCCCGGCCACCCGCGATCTGTGCCAGATCATGCTGGCGGATTCCGCCAAGATCCAAACCGCAGACGTGGAATATGCCAACAAAAAGCGCGCCCGCAAAGGCCAGTCCCTCTACACCCCGCTTTACACCCCCATAGATGCCGAAAAATGTCTCCGGCAGTTTGTCACCTTCGACTACCACCGCCCCTTGCCGATTGCTGACGGCGTTCAAGTGACCTTCATTGATGCCGGGCATATCCTCGGCTCGGCCCAGATCATCCTCGACCTCCATGACCGTGCGACGGGGGAGAAGAAGCGCCTGCTCTTTTCCGGTGACGTCGGCCGCGGGTCCAATGATCTGCTGCGGGATCCTGACAATGCCACGGGGATCGACACCATCATCATGGAAAGCACCTATGGCGGACGCGAGCATGAGATGAATACGGATTCCCGTGAGCGGCTCTGCAATATCCTGAACAAGGCCCTGAAAAACCGTGGCAAGGTCCTCATTCCGGCCTTCGCCGTCGAGCGCACCCAACAGCTCCTGTATGTTATCCACGAACTGATCGAAACCGCCTGCATGGCCCATGTGCCGGTCTTTGTGGACAGCCCGCTGGCCGTCTCCGCCACCGAAATTTTCCGCCTGCACCCCGAGGGGTTCAACGAAACCGTCTACAACTTCCTCTTCGAAAAGCGGGATCCCTTCGGATTCGATGGCCTCGAACTGGTCCGGTCTGCGGCCGACAGCAAGGAACTCAATGGCCGGGAGGGCCCCTTCATCATCATCTCGGCTTCGGGCATGTGTGAGGGCGGCCGTATCGTCCACCACCTCAAAAACAACCTCGGCGACCCCCGCACCACCGTGCTCTTTGTCGGTTATGCCGCCCAGGACACCCTCGGCTGGAAACTCCGCGAAGGCCACCCCGAGGTCACCATTTTCGGCGATGTTATTCCTGTCCGAGCCAACATCGAAATCCTCGACAGTTTTTCCGGCCATGCCGACCACAGTGAACTGATCGAATATTTCCACCGCATCACCGGACCCAAAAAGCAGGTCTACCTTGTGCACGGGGAGACGCTCCGCTCCGTCGCGCTGCAGTCCGCTCTGATGGAGGAATATCCTGACAAACAATTCACCGTGGCCAATATGGGAATGACCGTGGAAGGCTGACGGTAGGCTGAGCATTCGCGGGCCCCAGCAAGCCCGGGGGCCGCCAAACCATGGTATTTTCGGCAAGCCGGCTTTTGACCTGAAGATGAACAGGGGGATACAGGCAAGCTGCGCGTCCATGATGGCTAAAGCTTCCGGTTTGACGCCGTGCCCGACCCGGGACAGGGGACAGCATGCAGGAACAGGATTTACTGGAGAAACTCAAAAAAATTGAACGCCTCCATGCCGGGGCCACCACCCCTGGCGAGATGGATGCTGCGGCGGATGCCATCCGGCGGATCCGGAAACGCCTCGAAGAGATCGAAAAGGTCGAACCTCCCATCGAATACAAATTCACATTCCAGGATGGATGGAACAAGCAATTGTTCATTGCCCTGCTCCGCCGCTACTCCATCACGCCATACCGCTACCGCCGGCAGCGCCGCACCACCGTGATGGCCCGCCTTCCGCATAGCTTTGTGAACCAAACCCTCTGGCCTGAATACCTTGAACTCAGCAAAACCCTCAGCACCTATCTGTCGGAGGTGACCAACCGCGTCATCGCCGAAGCGATCCACGCGGGCACCGCAGATGCGGAGGAACGGGCCGGGGAGTTTTTGGATTGATTTGCTATCGCACCGTCACCGGAAACGCCTTGAGCAGTCCGGCCACGATTTTCCCGTGGGCGGTGTCCACTTCGGCGGTGGAGAGGGTTTTGGCGGAGTCCCGGTAAGTCAGGGTATAAGCGAGGGATTTTTTGTCAGAAGCAAGCTTTTGGCCGGTCGGGTCGGCAAAGACATCGAAGAGGGCGACTCCTGTGAGAAGGGGCTCCCTGAGGGTGATGAAGAAGTCCTCAAGTTTGCCGTTGGCAAGGTCTGCGGGGACTTCGAGAGCAATGTCGCGGGTGATGGACGGGAAGCGCGGGATTTCATCGAATTTGACTTCCCGGGCCATCGCCTTGAAAAGCAGGGCAATATCTATCTCCGCCGCAAAGAAGGGGTGACGGCCATCCAGTGCACGCACGCGGGCGGGATGGAGCTGGCCGCAGAGTCCGGCGGACTTTCCGTTCACCATGATCTGGGCGGCCGTGAGCAACCGGGCGTTAGGGAGAGGTTTCAGCCTGACGGAAACGCCCGGGCAAAGGGCCTCGAGCACGGCGCGGAGTTCCGAAGGACCGGCCACGGCGGGAACCTGACAATTCCACGAAGAGGGGCTGACCGGGCCGGAGAGCAGAAGGGCCAGGGCATCTTTTTCAATCGCTTTGCCATCCGGGGTGCGGGCAAAAACGGTGCCGGTTTCAAAGAAACGCAGGCTGGGGCTGCCCATCCGGATATTCCGCTCTGCAGTGGTCAGCAATCCTGGCAGGAGGCTGGGGCGCATGGTGGTGTGGTCGTCGCTGAGCGGATTGCGCAACGGGAGGACCGGAAGCAGTTGCGGGGTGGTTCCCAGCGAGTCGTTGATCTGCGCGGTGGAGATGAGTTTGATCGTCTGCGCTTCAAACAGGCCCTGTCCCACCAGTCGCTGGCGGAGCGCCATCTTGAAATCGTAAAAAACATCTGCAGCACTGGCAGGAACAAACTGTCCGTCGGTAACCGCAGGAATGTTGGCAATGCCGTAAACGCGGGCAATTTCCTCCACCAAGTCCACGGGCCGCTGCAGGTCCTGACGATAACCGGGGATGGCGAACCTCAGGCCTCCGGCAGGTTTCAGATTGAGACGGGTCAGGATACCGGTGACTTCCGATTCGGAAACCGGCGTGCCGAGGAGCCGTTGGGCGCGGGGCAGATCCAGGGTAACCTGACTGGTCAGAACGGGCGGGACTCCGGCCGTAAGCAGCACGTCTTCAGCAGTGCCGCCAGCCAGTTCGAGGATCAGGCGCACGGCAAGTTCGCTGGCCCCGGCGGTTTGCGTGGGATCCACGCCGCGTTCAAACCGATAGGACGAATCCGACATCATGGCGAGGCGGCGGCTGGTGTGCCGCACGCGGGACGGCTGGAACCAGGCGGCTTCCAGAAGTATGTCCGTGGTTGCCTCCGTGACCCCTGACAAGGTCCCCCCCATGACGCCGGCGAGCGCGACGGCTTGTTTTTCGTCGGCGATCACAAGGTCGGCGGCAGTCAGGCGGCATTCCCTGCCGTCCAGCGCGGCAAAACTTTCACCTTCGGCAGCAGACCTTACGGTAATGCCGCCGTTGAGTCTGGCCGCATCGAAAGCGTGCAGCGGCTGGCCCATTTCCATCAGAACAAAATTGGTGATGTCCACGATGTTATTAATCGGACGCAGGCCAACCGATTCCAGTTTCCGCACCAACCAGGCCGGGCTGGGGGCGACCTTCACGCCCCGGAGGCGGCGGGCGGTGTAGAACGGACAGCCGACGGGGTCCTCAAGGCGGATTTCGGACGAGGCTGCAGTCTGGGTATGGACGGTGCTGGCGGAGTAGTCGCCCTGCCCTTTCATCTGCAGCTTGGCCAAAGCGGCCAGTTCCCGCGCCATGCCGAGATGGGACAACAGATCCGGACGGTTCGGAGTGACTTCGACTTCGAGCATGGTGTCCACTTCCAAATACTCATGGATCGGGGTGCCCACTGGAGCATCGGCCGGGAGGAGCATCAGCCCATCGGCATCATCGCTGAATCCGATTTCGCGCCCGGCGCACATCATGCCCTGGCTGAGGCTGCCCCGGAGCTGGCTTTCCTTGATGGCAAAGCCGCCCGGCAGGATTGCGCCAGGCAAAGCCACTGGCACCCTGTCGCCTTCCGCAAAATTCTTCGCGCCGCACACGATCTGCCGCGGTGTGCCGGAGCCATCGTCCACCTGACAAAGGCGCAGCCGGTCCGCATTCGGGTGCGGCACAAAGGAAATCACCTTGCCCACCACCAGGAAACCGGAGCGCACCCCGCGTTCAGTGATGCCCTCCACCTCAATCCCGGCAAACGTCAGGAGATCAGAGAGTTTTGCAGTGGAATAAGCGGAGAGATCAAGATGATCGGAGAGCCAGTTGAGAGAGACTTTCATGCGGGAAGCGGGGCTATGGAAAGGGTTGCTGACGGGCCACGGATGGCACCGATTTTACGGATGACACGGATGTTTTGGAACGGATCAGCGGACGATGCGTTTCCACTCCATTTTGCGGCGTTTAAAATTGAGCAGGAGGGCCAAGTGGAGGTTTGTAATTTGTAGGTAAGTGAGCATCTGGGCTTCGTGCGAATCGTCGAAAGCCGACACGACCTTCAGATCCACGATTACGAGGTCCGCGACAATCAGGTCAGGCACCAGCGTGTCAATGATTTGACCATTGTAGAGCACATCAAACTTCCGCTGCTGCGAATAGCTGATGCGGCGGACTTCGAGTTCAAGGCAAAGTGCCCGTTCGTAGGCCTTCTCGCGAAGGCCCGGACCGATACGGTTGGAAACTTCCATGGCAGCCCCAATAATTTCCCGGGAAAGGTCCGCATGAATGAGGTTGGCCTCAAGCTTGCGGGCCATTTCGAATGAGCGGTTCCTGCCTGTCGAGTCATCCATAAATCATCTGTGTTATCCGATAAATCCGTGCCATCCGTGGCCCGTCAGTTTTCCGGATTCCTCACACAAACTGTCCGAGGAAACGGACGTCGTTTTCGATGAGGTGACGGATGTCGGGGATGCCCCATTGGATCATGGCGAGGCGTTCGAGGCCCATGCCGAAGGCGAAGCCGGTGACTTTGTCAGGGTGATAGACATCGTCGCCGCGGGCGTCGCAGATGGCCTGGAAAACGGCAGGGTCCACCATGCCGCACCCGAGAATTTCCACCCAGCGGGGTTCCTGCCCTTTGGGGCTGAGTTTGACATCCACTTCATAGCTGGGTTCCGTGAAGGGGAAAAAGTGGGGGCGGAAGCGCACTTCCGTGCTGTCGCCGAAAAGGGCGCGGAAGAAGGACTCAAGCGTGCCTTTGAGTTGGCCGAGACTGACGTTTTCCGCCACATAAAGGCCCTCCAACTGGGTGAAGGCGCTGAGATGCGTGGCGTCGATTTCATCCCGTCGGAAGGCACTGCCGGGGGCGATGATGCGCAGGGGCGGCGTCTGGGTTTGCATCGTGCGGACCTGCACGCTGCTGGTGTGGGTGCGGAGGAGGTGGCCGCTGTCAAAGTAGAAGGTATCGCTTTCGTGGCGTGCCGGGTGGTCGGCCGGGGTGTTGAGGGCGTCGAAGCAATGCCACTCGGTTTCCACTTCCGGGCCCGAGGCGAGGGCAAATCCCATGCGGCGGAGAATGCCCACCGCGCGGTCCAGCACCTGGGTCAGCGGGTGCAGGCCACCGGGAGTCACGGGGCGTCCGGGGAGCGTGAGGTCGATGCCCTGCGCTTCTTTGGCGTCGCGGGCGGCCACCAGTCCGGCTTTGCAGGCCTCAAGGGCGTTGGAGATGCCGGTGCGGGTTTCGTTCAGAGCGGCCCCGACCGCGGCTTTGCGGTCCGGCGGCACGTCCCGCATGCCGGCACTGACGGCGGTGAGGCTGCCTTTTTTCCCGAGGTATTTCAGGCGCAGTTCCTCAAGCGCGGCCTCATCGGCGGCGGCGGGGATTTCTGCGAGGGCGGTCTTGAGGAGTTCGGCTAGGGCGGATTCCATGGAGATGAAGAGGAGGGACAAGGATGACTAAAGGGACTTGAAGGACAGACGGTCTGCTGGTCTGCCGGATGGCGTGGCATGGCGTTGGAGAAGACGAGAAATTGGAAAAGGGCTGTCCTGGATGTCCCTTGGGTCCTTTCCGTCCTTTCCGTCCTTTCCCCCGGAAACCAAAAAAGATGGCCGCCAGCCTTGCGGCGGAGCGGCCATCTTCGTTTGAAATCAGCGGATATCCTGGTGGCGCGGGTCAGGCGGCCACTGGGGTCTTGGCTTTGCTCTCGAGGGCGGCCTTGGCCTGGGCGACGATTTCGTCAAAGGAACCAGGGGCTTCGATGGCCATGTCGGACAGCACCTTGCGGTCGAGTTCGATATTGGCCGCCGCGAGCCCTTCGATAAAGCGGCTGTAGGTCAGACCACGGGCACGGACGCCAGCGCTGATGCGGGTGATCCAGAGGGCGCGGAAGTCGCGCTTCCGGTTCTTGCGGTCACGGGTGGCCCAGGTCTGCGCCTTGAAAATGGCGTCCTTGGCATAACGATACAGGCGGGAACGGTTTCCGTAGAAACCCTTGGCCTTCTTGAGGACCCGCTTGCGGCGCTTGCGCGACGCCGGGGAATTGGTGGCTCTTGGCATGTTGTTGTTTCGGTGAACGGGCTGTTACTTGAATAACCTTCCTCACCTCACCCAAATCGTAGAAGTTCAGGAAGGAACTCCAGGTGGCGGAAGGGGTGGCCGGAATTGGCCAATCGGGGGCTGGCTCAGTGGAACGGTAGATTTTCCATGATGCGGTGCACATCAACGGCGGCTACCAGGGTCACTTTGCGCAGGTTGCGTTTACGCTTCCGGTTCTTGCACTCGGCAAGGTGACGACGACCCTGTTTCCGGCGCAAAATTTTGCCGGTTCCAGTGATCTTGAAGCGTTTGGCGACGCCCTTTCGCGTTTTACTGCGGGCTACTTTCTTTCTCATAGAGGGGCGCGAATTTAAGACCCTTTCCCCGTCTGGCAAGCCCTATTTCGATTTTTGCATCGGAGACAGTAGCCATCATCGCTCCGCGTGATGAGCAACGAAAGCCCCCAGACCAGGAGGAGGACCCGGCCAACACCATGATTTTCAGCCCAGGCTGCGGCGGGATGGGGAGCTTTGGGCTCTACGCTTGAATTCAAGAGACCGCGCCGGGGAAAGCGGGACGCTTGCGGCTCATCACGCGGAGCGATGATGGCTACCGTCCCATGGGCTGTCATCAATTCCAAAGCAGCCAATTCTTTCCACCAGGAAGCCGGCCAATAATTTGAACGGGGGAGGGCCCCCGTCCCTTTGACAGAACTTTTACACAATCCTGACGCCCGTTTGACGCAGAACCGGGCCACTGGTGTCAGGATGCGGGTGTTTCCGGAGCCTCCCGTGGGAGGCCATCATCCCAACCAGCAAACACCATGAAACCGAATCCGCTCCCCATTCTGTTCACGACCCTGACACTATTATGTTCTCCGGCTGCCTACCCGCAAGGCGGCCCGCCGGGGGCCGACCCTTTCCTCAAGTCCGGCAATCCACCCGCCACGGCCCTCACTTCCGGGGCCAATGCGCTGCCCAAAGAAGGATTGGTGAGAATGGAAGTCTTCAGCCTATCGTTGGAAGAAGGGCGCGCTGCTGCCAAAAAGTTCCCCAAGCAGGCTGACCTCTATGCCTGGCTGGGAGCCGAATTGGAAAAGGAAACACCGGTGGTGAAACTCGAACGGATCATGGTCCTCAGGGTGCGTGGAGGTCAACGCTCGGATTTGGAGGAGATTGATGAATACCCCTATCCAACCGAATTCGACCCGCCACAAATTCCCCAAACCATTGGCATTGGGCAACCCGCACCAAGCACCACCACCGTCAGCGTCACGACACCCCCTGCTCCGCCTGCTCCTCCCCTCCCGCCAACGACCCCCGGGGCAAAAGGTGAGGTTGGCCCCCCCGGCACTCCCACCCTCTCAGGTCCCCGACCGGCTGGCTCTTCCCCGGCGGGTAGTGTCTTCGCTCCGTGGCCTTACACTACCGCGACACCCCAGTCCTTCGAATGGAGAAACACGGGATGGACGATGGAAATCGAACTGACCATCGCGGACGATGGGCGGACCGTGGACCTGAATATGGCTCCCCAATTCGTCCGGCTCTGCGGACTGGAAAGTCAGAGTCCCAGCGGCGAAATCGTGCAGCCGGTTTTCGAGACCAGCAAAATCGCGACCCAAATCACGACTACATTCGGACAGCCTACGCTCGCAGGGACCTTCTGTCCTCCCGTTGATGCGGGGGTCGCGGGCGGAAACAAGGAAAACGTCATCCGCTTCCTTTTTATCACCGTCACCAATCCCCGCTAACTTTCCACCCGGTATCCTGTCATGAAAACATTCTTGCCCTTCGCTGCAACCCTCGCGGCCCTTGTCCTCGGCTTCCAGCCCTGCCCTGCGCAACCTCCCGGTGCCCCAACCAGCCCGCCTATCCCAAGGGCTCCGGCCAACCCGCCTATCCAGGCGGAGCCCAAGGCGGCGGACATCCCGGGGCTCCCTACACGTGTCTTCCGGGTTCCCGCTGACTTTCTGAGCAAAGGCGGGACTCCGGCACGCGATCCATTCGCCTCGGGTCTTCCCGCCAAACCGGATGCCCAATCCGTGCTCAAATCCTTGGGAATCTCTTTTGCGGCCCCCGGGTCGACCGCCACATACAGTCCTGACACCTCCAGACTGGTCGTCAGGAATACCCAGGAGCAGTTGGATCTGGTGGAATCCGTTATGGAGGCTACTTTCGGCAGTGCCACGAATCCGGTGCAGGAGGGCCAGGTGCATCTGGAGCTTTTTTCCATGTTGCCTCTGACAGCACGCAAGACCCTTATCGCCCGTCCGAAGGAAGCTGAACTTTATGCCTTCCTGGAGAGCACCGCAGCCAAGCAGGATGGCACCGTTCAGCTGGAACAGTATTCGATGCTCGTGGTGCGCAGCGGGCAAAAATCAAAGGTCTGGGCCATCACCGAGGTCCCCTATGCCACGGAATCCTCGCTTCCTCAGATCCCCCAACACCTTAGTCTTCCGGTGGCCGCCACCGGCACGGCGACTCCCTCGGGGGACGCCGCCTTCGCTCCTTGGCCCCGCACCGGAATCACGCCCCAGTCCATTGAGTTGCGTACCACCGGCCTCACATTCGAGGTGGAATTGACTTTCACCAAAGATGGCCGGATTGTGGATCTCAACCTCGCCCCCGAGACCAGCCGCCGGATAGGCACGGTAAAATGGGGCCTGCTGGAGGAAGTCCACCGACCGGTCTTCGAAACGCGGAGGATTTCCGCCCAAGTTTCCAATTTTACCGGACAGCCGATCCTGGTCGGCACCTTCAGTCCTCCCGTGAATACGGGAGTTCCTGGCGGAAACACCGTGGACCGCACATGGCTTTTGTTTGTCACCGTGAAGAAGCCTGAGTAGGCTGGCCCACCAATTCCTCTCATGACTACCGCCACCATTCCGGGTCCCCGCCCGGGCCTCACTCTCTGCCTCCTGCTGGCCGCAGCGGCGGTGATGCTGGCAGGTGGGGCGTGGCTGGCCCGGCGGGAAGTGGAGCGCCGCATTCCTGCCGACCGCGCCCTGCTGCGGGAAAGCGCCGCCACGCTTCAGGCGGAACTGTCGCGGCTGGATCACGTCTATCTCGGCCACCTCCAGCGGCTGGCCGGGCTCCTGAAGAATGGTCAGGGACCCGCCGAAACCAGGCGGGCCGCCGCAGACGTCGAGGGCATCGCCGTTTTTGCTGTGCTGCCGCGGACGGGCTCCCGCACGGTGCACGAACGCCTCAACGGCCCCAGCGCCATCCCGCCGGAGCCGGAACTGACCGTTAGGGGAAAACGGCCTGTTTCGCCGTTTGCCATGGCCATTCCGCTGGAAGCGGTCTTCGGCGATGGCTCCCTGGCTTCTCCTCCCCCGGCGGCTGAAGGCTGGATCGGCCGGCCCGCGGATCCGTGGCTGGCGTGGTGGCACCGGCCGGATGAATCCCAGGCCGCCGTCTTCGTGGTGAACGGTCCGCAGCTGCGGTCGGCCGTCCATCGTCATCTGGCCACCTTGATGCCTGCCGTTTGGGCTCCGGTCCGCGCCGCCGGCGGGCTTGACCGGCTGGAGGGTCCGGGAACCACTCTCCTGGCAGGATACGATGGCAGGAAAACGGAAGTCCCGGATTTTGTGATCCCCCTCGCCAGCCGGCTGGGGAACTGGCAGATCGTTTCCTTCGACCGCTGGGAAAAGGGGGTCACCTGGCACCAGCCGACCCTCGTCCTCGCCGGCACCCTGGCGGTGGGCCTCTCACTGCTGGGCTGGCTGGTCTCCTCCGCCCAGCGCCGCGCCCTGCGGGAAGTCACCGCCCGCGTTTCCTTTGTAAACCGGGTCTCCCACGAACTCGGTGCTCCCCTGACCAATTTGCGCCTCTATCTGGAACTGGCCCGCGATGCCCTGCCGCCGGAAGCCGGGGAAAGCATCCGCCGGCTCTCCGTGGCCCAAGAGGAAAACGAACGCCTGATCCGCCTCGTGCAGAATGTCCTCACCTTTGCCCGCAGCGAGCGCCACAAGCTGGAACTCCACCCCGCCCCCTGCCGTCCCGCCGCCATCCTCTCCGCGGTGCTGGATCAGTTCGCGCCTGCCCTTGCCCGTCGCGGCATCACCCTGGAGACCCGGCTGGATGACAACCTGGGGGCCACGCTCGATCCCGATGCCTTCGCCCAGATTGCCGCGAATCTGGTATCCAACGTCGAAAAATATGCCGCCTCCGGAGGCTGGATGCTGGCTGCTCTGAAAACTGATAGTGACGCGCTGGCCCTCACCATCAGCGACCGGGGGCCAGGCATCCCGGCCAGCGAATCCGCCCGTCTCTTCCTGCCCTTTGAGCGCCTCGACAGCCGCCTTACGGAAGGCGTCAGCGGCACCGGACTGGGCCTTGCTATTTGTCAGGATCTCACCACCCGCATGCAGGGCACCATCAGCCTGACTGCCGCTCCGGAGGGCACTGGATGCGTCTTTACCGTCCGCCTTCCGCTCCATGGCCTGACAGCCAATGCTCCGGCTCCCAAGGATGCCCTGCTGCACCCCCAGACCGCATGAAAATTCTGGTCGCTGACGATGATCCCCTGACGCTGGAAGCCGTCTGCACCTGCCTGGCGGACGACGGATTTTCCCCGATGGCGGCCCGCAACGGCGCCGAAGCCCTTGATCTCTGGCAAACACACCGGCCTGAACTCCTCTGCCTCGACATCATGATGCCGAAGCTTGACGGCTTTGAAGTCTGCCGCCGCATCCGCGCATCCGATCCTGCGGTCCCGATCCTGTTCCTGTCAGCCAAAAACGAGGAGATTGATGTGGTGGTGGGATTGGAACTGGGAGCCGACGACTTTATCCGCAAACCCTTCGGCAAACGGGAACTCCTTGCCCGCGTCCGCGCCGCGCTGCGCCGCCGCCTCCGCAAAAACGGCAAGTCCAGCCCCTCATTCACTCTGCTGGACCTCAGCATTCATCCTGACGAACTCCGGGCTTCGCGGGGCCACCTGACCATCGACCTGACCCCCCGGGAAATTGCCATCCTTCAACTCCTCCACGAAAACACTGGCCGTCCGGTACACCGCGATACCTTCCTAGACCGCTGCTGGGGTCTTGACTATTTCCCCGAAAGCCGCACTCTCGACCAGCACATCGCCCAGCTCCGCCGTAAAATCGAACCGGACCCGGCGATGCCTATCATCATCGAAACCGTCCGCAGCGTAGGCTACCGCTACCGGAACGGCGCGTGACTAACCGCCCCATCTTTTGGGGTCGGTGGAGGAAAGTGGCGGCGGGTCCGGTGGCGGCGCAGCGGGAGGGGTTGGCGGCGGAGGAGGCACCGGCAGGGGGGGAGTGGGAGCAGCATCCGTCCACGCCACCGGCGGAGTGCGGCCGGTCCTTGCCGGCATCGGGACCACTTCGCCGGATTCGATGCGCCCCAGCATGTCGATGAAGGCATCTTCGAGATTCTGCTGCTCCTGATGGAATTCGGTGACGGCGAGGCCGTCGTGGATCATGCGGCGGAGGACCCCGGCGACGATGTCAGGGTCGCTGCTGTCAATGCTGAGGCGGGCCCCGGCCTTGCGTTCTTCGAGGATTTTGACATGGGGAGCGAGCATGGCCCATTGCACCAGCTTCTCCGGATGATGGGCCACCTGGACATCCACGAGGGTGATTGCCAGATCGGTGCGCTGGAGACTTTTGGCGGTGCCGTGGTGGACCACCCGGCCTTTGTCAATAAAAAGGAGCGTATCGCACATCTCGCCGAGTTCCGAAAGGATGTGTGAGGAAATCAGAATGGTTTTGCCTTCCTCGGCAAGGATGCGGATGAGTCGTTTCAATTCCACCCGCGCTTTGGGATCAAGCCCGGCCGCAGGCTCGTCCATGATGAGCACCGAAGGATCATGGATCAGGGCCCGGCCAAGGCAGAGCCGCTGCCCCTGCCCTTTGGACATTTTATTGATGAGGCGGTCGGCCAGCGGACCAAGGTCCGTAAAATCAATCACATCCTGAATGCGCTGAATCCGTTCGTGGCCTTTGAATCCGAGAGCCCTGGCATAAAAGTCCAGATACTCCAGCACCGTCATGTTGTCGTAGGTGCCAAAGGCATCGGGCACCCAGCCGAGCACCCGGCGCACCTCCGCTGGATACTGGACCACGCTGTGCCCCATCACGCTGGCCGTCCCAAGGGTGGGATAGTCCAGGGTGGCGAGGATGCGCATGGTAGTGGTTTTGCCGGCCCCGTTGGCCCCCACAAATCCGACGACGCTCCCTGGCATGATGTCAAAAGACACCCCGTTGACCGCCTTCAGATTGCCGAAGGAGCGGTGGAGATTATGGACGGCGATGGCAGGCGTCATGTCGGGCGGAAAGCAAAAAAAGGTCAGGGAGGCGGTGCGGGGGCGAGACGGCCGTGAATCAGAGTGAAGTCCTCCTTCCAGGAAATGGAGGAAAGCGTCTCCACCAGACCGGCTCCGCCATCGGTGGATGCGGCATAAAACCTTCCCCGGTGGTCGGTGTCCTCCAGAGCGGACCGGTCGCCCGGACCAAAAGGAGCCATGGCGGTTTTGAACCACTCCCGGAAGGCTTCCCCGTCCGGCAGCTTCCCTAACACCACGGCAGCCCCGGTGGCCACCGGTCCCGGGGCCGACCACCAACCGCCGGCGGGATCCTGATAGAAGAATGCCTTCACCGTGGCCGGATAACTGGAAACCACGGAGGGGGAACCGCCCCCTGGCTCGAGTTCAAACCGGCCGCGGCCCGGACGGATCGTCTCGATAAGCTGGGCCTGTTCACTGCGGCTCTGGAACCAATCGCCGCCGTAGTTATTTCCGTCGGCTATCGTGAACCGCTGGCCCTCGGCTTCGTTGGACTCGGGTGGCTTGAGGCGGGTCCATCGGGAATTCTCCAGCAACAGGGGAGTGATCACGGCGGATTCTGCGGGGACAAATCCGTTGCCAAACAGGACCCCGGTCCGGCTGATCTGAAACTGGCGGACGATGGCGGTGTTTTCGTCAGGACGCAGTTCGATCAATGCGGCCCGCCGTCCCTGGCCGCCCGCCCCGTCCGAGAAAAAAATTACCGCCACCAGAACCACCGAAGCGCCCAGTGCGATCAGCGGCGTGGTCACAAACAAGCGGTGTCTCCGGCCCGGCCCGGCGAGATAAAACAAATTCACGGGGCCCACGAGGAGGCCAAACAATAACAAAATCACCCCTACCTGCCACGCCGCAAAACTCCGGGAACCAAGGTCATCCACCAGGGCCGGACGCGGGGCCTTGGTACTGATTTTGCGCATAATCAGGGCGGCGCGTTCCCGCCTCCCGCCGGCCAAGGATGGATTCGATCCGGTATCGAAGCGGCGGCCCAGTTCCGGGGCCAGTTCCTTGCCATCCCATTCAAAATGCCGGATCCGGCCGGAGCCCAGTGAATACAACCCGCCGGTCGGCCGGGGACTCATCAAGGGCTCTGCCTTCAATTCTGTCAGGATGGCTTCCGGCACGGGGCCCTGATGATAGAGATCCAGTTGTCCTCCCAGTTGGATCCACTGGCGGACGGCGGTGCGCACTCCGGGCTGAAGCGCAGGCCATTCGTCGGTATTCAGTGCCAGCAGGTCGATCCCGGTGTAGGCCCGCCAGTCGGCAGGCAGATGGGCCGGCAGAAAACTGGCGATGGAAGTGCTGTCCCGGGCATAACTGGAAGTCCCGCTCCGGCTTTTCCGCAGATGATCATTGAGGGCGGGGGCGGAAACGCCCCCCAGGCTTTGACTCACCGCAGAAAAGGGGGCGCCTTCAAAGGGGTTGCTGCGGAAAACGGCGTTGACCGAACGGCCTCCCACGCCCAGTCCGATGTTCAAATTATTGTCATTGTAGCCGGAGCGCTGCGCAAAGTCCGTCATCAGCGGAACCACCCATTCCTGGGTGGTGGTGGATTCGGGTTTGGCAGTGAATGCCAAATCACCGCCGGACATGAGATGTTCCCCGCGGCCGGCGGAGGTCACACTGAAGGCACTGGCCTTGGACGCGAGGGCTTCCTTGCCCTTGTTGATCACGGTGATCCGGACTGCGGTATAACCGCCCGGCGGCACCGCACTGAAAACATGCTCCACCTCCACACTGCTGCCTTTGTCCTCATCCACCGGAAAGCGCTGCATCTCCTGGGCCGCAACCGGCGGAACTGCGGCCAGCCACAGGGACGAAGCTGTCAGAATAACCGCAGAAAATGCCCTTGGATTCATAGTGGGGAAATGAAGGAAGCCGGAGCCGAAGCGGCGGCCTCAGAGGGCTGCAGCGGTCGTTAGGGGTTTGGGCACCGCTCCCGCACTGACGGTAACTTCCTTGAGAATGGCGTCCACCACGTCCCGCGGGGTCCGGCCTTCGATCCGGGCACTGTAATCGAGCACCACCCGGTGCCCCAGCACGGCGTGGGCAAGGGCTTGGGTATCCTCAAAGCTGGCATGGGAACGGCCGTGCATCAGGGCGCGGGCCTTGACCGCAGAGGCCAGACTGAGGGCCGCGCGCGGACTGGCCCCAAACTTCACCGACTGGGCCGCCGCCGACTGTCCGGCGTGGGTGGCGTCCACAATCCTCGCAATGTAATTGGCCACCACATCCGGCAGAAAGACCCGCCGCACCAGCGCATGGAGGTTTGCGAGGGTTTCGCGGGTCATCACCGGCTGGATCTGCGGCTCCACGCCCAGTTCGCGGTCCTTGACAATTTTCTCAAGGGTCGCGGCATCGTTGCGGCGGACTTCCAATTTGAACAGAAACCGGTCCACCTGGGCCTCCGGCAGCGGATAGGTGCCTTCCAGTTCGATAGGGTTCTGGGTGGCAAGCACAAAAAAGGGATCCGGCAGGAGGTGGGTCTGGCCGAGCACGGTAACGCGGCGTTCCTGCATCGCTTCCAACAGGGCACTCTGCGTTTTGGGGCTGGCCCGGTTGATTTCGTCCGCCAGCACAAGGTTGGAAAATATCGGCCCTGGCTGAAACACAAAAACCCGGCCCTGCGGGGTTTCCTGCAGCACGGGATTGCCGGTGATATCGCCAGGCAGCAAGTCCGGGGTGAACTGGATGCGCTTGGTTTCCAACTGCAGTGCCTTGGCCAGGCCCTTGACCAGTTCGGTCTTGCCCAGCCCCGGCAATCCCTCCAGCAGGAGGTGCCCGCGGGCCAGCAGGCCGCAAATTGTCAGGTCGATCAATTCCTCCTTGCCAAACAACACCTGTTGCAGCGCCGCCCGCAGGGCCTGCACCGCCGGGGCGGCTGACGCGATCTCGGAATCTGTGGCGTAATCCATAACCAGACCTGAACACAACCCGTGTCCGCCAGCAATGCTGGATTTGTCGTGGCATGCCAATTCCCGCTGGCAGGGCCGGGCGGTTTCCTGTTGGATCGTGGGCATGGCGGAACCGTTTCCCTCCCTGCTGCTGAACCACCCCTTGGCGCGGGACCTTCCCTTTCTTCTGATTGGGGGGCACGCGGTCATCGCTCTCGGTTTCATCAGAGCCACCTATGATTTTGATCTGCTGGTTCCGGAAACGGACCGCAACCGCTGGCAAGACCTTCTCCAGGACATGGGCTACACCCGGTTTGCGGAAAACGGGCCCTTTGTGCAATGGACGGCACCTCGGGGGCTTCCCGCCGTGGATGTGATGGTGGTCGATCCTGCCACATTCACGAAACTCCGGGCCACCAGCCGGCAGGTGACCGTGGCCGGGCAAATCCTCACCATTCCTTCCCCTGAAAACCTCGTGGCCCTGAAACTGCACGCTACTCGACAACGCCACCACCTGCCTTCCGTGCAGAAGGATTGGGAAGACATTGTGCAAATCATCCAGCGGCATGGACTTGATCTTGAAGAGGCATCCTTCCGTGCTTTGGTTCTGCGTTATGGAGGACCCGATGCCCCAGCCATCCTCGCCGCCAAGCTTGCCTGATGCGTTATCAGCGCTGCCGGAGGCATGGCTTTACGTGCTGCCGTCGGGCGGGGATTCCGTTTCGGTCCCGGTGAAAACTGTCACTCTGGAAGAAGCCGAAAACCACTTTCGTCCCTGGATTGAGGCTTTTCCAGGCTCATGGCCCACTGAAGCCGAACGCTGGGCCCGCAAAGGTTCTGCTCCATTTGTCATGCACGACGAGCCTGCGGCCTGAGCCAGGGCAGGCCGCGCCCCCGCTTCCTTCCCCGGCCCTCGCCGGTCCAGGAAAACCGGCAGGGATTGACTTTCGCCGCCCGCTCTGCGAAAAACTCCCTCCTTTATGAAATTCCGATTTTCTCTGTTCCCCATGGCGGCAGCGGCTTTGGCCTTGGCCATGGTGCCGGCCGCCCGGGCCAAATTCCTCAGCCCGCCAGACGTCATCAAGGAGCCCGAACTGGTGGCCATCGTGGAGACCATCAAAAAAGCCCAATCCCCGGAGGAATCCAAACCGGCCTTCGAGGCGGCCGCCAAACTGGCCAGCAGTGCCAGTTCCGCCGAACGCCAGTTTTTCCTTGGCTATCTCTATCAATACGGGCTGGGCACCGAAGCCTCCCTTGAAAAAGCGCGCGAAGCCTATCAAAAAGCCGCCGACGCCGGTTACGCCCCTGCCAAAAACAACCTTGGCCTGCTCAATCTGGCCTCGGGAGGCGACCCGGCCAAGGCGGTGGCCATGGTGGAAGACCTCGCCAATACCGGAAATGCTGCCGCCCAGACCTCCATGGGCCAGCTTTATCTGGATGGAGTGCCCGCAGCCGGCATTGCCAAGGATGCCGATAAGGCCCGGGTCTGGTTTGAACGGGCCTCGGCCGGCGGAGATGCCGATGCGGCATGGACCTTGGCCTTGTTGATGGGCAATCAGCCCAATCTCACGGAAGCCCAGGCCAAACAGGCGTTGGCCCTGATGGATCAGGCGGTGAAGGCCGGACACCTGCCCGCCCTCATCGAATATGGCACCCGCCTCGTTTCCGGCAATGGCCTGAAGCAGGATATCCCCCGGGGTCTGTCCCTGCTCCAGCAGGCCGTGGACAAGGGAGCCAACCAGGCCCTCATGGCCCTCGGCGGCCTTTACGAAGCGGGCAGCGGTGTGAAAAAAGACGAGAAAAAGGCTCTCGAGTATTACGATCAGGCCATCGCCAAAAACGAGTTCGCTGCCTATAACAAACTGGGGTATTTTCACGAAAACGGCCTCGGCGTGCCCAAGGACGAAAAAAAGGCCCTCGAATTCTATCAGGCCGGGGCAGACAAAAAAGTAGGAACGTGCATGTTCAACCTCGCGGTCTTCCATGATGAAGGAAAAGGCGGCCTGAAAAAGGATCCCGCCGCCGCCTTCGACTGGCACTACAAGGCCGCGATGTCTGCTTTTGTCCCTTCCCAACTGGCCCTCGGCACGCGCTACCGTGACGGCAAAGGCACCACCGCCGATGCCCAGGCCGCCCTCGCCTGGTTCCAGCGGGCCATGCAGAATGGGGATCTCACCGGCGCCCTGAATGTCGCGTCCCTGCTCGAAAACGGCAGCACCGGCGTTGTCGACAACCAAGCCGCCGCAGGAATCTACAAGGAAGCGGCCAGCAAAGGAAATCCCCTCGCCATGGCTTCCCTCGGGGCCATGATCGAAGACGGCCGCGGCGTCCAAGGCGACTTCAAACAGGTCTTCCTGCTCTACACCGCCGGATCCGAAGCCAAAATCGATGCCGCCCGGGAACGCCTCGCCAATTTCAAAAAACGCCTCAGCCCGGAACAACTCATGGAAGCCGAGGCCTTTGTCCTCGCAAACCGCGCCACCCCGGCCGCCGCCATTCCCGCCGCCGCCCCTGACAAATCCGCCGCCGCCAAGGAAAAGCCCAAGTCCAAAGAACCTGCGAAGCCGGTGAAACCGGCGGCCAGGGACAAGCGCTGACATTTTCAGGGACGGCTACCGGATCAAAACCAGCCGCCGGGACTCAGGTCGTTGGAGTCCCGCCTTCAGGCGGTATCTGCAACCTTGGTTTCCCGTCCGTCGCTCTTCCGGCCCTTCCTCCGCATCCGCCTAAAGGCGGGACTCCAACTACCGGCATGCCCACAGTCGCTGAGCATTTTGAGGAAAATTTCACCCGCCGCGGCGAAGTCGGAGCCGCGCTCTCGGTTTGGAAAAACGGTCAGGAAATCCTTCATCTCCAGGGCGGCACCCTCACAAAAGACGGCGGGCCCGCATGGACTCCGGACACCCTGGTGCCGGTTTATTCCGCAACGAAAGGCCCGGCCGCGCTCACCCTGCTGCTCACGCTCCACGACTTGCACCTGACGCTGGACAGCCCCGTCCGGTCGCTTTGGCCCCGCCTCGCGTTGCCCCTGACTTTTGGGGAAATGCTCTCGCATCAGGCCGGTTTGCCGGCGCTCGACCACCCGCCTTCGGTTTACGATCATGCCGCCGTGGTTGCGGCCCTGGAGTCCCAAGTCCCAGCCTGGACGCCCGGCACCGCCCATGGCTATCACCCCCGCACCTTCGGTTTCCTGCTGGATGAGTGTGTGCGCCGCCTCACTGGCGGGACCTCGTTAGGGGAAGTCTGGCAACAACGTCTGGCGCGGCCGCTCGGCCTGGATTTCTGGATCGGAGGGCTGCCGGAATCCCGTTACCAGGACGTGGCCCGCCTTTACCCGGGGCGGCCCAAACCTCCCCATCCTGACGAAACCGCCTTTTTTGCGGCCATGGCGGAACCCGGCAGCCTGACCCGCCGCGCCTTCCAGTCACCGGCCGGCCTGCATGCCGTGGCGGAGATGAACCAGCCCGCCGCATGGCAGGCCGCCCTGCCGGCGTTTGGGGGCGTGGGCAGCGCCCGGGCCCTCGGGAAATTTTACGCCATCCTCGCCAACCGCGGAGTTTGGCAGGACCAGGAAATCATCCCGCCCCCGGTTCTGTCCCAACTAACGACTCCGCTGGCCCACGGCCACGATCTGGTCCTGCAACTGCCGACCCGGTTCTCCGCCGGCTTCATGATGGATCCGCTGGCCCCGGACGGCCGGAAACTCCGTTCCCGCTTTGGCCCCTCCCTAACGGCCTTTGGACATCCCGGAGCCGGGGGCAGCCATGCTTTGGCCGACCCCGAAACCAGCCTCGCGTTTGCCTATGTCATGAACCAAATGGAACCCGGGGTACTGCCCCATGAAAAAAGCCTGGGCTTGCTGGCGGCCGTGGTGGAAAGCCTCTGATTAGTCCGCAGGAGGATCCCGCTAATTTGCTATCTTGTTAATTTTCAGCATAATCCTGGCTATCCCCGGCCCGGCAGTTCCCCGCTCCGGCATTGCCTTCCCGGGCTCGCGGAACCGCGACCAGCGATAAAATACTCCAGGATCCACGCATTTGAAAAGTATCATCATTGGCCAGCAAGGGAGATAGTTCTTTTTCCCCGCCTTCATAGCGTGGCTTGGGAATTGCTTGAAAGCTGCCTGTTCCTGCGCGCCGGACTTCCTTGTCCTGCCATTGGCGTTGTCCTCCACTGAAAATCCCATGAATCGCGTATCCCTCACCTCCGCGCCTTTGGCGGCGCTGATCTCCGCCAGCTTCTTCAGCACCCTGCCCACGGCATCTGCCGCGAAGGTCGGGCTCAATTTTCAAAATGGGGCCGGGGCTCCAGTCACTGCCGATGCGTTCGGAGTGCTGGCGGCTGATTGGTTCAATCTTCCTGCCATTCCCGGCTCCGACGGGGTAGCCTTGTCCTCAAGCACCACTATTGACCTGCCGGGGGCTGGTCCGGTGACGGTGGAGTGGTCCGCAGCCAATACCTGGTCGCAGGGGGGAGATCCGGGGGCGATTGGCGAGGATCAGGTGGCCAAGGGTTACCTTGATGATCCCGGGGCGGGCTACCGGGTCCGCCTCAAGGGCCTGCGAAATTCACTCGGGGAATATAAAATTTCCCTCGTGGCATCCACCGACGGAGGCAATGGTTTTGACAGCAGCCTCCTCACCCACACGAGCGGTCCGACGACCCTGACTTATCCAATCACCACCACCAATGCCGGAGGCTATTACGGACTGAGCGATGAATCCCTTCCGATCACTGCCGCCACCGGCAACAACAGCGTGGTCCTGACTTCGATTGCGGGCCCGGGCCGGGGCACCCTGGCAGGGATCATCATTGACTATATTCCTTCCACGACGAATCCGCCCCTGATTGAAGTTGTTCCCACAGCCCCCGCCTCCACCATTTTCAGCGGACAGATTTTCACTCTGAGTGTGGAGGCCTCCGGCTCCGGCATCCTGTCGTATCAATGGCGCAAAGGAGGCAATCCCATCATGGGAAATCCCAGCGCCAACACCCCGACCTTCACCGCCAGCAATATCAGTCCGGCCGACAATGGCAGCTATGATGTGGTGGTTTCCGGGGTCGGCACTCCGGCCACCAGCAATCCCGTTGCGGTCACCGTCTCCCCACTGATTCAGCCCGTCTTCACCTCCACACCGGTATCCCAGAACCTCTATGTGGGCTACCCGGCCACTTTCAACGCTATCGCGTCCGGAGGTGAAATTGAATATGTCTGGAAAAAGGGTGCCACCACCATCGGGACCGGTCCCACTCTCACACTTCCAAGCATTACGGCCGCAGACGCGGGCACCTACACTGTCACCGCCACCAACCCGGTGGGCAATGTTTCCAGTTCCGCTACCCTGGCCGTCAAGACCCCGATCCCCGGGACTTACGAAGCAGTTCAAGCCAGCCAAAAGCCCCTGCTGTGGTATCGTTACAGCGAAACGGCTATCCCGGCAGTGAATGCGGGCCCGGTGGCCAACTTCGGCAGCACCGGAGCCGCCGGCACCGGGACTGCCAAACGTTATCTCCCCTTCCAGGAGCAGGGAGCCCTCGCTGGTGATACCGCTAACAAGGGCATCGCGCTGAAGCTGAACAACCAGTTCATCGACATCCCATGGAACGCCGGACTGAACAGTCCTTCGTTTTCTGCAGAGATGTGGGTCAAGGCCCCGCCCACCACCAGCACCCTCTTCACACCGCTCGTAAACCGCGGGCCCGCCGCAGGTGATGGCTTCCTCTTCTTTGGCGGCAATACCATCCCCAAATGGCAGTTCCGCACTTACAACGGTACCGCCCGGAACCAAATCGATTCCACGGTGGATATCCAGGCCGGGGTCTGGACCCACTTGGTGGGCACCTACGATGCGGCAACCACCACCCAGCGCTTTTACGTGAACGGCGTCGAACAGGGCACCGGTCTCATTGCTGCCAATGGTTATACCCCCAACTCCACTTTGCCCATGCGCCTTGCCGGATGGCCCAATGACAATGGCGACATTGGAGGCGGCACCTTCACCGGCGGCGGCATGGATGAAGTGGCCGTCTATTCGACCGCCCTGACCGAAACCCAGGTGCTGGAGCACTATCAAAACGGCACCAACCCTTCGCGTGCGACCCCCTACGCCACTCTCATCCAAAGCCGCAACCCGGTGGGCTACTGGAGACTGGATGATCCCGCCGGCCCGCTGGCCCCAGCTCCGGTCAACAGCGGCACCGCCGGGGTTGCCTTCAACGGGGCTTACGGCGGCGACCTGCTCCCTGTCGCCACTGGTCCAACGGCCCCGGATGATCCCGGCTTTGAATCCCCCAACCAGGCTGTTGCGGCCACCGTGAACGGCTATAACGCCGTGCCCGCCCTGAACATCACCACAAACACTCTAACGGTCACCACCTGGCTGAAAAGGGCCGAACAGTTTGTCACCACGGACGACCTCAGTTGGCCTGCATGGCTGGGTGCGGGGGGAGGGTTCCACCTTGATGGCACCTCCGGCCGCCCCTACGCCGAACTGCGCTATCATTGGGATGGCTCCCAATGGGCATGGGGTTCCGGGCTGCAGGTTCCCGCAGAGGTTTGGACATTCTGTGCCCTCGTGATCGAACCCACCCAAGCCACGATTTACATGGGAGACGGAAACTCCCTCCGGAAATCATCTGTCGCCGCCACCCACACGCCCCATCTGCTCAATCAAACCCTGGGATTCGGAGGCAATCAGGCGGGCCGCACCAGCCGCAACTATGTTGGCCTACTGGATGAATCTGCCGTCTATGACCGCGCCCTCTCAGAAACGGATCTGCTTTCCCTTTTTGTCACCGGCAGCGGGGCGCCGCTGGAACTGGACATCGCAGCCGGCGGGGTGATTGATGACACCAAACCGCAGGGCGCACCGCTGCAAGCTTTGAATTATGGCTCGCAGTGGTTGGCCTCCAGCCCGGACATCCTGCTGACGGTCCGCCAAGGCGTGCAGGAATTCTCCGCTGAACCCGGCCATCAACTGGTCCTTCCTGTCAGCACCGAATTCGACAGCCCGGTGGGCACCCTGTCTTTCTGGATGAAGTCCTCCGTGCCAAGCGGTCCGGGCAGCGAAGCAGCCATCATCTTTGACCGGCGCACCACGGCGGGCACCGTCCTCGGACTGACCAATGCCGGAACCATTTACCTCCAGTGCAATCCTCCGGGCAGCAACACCCTGACTGATTCCACCTTTGTCGCCGATGAACTCTGGCACCATGTCGCGGTCACGTGGAATCAGGATCCTGCGGGCACCATCGCGGTATATGTGGACGGCGTGGCTGGGATAGAGTCCCCCAACACCGCAGGGTGGAGCTGGCCGGCCGGGGTCGCCCCGCTGATCGGCAAATCCCGCGATCCCTACTGGCGGCGCTTCGGCGGTCAACTGGATGACTTCCGCTTTTACAGCCAAATTCTGTCCGCCGCCGAAATCAACCAGATCAAAAACTCCGGCGATGTCGTGGTGCCTTCCGCGCTCAAAGTGCGTTATGATTTCGCCACCGCTGGCAGCGGGCTCACCCTGAGCTGGCCTTTCGGAATCCTCGAGTCGTCCACCACCATGCAGTCCCCTGAGCCATGGCTGCCGGTGCCGGGAGCGGTCTCCCCCTTCCCGGTCGATCCTCAGCCGGGAAGCCGCTTCTTCCGGGCGCGGCTGCCGCAGTAACTGCCGCTTCGCACAACCTTCCAACCCGCAGCAAAGCTTCACCGCTTTGCTGCGGGTTTATTTTTGCATCTCCCGCACATTGAGTCTCCTCCCTGCTCCGCTCCGCTGATGCGGCCCACAAATGATTTGCTATGGCCCGGTCCCTTCCTGCACCATTACGGCGCGTTTGTATCCACCGCACCCGAGTGAAAATTCTTCTCCTCTTCCTCACCCTTTTGACCAGCGCCGCCGGCCGCGCTGCCACCCGCCCCAATGTGATTGTCTTCCTCGCCGATGACGCCGGCTGGGGCGACTTCAGCCACTCCGGCAATACCCAGGTCCGCACCCCCCACATTGATTCCCTCGCCACAAGTGGCGTGTCGTTGGACCGCTTTTTTGTCTGCGCCGTCTGTTCGCCCACCCGGGCTGAACTGCTCACCGGCCGCTATCATCCCCGCACCGGGGTGCATGGTGTGTCCACCGGACAGGAACGGATGGACCTGAACGAAAAAACCCTGGCAGATGCCTTCAAAGCGGCCGGTTACGCCACCGGCATTTTTGGAAAATGGCACAACGGATCGCAATGGCCCTATCATCCCATGGCCCGCGGATTCAATGAAAGCTTCGGCTATACTTCGGGACACTGGGGAGAATATTTCGATGCCCCGCTGGAGGAAAATGGCCGCATGATCCGGACGTCAGGCTACATCGTGGATGTCTGCACCAGCCGCGCCATCGATTTCATCGGCCGTCACGCCACTCAGCCCTTTTTTTGCTATATTCCCTTCACCACCCCGCATTCACCATGGGCGGTGCCGGAGCCGGACTGGGCACGATTCAAGGAAAAACCGCTTACCCAATCTGCCACCCAGCCGCAGCAGGAAAATCAGGACCATACCCGCTGCGCCCTCGCCATGATGGAAAACCAGGACCGCAACGTAGGCAGGGTTCTGGCCAAGCTGCGTGAACTCAATCTCGAACAGAACACTCTCGTCATCTACTTCTCCGACAACGGTCCCAATACCGCCCGCTGGAACGGTGGCATGAAGGGCAGAAAAGGCGGCACGGACGAAGGCAGCCTGCGTTCGGTTTGTTATCTGCGCTGGCCCGGCGGGCTGCCTGCCGGGCATCGTGTGCCTCAAATCGCCGGAGCCATCGATCTGCTGCCTACCCTGACCTCGCTCGCCGGCATTCCCCGCATGGGCACCTTGCCGCTCGATGGCCGCGACCTCAGCCCCTTGCTACTAGCAAATCAGTCACCAGTGTGGCCGGACCGCCTGCTCTTCTCCACCTGGGCCGGCCGGATCACGATCCGCAGTCAAACTCACCGTCTCAGCGCCAACGGTCAACTTTTTGACCTCACCAGCGACCCCGGCCAGACCACACCCCTGAATCAGGCTCAACCCGTCCTGACGGCCCAACTCAGCGAAGCCGCCGCCTCATGGAAAAGGGAAATGCCCGGTCCCGGCACGGCTCCAGGATCAGGTGCGCGGTCCGTGGATCCCCGGCCCATTCCGGCCGGCTACCTGGAATTTCCTGTCACCATGCTCCCGGCCCGCGATGGCGAACCCCACGGCGGCATCCAACGCAGTGCCAGTGCTCCCAATTCCTCCTACTTTGTGAATTGGACCCGGCCGGAGGATTTCATCACCTGGAATCTTCAGGTGCAAACCGCCGGCCGCTATCAAGTCACCTTGGATTACACCTGTCCGGTCGCCGACGCCGGATCCACCGTGGAACTCAGCTTTGGCACCGCCCGTCTCAGCGGCACCGTGCAGCCCGGCTGGGATCCGCCGCTTTACCCCAACCAGGACACCCTGCCCCGTCCGCCGGCCGAGTCCCCCATGAAGGAATTCCGCCCGCTGGAACTCGGCGTGATCGAACTCCCTGCCGCCACCGCTACCCTGGCGCTGCGGGCCACCCACATCCCCGGGGCCTCCGTGATGCACCTGCGCCGCCTCACCCTGACGTTGCTCCCCTGACCCGCGGCGGTCCGGAGCCCCCGGTTTCCCATGGTAAGAGTGGCCGGGGAGCGGACGTTTTGGCAGAAGTAGTCCGATCCCGGTTCTGCCTGATCCCATGGCCCGTGCCCTTTTTCCCCGCGTCACCATCCTTTCTTTCCTCGGAGGGATCGGGGTCGCATGGGGTCTCATGATCCCGATCCTCCCGGCGGCCACGGATTATGAACAGCAGCTCAAACCCCTCTTCCGGGAAAGATGTTATGGTTGTCACGGAGCCCTTAAGCAAAAAGCAGGCCTGCGCATGGATACCGTGGCCGCCATGCTCCGGGGCGGGGAAACCGGACCATCCCTCGTGCCGGGAGATGCCGCGGCCAGCCTGGTCCTCCAACGCATCATGACTCCGGATGCCGAAGACCGCATGCCGCCGGAACATGAAGGCGAACGCTTCACCGCCGCACAAACCGGGCTCGTGCGCGGCTGGATCGACGCCGGAGCCCCTGCCCCTGCGGATGAAAGCCCCGAACCCGAGCCCGCCGGTCACTGGGCCTTCCGTCCCCTGCGCCGGCCCGACGTGCCGGTCATTCCCAACCCTGCCTGGGCCCGCAATCCGATTGATGCCTTCGTGGCCCAACAACATCACGCGCACGGTCTGAAACCCCAGCCCGAAGCCTCCCCGGAAGTGCTGCTGCGGAGGCTTTATGTGGACTTGATAGGATTGCCTCCACCACCCGGAGCCCTGGCCACCCTGACAAATTCACCGGCCCCGGACTGGTTTGAAACCCTGGTCCGGCAACTGCTGCAGGACCCGCAGCACGGGGAACGCCAGGCGCGCCACTGGATGGACATCTGGCGCTACAGCGACTGGTGGGGGCTCGGCGACCAGTTGCGGAACAGTCAGAAACATATGTGGCACTGGCGGGACTGGATCGTGGAATCGCTCAATGCCGGACTGCCCTACGACGAAATGATCAGGCAGATGCTGGCTGCGGATGAGCTGTATCCCGGTGATTTGAACAAAATCCGGGCCACCGGATTTCTTGCCAGGAACTTTTTCCTCTTCAACCGCAACCCGTGGATGGAAGAGACCGTGGAGCACGTCGGCAAGGGCCTGCTGGGCCTGACCATGAACTGCAGCAAATGCCACGACCACAAATTCGATCCCATTCCCCAATCCGACTATTACCGGCTGCGTGCCATTTTTGAACCTTATCATGTCCGTTTGGATGCCGTGGAAGGTGAACCCAATCTGGCGGCCAATGGCATCCCCCGCGTTTTTGACGGCCTGCCCGATGTTGCAACCTGGCGGTATATCCGCGGCGATGAAAGCCACCCTGACAAATCATCCGGGGTGACTCCCGGGGTGCCCGCTTTCCTCGCCTCCTTCCAGCCGGCCATCCAACCCGTGAAGCTGCCACCGGAAGCATGGCAGCCGGAACGACAGCCATGGGTGTTGGAATCCCACCTTGCCGCCGCACGCCGGCACCTGAAGGAGACCCTCGACGCGGCCGCCCATGCCACGAAGCCGCCTGCGGTCATCCCGCAGGCTGACTCCCCGGCGGCAGCCATGGCCATGGCCGACCGGACGTTGGCCGGACAACGGGTCGCCGCCGCCACCGCAGCATGGGAGAGCACCCGCCTCCGCGCCGCCGCCATGCGGGCCTTGTGGGATCAACTGCCCCATGAACCGCAGCAACGACGCGACGCCGTGCAGGCAGAACGCTACGCCGCCACCGCCACGGCCCGCGTCAAGTTGGCGGAAGCTGCACTGCAGCTGGCCAAAGCCGGTCCTGACCAAAAAGCGGCCGCAGAAAAGGATCGCGAAGCCGCACAGCAGAACCTGGCCAAAACTGAAAAAACCTTGGCCGGGCCCATTCCACGGGACGCGGCATTCACCCCGCTCCCCGGAGCGCAATGGACCCCGACCCGCTTCCTCGACTCCACCAAAGATGATCCGCCGGTGCCCTTCCCCGACCACAGCACCGGCCGACGCAGTGCGCTGGCGGCATGGATCACCGATCCCCGGAACCCCCTGACGGCACGCGTCGCCGTCAACCACCTCTGGACCCGCCACATGGGCACTCCCCTGGTGACCACGACCTTTGATTTTGGACGCAATGGTTCGCCTCCCACCCATCCAGAATTGTTAGACTGGCTGGCCTCCGAACTGATCGACAACGGCTGGAATCTGAAGCACCTCCATTCCCTCATTGTCAGTTCCGCCACGTGGCGTCTGTCCTCGTCATCCCGGGAGTCTGGAGAAAACACTGCCCGTGATCCTGACAATATCCATCTCTGGTGCCGCTCGCCCCTCCGGCTGGAAGCGGAAGTGATCCGGGACTCCCTGCTGGCCCTGTCCGGAGAACTAGACCCCACCCGGGGCGGCCCCCCGGTTCCGTCGGCGGAACAGAATTCCTCCAAACGCCGGAGTCTGTATTTTTTCGGATCCAACAATGAGCGGAATCTCTTCCTGACTACTTTCGACGCGGCCGCTGTGAAGGAATGTTACCGCCGGGACCAGAGTATCGTGCCCCAGCAGGCCCTCGCCCTGACCAACAGCCAGTTGGTCCAGGAAGCCGCCGGAAAAATCTCCGCCCGCCTCACCGCCCCGGACGACGCCGCTTTCATCCGCCGCGCCTTTGCGGAAATCCTCGGCTCCTTCCCTGACCCCTCCGAAACCGCCGCCTGTCTCAGCGCGCTGGAAGCGTGGCGCGCCTTGCCTTCCGCCACGGAGGCCACGGCCGGCCTCCAGTTGGTGAGGACTTTGCTCAACCATAACGATTTCGTCACCCTCCGCTGAGCCATGAGACCACCATACACCGACCGCCGCACTTTCCTGTCCGGCCTGACCAAGGGCTTCTCCGGCCTTGCCCTTGGAGCCATGCTGCAGCGGGACCGCGCGGGGGCGGCCGGCCCGTGGTCGCCTCCCAATGGCCTGCCGCATCATCCGCCCAAAGCCAAAAGTGTGATTTGGCTCTTCATGAATGGCGGGGTGAGCCACATGGAGAGCTTTGATCCCAAGCCCATGCTGACCAAATACGGGGGCAAAACCATTGCGGAAACCCCCTTCGCCAGCGCCCAGGATCCGGCCAAACTCGCCCTGGAGCGGCTCCTGGTTCCGGACGCCAACGGCAACCAACGCAATCAGCTCTATCCTCTCCAAACCGGGTTCAAAAAGCACGGCCAAAGCGGCATCGAAATCAGCGACTGGTTCCCCTGCATCGCCAAACAGGCCGACCGCCTCGCCATCGTGCGGTCCATGATCACCACCGACAGCAACCACGGCGCCCAAGCCCAGTTTCATACCGGCCGCAATATGCTGGACGGAGAATTTCCCACCCTTGGAGCATGGGTTCACTACGGCCTTGGCAGCTTGAATGACAATCTGCCGCAATTCATCTCGCTCGGAACCCGCGAATACTGGATCAAAAAGGACGGGCTTTACCTTGGACCAGCCCATGATGCGGTGCCGCTGCGGATTGATCCTGCCAATCCGTTGGATTTTGGAAAGCCCGCCCAGCCCTCTGCCGCAGGAGCCCAGGAAATCAGCAATGCCCTAAGACGCGAACTCCATACCCTCCGCAGCCAGGCGTATCCTGACGACTCCGCCCTGGCCGCCCGGGTGGCTTCGTATGAACTGGCCTACCGCATGCAGGATGCCCTGCCGGAAGCCCTCGATTTCTCCCGGGAAAGCAAGGAAACCCAAACTCTCTACGGCCTCGTTCACGAACATAGCCGCGACTTCGGCTCACAACTCCTTGCCGCCCGCCGCCTGGTGGAACGTGGCGTGCGTTTCATTCAGATCCAGCACGGGGGCGGCGGAGCCGGAGCATGGGATGCCCACAGCGGCCTCAAAGGCAACCATTCCAAACTCGCCCTCGCGGTGGATCAACCTGTCGGAGCCCTGCTGGAAGACCTCGCCCGCCGCGGCCTGCTGGATGAAACCCTGGTGGTCTTCGCCACGGAATTCGGACGTACCCCGGGCTCGCAGGGAGGCGATGGCCGGGACCACCACATCTACGGATTCAGCGTCTGGATGGCCGGCGGTGGCATCAAGGGCGGCATCGTGCATGGAGCCACCGACGAAATCGGTTTCCACGCCGTGGAGCACCGGCACTACGTCACCGACATCCATGCCACCATCCTGACACAACTGGGCCTCGATTCCCGCCGGCTCGAAATCCCCGGCCGCAAACGCCTCGAAATCGATCACGGCAAGCCGATCCGGGAAATCATCGCCTGACTGCGCGGCGGCTCCTTTCTTGCCATTGCCCCGCGCTCCATGCCTGCCACGGTGCGCGGCATGAAAAGCATGACTGGATTTGGACGGGGCGAGGCCACCGGGCCCGGCGGGCACTGCTCGGTGGAGTTGTCTTCGGTGAACCGGAAGCAGGCGGACATTGATCTTCGCCTCCCGCGCGATTGGCAGCCCCTCGAAGCCGGGGTGCGCCAGTTGCTGGCCGGCGTGCTCTCGCGCGGACGCCTACATGGCCTCATCACCTACGAAACTTCTACCCAAGCTACCTCCACCCTTCGTGTCGATGATTCCCTGGCAAGGGAATACGCCGCATACCTCGCCCAGCTGGGAGCCGCGCTGGGCAGCCCCATGGTGATGACCCCGGAAGCCCTGCTCCGCGCGCCTGGCGTTTTTAGCCTGGAAGACCGGGAAGCCCTGACTCCCGACCTGCTCCAGCCCATGGTCTTCTCTGCAGTGTCCGCTGCCCTCGTCGCATGGGACGAAGCCCGCGTTAGGGAAGGCGCTCATCTCCATGCGGATCTCACCAGCCGCCTGTCTAATCTGAGGCACCTGCTCGATCAAATCGCTTCCGAAGCTCCCAAAGTGGGCCCGCTTCACCGGGCCGCCCTGCACCGGCGCCTGGAGGAAGCCGGACTCCCTCTGCCCCTTGATGACGAACGCCTGCTCAAGGAAATTGCCCTCTTCGCTGACAAATGTGACATCAGTGAGGAAATCTCCCGCCTCGGCGGCCATCTCACCGAATTCCAGCGCCTCATGGACAGCGATACCCCCGCCGGCCGGCCCCTCGACTTCCTGACCCAGGAAATGCACCGCGAATTGAATACCATGGGCGCCAAAGCCAATCACGCCCCCATCCAACACCTCGTCGTCGCCGGAAAAACCGAGGTGGAACGCCTCCGCGAACAAGTGCAGAATGTCGAATAGCAGGCGGTAGCCAATGACAAATGGCAAATGACCAATGACAAATGACAAATTTCCTCGAGTGCCTGACCACTGACCACTGACCTCTGACCTCTGACCTCTGACCTCTGACCTCTGACCTCTGACCTCTGACCCCTGACCCCTGTCCCCTGTCCCCTGCCCCCTACCAAGTCTCTCCGCCGCACTGGCATTCTCAGCGTTGTCTCCGGCCCTTCGGGGTCCGGCAAAACTACGGTTTGCCGGAGTGCGGCCGCAGCCACTCCGCTTTTTTATACCACCTCCTGCACCACCCGGCCCATGCGGCCCGGTGAGGAGGATGGACGGGATTACTTTTTCCTGACGGACACGGAATTCCAACGCCGCATCGCCGCCGGGGATTTCCTCGAACACGCCCAAGTTCATGGCCGGCGGTATGGCACGCTGAAAAGTCAGGTGCTGCCACGCCTCGCGGCCGGGGAGGATGTGGTGATGGACCTCGACCCCCAGGGAGCCGCCCAGCTCCGGGCTTGTGAGGATCTGGCCATCCGCCACAGCCTCGTGGACGTCTTCATCCTCCCTGCCGGAATTGATGAACTGCGCGCCCGCCTCACCAGCCGCAGTTCCGAGACCGAAGCCGAACTGCAACTCCGCCTGCTCAATGCCATTGATGAAATGCAGCACTGGCCGCTCTATGCTTACACTATCGTGAGCCGCAGCAAGGAGGAGGACTTTTCCAAATTCATGGCCATTTTGACCTCCGAGCGCCTCCGCAGCAACCGCCTCCGCTTTCCCGTCTGACAAAAACCCCGGTTTGGGCCCATCCATGCTGCCACTCTGAACCCTGAAACCTGAACCCTGAACCCTTTCCCCTCCTCCCCCGCATGAAACCCAACGTCCTGCTTGGCATCACCGGTTCCATCGCGGCCTACAAGGCGGCCGAACTGGCCAGCCTGCTCAGCAAACGCGGCTGCAACGTCACCGCCGTAATGACCGCCGACGCCCAGGAATTCATCACGCCCCTGACCATTCAGGTCCTGACCCAAAACCCCGTGGTTACCGGCCTCTACGATGAAAAACAATCGTGGCGGCCCGGACATATCCAACTGGCCGACGGAGCTGATCTGGTGGTCGTCGCACCCGCTTCCGCCAACATACTGGCCAAACTGGCCCATGGCCTGGCCGATGATGCCTTGAGCGCCATCTGCCTCGCCACCCGCGCCCCCATTCTTCATGCCCCGGCCATGAATGGCAAGATGTGGAGTCACCCGGCAACGGTGCGCAACGTGGCCACCCTGACGGAATGGGGTTACCACTTTATCGGACCGGAAGCCGGTCTGCTCGCCTGCGGCTATGAAGGACTGGGCCGCCTCTGGCCGGTGGAGGGCATCGTGGAACGGATCATGGAACTGCTGGCCGGCCGGCCGGAAACCTCCGGAATCTGACTCAGGGATGTT
The DNA here is from genome assembly GCA_038210825.1 of Verrucomicrobiales bacterium. Lineage (GTDB taxonomy): Bacteria > Verrucomicrobiota > Verrucomicrobiia > Verrucomicrobiales > V1-33 > CAIZWU01. The sequence goes on from JBBQWG010000020.1 coordinate 102,060, forward strand.
CCGTCTTCACCGCTCCGGACCCTGACTGAACCAAACCGGTCCCGGTCCTGATTCCATGGCAATACTCCTACCTTGCCATGGCAATACTCCTAACTTGCCATGGCAATACTCCTACCTTGGTGGATTTGTTTCGGCACCTTACGATTACCGTCTGCTCATCTGAGGCCTCTGCAGATTATGCCAGCGCCGCGCGGATGTCCTTGATCAACATGAACAAGTGCAGCGGGACCACGGGGGAAGAAACGAAGCCGCATTTCTCGTAAAATGCTCTGGCCTGATCGTCCTTGGCATGGACCACGACGGCGCGGCATCCGAAATCCTCAGTGCCTTTCACGATTCGCCGAAAGGCATCCTTCATCATGGCTTTGCCGAGACCTTGGCCTTTTTCACGTTTATCAACAGCGAGACGGGCGATCAAAATCAGCGGGACTGGATGACGGGCCAATCCCTTGGTGACGCGGTCAGGCGGCTCATCACGTTCAGCAGATGCTACCGTCAAACTGTAATAGCCAACGACCGTATTGGCGCGGAGAGCGGTGAATGTTTTGGCAGATAAGTTCGCGTGATTCTGAAGCGCGAATTTTCTCAAGTATTCGTTCAACCCGGGAACCCCACAGTCGAACTGTGCCACGTCCATTTCCTTGCTGATCGGAAATGTTCCGGGACGAAGCTCACTGCTCATCGAGTACGCCCGGGGTAGACATCAATTTGCGCAACCTCTTGTTGGGATTGGCCGGGGCCTCCAAGGCGGCATTGAATTTTTCCCAATTTTCCGGCGAGAGACGGAATGTCGGATTCCTGAATAGCAGATCATCAAGGCGGTTGGCAGAATCCGATGCCGTATTGGAAGCCAAGGCAGCCTGTTCGGTCGGAAGAGCGCGGGTGATCAGGAAGTCCTTCATGGACATACCAAAGTAGGCGGCAAGCGTTTTGAGCTTGCGGTGCGTTTCGTCGGGAATGTCGAGTGTGAGCCGAGCCATAATTCAAAACCTCCTGCATTTCAGCATACCACATGTTACAGCATTTGCGCAAATGCAGTTTTAACCTCGCTCCGTGGTCCGTCGCTTTCACGCACCATAGCCATGGACGAACCCATCGCCTGAATTCAAACCGGCCCCTGAACCGATCTCGACCACCGCATGGGAACTTGAACTCCGGGCTGGGTCAAATGCCGGCGATCGGTCAGGCTGTCGGATTGCGGAACGTATACAGTCCCCGCAGGGCCGGTCGGCCGAGACTTTGCGCTCCCCGCAGCCGCTCCGTCCGGCTGCGCCCTTTCACCATTTCACGGTGCCCGGCAAACCACTGGTCAATAAAAATCCGGCTGCCCAGGAGAACCCCCTTGGTAAAATGCTGCACCCGCCTCGTCAGGACCTCGGCCCTGACACGCCGTTCGCTGGCCGTCGTGAGACGCTCCCGGGTCTTTTCCGACAGGCCTCGCCGGATCACCTTGCCATCCTCCCGTTTCCGCTCCGCCCCCTGCCCTCCCAGAATCGCCCGGTAAATCACCAAAGCCCGTCGTTCCACCACCGGGGAAATGGGCTCTGCGCCCCACGGTTTGGCTTCCCATGGCATCGGCGGCCCCTCTGAACCCTGAACTCTGAATCCTAAACCCTTCTCCCTCCCCCGGGGCCACGCCATTTGCCCGATGATCCGCACCAAGCCCCGTCGCGCCCGGGCCTTCCCCGCCATCGCTTCGGCATATCCGCTCCAACGGTAATCTGCTGGATCCTGAACCATGCCGGCCCGCACGGGATTCAAATCGATGTAGGCTGCCATCGTCCGCAAGGCCCGCTCCTCTTCCTCCACGATGACGGAGGTGAACCGGCTTTCCCACAGCGGCCCACGGCGTCCGGTATTGCGGTTATACCACCGGGTAAATCGAAGCTTCACGCATTTCACGAACTCGCTGAGGCTGAACATCCGGGCGATTTGTTTCTGCCGCCATTCTTCAATCACGGCATCAAGCCCAGCCCGTTGCCAGAACTCGAGCTGGGAGCGCAACAGCGCCATGGCCTCCTGCCCCAGAGCCCGCTCCAGCCGGGCCACCACCGTCTCCAGCGGCACCTCGAACCCCTCCGGCCGATGGGGCACCCGCACCAGCAAGTGGAAGTGGTTGCTCATGATACAAAACGTGAGCACTTCCACCCCCAGCAGGTCCTCATAAGCCCGGACGATCTTGAGAAACATTTCCTTCCCTTCATCGTCAAGGAGATAGCGGCGCTCTATCAACCGGGAGACCACATGAAAACAACCGGCTTGGGATCCATCAAATAAAAACGGGCGTGCGGCAGGCATAGCAGGTTCACGGGTTGGCAAGAATCAAGAAAAACCTTAGCGGATCCAAAGACCAGTTTCAACAAGTTTTTCTCATTATTTTCATGGGAACTTGCATTTTGGCTGAAATCATGGCAGGGCAAGATCCCCGACCACCCCCCGGAGGCGTTCGCGGTCAATGTGGGTGTAACGGGCGGTAGTCGCCAAACTGTGGTGCCCGAGCAGCTCCTGCAGTTCCCGGATATTGCGGCCGCGTTCGTTGAGCAGCAAATTGGCCGCGCTGTGGCGCAACCCGTGAGCGGTGATCACGGGAACGCCAACGGCCCGGCACGCGGCCGCCAGCCGTCGATTAAAGGCCTGATTGCTGACAGGGGTTCCGTCCCGTCCCGGAAAAACCAATTCGCTTCCAGCAAATTCCACCGATCCGCGCCGCAGTCGGACTCCTTTGAGGCCCTCCAAAAAATGCGCCCACTCGCGCAAAGAATCTCCCAACCGGGGCATGAGCGGCACATCCCGAAGTTTTCCTCCCTTCACCCTGAGCCGGGCGGACGTAAACTCCCCTGCCCCGTTCCGGACCAGACGGTCCGTCGAAAGCAGCGCCCATTCATGAAACCGGCAGGCCGTAAAAAACAGCGCTTCCGCCAGATGTGAAGCCAACCTTCCAAAATAGTCGCCGCTCAACTCGTGGCGCATGGCGAGAAGGACTTTTCCAATGTCGCCCGCCTCCAAAAAATGGAATTCCAAGACTTCCGGGCGGAACCGGGGCGCAAGGCAGTCCGTAAACGGGCTTTTTTTATCGAGGACTTTGTAGAGGAACGCGAGTCCCGCCTTCACCTGCAGGTGGTGGGAAGCGGAGCGGTTGCTGGTGAGATCCTCGTAATAAGCGAGGGCTTTTTCGCGCGGGAGCGCTCCCAATTCAAATCCTTCGGCCGTAGTCCATGCCACGAGTTTGAGCCACGTGCGGCGGTAGGCGGCCAGAGTAGGGGCGGCCACTTCCCGTTCCTTGGCGGCGGTGAGAACGCGCTCAAGAACGGTGGCAGCGTTTGGGGTGGGCATCGGGAAGAAATCCCCCGCCCTTCGGCAATATCAATTATTATTGTGCACCCTGCAAGGAATCAAGCCAAGCTGTGAGCTGAAGTCGCTATTCAGCCGTTCAGCGTCATGATTCCATCAAGAAAACCCATCGCCAGCGGGTGATTCTCCGGGCAAATCGTGATACACAACAGCTTTGAAGAGCCCGTAAAGAAACTTTCCCTGTTCAAAAAACAAAGAGGTCGCTAAAGTCCCTGCAATGCAGCTGCGTTTGGAAATCCTTGTGTCGCTTGGATCGCTGACGTTTGGTTTATTGGCAGCTAGTTTCCTGAAGGACAGCACAGTCTTGGAAAAACCTTCGGTGCCAAACACTGAAAAAAAAAGTAAGCGGGTGGAGGCGGCCACTCCCAACCGGCAAAACCGGCTTTTGGAAATTGTTTCAGGCCAAGCAGGTGAAGCTATTAAAGAATCAGAATTGCTTGAGTTGGAGTCGCAATCGCCTGCAATTGCCCTGATGGGATTGCTCCGGAACTCACAATCCCGCTGGCCAAATGAATATGTCCGTAGGCGGGACTGGCCCGCGCCAGCGTTCGCAATTTTTGGCCTCTATACAACCGTGAGTGGATCGAACAGGACGGCGCTCTGCGAAGCTCTGCAACGCAGTCTGACGCGCGGGATTTCGGTTACGCTCAATCCTGAGTGGGCATTGGAGTTTCTTCAAAGCAGAAAACAAATCAGTTCCACAACTTTGGACAATTTAAGAATTTCTCCTCCACTAAAGGTGGAACAATTGCGCAGCTTGTTTGCAAACCAGTCTGTTCCAAATTCCGTCCTTGGATGGTGCCTTTTGGAATCGTTTGATTGGTCGGCGGGAGTGCCTCCAGCATGCCGCGAGTTTTTGCAGTCCGCCAGATGCCCTTCAGCTTTACTTCCTTTCATGCTGCTTGCCAAGGGCAAGCTGGATGAAGCAAGTCGGATGGAGTGGCCGTCCTCGGTCCCAGACATGGTGGGAATGCCCCCCAGTGAAGGTTTGTTTGACCCAGCTAGTTCAAACTTCACTTGGATGAGGGGCGAACAACTTTTCCAATGGCTCGCGTCGCGACAGTCGACCAAACCTGCAAGTGCCCTCGACCATGCTATTTCTTGGGCCGCATTCGGAGCTGGCTACTCCGAGGTCATGACCAATGGGTCCAGCGAAGCCCTACTGGCAAAGCTATCTGAATTGTCCAACCCCGCGCTCAGGAGGTCGTTTGCTGGGGGAGCGGTAAGCCAACTGGCACGCCGGGGAGGTGCAGATGCTTCGATTTTGGTTGAATCAATCCGAGATCCCGCCTCGCGACGAGGAGCCATCGAAGCATTGCTCCCGAAACTCGAAGGTGCCGCAAAAGAAGCATGGAAGCGTGAACTTGAAGCATTACCTCCGTTGGAATGAAGCCGCTGCCGCGCATATTGATTTTGGCATTGGGTTGCGTCGCTTGCGGCTATACTCTGGGAGTGTGGTTGTCTCCGAGGCCTCACGGACCCCCCCTGATTGTCTCCTCTATGACTACGGAAAGGAAACCTGCCGAAAATGACTTTCCTCGCAATCTGGAGACGTCATGGCAGGCAGCGCTTACGAAGAAGGACCTCGCGGAAGTGGACTTAATTCAATGCGCCCGCACATTTTTGCTCCTCCCGGAAACGGAACGGGCTAGGGCACTTCACCAAAACGAGAAGGAAGCCGGTGATGTTTTGGACTGGTTCACGACTCTCCATCAGGCTGCCATGGTTGTTGATTCCATACCGCAACCGGAAAAACCTGTCGGCACGCGCGCCGAATTTAATAAACTGCTGGCGAATTCCCCCGAAGACGCCGCCAAGCAACTCCGTGGGTGGCTGATGGGATCTTGGTCGGAGAAGTCTTACGCCTTCGCATTACTTGCCAATTCCGGAAAGAGCCCCGGCCTCGCACGCCTGTGTCTGGCCAACCCGGATTTGTTGATGACGGCAATTGATCCCGAACTTCCTCTTAGGTCCGTCTGTCATAATAAAGAATTGAGTTTCGCCGAAGCCCGGGAATTTGTTTCTGGCATTAAGGGTGACCTGCACCGCCGGTACGCTGAGGCCCTTCTGAACACTCGGGCTTACAACTGTCGGCGGTCACTCAAAGTGCACCACCTGATGGTCACTTAATCGGGTTCAAAGTGCACCACTTTTGGAGGTAGAACCGCTTCCTTTCCGGCACGGCCCATGTGCTTGGATCGGGGGGTATGTCCAACATCCTCGA